>CAWHGA010000032.1:0-78970 GCA_963828705.1 uncultured delta proteobacterium
CACACACCATCTACATCCCCGACCTTGGCGGGTTGTCGAAGACTATGCCGATAGCCTCAGCCTTCTTTATCATCGCAGCATTCTGTGGGGTCGGTGTGCCCCTTATGAGCAGTTTCTGGGCGGAGTTACTTGTTTTTATCGCCTCGGTCAAAGTTTATCCAATCCGCGGTATCCTTGCGGTCTGCGGGCTGGTGATCAGTGCCCTGTTCATGCTGCGGGTGGTGCAGAAGGTTTTCTACGGCGATCGCAACGAGAAATGGGCGCACATTCCAGACGTCGGTTTGGTTATGGCTACGCCGCGAATTATCCTCATTGGTGTCTTGGTTTTCTTTGGGTTGTTCCCGCGCTTGATGCTTGACGTCATCAATTGTGCGGTGGTTCCTTTCGTGAAGAGCTTTAGCTAAGTTCTAGTAGAGGGAAAGAAGTGCCCATGATGAAAATGGTCCTGTTTTCTCCGGAATTGTTCTACGTGACGATGGCGGCAGTTTTCTTTGCGCTGAGCCTGCAGCGCAAAGTAAACGCCAGGAGCACCTATGTCTTCGCCGTGGCGCTAGCCAGTGTGGGTTTGCTGGTTGCGGTTATGTCGGCCAAGCTTGAAGGGATGCTCTTCTTCGACAGTTACCGGGTGGATTTCTTCAGCCAGGTTTTCAAGATCTTCATCGCGCTTGGCACTTTTTTGGTCATTTTTGTGTGCGATGACCTCAAGGGTGTCGAAGACGCAGACATCCGGAGTTCTACTTCCTGGTGTCGATTTGCACCTTGGGAATGATGATGCTGGTTAGCGCCGTGGAGTTGCTGGCCGTATACATCTCTCTGGAGCTTTCGTCGTACTCGCTGTATTTGTTGGTACCGATGCGACGAGGACCGGAACGCAATATCGAGGCTGCGGTCAAGTATTTCATTATCGGCGCCTGTGCGTCCGGTCTGATGATCTTCGGTGCCAGCTACCTATTTGGTGTCACCCACACCACCTACATCGCCGATATGATCAAGATCCTTCCCAAGGTTATTGGGCAGCCGGCTGCAATCATCGGGCTTGTTCTCACCTTGGCCGGGTTTTTCTTCAAGCAGGCACTGTTTCCGTTTCACTCCTGGGCCCCTGATGTGTACGAAGGGTCCGCTAATCAGGTGACGGTGTATATCGCCACGGCTTCGAAGATGGCAGCAGCGGCATTGGTCATCCGGTTTGTAGGCTTGGCCGGTGGAGAAAGCGTTTTTCTCAAGCAGGCGCTGGTGGTGTTGTGCGTGCTGTCTATGAGTTTCGGCAACTTGGTGGCCATCATTCAAAAAGATGTCAAGCGTTTGCTGGCTTATTCCAGTATCGCCCATGCCGGTTACATGCTGATGGGGATCCTCAGCATGACCGAGCGTGGTTATGCCAGTGCGATTTTTTATGCGGGTGCCTATTTGGTCATGAACTTCGCTTGCTTCATGGTAATTCTGAAGATCGCTGCTGATGGTAAGAACCTCAAAATTAAGGAACTTGCCGGATTGCACAAGCGTTCACCTTTGCTGGCCATGACGCTGATGCTTGGTCTGTTCGGACTGGCAGGGATTCCACCTACGGTCGGGTTCACCGGGAAATTCTATGTGTTTGCTGCGGCTATGGAACAGGGGTATCTTGCTTTGGTGGTCATTGGTATGCTGAATGCGACTATCTCATTGTACTACTATTTGATTGTTATCAAGGCAGCATATCTACTGGAACCGGTGGAGGAATATCCTGAAGTGATGGTTAACTCGCGCTATCAGGCCATGAGCATTGCTCTGGTGATTGCTATGGTTTACCTTGGTATGTTCCCGGACAAGTTCATTACGCTTGCTGAAGCCGCGGCCAAAAGTCTTTTGTAGCTGATTTATTGCCATCATCAGCAATGGTGGTGGATGCTGGCTGGTATGTGCCGGGAGACAAGACTAGTTCACAGTTAGCGTTAGGTTAACCAACGGAGCTTGGTATCGATAATGGTGCAATCACTTTCTCTTGCAGAAGAGGTTCCAAGGTGAAAGACAAACAGTTCTGCGATACAATGAATGGCAAGGCGTGTGTTACCGTTTGTGCGCCCAAGGGTAGCTGCAAACTGGGATGCAAAGCGGTGCGCGAGGCCCTGGTTGAGGAGATTACCAAGCGCAAGCTCAAAATCGTTGTGGGTAACGCCAAAGCCGGTTGTGACGGCAACTGCGAGACCGGGCCGGTTCTTGGATTTCCCGGACGTCTGTTTTTTTACCTTGGCGTTGGCGTTGATGACATTCCTGAGATCGTCGAAGAGACGCTGGTCCATGGCAGGATTATGGCGCGTCTGGTGTCGATCAGCCCGGATCGATCTTATCGGCCCGGACATTTTCTTTGAGAGACACACTGGCCAGCTTGTTGCCATTGATGACAGCGTCTGTATGGTCGATGTGGCGCGGTATTTCTTGGATTTTGAGGCTGGGCTATCCTGTGGCAAGTGTATTCCATGCCGGCTTGGACTGGTCCGGATGCGCGAGTGTGTGGAGAGGATCGCTACTGGCAAGGGCAGCATGGACGACCTGGAGCAGATCAAGCTTCTGTGCGAAACCATGGTGTTAGTCCCTTATTGTGACTTCGCGAGGGCCAGCAGTCGGCCGGTGCTGACTGCTGTGTCCTGCTTCAAGGATGAATTTGTTGCTCACATTGAGCAGAAGCAGTGTGCTGTTGGCGTTTGCCAGGGTCTGGCCACTTCAGCAGCATAAGGCGGCAGCGGCCTAGAAAGAAGCCTTGCGCGCTGCGTTGCTGGAATGCGCAGGGACCTGAGGTTGGTCGATTTAGATCAAATGGCCAGACGGCGCAGGAGACGCGGCGTTTCTGGCCATTTGTGTTTAGTGTGGAGTCTAGGGGTGCTCGATGCAGGCGGAAGGGTTATGGCGCTCCTTGAATTGGTGGAGGACCTTATTTAAGTAGTTGTCCTGGACGAGGCTGGGGTAGAATCGGTCTGTCAGCGTTGTACTCTGGACGATGAGCGGATGAGGATCGTTAGGATCTTGTGATTTTAGGCTACTGGGCCAGTACCCTGGAGGACGATAGATCATGACAGAACACGGTTTGCGGGAACGCATAGTGGTACTTCTGGCCACACTTGGTGTTGCGGCCGCATTGATGTCGGGTTTGTCTCATCACCTGGATTGGGTTGCCAATTTGTGTGGGGTGGTCGGTCAGGGGTGTCATGAAACCTCCAAATTTGCCGTGTTTGTTGTACCAGTGTGGCTTCTGGGGATAGCTTTTTACGTGGCCGTGATAAGTGTCGCCCTCTTTAGCCCAGGTGTTTTGTTCTGGCTTGCTGTCACGGGTATGGGCATGGAGCTGGCCTTTGTTTGGATCATGTTAAGCCAGCAAGTGGTTTGCGTGTTTTGCCTGGTGAATCTGCTTGTCATTCTGGCGGTGTTCGTGTTGACTTTTGATCGTCAGCGGATATGGCAGACCGTGGCCATGGTTGCCGTCTTTGTGCTCCTGGGATTGAGTGTGGTGAGGAAGGAAGATGCTCCTTCCCTCAAGCTGGTGGAAGGCACAACGCCCTCTGTGGCGGCTAAGGTCGAGGAGAATTTGGCTGCAAAGGTTGGGGAACGAGAGATTAGTTGGGAGGAGCTCGAAGCTCCTTTGTCTATGCGATTGCACGAACTCAATGTCCAGGCTTATCGGCTCAAACGCGAACGCCTTGAACAGTTGGTAGCCCAGCTTCTCTTTGAAAAGAAAGCCGCCAGTCAAGGCATTCCGGTGGAAAAACTCATCGATGAAACGGTTTTGTCGCAGGTTCCCGAAGCGACTCAAGAGGAGTTGGACCGATACTTCCAGGAGAATCCGTCGGTACGCAATAGCTGGAAGGGCACTCCCGAGGACCTGGACAAATATGCCAGAAGTACGGTCAAGCAGCGCAAATTCTACCAATTGCTCATGGATCAAGCCCGTAGCATGTATGCACAGCAGGGGGTGAAAATCTATCTTAAGGAACCGGAGGAACCGCGGGTTCGTGTCAGTCTGGGTGATGCCATGGTCCGTGGTGCGGCCGATGCCCCAGTTGCTGTGGTGGAGTTTTCGGACTACCAATGCCCGGCCTGCCGTAAGAATCACGAAACCATAAAAGCCGTGATGGAAACGTACAAAGATAAAGTCAAATATGTGTTCAAGGATTTCCCCTTGCGTGGTCATCGCTGGGCGGCCAAGGCCGCGGAAGGCGCCCGTTGTGCTGCGGAGCAGGGGAAATTTGCTGAATTCCAGGACATTCTGTTTTCCAGCAACCAGGAGCCGAATCCTGATCAGATGGAGGTTTACGCGTTGGAGATGGGGCTGGATTCGAACCAATTCAAACAATGCGTGGACAGCGGTAAATATCGGCGGGCGGTTGAACAGAGCATCGAGGATGGGAGGGCTATTGGTGTCAATAGCACCCCAACGTTGGTGATCAATGGCAGAATGACCAGTGGGGGGCAGTCAGTGGAGTCGCTCTCGAAACTGATAGAGGAGGAGCTCACCACGAAGCAGGGTGCCAAACCCTAGGCGGTTGCTGGGATGATGGATATCAAGGTGATCGGCGCGATCCTTGGCGCGACAGCATGACGGATGGCGGAAATCTTGTGGTGCGGATCAAGACTGCCGGGTGGCTAAGCCCGAAGGAGCTGACAAAACGTGCTGATTTACTGGATGCAGTTCTTGAAAGTTGCGCAATCTGTCCGCGTGCCTGTGGCGTAAACCGAATCCTCGACAATCGCGGCTATTGCCGTTCGGGGCGGCTTCCGATCGTCTCCGCTTATGGACCGCATTTTGGTGAAGAACCCCCGATTTCCGGTTCTCGGGGGGCAGGGAATATCTTTTTTGGTAACTGCAACCTGCGTTGCGTGCATTGCCAGAACTACCAGATCAGCCAATGTCCTGAGGCCGAACGACATCGTGAGGTGGATTTCCAGGTGCTGGCCAGCGTCATGTTGGAATTGGCTGGCATGGGATGCCACAACATCAATCTTGTATCACCTACCCATTTTGTTCCGCAAAGTGTGCGATCACTCACTATCGCCCGCGCCGCCGGGCTTACCCTCCCCATCGTCTACAACAGCAACGGTTACGAATCGGTGGAAACGCTTCGGTTGCTTGACGGTGTCGTGCAGGTGTATCTGCCGGACCTGAAATACGCCGATGAAGATGCTGCGGCCAGCTATTCCAAGGCCGAGGACTATGTTGTCAGTGCCCGTGCGGCGTTGCGTGAGATGTATCGGCAGATGGGACCGGAATTGGTCTTTGCCGATGACGGCACCCTAATCCGGGGGCTGGTCATTCGATTGCTGGTCCTGCCCAACGGCCTTGCCGACATTGAACAATCGCTCCAATTCATCCATGATGAACTGTCTCCGGATGTCGCCGTGAGTCTGATGTCGCAGTACTACCCGACCCATCGAGTCCTGAAGAGCCATGGCTATGCCCTGCTTGCCCGCAAAATCAATGCTGCCGAATGGCATCGAGCCTTGGTAGCCATGGAAAGACTCGGCATGGAGTCCGGCTGGCTGCAGGATTGGGAGGAGGCCCCTGACTGCTATCGCCCGGACTTCAACGATCGGTGTCAGGCCTTTAGCAACCCTTCCAATCCCCGCGTCCAGACTGTTTTCATCCCCGCGTGTGCCATTTCGCAGTGAGTGTCGCGTTTCATTGCATTCAACACGACCACCGTAGGTTGCGTTAAATGCAATGAAACGCAGCTCGCAATGGTTATCCTTGGACGGTCTAGGAGGGGTTATTGGCAGCATCAGCATTGGTGGAGGTTCTGATCACCTGGAGAGGAAAGGTGGGGAAGGCGACCGGTAGTTGAATCCAGTCGTTGGGATGGGCAGTGTGCAGCGATTCTCCACGAAGATTGCGAAATTCCTTCAGAGTGTAATGCGCCGCGGATCCGTCCGGGTAAAGGAATTCCAGGGACATGCCGGCAACTAAACGACTGCGAACTTCAACCGTGATCCATTGGTAAGGGTCCGTTGCCACGGCGCGTTTGTCCGAGTCAACCTCCTGGGAAAGCCTCCGCACCAACCCGGCCAGGGTATGGCTGCGCAAATAGGCTGCCGAAGACGAAAACTCAAGGGTGGACCGATGGTCTTCGAATAGGAGTCCCTGGGTGTAGGGTCGGTGGCTCACCCGCAGCATGTCCTCCTCCCAACTCGAGTCCAGACGGAACTCCTCGGGGTGTTCCCAGTGGCGATCGATGGCCTGACGATAGCTCCGGATTATACTGGCCAGATAAAGGACCCCCTTCATTCGTCCTTCGATCTTGAAGGCATCGATCCCCAGTTCCATGAGCCTGCCAAGGGACGGAAGCAAGCAGAGATCCCTGGAATTGAGCACGTAACTGCCTCGAGCATCTTCATGGATGGGAAAATATTCTCCCGGTCGTTTCTCCTCCACCAGCCGATACTGCCACCGGCAGGGCTGGGTGCATAGTCCCAGGTTGGCGGGGCGCTTATTCATAAAAGCGCTCAGGAGACAGCGGCCGGAATAGGCCATGCACAGCGATCCGTGCGCGAAGATTTCCAGTTCCATGGCCGTTTGCTGACGTATCCTGGCCAACTCCTCGAAGGAAAGTTCGCGGGCGAGATTGATGCGCCGTATTCCTTGCTTTTGCCAGAAAAAAACGCTAAGGGAGTTCGTGGTGTTGGACTGGGTGCTGAGATGAACTGGGATTAACGGTGCCCAACGTTGCGCCAGCAGCAAGACCCCTGGATCGCTGACGACAATGGCGTCCACCCGGATCTCCTGAAGGTATCCGAGGAATTGCGGCAGAACCGAAAGATCCTCTTCTCGAGCGAACACATTGAGGGTTATATAGAGTTTCTTGCCGAGCTGATGCGCCAGAAAACAGGCGTGAGCCAGTTCTTCACGATTGAGATTGCGCGTGTAGGCCCTTAGGCTGTAATCCTTGCCTCCCACATAGACAGCATCGGCTCCGTAAAGCAAAGCTATCATGCACTTTTCGAGACTCCCTGCGGGGGCCAGGAGTTCTGGTTTCTTGGGCCTGGTATGGTGATGGCGGGGATCAGCAACCATATGCGTGATAAGAAACCTCCTGTGACCCGGTGGTCGGCTGTGGCGAACAACCTGCGGAGTGTTCCGATCACAGCGGCCGGTTCAAGGCAGCCAGCGGGCTCTGCTGTTGTCTGTGGTCAGTATGCGTCCTGAAACACTGGAGCGCAGGGCTCCACCCCTGTAGAGCCCGACAGCTCCGAACGTCTGCGCCGCAGCTGCCAGGAATTTTCGGATGGAGACTAGCTAACACGGGTGGGAACCGCTGACAAGGATCAAACCATAGGTTCGTTGGATGACTGCGTGGACGTGAACCTGGCCATTGGCTTTGGGAATAAGGCGCCGACTGATGATGGCTGCATCGATCCCGTCAAATGACGATCGCAAGCTGGCGTGGCTGACGTTGAAACTGCTGCCCGGCTTGGGGAGTCGTTCGCTACTGAGGTTGGTCCGGCACTTTGGTTCACCGGAGGCGGTGCTCGGCGCGAAGGCTGCCGAAATCCACGGAGTGGCCGGACTGAGGCCGCATGCCGTGAAAGCGCTTCTGGATCGCCAACCTTCACGCGATCCAGCGGCCGAGTGGCAGGTGCTTCAAAACCAGGGTTTTGGTCTGGTGTGCCTGGGCGATCCTGAATATCCGGTCAACCTGGCTGCCATCGCTGATCCCCCTGTGGTGCTCTATGCAGGTGGTTCCCTGGAACCCAGGGATTTAGTGGCTGTTGCCGTGGTCGGTTCGCGAGCGGCGTCATCGCTGGGGATGGCCTTCACCGAAAGACTGAGCGCTGATTTGGCTCAATGCGGGGTGACTGTCGTCAGTGGTCTGGCGGTGGGGATTGACAGCGCGGCTCATCGCGGCGCACTCCGGGCCCGCGGGCGAACCCTGGCGGTGCTTGGCTGTGGGCTGGATCAGGATTACCCGCGGGGCAACAGTGAGCTGCGGCAGCAAATTCGGGATTCAGGAGCGCTGTTGACCGAATTCCCGCTGGGCATGCCGCCGGAAGCGGGTCATTTCCCAGCGCGCAATCGCATCATTAGCGGTTTGGCGCTGGGAGTTGTGGTGGTGGAAGCGGCCCAGCGCAGCGGCTCTCTGATCACCGCCCGGTTGGCTCTGGAGCAGGGTCGGGAAGTCTTTGCCGTCCCGGGGATGGCTCGTCATTACCGCAGCGCTGGTGTTCATCAGCTGCTGCGCCAAGGCGCGAAGCTGGTAGAGACCGCGGAGGATATCCTCGAGGAGATTCGCCCAATGATTCAGCGTAGCCCCGCTGCGCAGATTCCAATTGGTGCTTCTCCGGCTATTCCTGGCGGTTGTGCATCGCCGGAGCGTTTTACCGAAGAGGAAGCGAAGCTGTTGGCGGTTCTGCAGAGGGAGCCGCTTCATATCGATGAATTGGGTCAGGAGCTGCATTGGGCGGCGTCTCGAGTTGCTTCAGTATTGCTTTCATTGGAACTCAAAGGGGCCGTCCAGCAATTGCCGGGCAAGCATTTTGCCAGTATGCTGCAAGGGTGCTGAAACCATTGTGATGGTCAAAGGTAGCCGAAGGCGAGACGTGTAACAGGATTGGGTTTATGTCAAAGTCGTTGTTGATTGTTGAATCCCCCACCAAAGCCAGGACTCTTTCGCGCTACCTGGGCAAGGATTTCCTGGTAAAAGCCTCGGTTGGCCATGTCAAAGATCTGCCTAAGAACAAGTTGGGAATTGATCTGGAAAACCAGTTTCAGCCTGAATACCAGGTGATTCGCGGCAAGAAGACGATTATCAAGGAACTCAGACAGGCGGTTGGCCAGGTGGATGCCGTCTACCTGGGTTCTGACCCGGACCGGGAAGGGGAGGCCATTGCCTGGCATATCTCCGAGGAGATTGAAGCTCAGGGCAAACCGGTCCATCGCGTGCTTTTCCATGAGCTGACCAAAAAGGCCATACAAGATGCCCTGGCCCATCCGCGGGACCTGAACCGGTCGCTGTTTGAGGCGCAGCAGTCACGGCGCGTTTTAGACCGGCTGGTCGGTTACCTGATTTCACCGTTGCTCTGGAAAAAGGTAAAACCGGGGTTGAGTGCTGGGCGGGTGCAGTCGGTGGCTTTGCGCCTGATATGCGAGCGGGAACGGGAAATCCATCGATTTGAACCGGAAGAGTTTTGGAGCATCACCACGCGGTTGAGTACGCGGTCTGTTGCGGATCCGTGCGAGGAAACTGGTCAACTGCCGCCGGACGCCTTCGATGCGCGTCTGTGGCGCTGCCAGAAGCACAAATGCAAGGTGACCAATCAGGAGCAGGCGCAAAGCATCGTCGAAGCCTTGCGCTCCAGCGCCTTCCAGATAGCCAAGGTGGAGCGCAAGACCCAGCGCCGTCATCCAGTTCCGCCTTTCATCACCAGCACGCTGCAGCAAGAAGCCGCTCGCAGGCTACGCTATACCGCCAAACGGACCATGGCTATTGCCCAGCAGTTATACGAAGGGGTGGATCTCGGTAAAGAAGGAGCCGTGGGTTTGATCACCTATATGCGGACCGATTCCACCCGGCTCTCCGACGAGTCCATCGAGGCGGTGCGCGGCTACATCGGTGAGACTTGGGGCAAACAATATCTGCCTGGGAAGCCGAATTTTTTCAAGAACCGCAAAAATGTCCAGGATGCACACGAGGCCATTCGCCCCACCGATGTGAACCGCAAACCCGAAGCTGTAGCGCGGTATCTGACCAAGGAGCAACTGGCGCTCTACACGCTCATCTGGAAACGCTTTGTGGCCTGCCAGATGGCGCCGGCTTTGATTGACCAAACCACGGTGGATGTGGTTGCCGGCGCCTACACCTTGCGAGCCACGGGTTCTGTGGTGCAGTTCCCCGGGTTTCTGGTGCTCTATGAAGAAACCCGCGAGAATGGTGAAAATGGTAAAGAAGCTGAAGGGTTTCTGCCCGACCTCAAGGAAGGGCAGGTCCTGACCTTGCTCGGTATTGTTCCCAAACAGCATTTCACCCAACCCCCGGCACGCTTCAGCGAAGCCAGTCTCATCAAGGAATTGGAAGAGCGCGGCATTGGCCGGCCCAGTACCTACGCTTCCATTCTTTCCACCATCGTCGATAAGGAATATGTCACTCAGGACAAGCAGCGCCTGGGTCCCACCGAATTGGGTTTCATCATCAACGATCTGCTGGTGGATCACTTTCCCAATATCGTCAACGCTGAGTTCACCGCCAAGATGGAAGAGAGCCTGGATGGTATCGAGGTGGGTCAGCAATCCTATCTGCAGCTTCTGGAGGAGTTCTATCAGCAGTTTGCCGTGACCCTCGAAGCGGCCAAGGTAAACATGCGAAACATCAAGAGCGTGGGACTGGCGACCGATCTGGACTGCCCCAAGTGTCAGCGTCAGCTGCACGTCCGCTGGAGTCGCAATGGGCCATTTGTCTCCTGTTCCGCCTATCCAGAATGTGATTTTGCTTCTGACTATGAGCGCGATGACAAGGGGCAAATCCGCTTGTTGAGAACCTCTGTCGAAGCCGAAGAGTGCGACAAATGCGGTCGCGCCATGGTGCTGAAGCGTGGCCGCTACGGGTCCTTTTTGGCCTGCAGTGGTTATCCCGACTGCAAGAATACCCGTCCGCTGCCGGGTACAGAAGCCAAACCCGCGGGCGGTGCATCACCGCAGACGACGGATCAGACCTGTGATAAGTGCGGGGGGCGGTTTCTTGTCAAACAAAGCCGTTTTGGCATTCCCTTCCTGGCCTGTGAGAAATATCCGAAATTGTAAGAACACCCGGCCGATTACTACCGGTGTTCCGTGCCCGACCAAAGACTGCGATGGCGAATTGATCGAGCGGGCGACCAAGAAGGGTCGCCGCTTTTTCGGCTGCGGCCGCTATCCGACATGCCGCACCGCGTTCTGGGATCAGCCCGTGCGGGAATCGTGCCCGCAGTGCGGATCGCCGGCGATGCTGCAGAAATTCAGCAAGCGAAGTGGTCCGAAACTGGTTTGTCCGAATCCGGACTGCAAATACCAGCAGGCCATGGAACAACCGCCTGACGCAGCCCCGACTGAGTAACCGTTTGCCACAGAGCAGCAGGAGCAAGCTATTATAGATGAACAGGTACCGTCCACTGATTCAAACTTGCCTGGTGGCCTCCATCAACTCTCTGATGGTGCCTTGCACCTGACGTTATGTTCCTCGAAATGTTGCGACCGGTGCGATGGGCTTGCAGGGCTACAAACCTGGACATGGATGGACACGGATAAAGGCGACACGGATGAGCACCTCAGAGATCGAATGCTGAATCGATTATCACCTTCCGCGGTTTTCTCGACCCCCTCTCTGATTGTGATTCCATCAAGAACCATCCGTGTTTTCCGTGTGATCCGTAGCTGGTCCTAACGCTGCTGTGTGGTTTTGGTCGCGGCCGGATAGCCGCGCTGCACTCTCGGTGGCAAATGGTAGCGAGACTGATGCATAATGACAGGTGTTCCCAAGGAGGGTGGTGGTGATCGATCCTGCTGAATACGTGGTTTTCTGGCAAATCGTGATGTTTGTTTTTGGGTGCTGTCTCGGCAGTTTCTTCAATGTGGTCATCTATCGTCTACCCCATGGCAATTCCATTGTCTCCCCGGGGTCCCATTGTCCCCAGTGCCAGGTAGCCATCCCCGCCTTTGACAACATTCCGTTGCTGAGTTACTTGCTGCTGCGAGGTCGTTGTCGCAGCTGCGGGCTACGCATTTCCTGGCGTTACCCATTGATCGAATTGCTGGCCGGAGTGATGGTCCTGCTGCTGTTCCGCCGTTATGGCTGGCAGGGGCAGTTCTTTGTCGAGCTGTTCTTCAGCAGTTGCCTCCTGGTGGTTTTTTTCATTGACCTGGACACCTACCTGATTCCAGACGTTATCTCTCTGCCGGGAATTGTCGTTGGGTTTGCCGCCTCCCTCTTTCTGACACCCCGCCTAACCTGGCTCGATTCGTTGGCGGGGATCCTGTTGGGCGGCGGGCTTTTCTATGCCATTGCTCTCGGCTACAAGTGGTTTCGAGGTCAGGAAGGGCTGGGCGGGGGCGATATCAAACTGCTTGCCATGATTGGGGCTTTCCTTGGTTGGACCGGGGTCGTCTTTACCATCTTGTTGAGTTCCGTGACCGGGGCGGCGGTAGGTCTTGTTGCGATGCGCCGCAGCCAGAAGGGACTTTCCACCATGCTGCCCTTTGGCCCTTTTCTGGTGCTGGGAGCCATATGCTATTTGTTCTGGGGGGAGGCCTTCTTGAGTTGGTATTGGGGAATCGCATCGTAACCATTCATTTTTCTTTAATGGACCTGCCGCTTATGCCGAAGGAGTGATCACTTGCCATTAGTATTGTGAATGGAGTCGAGTGAGCGCCGGGCAACGGGATGGTGGGGGATAAGTTGCCGGATGGTTTGGCGCGGGCAAACGGATTATCATGAATCTGGTGGCGTTGCTTAAGAATGACACAGAAGCGTTTGTTCCACGACGAACCCATTGTGGACAAGGATGAAATCCTGGTGCGTGGTTCCGCTGCACATCACCTGACGACCGTTCTTCGGGTCAAACGAGGCGAGCGGATCGAAGTCCGTGACGGTCTGGGTTCGGCTTGGTTGGGAGAGGTGTCAGGGCTGGGCACCGATGGGGTTACGGTTCGAAGGTTGCACCAGCAAAGCCTGATGCAGGAATCTCCGCTGAGCTTGACCCTGGCGCTGGCGTATGCACGTTCGGACCGAATGGAATTGGTTCTGCGTCAGGCTACCGAACTGGGAGTGACCCGTGTGGTTCCTTTCCGTGCTGCCAGAAGTCAATATGGCTTAAGCGATGTGCAACTGAATCAGCGGACCGTGCGCTGGGAACGCATCGCCCGGGAAGCACTGCGGCAAAGTGGCCGTACCAGGCTGCCCAGCATCGAACCCATGGCGGATGTGGATACGCTTCTTGCCAACCTGTCGAAATGGGGGTGCATTGGTGATGATTGCCTGTGCATACTGGCTTGGGAGGGGGAACGTCAGCAGGGCTTGCTGTCGGTGTGGAAGGATTGCCCGCAGTGTGTCCAGGTGATAGTGGTCGTAGGTCCTGAGGGGGGATTTACCCCGCGGGAGGCGGAGCTTTTCCGTACGTCTCGGTTTCGCTCGGTGTCTTTGGGACCGCGCACTTTGCGCCTGGAAACTGCGGCAACGGCACTGCTCGCCACAACCCAGCTGC
This sequence comes from uncultured delta proteobacterium, assembly GCA_963828705.1. Taxonomy (GTDB): domain Bacteria; phylum Desulfobacterota; class Syntrophobacteria; order Syntrophobacterales; family Syntrophobacteraceae; genus CAWDJT01. The sequence continues at coordinate 13,192 of CAWHGA010000032.1, forward strand.
TGTGGGGAGACTTGTCAAAGCAAATCACCGACTCACGTGCTGATCCCAAAAACGCATGACAAGCTATCAAAGATGAATTATAATCGTAACTTAAAATAGAGAGCAGGTGTTTGGAATGACCAATGTCGGAGCGTCGCATGTCATGCAGTCTCTCACCTCTGCGCCCGGCACATTTGATCTTCCTTCATAAGGAGTGGGCTCATGAAGTGTGTAAAATGCGGCTACATCAGTTTTGATCATCTTGCGGTGTGCAAGAAATGCGGTGTCAACCTAAATCAAGCCCGGTCAGGTTTGGGCTTTGCTGATTCGAAGCCCGAACCACCCTCATATCTCAGAGCGTTGGTGGACGAAGGCGGTCCCGCCGGGTCAGAAGCCGCCGGACGACGGCCAGGCTCAGTTGGGGATGCCGCTATGCAGATCAAACAGGCGGTGGCTGAGGCGCCTACGGTTCAGTTCGATTCCATGGGCGATCCGCAAACAGCTCAAGCTGCCGCAACCGTAGCCAAAACCCACGATGTGTGGGCGGCGGACTCGAAGTGGTTGGGCATGGATGCTGCTACCCACAAGTCCATTGCGGGGGACATGCCCGATGTGGACGACCTGATTTTGGAACTGGTGGATGATGAGCCGCCGGCTCGCGCCCACGTTGGTGATGTCTCCGGGCAGACCGATTCGGACAAGGATAGATATTCCTTGGACTTCGATGCAGAAGAGTCGTTGGACGATCTGGCGTTGGATGACTTTTCCCACGGGCCTGATGGTCTGCACCTTGCCGAACCCATCTCCGACCTGGATTCGTTCGCCAAACCGGTGACCAAACCTGCAGAACCGTCCTCGGAATTGGAAGATGACCTGGATGACTTGGTGCTGGAATTGGGTGATGACAATCTGGACCTTGCCGATCTGGAGTTGGGTGAGGCGCCGGCAAACCGGTAGCACCTCGAGATCGACAGATGTTCCAGAAAACCGTCCGCAAGGCGGTAATATAGAGAAAGTCCTTGACAGGGTTGTGATTCTTCTGTAGGTTGCGCCCGTTCGTGGCGAGGTAGCTCAGTCGGTAGAGCAGTGGACTGAAAATCCTCGTGTCCGGTGTTCGATTCACCGCCTCGCCACCACTTTAAAGACCCTGGAAATGAAGGACTTATCCAGTCCCAAGGGTTCCAAGCAAAAGCCCGCCAAAAGCGGGCTTTTTTTGGTTTGATCCCAGCACCGGAGAATCGCTGCCTGAATCCACGATCATGAAACCCATCCTTATCAACCGACGTACCCTCATCGTCGAAGGCTTGTTGCGTTGGTTTGCGGCCAACCAGCGCTCCCTACCCTGGCGCCAGCGCTATTTACCCTACGAAATCTGGATTTCAGAAGTAATGCTTCAACAGACCCAGACGAAAACCGTCCTCCCGTACTATCAGTGCTGGATGGAGCGTTTTCCCGATGTGCGGAGTATTGCCGAGGCGTCGGAGCAGGAGGTGCTCAAATACTGGGAGGGGATGGGCTACTATTTGCGGGCCAGGAATATCCTGCGAGCGGCAAGGATTCTTGTAGATCAGTATGGCGGCAATGTCCCGGATGATTACCAGGCGATCTGCAGGCTACCCGGAATTGGACGTTACACTGCGGCGGCCATTATGAGTCTGGCTTTCAATCGCGATTACGGCGTTGTGGACGGCAATGTCGAGCGGGTCTTTGCGCGCTTGTTCAACCTCGATGAACCTGTTAAGAGCAAAGAGAGCCAGGGCTTCATTCGAGAGATGGTACAGCGGTTGATGCCCCAAGGACGGGCCAGGGACTACAACCAGGCCATCATGGAGTTGGGGGCCGTCATTTGTGTGCCCAGAAGGCCTGTTTGCCGAGACTGCCCCCTGATGGATTGTTGCGACAGCAATCGGCTTGGGATTGTCAGCCAACGCCCAGTACCGGGTGTCAAAAAGGCTACGGTGCCGATTAAGGTGGTCCTTGGGGTCCTGGTTCATGACGGGCAGGTGCTCATTCAAAAACGTCCGGACACTGGTCTGATGGCCGGCCTTTGGGAGTTCCCCGGGGGTAAGCTGGAAAGCGGTGAAACTCCCCAACAGGCACTCAAGCGAGAATTCCTGGAAGAGCTGGGTCTACCGGTCGATCCGGTCCGGAAACTGGCTGTGATCAAGCATCAGTACACATCCTTTCGGGTCGAACTGCACTGCTTTCTGTGCCGCTTTTCCCATCGGCCCCGGTCCATACGGCTCAATGCCGCTGTTCAATCCCGCTGGGTGAGCCCGGATGAACTCCAGCAGTACCCCTTTCCTGCGGCCAACCGCAAACTGATCACCATGTTGGCCGAAATACCCGGATCCCGGGACTTCTGGGCATAAGAGACCCGCCCGGCATGTTCTTGTCATGCGCCGTGCGCGTCTCAAGCATTGGAATCGGTGATCGGTTACAATCGGTGCAGGGGGCTTCGGTTCAAGCCGCTCGCTTTCCGGGTACTTCAAACGGCGGCTGCGCGCCGAGAAGGGTTCCTCATGCTTTCTAGAACCATGGAGACTATGGCAAGAACACGATGCTATCACATCCCGGCGTCATTGATTGTCCATAACGCCTTGAGAATACTGGGTTTCAGTCGGCGCTGCAATGCCACAAACGCTGGTGCGACGGGTTCTGCCGCCGCCCGCATGGTTCTGATCGGTTGGTGGTTGCTGCTCATGACAGCCGGTTGTGCCACACTGCCGCAGGAGACTGATCAGCACTTGCAGTTGCAGGGTTCTGACCATGATTTGCAGATCGGCGAGATCGTCAATACGAGTTCCGGAGCGGTGATCACTTTTCCCGATCTGCTCAACGAACTTGCGCTGCAACAGGTGGTCTATGTCGGTGAAACTCACAGCAGCGCAGCCGACCATGAGGTTCAGCGACGCATCTTGGAAGGGCTATACGGACGCAACCGTGACCTGGTGGTGGCCATGGAAATGTTCCCCCGGTCGGTTCAGCCCTGGCTGGACCGCTGGTCTCGGGGGGAGCTTGGGGAGGTGGAATTCCTCCAGGGGGTCGACTGGGAGCACAACTGGGGCTTTCCGGTGGGGCTCTACCGGCCTTTATTGGATTATTGCGCTACCAACCACATTCCCATCCTGGGGCTGAACGCTCCCTCGCCCATTGTCAGGGCCATCGCCCAGCGCGGTCTTGGTGGACTGGAATCGGAACAACGGGCTCAGGTGGCCGAGGTATTTGACTTCAGCGATGAAAAGCACCGCACCGCCATCCGCGCACAATATGACCGGCATATGGCCATGCATGGCGGGGTGGGGAGTTTCGAACGTTTCTATGAAGCCCAGTTGGCCTGGGAAGAAACCATGGCTGAAACTGTGGCTGACCAGTTCATCAGTTGCAGCCGCCGGAAGCCGCCGCAGATTGTAGTGTTTGCCGGCAATGGCCACGTGGAATACCGATACGGAATCCCGGCCAGGGCCTTTCGTCGTTTTCCGCACGCCTTCAAGACCGTCGTTCCAGTCCCCTGGAACAGCGCCGAGCGCACCCTGGATCCGGCCTTGGCTGATTATTTCTGGATTACCGATCCCTCGGAAATGTCGCATGGCCATCGCGGGCGTCTTGGGGTTCGCGTCGAATCATTGGCGGCGGGCAAGGGTGTCCGGATCGCGGCGGTAATGCCCGGTGGACCGGCCGCACAGGCGGGAATCAAGCCTGGTGACATCTTGGTCAGGATCGATGATACACCGATTTCAGGCCTGGAAGATGTTCACCAAGCGTTGGCATTTCAGCAACCGCGCATAAGGGCCAGCCATCGAGTCTTACTCCAACGCGACGGCACCGACGTGCAACTTTCCATAGTGATTCCTAAGGAGCCCTGACCGCTTCTCCATCTAGCTTTCTGGAAAAGCCCTTGACAGGATATCCTCGGTTTTCTATGGTGTTTGGCACGAAAGGGGAGTCACCATGTACGTTGCAACCGGCTTTTATTTTTATTGCGGTTTTTTGTATGCCACCGGGTGGCCCGCCCTTTGAGTCAGCTATGTGACTGAATGCGACCAAAAGCCGCGGGTTCAACCCCGCGGCTTTTTTCATTCCGGAGCCAGGGATTGTATTTGGTTGGTAAGAAGTTGGAATCGATGTGCCGAGGTGAAGCGGTGAAAGAGGTATGGGTCAGGTTGGACCAGTGGTCGAAGGAGATCGTGACGGCGGCCTTGGAAGCGGGCGCCGACGCGCTGGTGATCCCGCCCGGCTGGCAGGAACGCATCAAAGAGCTGGGGCGAATCGTCACGGTGAGCGAAGACGGCGACCTGAAACCCGGCCAGGACATCTTCTTCGAGAAACTGGCCGACCCGGAAGACGAAGCGCGCATCGCCAGGCTGCTCCGTACCGTGCCCGTGGTCATTGACCAGCCCCGCTGGGAAGTGATCCCCCTGGAAAACCTGGTGGCCGGCGGTGGCCGGCTGCTGGTGACGGTGGATGCCCTCGAAGGGTTGGAACTGGCAATGGGCATTCTGGAAAAGGGCGTGGCGGGAGTGGTTATTCGCGCTGTCGATGTCCCCGGGGTGAAAGCCATGGTGGCTCGAGTCAAAGCCGGTGTCGAAAGGGTTGAGCTGCACCTGGCCACGGTGGAAAAAGTGTTGCCGGTGGGGATGGGGGATCGGGTATGTGTTGATACCTGCACCTCGATGAAAGATGGTGAAGGGATGCTGGTGGGCAATTTCAGCCATTTCCTCTTTCTGGTCCAGGCGGAAACGCGCTGCAGTCCCTATGTGGCGCCGCGTCCGTTCCGCGTCAATGCCGGGGCGCTGCATGCCTATGTGCGCACACCGGATGGCCGAACCCGCTACCTGAGTGAACTGGAAAGCGGCCATGCGGTGCTCGTGACCGATGCCTCCGGCAACACCCAACCGGCGGTGGTGGGCCGCGCCAAGATCGAACGACGCCCGTTGTTGTTGGTGAGCGCCGTCTGTGAAGGGGTCACCGGCTCCCTGGTGGTGCAGAATGCGGAAACCATCAGGCTGGCCGGCCCGGGCGGCGAACCCCGTTCGGTGGCCGCACTGCAGCCAGGAGATGAAGTGCTGGTAATGCTCGATGAAAGCGGACGCCACTTCGGTATCAAGGTCCAAGAAACCATTTGGGAGCGATAACGGTGAACGACAATTTGCAGAAACAGCTTACCGGCTTGCGCGACGCCATCGATCGCATCGATCAACAGCTGCTTCGCCTGCTGAACGAACGCATGGAACAGGCCAAGGAAATCGGCCGGATCAAAGCGGACGCCGGTTCGCCGTCCTTCGATCCGAGCCGCGAAGAAGCCATTTATGCGCGGTTGTCCAGGGGCAATCCGGGACCGCTGAGCGATGATGGGCTGCGTTCCATCTACCGCGAAATCCTGGCCGCTTCCCGAGTGCTGCAGCATCCCCTGGAAGTGGCGTTTCTGGGACCGGAATGGACCTATTCCCATCTTGCCGCCCGTTCCCTGTTCGGCCATTCCGCCAGCTATGTGCCGTTACCCACTCTCGAGGATGTCTTTGACCAGCTGGTCAAGGGGCTGGTGCATGTGGCCATCGCCCCCATCGAGAATTCCCTGGAAGGCGGCGTGACCCGCACCATGGACCTGCTTTACGAATGCGAAGCCCAGGTGGTCCGGGAGTGTTACCTGGAGGTCGCCCATTACCTGGCCGGCAAGGCCGCTTCGCTGGAGGAGGTGGAGCGCGTCTACGCTCATCCGCAGACCCTGGGGCAATGTCGTCACTGGTTGCTTCATAACCTGCGCCAGGCGGTCCTGCGCGAATGCAGTTCCACCGCTGAAGCGGCCCGGCTGTCACAGGAAGACCCCACCGGTGCAGCCATCTGCAATCTGTTTGCGGCCCATCACTACGGGCTAAATATCCTGGCTGCCCGGATCGAAGATCAACCTGGCAATATCACCAGGTTTTTTGCTTTGGCCCAGCATTTCAACCCGCCCACCGGCCATGACAAGACTTCGATCCTGTTTGCCGTGCCGGATCGACCGGGTGCCCTCCAATATGCCCTGGAACCCTTCACCCAGCATGGGCGCAATATGACGCGGATCGAATCCCGGCCCAGCCGAATCTCCGCCTGGCACTACCTGTTTTATGCCGACATCGAAGGCCATCGCGACGATCCGGCCATCCGCCAGAGTCTCGAGGATCTGGAGAAACGTGTTACCTTCCTGAAGGTGTTGGGTTCTTATCCACGCAGCGATCCATTTCGGCCCATCCGTTTCCAGATGGAACAGGTGGCGCCGGTGATGCGGTTGGCTACGGCCGAACCGGCCAAGGTGTGAGATCCGATGAGTAACGCCGGAAAATTCTGCGGATGCCTGATGAATGCGGAACCGCAGCACCTGCTGACATTCCTGCAGGATCCCGAAGTGGACCTGCTGGAATGGCGTCTGGACGCTTTTATCGCCCATCAGGGCTGGTCCAGGACCCGAGAGATGTTGGCCCTGCTCGGTTCGGATCGGCGCCGACCGATACTGGTCACCAACCGGCCCGAGCGCCAAGGGGGCATGTTTGTCGGTTCCGAGACCGAACGATTGGCCGTCCTGGCGGAAGCCGTGGCGGCCGGTGCCGACTGGGTGGACCTGGAAGATGACGTGGACACGCCTGTTCGTCGGCAGGTTCCACCAACTGGGTGCCAGAGTGCTGGTCTCTCACCATGATTTCTCTCAGACGCCGGGACTCGGAGAACTGCAAGCCATCGCCCGAGAATTGGTGGTCGATGCCGACTGCATCAAGATCGTCACTTTCGCCAATAACCCCGAGGATTGCCTGCGGGTGTTGCAGTTGATCCCGTGGGGGCGGGAAACGCTTGGGGCGGATGTCATCGCCTTTTGCATGGGGGCCGCTGGCCGCTGGAGCCGGGTGGTGAGCTTGCTGCTCGGCAGTCCCTGGACTTATGTGAGCCTGCAGGCCGGACTGGAAGCGGCACCAGGGCAATACTCCGTCACCGAAATCCGGACTCTTCTGGAGATGCTCGCATGATGCGTGTGGTGCAAAGCGATTTGTTTGCCGTCATCGGCCACCCGGTGGCCCATTCCCTGAGCCCGGTTATGATGAATGCCGCTTTTGCCGTTCTGGATCTGCCCGCTCATTATCTGGCGTTGGAGGTCGATGAACTGGCGTCGGCCCTGCGGCTGCTGGCCGATATCGGTGTGCGCGGCCTAAGCGTCACCATCCCTCACAAGGAAATCGCCTGTCAGCAAGCGCTGAAACTGGATGACACGGCCCGGGCCATCGGTGCCGTTAACACCCTGCGGTGCGTGAATGATCCCGTCGGCTGGGAAGGGATCAATACCGATTGGCTGGGGGCGGTGCGAGCCCTTCAGCAGGTGACATCCCTTCCCGGCAAACGAGCCCTGGTGATCGGCGCCGGTGGTTCGGCGCGCGCCGTGGTCTACGGCCTCAAGCGCGAAGGAGCGGCGGTGAGCGTCACCAATCGCACGCCGGAACGCGGCGAATCACTGGCCGCCGCTTTCCAAGCCGAGTTCGTGTCCCTGGCTGAAGTCCCTCGGCAGCGTTTCGATATCCTCGTGCAATGCACCTCGGTGGGTCTGACCGGGGGAGCGATTTCCGAGGTGTTACCGCCATCGGTCTTCCATCCCGAAATGGTGGTCATGGATCTGGTCTATCGACCGCTGTGGACCCCCTTTCTGCTGGCGGCCCGGGGCGCCGGTTGCGTCACCGTTTCCGGCCTCGATATGCTGCTGTTACAGGGTGCGGCGCAGTTCGAATGGTGGTTGCAACGGCCGGCGCCCATAGCATCAATGAAAGATGCCCTGTTGCAAAAGTTGGGGCAGTGAGAGTGTGAGGCCGTGTATCGCGCCACATACAGCTAGGGGCAATTCATGAATTGCCCTTACATCTGGCTTCACGGCGACTTCCTAATTGGCTGCAGTGGCAAACCTCACGGTTGACGCCAAAACAGTTATAAGGTGAGTTTCTACATCCGCTGGTTGGCAATAGGAACTGTCCAAACATAACCATTGCGGACGTTGCGTTTCATTGCATTCAATGCAACCTACTATTCTGTCAGCTTTGTTTTGCAGGCTCGGTGACTAGGCCTGGATTCCCGCGCAGGCGGGAATCCAGGTGTTTATAAGGTTCACTGGACCCGCGCCTGCGCGGGGGTGACATTCTATACCCGTCGAAACTATTTTGGTGGAGCACTACGGTAGGTCGTGTTGAATGCAATGAAACGCGACACAAAAATCACGGCGAAATGGCATACTTATTGTTGGGCGGCTCCTTAGATCCTGAGGTTCTGAAGAGTGAGTAGACAAGGATGATCCAAACCATAACACCCGTTGACGGTCTACGGGCGCGAGTGCGCCTGCCGGGCTCCAAGTCGGTCACCCACCGAGCGCTCCTGATGGCGGCTTTGGCCGAGGGTGAAAGCCTGGTGCGCAATCCGCTTCGCGCCGAAGATACGTTGCTAACCGGCCACGCCCTGGTACAGCTTGGAGTACAGCTCGATCTGGGAAGACAACGCCGTGCGCGTGCGTCCCCCGAGGGTGCGCTGGAGCCAGCCGCCGGGGCCGATCCATCTGGGCAACAGCGGCACCAGCACGCGATTGTTGGCGGGTCTCCTGGCGGCCGGTTGCGGGCGCTTCGTGGTGGACGGCACGGCGCGGTTGCGCGAACGCCCCATCGGCCCGGTGCTGCAGGCCCTGGCCGGACAGGGGGTAAGCTGCCGCTATCTGGGTGAAGCCGGCTATCCGCCTGTGGAAATCGAGGCCCGAGGGCTTCAGGGCGGCGATATCGAAATCGATGCCCGCCAGAGTTCGCAGTTTCTTTCCGCTGTTTTGCTGGTGGCGCCGTGTGCGCCGCGAGACATGGTGGTGAGCTGGCTGGAACCTCTGGCCTCGGCTCCCTATGTGCACCTGACACTCGCCATGTTGGGACAATGGGGGATTGAGTACCAGTGGTTGGGTCCCAACCGGGTCCTCATCCCGGCCCCCCAGATCTATCGAGCCCAAGAATACCTGGTGGAAGGGGATTGCTCGTCAGCATCCTACTGGTGGGCGGCGGCTGCGGTGACCGGGGGCGACATCCACACATCACCGGTTGGGATCGACGCGCTTCAGGGCGATTGCCGCTTCCTGGGAATCCTCGAACGCATGGGTTGTACCGTGCGTTGGGAGGAAGAAGGCGTCCGCGTGCTGGGACCAGAAAGGCTCCAGGCTCTTGACCTGGATATGAACGCCATGCCTGACACGGTGCCGACTCTGGCCGTGGTGGCGGCCTTCGCCGACGGTGCTACCCGAATCCGCAACGTGGGTCATCTGCGCATCAAGGAATCGGACCGGATCGCCGTGGTTGCGGAGGAACTGACCAAACTTGGGATTGCCGTCGAAGAACTGCCGGATGGCCTGGTGATTCAGGGCGGCGGCGCGCATGGTGCGGCCGTTGAAGCCCACGATGACCACCGCATTGCCATGGCATTTGCCGTTGCTGGACTGCGTGTTCCTGGAATCACCATCCATGGGGCCGAAGCAGTGGCCAAATCCTACCCCACCTTCTGGGATGAATTCACCAGACTCGGAGAAGCATCCTGACAGCCGCTGATCCCTGGCGGTAAACCCCTTGCCGCAGATGATCCCCAGCCATAAGGGCAGGCCTCACCACCAACGGAAAACCAGCACGTAACGGGCGCAGAGCACCGTTCGCGCTGAATACAGCGCCACAGAATAATGTGTCCGAAATACTGCCCATTCCGCTCGTCATTCCCGCGAACCGCCATGGTCTATGGGGGGCCGCAACGAAACATGAAGGTCACCCGGGTCACCCCCATGTCATTCCCGCGCAGGCGGGAATCCAGAGAAATAGCCTGGATAACGGCTTTCGCCGGTATGACAGAACGGATTTTCATATGAAGGCGGGAATCCAGATGGATTGGGAAGCTTCTGGCCCCCCGCCTTCGCGGGGGTGACGTAACGGATTACTGGTCATTTTATTGGGTGGACGTGTACCGAGCATCGAAGGGTGAGCAGGCCTTTCGCATGAGGCTCCAGTACGAAGAGTTCAGTTGCGGAGCACAAACGCCTGCAAGCAGGAAGAGCATGCGCACACCACCGAGTCCGTGATATAGTGTTTGCAGCTCTCAGCGCTTTGCAGGCAACCTCGACCTCTGGGGAGGAGATGGGCGGGCCGGGCCCTCGGGAGGGTGTTTCAGACAACGCGGGGCGGCTACTGCAGCGGCATCTGCGCTTCTCTGAGAGGGTGTCCAAAAAGCCCGGCGGCAATTTGCCTCTGCCGTCACCCCGGTGAAAACCGGGGTCCAGAAGTCTTGAAAAATCTGGATTCCGGCTTTCGCCGGAATGACGCTAATGTGATCCACGACGACTTTTTCGATATGCTAATGGGTCTTTTTGGGGCAGACACAACGAACACGGTCATGTGGATTTTTCAACCCAATGCTCGTCCATGAGGCACGGAGGATTGAACGGTTTCCGGTTGTGGCTGTAATGTGGCGGCTTCCGGGTCGATCGAGTCCAGATCAGGAGGGAATCTTATGAAGAAACGTCTGAGGAAAAAGAAACGAATCGGGGAGTTCCAGGAATTTGGGTTTGATGTGATGTACACGGCCCGCGACGAATTGTCGGAAGAAGAACGGGAGAGCCTGCTGTGGTCGTTTGTTGAGGGCGCCATTGAGGCCAACGATTTGGCTGGCGGCGGTGGTGGTGACAAGACCGTCGGACTGTTCGTGATTTCCAACAAATCGCGTGGTTCAGTCACCGAAGATCAACGTCTGGCTGTCCAGAAGTGGCTGGAAGGCGAGTCGCGGATCGCGTCGTTCGAAGTGCGCCCGTTGGTGGACGCCTGGTATGGCCCCATCGAATAGGGGATGAACAAGGAAGAACCATTGCGGCGAAAGCTCTCACGCCCTTACGCCTCATGGATTTTCACCCAAACAGGCTGGTGGCTGCTGCCGGTGCTGCTTCTGGCGCCTTTGTTTCTGGCTGATGCCGCGCCAGTCGATCAACCGGGCGGCGATTGGGCCAAGCGCCTTCAGCCGCTGCAACACGCCGCTCGTCAGGTGGCGATTCAGGTGGTCTCCCTTCCGGACCGGCGCCTGGTTTATGCGCATCAGGCCAACCGGCGCCTGATGCCGGCTTCTGTGGTCAAGATTCTCGTCAGTTATGCGGCATTGAAGGAATTGGGCTCGTATCATCATTTCACCACCGAGGTCTGGAGCCGGCAGGTGGTGCGCGATGGTGTCCTGGCTGGCGATATCTGGATAAAGGGCAGCGGCGATCCCTTTCTGGTGCCGGAGAAGCTCTATCTGCTTGGGCAAAAGATCAGAGAGGCCGGAATTCATCGCATCGATGGCGGGATCGGGGTCGACAACGGCTATCTCCGCGCCTCTGTGGAAAAGATCTGCCTGGATGGCCAGTGCGATCGTGCCTACAATCCGGTGATCACAGCGACCACCCTCGATTTTAATACACTCACCTTGCAGCTTCGCCCCTCAAGCCGTCCTGGCGTGCCCGTGACGGTGGAGGTCTTTCCGCACGGCGACTACGCCGTGGTGGACAACCAAGTCGGAAGGGGCGATGCCCAGGCGGGTGAAAGCGGGATTCAGGTGCATTCGGCCGGAGTGACCGCAGATGGCCGTGAACGTTACCGACTCACCGGGAGTCTTGCCGCCAAGTCTGGCTGAAGCCATCGAAGTGCGGGTGAATGTGAACGACCCGGTGAGCTTCTTCGCGCGCTCCCTCAAGTGCCTGCTGGGCGAGATCGGGGTCGAAGTGCGAGGTGGAATCCTGCCTGCCGGCTCGGTGCCGAGTGGCGCGCGCAAATTGACCGAATACACCTCCCCACCTCTGAAAGACATCCTGTACGGCCTCAATCGTTACAGCAACAATTTCATGGCGGAGCTGCTGCTGCGGGTGCTGGGTGCGGAAATCAAGGGATTGCCCGGCAGTGCCGAAAAAGGCCTGGAAGTGTTGGGCGAGACGCTCGCTGCCCTCGGCGTGCCCGGTACAGAACTGGAACTGGACGGTGGCTCGGGGTTGAGTCGCCGCTGCCGGGTGAGCGCTCAGGCTCTGTGTTCGGTGTTGGTGGCCGCTTACCATGATCCGGAAATTGGGCCGGAGTTCATGGCCTCTCTGGCTACGGGCGGGGAAGAGGGGACCCTGCGGCGCCGTGGCAAACGCTTGACCAATCCGGCCTCGATTCGAGGCAAAACCGGCTCGCTCAGTGACGTGATAGGATTCGCCGGTTATGTTAGCGCTCCCGGCGGCGGGACCCATGCCGTTGTCATCCTGCTCAACGAGGTTCATAAGCCGGCCGAAGCCAAAGCGGCCATTGACCGTTTCCTGTCATGGTTGGCTGGGATTCGCAGTTCTGGAGAGCAGTGAGGGTAGCGCCCATAGGGAAAAGAAACGGGTGGATCATACCCGCACCGATCCGCGCGCTACGTGTCCATTGCTTGGCTGCGCCCAAGGCCGTCCTTAGAAAGCCGCGTCGGATTATGGCGAGTTACAAACACCCCGCCTTGTAGCTGATTCACGCTTAGCTGGTCAGGCTGAAAAACCGCATAAGCGTTGAAATGTGGAAGGACTATAGAGTCTTCAATGCAGCGGGACTGCTCCACGAGTGGCGGAAGAAGTGGGCGGCATATCTACCGCAACCCAGCTAGCCCATGAGACAAAAGAAGTTGTTTTATCTCATGTTTTTCCGCCAAAGCCCCGTAAGTCCGCGTGTTTCCTGGGGTGCCCAAACGCCAACATTGGACAAAATGATGAGAAGGCGAGACGGCTTGACCGCTGCACTATTTTGTTATAACATATGGTGTAACGAGGAGGTGCTGTTATGCGTGCTACCGTGACACAAATTGGCAATTCAACCGGCGTTATCCTGCCGAAGGAGGCCGCTGCCCGCCTCAAGGTGAAGAAAGGCGACAGCGTGTTTTTAACGGAAACACCTGATGGTTATGCCGTCACGCCCTACGATCCGGAATTTGAGGCACAAATGGAAGCGGCACGGCGCGGTATGGCTAAGTACCGTAATGCCCTGCATGAGCTTGCCAAGAAATGACTTGGCGCTGGCTCCTCGAGGGGGTTGTCATTGCCATGCACGGCGAACAAATTGCCGAGCATGGCGGAAGCCTTGGTATCCGTGATGCCGGTCTGTTGTCATCAGCCCTTGCACGTCCGCAAAACCAAGTGGCTTATGGCGAGCCGTCGGTGTTTGATCTGGCTGCCGCCTATGCGTTCGGCATCATTCGGAACCATCCTTTTGTGGATGGCAACAAGCGCACAGGTTTTCTTACCGCCTATGTCTTTCTTGATCTCAATGGATGGGAACTGATGTCATCAGAAGCTGAAGCCGTGGCCGCTGTGCTGGCTTTGGCAGACAGGCGAAATGGATGAAGCTGGTTTTGCGGACTGGCTTAAAACCAAGTCCGTCATTCGGGCGGCGCAGGAATAACAAGTGAACGACCGAAAACACCTTACAGCGCTTGAGGTGGACAACCTTCTTGCCGCGACTCAGGGGGCAGACCGCGAACGTAGGCCGAACAATCCCTGATGATTCCCGTTGATGAGCAGGTCAAGGTAGAAGCCCGCCTGATTCGAGGGACGCTACCGAAATCCGCTGTCATTTGCCACCCCCACCCGCTCTATGGTGGTAGCATGGACAACAACGTGGTGCTGGCGGCTCAAGCGATATTCCAGCGGCTAGGGTGGAACGCGGTGCGCTTCAATTTCCGGGGGGTGGGCCGAAGCAGCGGACAGCACGCCGATGGCATGGGTGAACGCGCGGATCTCAAGGCGGTTTGCCGGTTCTTGCGAAGCCAACCGGGAGAGCCGGACGTGCCGCCGGATAAGGCTGGTATTCTTTGCCTGGTGGGCTACTCCTTTGGCGCCTGGGTGGCCATGGGTGCCGTTAATGATGGGCTGACCGCCGACTCGCTCATTCTCGTCTCGCCGCCGTTGGATTTCATGCGGTTCGATGGTTTGCAGTTGCCGCCCATTCCCTGCCTCATCACCCTGGGGGAGCGCGATGACTTCTGCCGAGTAGCCTCGCTTCGCCACTGGCTGGAATGCCAGCCGCAAACAGGCATCCAGCGGCAGGTGACCACTTTCTCCGGGGTGGATCATTTCTACTGCGGGCCGGGAAGGGCTGCTGCAGGAGGAAATTAGAGGGTTTTTGCAGGGTCCGGGATAGTCTTCATCCGGTTGGACTGATCCATGCTCTTTCGTTCAAGAAATGGGCTCCAATTTATGAACAGGCCTTTTCCTGAGTTCGGAAAAAGCGCCCGACCCAGATACTCCCTTGTGACAAGAAGCGCAAGGAGCGGTATCTGATTGAAACCGGAAGGGGGAACCCCTCCAGGTCGTTCGGACCAGTCTCGGGAAAATCTGGGATCTTCCGGTTAAGAATCAGGGCTTAACGGTCACCGTCTTCAGATGTTCCCCGAATTCCCTATCGACTCGAGTCACATGGTTCTTATACCAATTTATGACAAAATCAATAAGTTCGCTTGGAGTCATATCATTTGTATCAAAGAGCTTCTCTTCCAGTTCAAATACTGTTTTAATGAAGTTATCGTGCTCGCGCTTGTGGTCGAAAAATTTTGGATATTTATATTTTATCATGTATTTTTCTTCAGTAAAGAAGTGGTTAAATGCGTATTCTCTCAACTTAAGGATATCAGTATAAATCTTAAGTTTGTCTTTTTCGTCAATAACACTTGTTGCCGAACTGGAATAAATGTCGTAGGTTTTATTAAGCATATCAAGAAATGTTTTGTGCTGTTTATCAATCTCGTCGATTCCGATGCAATATTTTTCGTGCCATAAAAATGACATAAGCCTCCTCCATGTTATTCATACCAATGTCAAGGTTGTCATATACTGTCTATTTTAGACAATAACCGATGGGAAAAACCTTATCAAGCTGATCGTTCCAATGAGGCAAACGCTCATTACAGAGCACACGAGAGCACGGAGAAAAGGGATTGACGGCTCCTAACTGTTGCGGGCTGCAGCAGGTTCTTTGGGAGAGCTTTTTCTGCAGCCATTCCCCGTGTTCTCTGTGCTCACTGTGGTGAACGGTCACTCAAGTTCCGACTCCATTTCGTCAAATACATCTTCGATCTCATACAGAAGCCGGTCAACCAACGCGAGATTCCAGTTGGCCATGCTTTCTTCAACGCTCTTGTGGATCTTCAGGAGTTTTTCTCTATGTCGGAGGAGCACTTCTCTGAGTGGTGTTCCCTCAAAGCGATACAAAAGCTGATCGAACTGACCCACCAGTTCATAGAGTGAGGGATCCCTGCTCACCAGATCCGAATCCAGATACCCCAAATGACGCGCCAGTTTATGGTAGGTCCCTTGCAGGCCTTTTTGATAGTAAGGGCGTACGGTAACCGTAAGCTGCATATATTTGCTCATGCTGGTCTCCCTTTCCCTGTCGGTCCTATTTGATTTCTGATCTTGGTTTTTAAAATTCCTCGAACCATGAGGAGCATACGCAGCGCGCCGGTTGAGTCTGTGCCTGCGAAACGGTTTTGTTCAACCAAGGATTGTGGGGCCAACCGAGCGGCATCAGCTTGCATGCGGTGTCACTTGCCGATAAACTTGCTCAGCCACAGGATGATCCAAACCAAAATGATGCCGCCCCACACCCGCTTGGTATTCTCTTGGATGGGTTCATTTGTTCCAATGAGCATGAGGGATAGAAGGTTTCGTAGTCGGCACCAACGGTTTCTGCCAGCGCGCACAGATGTCAACAAGCCAGGTGGGCGACTTCGTACGATTCGCCCTGCTCCGCAGCGACGAACAGTCGTTGCTATGACGGCGGTGAATGTTCTTTAATCGCGAAGAGCGGTACTGAAAAACTCGTGTGCCATTCCGTTCAGCTCATCGCGGCATTCCACGTGCAAGGCATGGCCAGCCCTCGGGATTTCCGTCAGCAGGGCGCCGGGAATCAAGCGCGCCAGTGTGGTGGCATTCGCTGGCGGCACCAGCATATCGGCGGTGCCGGTCAACACCCGAGTGGGGATGGCCAGACGCCCCAAGCGGTCGCAACAATCAAAGGTGCGAATGGCATCGACCTGACTGTGGAAGGCATGGGGGGGCTGGAGGGGTGCGCTCAACTGCGCCTGTCGGTAGAGCTCGACCCTTTCTGGGTGCGCCTCCAGGAAATGGGCACTGAAAAAGAACGGCAGATTCTTGTCGACGATTTGTTCGATCGAAAGTCCTTCGTTGTTGACGAATCGAGCCAGGATCTCGGGGTTGGGTGAGATCCGTTTGCTGCCGCCACAATGAGTACAGCCCAACACCAGAGCGTCAATCCGATCTCCCGCCAGGAGCGCCAGTTCCTGGGCGATCATGCCGCCCATGGAAAGCCCCAGAACGAAGGTTCTGGCTACTTGGAGGTGGTCCAGCAGGCCCAACAGATCAGCAGCAAATTGGTTGATTCGGTAGGGTCCCGGTGGCATGCCGGATCGGCCCGCACCCCGGTTGTCCACGGCAATGACGTGGTAATGCCGGGCAAAGAAGGGGACTTGCCCAAACCAGGACCAGGTGCCGCCTCCCAGTCCGCTGACGAGCAGCAGGTCCGGGCCGTCCCCGGCCAGTTGGTAATGGAGTCGGATGTCGTTGCTTTCGCAGTAAGGCATGATATTCCTCGATGATGGTGAACAATCCCTCAGACGATGGTGATTGTGCCAGTGTGTCGGTGTGCTAATCCCAATACAGTTGACTTGGGTAAATTCACGTCGTCCCACACCGTCTCTCCGGCGCAAGCCGGGGTCCAGAAGTGCTCGAAAAGACCGGATTCCGGCTTTCGTCGGAATGACGAACAGGGCCTGCCCCGGACACGATCCGAGGGGCTCCCACATTAAGGTCAGAATTGGAGCTAACCCGCTGCACGGGTAAGCATCCTATTCATATGGTATGGATGGGTGTACTGTAAGGGCGGGTTCCAGTCAACGGTTTGACGGTTCTTTCTCGGGTCGCTTGGACTGTTGGATTGCTGTTGCTCCTCGCAGGATTGTGTAATATCTTGAGAAATTAGCAGATGCGTGATCGTGTCCACAATGAACAACCTCAGCCGGTTCTTATTTGGTTGTAGGCAAAGAAAGGAGCTGAATCCCATGAGGTCGATCGTTCCAAGGTGTTTCCTCCTGTTGATTTTTTTGGCACTTTGTCTGTGGGCCATTCCGGTTTTTGCCGGAAGCTCTGAAGACGGAAAGGTCGAACAGGCTACTGGGGTCTTGGGGGAAATCATGGCCATCCCCGAAGATTCGATCCCGCCTTCCCTCCTGCAGAGTGCTCGCGGTATAGTGATCATCCCGGGACTGGTCAAGATCGGGTATCTCGTAGGAGGCCGCTATGGCACCGGGGTTTTGATGGTGCGGGACCGAAAGGGGAACTGGAGCAATCCCAGTTTCGTGTATCTCGGCGGCGGCAGCTTCGGCTTGCAGATTGGGGTGCAATCCACCGACGTGATCCTGGTCTTTCGAACCCGACGCAGCATCGACAATATCAAGCGCGGCAAGTTCACCCTTGGGGCTGATGCTGCGGTAGCCGCCGGTCCGGTAGGACGGCGCGCGGAAGCCTCCACCGATATTCAGCTCAAGGCTGAGATCCTTTCCTATTCCCGCAGCCGCGGGCTGTTTGCCGGAGTCTCCCTGGAAGGCGCCGTTCTTGGCATCGACGATGATAGCAATCGGGAATTCTACGGCCGTAGCATTACTGCCGGGGAAATCTTGGAAGGCAAGGTGCCGAAGGTCCCTGAAGCAGCCGGCCGTTTGCGCAAAACACTTGATAAAATCAGCCGTTAGAGCGGCGCATGTGCACATGCTATTGGGATGTGAGATTATCGGGCTATCCGCTGCGCGACAGGGTGCGCCTCCGCTCTTTGTTGTGCGAGAAGCTGAATCAAAGGCATGAGATGATAGGGAGGGCCGTCACCAGAAGGTTCTGCAACACATTTTGATGAAGAAGGGAGATGCCAACGTCCCCTTCGATGGATTGTGCCAGCTTCTGCACCAGCTGGGCTTCGAGTGGCGGATCAAGGGTGACCACCATATCTTCCCAAAGAAAGGGGTGGAGGAAATCGTTAACCTGCAGTCAAAGGGGACGAAGCCGAAACCCTATCAAGTGAAGCAGGTCGGGGATCTTGTTGTCCGATACGGCCTGAAGCTGGAGGAGTAGCCTATGGGCTGGAAATACGAAATGATCGTCTACTGGAGCAATGAAGACCAGGCTTATATCGTTGAGGTTCCGGAACTACCCGGTTGTATGGCCGATGGGCCGACTTATCAAGAAGCCGTTTGCAATGCTGAGTTGATCATCGGCGAGTGGATTGAAACGGCACAAGAGCTTGGTAAACCCATTCCCGAGCCCAGAGGGAAGTTGATGTACGCCTGACCATCAGCCGGGAAGGGCGCAACCCACTTTTTGAAACGTCTCGATCATCCTGGTCAGCAACGGAATCAGTTCTACCGGCGATTCTGGCATCCGCCAACTCGGATGCTACGGGATGATCCTGTAGCGCTCTAATTCCTCTTTGCCCGCCTTTTTCCATCAGTTTCTTCCAACTCCTTCCAAAGGTGAATTCCAAGTTAAAGTTTCCTGTCAATCCGGGTCTGCACCATGCCGATCGCGAGATAATCGCTTAGATAGCCGGGTATGACCGTGCTTCAAGCCATGGGTTGGCTGAAATAGCCTGTGTGATGGGGTTTGTTGGAGTATAAATTAGTCCCGTTAAAGGTTCAGATATAGTCATTTTTGAATACCCCTCCAGATTTTTCTGGGGTATCGTTGTTTTTGCGACTTCTATTTCTGAATTGCGCTTGACATGCTCGAGCCTGCGCGTAGAATGACAACCCTGCGCAATCATGGAACGACCAAAGATTGGGGATGGTTTTTATGAAATACTGGCGAGTGCCTCTGGATGTCGATGAGGTTCTGGTTTCTCGCGGGATCGTGCACATTGTCGAGGAACGCTGCAAAGGGTGTGGCTACTGTATTGCCTACTGCCCGCGGGATGTGTTGGAACTGTCCAACCGCTTCAACAGTAAAGGGTATCACCCTCCTGCCGTTAAGAAACCGGACGATTGCGTCAATTGTCATTACTGCGAAATCATCTGTCCGGATTTCGCCATCTTTTCGGTGGAAACACCACCGGCATCGCAAGCCGGCGCCGGCGGTTTGATTGCTGGCCACCCTTGGGGCGGCGACCGCGGGAAAGCTTTGTTCTGAGGCCTCAGTTTCTGCGACGGCCATATAGCCGGTGCGGCGGCAAGCGTCGGCCCGGTCCCGGCGGTGGATACGGCCCGGTCGAGGTTGCCGATGGGAATGGAGTGCTTTTCTTGCGTGATTCCAGGTGATCTTTTTCGGTCCTGGCGGAGTGAAAGGTTCGTATGAAACCAGCAGTTCTTACCGGAGAACATTTCATCACCGGGGATGAGGCCTGCGCTGAAGGCGCATTGGCGGCCGGATGTCGTTTCTTCGGTGGCTATCCCATCACGCCGGCGACTGAAATTGCTGAACACATGGCGGCACGTCTCCCCGATGTGGGCGGAACCTTCATCCAGATGGAGGACGAAATCGCAGCCATGGCTGCGGTTTTGGGAGCGTCCTGTGCCGGGGTCAAGAGTATGACCGCAACGTCGGGACCCGGTTTCAGTCTGATGATGGAAAACCTTGGGCTGGGGATCTGCACCGAAACCCCCTGCGTGGTGGTCAATGTCCAGCGTGCCGGGCCATCCACCGGTTTGCCCACGCTGGGGGCTCAGGGCGACATGATGCAGGCGCGCTGGGGATCGCATGGCCACTACGAAATCATCGCTCTGGCTCCGGCATCGCCGCAGGAGATCTTTTATCAGACCATTCTGGCGTTCAACCTCAGTGAGGCCTACCGGACCCCGGTGCTGATCATGGCCGATGAAGTGGTGGGGCATCTCAGCGAACGAGTGGTCATTCCCGAGGCTGAAGCCATCAGGACGGTTTCCCGACCCCGGGCCAAGGGCCGCAAGGATCGTTTCAAACCCTTTCAGGCAGGTCCCAACGGTGTGGCGCCCATGGCCAATGCTGGCGATGGCTATGCGGTCCATATTACCGGGCTGACCCACGACGAACGCGGCTATCCGGCCATGTCGGCGGAGGCCCATGTCGAGATGCTGGAACGGCTCACCGGGAAAATCCGGCGCAATCTCCATGATATCATCCATACCGAGCGGTACCGTCTCGACGATGCCGACATTGCCATCGTTTCTTATGGGGTTTCGTCGCGAAGCAGCCTGGCGGCGGTGGACGAAGCTCGCGATATGGGGATCAAGGTTGGGTTGCTGCGGCTCATTACTGTCTGGCCGTTTCCGGAACAACAAGTCCGAGCCTTGGCTGAGCGTGTGCGCGGCTTGGTGACGGTGGAAATCAACCTGGGCCAGATCCATCTGGAAGTGGAGCGCTGCGCGGCCGGCAAAGCTCCGGCCTATCTGGTGGGCCATGCGGGCGGCGCGGTGATTTCTCCCGACCAGATTATAGAGACCCTAAAAGGGATTGGGTGATGTCCCACAAGGCTCGAAGTGATCGGGAGGGCGGAAACCCTCCCCTACGTGTTACGCAACACAACCCAAATGCAGGGGTGCTGCCTCTAAGAGCCGCCCAAAAGAATTGTCCCCGCTGCCTCAGACTCGTCGAGGACGGGTTTGAGCGGAGAATCTGGTATTAGCGGTGGTATGGGAGGATTCATGGAAAAGACCAAGGGGCGAGTAGAACATCCGCTTGATCGGCTGCTCCGAACCGATCGCATTCCGCACATCTGGTGCCCGGGGTGCGGGATCGGCACGGCGTTTTCGGCGACCCTGGTGGCCATGCAAAACGCCGGGATCGACTTGCAGAAGACCGTCATGGTTTCCGGGATCGGCTGTTCCGGCCGCGGTGCCGGGTACGTCAAGCTGGATTCCTATCATACCACTCATGGGCGGGCCATCCCTTTCGCCACTGGCATGAAACTCGGCAATCCCGAACTCAACGTGGTGGTGTTCAGCGGCGACGGTGATCTGTTTGCCATCGGCGGCAACCATTTCATTCATGCTGCGCGCCGCAACATCGACCTCACCGTGATCTGCGTCAACAACCTGAACTACGGCATGACCGGTGGGCAGGTGGCGGCCACCACTCCCCACATGGCCAAGACCACCACGACGCCTCGCGGCAATCACGAACAGCCCTTCAGTCTGCCACTGCTGGCCTTCGCTTCCGGGGCCACCTACGTGGCGCGTTGGACCATGCTGCACACCCGGGACCTCACCAAGAGCGTCGAAGAAGCCCTGCAGCGCCGCGGTTTTTCCTTCATCGAGGTGTTGGCGCCCTGTCCCACGGGCTATGGACGCCGCAACAAGGAGAAGCCCCTCGATAGCCTCAAGCTCTATCAGGAACGCACCATCATCCGTAATGGTGCTCATCCCACCGAGGTGACCCTGGATTTCGAGCATGGCATCACCCTGGGCAACTTTATCGATATCGAACGGCCTACCTGCATCGAGTCCTACGACCGCACCTGCCGTCCCTATCCAGTTTTGGAGGAAAGGAAGGCGTCATGATGACACTCGCGACGGTGTCGGCAACCACGACAGCCGGCTTGCGCCGGGAAATCATCTTCACCGGTTTTGGCGGGCAGGGCATTGTGCTGGCCGGGCGCATTGTGGGCGAAGCCGCCAGCCTGGGTGATCACCGGGAAAGTACTCTGACTCAGTCCTATGGCCCGGAAGCCCGCGGCGGTGCCTGCAGTGCTCATGTGATCATAGCCGACGGCACTATCCACTACCCCTATGTGCGCCGGCCCGACATCCTGGTGTGCATGTCCCAGGGGGGCTACGACAAATTCGGTGACCTGCTTAAGGACAACGGCATTCTCCTCACCGATGAAGACCTGGTAGCGTCGGTGAACCCTTCGGCAGGCACTCAGTTCTTTCCGATTCCCGCAACCCGTATGGCTGAGGAACAGGGCCGCAAAATGATGGCCAACATCGTCATGGTGGGGTTCTTTACTGCGGTTACCGGCGTCCTGTCCATCGAATCGGCACGCGCAGCAGTGGCCGCGGCGGTGCCCAAGAATACCATCGACATGAATCTGAACGCTTTCACCAAGGGCCACGACTACGGGCTGGCTGTTCTCAAGGGGCGGATGAAGAAAGCGGAAGGCAAAAAAGGAGCCCGCGGATGAAGACGCCCAAGGAACGCCTCTATCGAGTGTTGGTGCTGGGTGCCACCC
Source organism: uncultured delta proteobacterium (assembly GCA_963828705.1). GTDB lineage: Bacteria > Desulfobacterota > Syntrophobacteria > Syntrophobacterales > Syntrophobacteraceae > CAWDJT01. Next base: position 35,421 of record CAWHGA010000032.1, read on the forward strand.
CGGCTGGTATCGCTGCCACCAACAAGCTGGGGGAACTTGGCATCCCGGTGACGCTGGTCGATCCCGAAGCCGATCTCAATGCCAAACTGGCGCGTGAGGAATGGCGCCTGAGTTCGGGTGTGACACTGAACTATGCACTGCGGCCGGGGTTGCTCCGAATCCTGCGCAACCGCAGCATCCGCACGGTGATGCCCGGTGAGCTGCGTTCCCTGAAGCACAGCACCCAGGGTTTTGCCGCCCGTCTCAAAGTCCCGCCCGGTTATGTGGACCCCGAACGCTGCACCCTCTGCGGTCGTTGCCAGACCGTTTGCCCGGCGATTACCGCCGATGGCTCTCGGGCGATCCATCTGAACGGACGCCAGGCTCTGCCCGGTCGGGCGATTCTGGACAAGCGCCAGCAGCCGCTCTGTCAGGCCAACTGCCCCCTGGGTGTCAACGCTCAGGCCTATCTGGCCCTGAGCCGCCAGGGTTTATTTGCCGAAGCTCTGGAAGTGGTCCGCCGCGACAACGTGCTGCCGGGGATCTGCGGGCGAATCTGCACCCATCCGTGTGAAACCGCCTGCCGCCGTGGGGAGCTCGATGAGCCCCTGGCGATTCGGGATATCAAGCGGTTTTTAGCCGATTTTGAATTGACTCAAGAGAGCCCGGCTGAAAGCGCCGGTACCGGGCAGCGACCTCTGACCGGAACGGTCCCTTCCCCATTGGGGCGCCGTGCCGTCGAGAAGGCCGCCGTCGCCGTGATCGGATCTGGTCCGGCCGGATTGGCTGCGGCGTCTGATCTGGCGCGGTTCGGTTACGATGTGACGGTCATCGAGAAGGAAGCCGAGCTGGGCGGGATGCTTCGCTACGGCATTGGTCCCTACCGGCTGCCGCGCGCTATCCTGGATCGCGAAATCGCTGCCATCGGCGCTTTGGGCGTGGCTTTTCAGACTTCGGTGTCGTTGGACCTGCAAAATGACCTGGCTGAACTTGGCAAACGTTATGCCGCCATCGTTGTCGCCACCGGCACCTGGAAAGACCGGCGCCTTGGAGTCCCCGGCGAAGACCTTGACGGTGTCGAAGGCGGTGTCGCTTTTCTTGCTCGCCTGTATCGCGGGGAAGTACTTGAACTCAAGGAGAAGGTCGCGGTCATCGGCGACGGCAATGCCGCCTATGATTTGGCGCGGGCGCTGGCGAGGATTGGCGCTGACGTAACCATCGTCTCTTGGTTTCCGGAAGAACTGATTCCGGCTGATCCTGAAGAAGTGGTGGCGGCCCGCGAGGAAGGCATTGCGCTTATCGACAGTGCCCAGGTGGTCGGTTTTGTCGGTGACGGTGGGCGGCTGAGCCGCTTGCGGTGCGTCCCGACCCAACCCGGGAAGCCGGATGCCCAGGGGATTCCCTGGCCCGTGCCAGTGGCCGGTGGTGAACCCTTCGAACTTGGCCTTCGATCGGGCTTTCGTGGCCATCGGCCAGGTGGGCAATGCCGCGGTCCTCGCCTCCCCGGATGGACTACAGGTTACCCCGCGCGGTTTTATCGCCGTCGATGACGGCCTGCGCACCGGGGTTTCCGGCGTCTATGCCGCCGGGGATGCGGTTACCGGGCCGTCTTCGGTGGTGTGGGCCATGGCTTCCGGACGGCAGGCGGCTGGTGCCGTGCATCGCCAGCTGAGCGGCGAAGACCTGCCGCCGGGTTTGACCAGCCGCCCCGGCGAGCGCGATTTTTGCGCTATTCCGGCCGATCTGCCGTCGGTCGCGCGCACACACATGCCGGAACGCCAGGCAGCAACCCGCTGCGCGGGTTTCGCTGAAGTGGCCCTGGGGTTGACCGAAACCCAGGTGTTGGCGGAAAGTGCCCGTTGCCTGCAGTGTGGGGTTTGTTCCGAGTGCCTCCAGTGCCTGGATGCCTGTGGAACGGTGGCGGCCATCCGGCACGACGATCGTGAGACGGAACTGGTTGAACAGGCGGGGGTGGTGATCGTCGCCGATCCGGCGCTGACCCTGGGGATCAGGGGCGATGACGTGATCCGCGCCTACAGCACCAAGGCCGCCCGAGACGACGCCCATGCCATGATGCTGCGGGGGTTTGCCGCCGCGGCCGAAGCCATGCACTTGCTGGGCGGCAGTTCCCAGCGGCTTAAGGGGCACGGACTGGTTTTCGCCCCGCCCGACCCGCAGCTCACCGATGAACTCCGCCTGGGGGTGTTTGTCTGTCGCTGCAATGACTCGTTTGGCTGGGCTGGGGAACTGGATGATTACCTGAGCGGGCTTCGCGCCCGTCCCGAAGTCCTGGTGGCCGACACCGTGATGTCTGCCTGCACACCCGACGGCACTGCCGCCATGGTCCGTACCATCCGCGAAAAGAACCTGAGCCGGGTGGTTTTGGCGTCCTGCGTGTGTTGCCCGCTGGATTTTGTCTGCACGGCCTGCACTGATCAGCGCAGTCGGCTAAAAGACGCACTCTTCAACGGCACCGGCATCCCTCGCGCCATGGTGGAAACCTGCAACGTGCGAGGTGAAGTGCTGCGCTGGCTGGAGGAGGATGAAGCGTTTGCGGTGGAACGTTTCACCGGGCTGCTGGACCGTTCCATCAACCGTGCGCAGTCGCTCAAGACGCTGCCGGCCCCGGCGCGGCCCTATAACTTTGCCACTGCGGTCATCGGGGTTTCGGAAGCGGCCGTCAAGAGCGCTCTGACACTGGCCGATGCCGGTATGGAGGTGTTCTTGTTCGGCACCCCCGACCAGCCTCTGGAAGAGACCCTGGTTCATGCCAACATCCGCAGCTTTGACGGGTCGTCGGTCAAGGGGCTGCGTGGTACGGTGGGAAACTTCCAGGTGGTGGTGGCAATGGACGGGGTTGAGCAGACCATTCAGGTGGGGGCGGTGATCCTCGGCGAACAGTCCCGGCGCCGCATCCCGTATTTGCCCCAAGCCGGCCTGCCGCCGCGTCTGGTGGAATCCTCCATGCAACAGAAGGGAGTGACCGGAATTCCGTTTTTCTATCCGGGTGCTACTTCCATTCCCGGATTGTTCCTGGCCAACCCGCCGGGTATCCAGGTGTCGCAACGGGTCAAGGGGGCGGCGGCGGCGATTCTGGTGGCCACCGTCATGCCGCGGAAGCCTCGGCAGAATAAGGGCTATACCGTGGTGGTCAGCGAGGCGCAATGCCGGGGCTGTGGCCGGTGCATCCAGGCCTGTCCCTACCAGGCCGTGTTCTTCCGCCGCAACGCCGTGGGCGGTATGACTTCAGTGGTGGATGAAGCGCTCTGCAAAGGCTGTGGCAACTGTATATCGGTTTGTCCGAGCAATGCGGCGGATAGTCCCTATCGCGATCAGAACTACCTGGAACAAATGATCGAAGAGATACTCGCTTAGCGTGAGGGCGTTCAGCGCGGCCGCAGCTTGTAGCTTGCAGCAAACAAATGATTGAAGAGAACCTGGTGTAGCATGGACAACCTCAAGATCGTCGTATTCTTGTGCAACTGGGGGCCGCACGCCGCCTTCCAGACGCTTCAGGACACCTGTTGTGCCATCCCGCGGGAAGTGCGAATGGTACGCATCCCCTGCACGGGGCGGATCAGCAAGTCGCTGCTGTTCAAGGCTTTTGAAATGGGGGCCGACGGCGTCGCTCTGATCGGCTGCCAAGAAGGCACCTGCCGCTACGGCAGCGGCACCGACAACGCCACTCACAACGTCGAACCCACGCGCGGCATTCTGCAGATGCTGGGGATGGGTAAGGAGCGGCTGCGTTGGGTAACGTTCCTGCCTGAAGACACTGCCGGGCTGCTGAGCTTTTTGCAGGATTTTCGAAAAGATGTGCAGACTCTGGGGAAGAACCCGGCGGTGCCGGCGATACGGACAGCGACAGCGGGGAGCGAATCGCCGCAGGAGATACCCCGCCTTGGCGATGGACCCGACGGGGACGGCCGCCATGGCATTTCACCGTCCCGTCGCCCCCACGCCCTCGCAGCCTGGCGCCCTCGCGGCTCTCGATGAGCCCACCCGGAGACTTTTGAGCGCCCACGACATTTACGCTTGCCAGGACTGCGGCAAATGTTCTTCGGCCTGTCCCATCACCCTGGTGGGCAAGCCGTTCTCGCCCCGGGCTATGGCCGGGAGGATTATTGCCGGCGGAGTGTCCGATCCGTTGGTGGATGCCGACATCTGGTCGTGCCTTACGTGCGGTCTGTGCCATGATCGTTGTCCATCGGCGATCGATTTCCCGGAGTTTATCCGGGAACTGCGGGCGTTGGAATGTTCCGGCGGGAGCAGTGCGCATGAAGCCCACGGCGGCTTCTTCCAATCGCTGATGCGGACCATGACTTCGCCGGATCTTCCCGTCCGGCATTGGGACTGGCTTCCCGAGGATGTCCGCACCGATCCGCAAAGCAAGATGCTGTTCTTTGGTGGCTGCGCCCCCTACTTTGACATCTTTTTTCGACAGCACCTCGGGGTCCAGACCAGTGATATCCTGGTGGACAGTCTGCGGTTGCTCAACTTTTTCGACATCACACCGGCGCTGCTTCCCGACGAACGCTGCTGCGGCCACGACCTGCTGTGGTCCGGGGACCGGGAGAATTTCCGGAAGCTGGCGCGACTCAACGTCGAAGCCATTGCCGATCTGGGCGTGGAACAAGTGGTCACCGCCTGCCCCGAATGTTTCCGAACCCTCGGGCACGACTACCGGGAGCTGGGTCTGGAATTGCCTTTCGGCGTGACCCATCTGTATGAACTCCTGGAACGCGAAATCGACAAAGGCGCCATTGCCTTTGAGCGTCTCGATCGGCGCCTCACCTTCCAGGACCCGTGCCGCTTGAGTCGTGTGGGGAAGACGGCGGGGGGCGGTGCCGAACTGCCGCGAAAGCTCCTCCAGCGGCTACAGCCCAAGGCCTATCGGGAAATGGCCGACAGCGGCGTGTCGGCCCTGTGCTGTGGCAATTGCGCCTGGACCGGCTGCGATGCCTACAGCAAGGCGCTCCAGGTCAAACGGCTGCGACAGGCACGGGAAACCGGCAGTGACCTCTTGGTGACCGCCTGCCCTAAATGCCAGATCCATCTGCGTTGTGCCATGGAAGATCCCTTCTGCGGGGACGAGATTCGAATGGAGATGCAGGACCTCGCTACGGTCCTGGCCCGAACGATTCACTGGAAGTGAAATGAGAGAGGAAAGAAGAACTCACCATGGGAAGTTCTGAGCACTTGACGGCGGACGGGACGCGCATTGGCGTTTATGTGTGCCACTGCGGCCACAACATCGCCAAAACCGTGGACTGTTCGCAAGTGGCCGCCGGCGCCGCCGGTTTGGAGGACGTAGTGGTGGCCCGGGATGTCCCCTATGCCTGTTCAGGACCCGGCCAAAACAGCATCAAGGAAGACATTGCCGCCAACCAGTTGGACCGGGTGGTGGTGGTGGCGTGTTCACCGCGACTGCATGAACCCACCTTCCGTCAGATGCTGCAGGGGGCGGGACTCAACCCCTATCTCCTGGAAATGGCCAACATCCGGGAGCACTGCAGTTGGGTGCACATGAACGAACCGCAAGAGGCAACCGCCAAGGCGGCCGATCTGACCCGCATGGCGGTGGCCCGGGTACGGCAGCTTAGGCCGCTCACTGGCGAGCGCCTGGCGCTGACCAAGCGCACCCTGGTGATCGGTGGCGGGGTGGCCGGCATTCAGGCGGCCCTGGACCTGGCCGACAACGGCTACGATGTGGTGCTGATCGAAAGGAAACCTTCCATTGGCGGCACCATGGCACAGCTTGATAAGACCTTTCCCACCATGGACTGCTCCATCTGAATTCTGGGGCCGAAGATGACGGATGTCGGTCGACATCCCCGGATCAAGCTCTACACGCTGAGCGAAGTGGTGGACGTTAAGGGTCAGGTGGGCAATTTTGACGTCAAGATCCGCAAAAAAGCCCGTTACGTGGACGAAAAGGAATGCACGGCCTGCGGCGAATGTTCCAAGGTCTGCCCGGTGGTGCGCCCCGATGAATTCAACCTCGGGCTGTCGTCGCGTAAGGCCATCTTTTCGCCGTTCCCACAGGCGGTGCCGTCGGCCTATGTGCTCAATGCCAACGAATGCCTCGGCCACAACCCGGCCGTGTGCGCCAAGTGCGTGGAAGTCTGCGAGCGTGGCTGCATCAACTTCCACATGTCTGATGAAGAGATCGTCGAACGGGTGGGGAGCATCGTGGTGGCTACCGGGTTAGAACCCTACGACCCCACGGCCATGGACGAATACGGTTACACCAGGTTTGAAAACGTGGTGACCAGCCTGGAATTCGAACGGTTGGTCAATGCCGGCGGTCCCAGCAAAGGGGAGGTGATCCGGCCGTCGGACCGCAAGCGGCCCCGTTCCATCGGCTTTATCCAGTGCGTCGGTTCGCGCGCGGCGCACAAGGGTCATGCTTATTGTTCCAACGTTTGCTGCATGAACACCGTGAAAAGCACTCTGGTGCTTAAGGAAAACTATCCGGACATGGAAGTCCGGGTGTTCTACATCGACATGCGGGCTTTTGGGAAGGGTTTCGAAGATCTCTACAAACGCAGCCGGCGGCTCGGGGTGCATTACGTGCGAGGGCTTCCGGGGACGGTGGAGCAAAAACCCGACGGGGGCCTTCGGGTGAGTGTGGAAAACACCGCCAGCGGCGTCATCGAGACCTATGACCTGGATATGCTGGTGCTGGCCATCGGGGTGGAACCAGCCAAGAGCACCCAGAAACTCCAGGAAATGCTGGGGTTGCAGCTGACTTCCGATGGGTTCTACCTGGAAGCCCATCCCAAGCTGCAGCCGGTGGATGCGGCCACGCGGGGGATCTTTTTTGCGGGCTGCGCGGAAAGCCCCAAGGACATCAAGGAAAGCGTGACCCAGGCGTCCGCGGCGGCAGCCCGCGCCATCCGGTTGATGCACCGGGGCGAAATCCTGACCGAACCGATCACCTCGGAAGTGATCGCCGAACACTGCAAATCCTGCGGCAAATGCGCCGAAGTGTGCCCCTACAATGCCATCACCGTGGATGTGAAGAAAAAGACCGCGGCCGTGGTCAATACCGCTGCCTGCGCCGGATGTGGGACCTGCGCCGCGGAATGCCCCTTTGGCGCCATCACCATGAACCACTTCACCGACGTCCAGATCCTGGAGCAGGTGGATGAGTTGCTGGCGGAATCCCCGCAGGAAAAAATCCTGGGGTTTGCCTGCAACTGGTGCAGCTATGCCGGAGCCGATTACGCCGGGGTTTCACGCCTGCAGTACCCGCCCAATGTGCGCCTCATCCGCACCATGTGTTCCGGGCGGGTGGACGAGGACTTCATCTGGCACGCCTTCGCCAAAGGGGCTCCGGTGGTGCTGGTGAGCGGCTGTCACATCGGCGATTGCCACTACATCAACGCCAACCACTGGACCGAAAAGCGGGTCAAAAAGGTGCACAAGAAGATGGCTAAACTGGGTATCCGGCCGGAGCGGCTGCAACTGGAATGGATCAGCGCCGCCGAAGGGATTCGCTTCGCCAACATCATGGCCCGCATCGAAAAGCTGCGGCAGACTGTCACCTCCGGAAGAAATCGCTGAAACCATTCGTATTCTCAGCAATGGCCAGCAGGCAGATGAATAGCGTGGTGGGCCGGGAGGACGGCTGGCAGCAGGCCGCCCCCTCCCGCTTCCTGCCAAAACGCTACTTGTTTGGGTTTGCATTTTTCGTTCGGCATAATCAACAGACCCACCACCAAGGCATCAAGACGCAAAGGATTCCAAGTGCCTTGGTGGTGACTTCGCAAAACAAGATCTCATTCTCATCGAAGACGACTCAACTGCTTCCACTATCCGCAATCCGCCACCTTGGTTCCTGAACGTGTGACAGTCTCCGGTCGAGCCAGTCATTAGTGCTTGACATGGCGTACGGCATGCCGTACCATCTTGAGACACAACCAGAAGGGGATATTCTGCCATGGCTACATTCTCGGCTACAGAAGCACGGGCGAAGCTATATCGACTGATCGATGAGGCCGCTTCTTCCCACGAACCCATCCTCATTACTGGCAAACGCAGCAATGCGATCCTTATCTCGGAGGACGACTGGCGCTCTATTCAGGAGACCCTTCACCTGCTGTCGGTTCCCGGTATGCGGGATTCCATCATCGATGGGCTCAACACACCTGTTACCGAGTGCTCCGAAAAACTGGACTGGTGATGGTGAGGTGGCGTGTTGTTTTCACCAAACAGGCCCAGAAGGATGCCAGGAAGATCTCGAGTTCTGGGCTCAAGCCCAAGGTCGCGCAGCATCTCTTACTTCTTCGTGACAACCCCTATCAAGTCCCCCCAGTCTACGAGAAACTCGTGGGCGACCTCACTGGAGCTTATTCCCGCCGCATCAACATCCAGCATCGGCTGGTCTATCAAGTCCTGGATGACGAACGGGTGGTCAAGATCATTCGGATGTGGACTCATTACGAGTGAGAACTCTGGTCTTCCGCGAGCAATGCTTTGCCATCGTATCAAAGCGTGGTGGCAGTATCGCCAGCAGGGCAGTGCATTGAGAGTTGAGGCGGCTTGGCGAGGCCACTCAGTTGGCTCGGAAGGACATTGACCAAGACCGGCTCATTCGCTTGGGAGTCGGCACCATAACGGCATGCCGTATTTGGGGTCCTCTGCACACAACCTTCTGCTGATGTATACTTATCAAGGATTAAAAGCTACATTTCTGAATGACTGAAAATTCGGGCTGAGCAGTGTCTCAAGCTCATCTCGATACTCCGTGGCGTGCCCTCGCGTTCAGGCGGGCAATTCATCTTGCAAAAGATGGCGCGACCGGAAAGTAACGTTCACTTCAACGTCCTCATCAAGTTTTCCGAGTATCGTAATCATGCGATCAAGCGTAAAGCGTCCAAGCTTCGCGTTGCGAATGCGCGAAAACTCCGAATGCGCTACGCCCGTTAGTCTTTCGGCCTCGCGTGTTGATAGACCACGCTCGTCAAGCGTGCGTATGATCTTCGCTGCAAGAATGGCGCGAGCCTGTTCAACACCGGCGTTAACGCGGCCAAAGTCACGAAAAGCATTGCCACTGCCGCGAATGAGTTCAAGGTCGTTGTTCATTGTAAAGCCTCCCTTAATCGTTTCAGGCGGTCGCGGATAGGGTCAACCTCCATCTTGGGTGTCTTAATTCCAGCTTTGGATTTCTTCTGAAAGGCGTGAATAACCCAAGGGGGCTATCCAGTTCGCTCAAGTTGCCTCAGGATTCGACCATGACAACGCCAGTTGTTCAAGGAAGGAAGGTTGCCAGCTGATGTGAAGCGGATGGAACACCCGCCCATTGCAAGCTCTTTGGCCACCATGCCTGGAAGAGATAGAATCCACGGTCATTTGCACAGCAGCATCGGTCGTCGAGCTTATCGTGTTTAAACGAAGGTATTCGCCGTGAGCGAGCGAACGTGATCACTTTCTAGCTTATGGCTGACACAGCACATGAACTTGAGCGAAATGGATAGCCCCTTAACCCAAATATCAGTGCCGATCTTAACAGCGTAGATGACCCGGAAAGCGTCCCCTCGATGCCGGAGCGCAATTTCGAACACGCCACCAGAAGATAGCCGTTGCCAAGAAGCTTTGCGCTGTCACCGTCAAGGTCCTGGCTTGTCTGGACGCCAGGCGGATCGCTAGCCTCGATGGTTGGTTTCTGAAGAGCTGGGTTCTGATCGAGATAGTTCTCGAAGTTTTCGGTCACGCCGATAGGGGCCGCTTCAATTTTTCCTCTGGTCCTCTGATTTCTCCCGCAAGACATCATCAAAATCCTTGACAGGAGAAATACTTTCACCTAATATTCACCTTACTTATGAAGTGGACTAACCGCAGCACCACGCCAGAACGCCGGTAGTTATAAACCGCCTAACCAAAGGCTTTCCGGCATGATCAGAGGATTCTTACTGGAGGATAAAGATGGGCGCCAACCTTTACGCATTGAGAAAAAAGGCTGTGATGGTACTCAGTTCGGACGGCAACCGGGAAACGGTCCACTTGCTCCAGCTTTCAGTTGAGCACGCCCTCTCACAGGATTCTCAGAGGATGGTCGACGTTGCGTTAAGACATGCCAGTAAGGAATGGGAGGACTGCAAAGAGCTCCCCAGGCTTGTCGTTCTGGTGGAAGGCGATGGAGTACCTCGGCCTGGCTCTCCGATTTTTGGATGGCATTTTTGCAAACGTGGATACTGCTTTGATCATGAACTGCCGGCTCCTTTGGGATATCTGGGCGACAGGGAACTGGGGGGATATCTCTTTCGTACAATACAAGAGCAAGCGCACTTGAACGATCTTGACACGGCACGGCATATAGATGAAGGCAGGGCCAAGGTTTACAAGGATTTTTGGAAAGGTAAGCTGTTTGAGTCCGGAGAGGAATTCTTGAGATCCCGAGAGCGACATTTGCGGTCACAAGGCAAGGAGAGAAGGCCTCAAAGAGAGTCCCAGCCTTTCCTGCCCCCAAGGCTCGCAAAGATTTTTACCCTGATCAGGTTCATAGAGAGAAAAGGCAACAGTGCCTCACCCGCAGATCTGCACTTCTTGGGATGTTTAAAAGACAAGGCATCTCAGCTCGGCCATCTTCAGTAGACGCAAAAGATGTTCTGGTTGGTTTTCCCCATGACGAGAAGTAGGATGTTGCTCTATTGGAAAAAGGAGGCTGTATGGGGCTCACACCGGCACAGGAAAAGGTTTACCAGTTTGTCCGGAACTTCATTCTCCTGCATGGATATGCACCCTCTTACGAGGAAATCCGCACTCATCTGGGGTTTCGATCCTTAAACGCCGTCTACAAGCACCTAAGAGCAATAGAAGAGCGCGGATTCCTCAAAATCCCTGGGAGTAATCGAAAACGTGCTCTCGAGCTTATGCCTTTACACACTGGGGCCGCATCCATTCCATTCCTGGGAATAGTTGCAGCCGGAACTCCCATTGAGGCAGTTGAGATCCCGGAGTCCGTCGAAGTGCCAGAGAGTTTCCTCGGAAATGGCAATAACTTTGCCCTGCGGGTCCGGGGAGATTCCATGATCGAGGAAGGAATCCGCGAGGGAGATATCCTGATCATCGCCAAGAAATCCCATGCTGAGAACGGCCAAACCGTTGTGGCTCTGGTTCGAGGCGAGGCAACCGTAAAGAAATTCTATCACCAGGGTGGGGAGGTTGAACTGAGGCCTGCAAACAGCCAAATGCAACCTATCCGAGCAGCTGGAACCGATGTTGAGATTGTTGGAACAGTAGTCGGCCTGTTGCGCCACTATCGCTAGACGATCTTTCGGAGTTCTTAAGGACGGAACTGGCTGTTCTGTGCAGACAGAATACCATGCAGGGCGGACCCGCACTGAAACCAGTGACCACACAGATTCAATCCTTGCGCCTCGCTACGCTCGCCTTTAGTCGCCTCCAGCGTACTCGGTTGTGAACAGCGGTCTCTCATCGGGAAAGCCTTTTTCATGAATGCTACTTCCCCCACCCTCGACACTGATTTAACACAGGGAAGGCGTCTCAGTCACATTGGCACAGGGGGGTGGCCGTCGTCGTGGAATTCATTGACCCGCCGCGAGTCGTGAAACAGGGCGAACAACGCGACCACATCGCGGTCGGCCCCGTTGGTCTCAGCCACACGTAATCCGTTCTACCAATCACCCGCGCCCAGTGGAACAGCTCCGTGGTCGCCCCGAACGGGCAGAGTGTAGCCGCGGAGGATCTCGACCATGATGGCAGCCATGTCATGCAAGCGATTCACCTCCACCGCGTAACGCTGGGCATAAGCGGCACCCAACCACGCCGCCGATGCGCCCAAAGAAATGCTGCCAAATTCCCCAGTGTGGTTGGGTGTCTGCTTCCAATTGCTAGATCCAATCACGCGCAGCCTTCTGGTGCCTTGATCACTGGCTTGTCATTCGTTGGATCGGCAGAAGGTTCCCCAAAGAAATGCACTGCCTGGTATACCCACCACGCCCTCAGTGAACTCATTCCATCTTCCTCACAGATCTTCTGAAGCAACCGATCCGCCACTTCTCGATAGGTTCCTTCGTCAAGAAGACGTTCACGCATGAGCTGATAAAGTGCATCGTGGACCAGAGATCCCCGCATGAAGTTTAGGGTGTCAATCGTCGGTCCAGAGGGACCGTCCCATGCGTAGCCCTTCTTGATGGTCAGAATCCCGTCCGTTGTCAGCGCTAGATAATCTGTGTCAATTGGAATCGGCGGCTTTATACTGATTCGCAGGGTGTAGCTTTCTTTGAGCTGGTATTTATAGCCAGCCCTATACGCGATGCATTCCATATGCGTTTCCCTCAAGCGTTTGGCCGGATCGCATCCGACGACTTAGGTTCGTAGGCCCCAAGCACGCGGCGAAGTTGTTAAATATACGATGATTATTGAACATGAATCTCAATCGGTATCCCTATCTGTAAGGAAGGTGCTGAAAACAGGGTGGTGATCCGAAACCTGTTTCGCCTGGCTTGGGCTCAAACCGAAGGCCTCATTGAACCTGAAGGCCCCCTACCCATTGCAGCATGGCAGCGTTCTGGGAAGTGCCCCGTACAGACCGCCATACCGTGGTGGTGTGGGGACTGGGGGAACCCGCCAGCTATCCGTTACAGCCATTCTTGCTCGGCTCACTGGGCTATCCGGGCCAACCTCCCATCTGCACCGGATTCCCTGAGCCGCTTCACTTCGGTTTTGAGATCTGACAGTTCTTGCATGAGTTCTTGATTGACCTGCTGCTGTGCCTCTGGATGGCTTCCTGCTGTCCTTGATGGCCTCCTGCTGCTCTTTAACGGTGACCTGCTGTTCTTTGACCACCTTGGTCAAAACGGCCACCACGTCCATGGGACTCATTCCCTTGCGGTCCTTGGTGGCCACCAGCTCCGGCACATCCTCGGCGATGAACCCCACGTGCCGTTCATCTTCCCCGGCCTTGTATTTGAATGTCACCGGGTTCAGACCTGCAAGCGTCTTCACGGCGGCGTCAGCACCCAACTCCGCGATGTCGTCCTTGTACTCCCGGCTGGAGGCATCGGTCCAGGCTCCCCCTGCCGACACATAGGCTCCATTGGCCATATGCAGGGGATAACTGGGGGCTACCCCGAACCCTACTTTGCCATCATATTTCAGATGCATTCTGGTGGTCGCGTCGCAGACAGTGCCGACCGGGCAGTTGCTCCTGGTCATCACGCGGTAGCCCATGGCCCCCGAGCCTGCAATCACCGCCTTGAGATCCGATGATTTCTGCACCCAGCCGCCATTCACCTCGTCCCACACCGCCCCCGATGACAAGAAGAAATTGTTCTCCCCATTCGATGTGATCCAGCCACCGGTATCGGTGCCGTCGAGCGAAAAGTGCAGCTGGGACTTGGAGATCCCGCCCCCCGACACATCCACGCCATAGGAAGGGAGAAGGCCTATCCCCAGGGAGCCGTCGAGTTGCAATTTCCGCGTGTCGAATTCCCCGTAGATGAAGGGATCGGTGCAATGCACCACCAGAATAGCAGTTGTCGATGTAGAGTTTGTTGGAGCCGGTTTCGCTGTATCCTGCATCATAGCCCAGAAAAACATTCCGAGATCCTGTGGTGTTAGAGATCCGGCAGAGCGCCCGATGAAACTATTGGTCCCAGTGGTGTTACAGTATCCGGCAGATGCCCGATGAAACTATTGTCGTACCCAGTGGTGTTAGAGTATCCGGCATGATGACCCGATGAAACTATTGTCGTACCCAGTGGTGTTATAGTATCCGGCACATGCCCGATGAAACTATTGCAGTACCCAGTGGTGTTAGAGTATCCGGCATATGACCCGATGAAACTATTGTAGCTCCCAGTGGTGTTAGAGTATCCGGCATATACCCGATGAAGGTATCGTAGTGATCTCCAGCTGGGAGACTGTGTGCAGCGTCCAATCCAAGCCACGTATCGGTGTCGGCCTCGGAATACGCCCATGCTCTCCCCGTCGATGCGATCAGCATCAGTCCTGCCACTGCCAGCAATAGAATCGTCTTTCTCATGGTGTTCCTCCCTTTCATCGTTGATAGACCAGTGGATGCCGAACCCAAATCAATTGACCTCATCTTGATGGCACTGAAAAGCACCTGACTCAGAGGGTGTCTAAAAACGCTGAATAAGTGCCCTTGTCGTCATTGCCGCGAACCGCCATGGCCTTAAGAGGGCCACAACGAACCAGGAAAGTCGTCATTCCCGCGCAGAGCCTGCCCCAGCGAAGGGAGGGGGTGACGATAAGAGGGGCTTTTGGGGCACCCTCCTAGAGTTTTTGCCGCGTGAAGCCGACGCGAGAAGCCGAGTTGAACTGAACCGCTGAGCGGTGGGAAGACACTGGGATTGGGGATATGGAGAATCAGCAGCCGACTCGCGCTTACTCGGCCACATTGTGCATGGTTATCGCCATCGGCGCAAGGATGGAGTGGGGCTGGGGGTGAGAGCTGGGGTCTGCTGACCGGTGGCTGCCTCCAAACCCGGTCATATTGAGCAAAAGTGCCTCTCGTAGAACCGTAAAACTGAACATGACTTGGGAGGGTAAGGGGTTGGTATGGTATTGGGGACAGCGTGTTGTGTTGCGGTTCTCCCAGAGGGGGATTCAGTCGGGCCGGCTCGGAACCAAGCCTATGATTCGGATATGTTGCCCCCTCAGTCCGCGAAGTGGAAAACGCCATATGGGAGAGATCATCTGATTTTATTTAGAAAGAAAGATATAGTGTGGTTCGGTTTCCGGCTGGACTCTGCAATCTATAGATCGGTAGGGGGCCTCTTTTCGAACTCGCCCTACCGGTAAGCTTTCATGCTGTATTGTAGATACACTCCTTGAGCGGGTATTGATTTTTTCCGTCCATCAAAAGTCAGCAACAGACTTGAAACAAAACTGATTATTGTTCGTCTAATGGGAGGAGTCCGATGGAAAATCCGGTGAACGGGGTCCAGGAAGAGCCCGGGCTTGCCCTGCCCCGCTCCGACGATCACGAAGCCTTCACCCTGTTCTACCGGCAGACAGCCGCCGGCATTTATGCCTACCTGTACCGTCTCTGTGGTTGCCCGCACTTGGCCGAAGACCTTTTGCAGGAAACCTTTCTGGCGGTCTTCAGGGGTTTGGCTGATTTCAAGGCCCGGTCGTCGCCGCGGACATGGTTGTACGCAATTGCCACCAATAAGTTCCGCGACCATTGCCGAAACAGATGGGGGAAGGTCGAATTGGATTCAGAATCGCTCGAAGCGCTGCCTTCTTCCGGGCCCGTGCCCCTGGAAGAGGTAATACAAAGGGAAGAATCCCGGCGGATACACGAGGCAATTCTGGCCCTTCCTCCGGAGCTGAGGACCGCCTTGCTGCTGGTTCGCTTCGAGGAGCTGAAATACCTGGAGGCGGCGCAGATTCTCGGGACCACACTGTCAACGGTCCGCATGCGGGTCCATCGTGCCCATTGCATATTGGCGCAAACGCTGGGGGAGACAAGCCATGGACAGAGATGAGATCTTGCACCTGGTGACCGATGCACTCTGCGGCGAACTGGACGGGGAAGGAGAGGCACAAATGCAGGCCGCCCTGGCGGCCGACCCGGCCCTTGCCGCAGAAGCCAGGCGACTGGAGAGGATCTGGCAACGGCTCGGGAAGGTCTTGGACGAAGAACAACAGGAGCAGGCCGTTCTTACCCGCGTTTTCGATC
Source organism: uncultured delta proteobacterium (assembly GCA_963828705.1). Lineage (GTDB taxonomy): Bacteria > Desulfobacterota > Syntrophobacteria > Syntrophobacterales > Syntrophobacteraceae > CAWDJT01. The sequence goes on from CAWHGA010000032.1 coordinate 51,079, forward strand.
GGATCGTCGAGCAGCACCACGCTGAACTCTCGGATGAAGAACTTGAGCAGGCCGCCGGCGGTATCTCCTCGATGCCGGATGGCGAGCAGATAAAAAGATGAATCCCTCTGCGCCACTGCGGGAGAACCTTGAACGGCGCGAGCGCTTTCGGCGCAAGGTGCTTGTTTCCCTGGGCGCCACAGGCAGCGAAATCGACAAACTGCTCGGGTATGGTTGCAGCCGTTTCGTCGGCAGGGAAGCTCCTTCCCTCCCCCTCGCCGATGAGCCCTTTGTCCGCGCGTGGCATGACTACGCGGAAGAGGCGGCCGGGCGCGGCGTTTTTCCGGTCCTGCGGGAAAAGCTGGTTCAGCTTCGCTTCCCGATCCGTGAAGGGATCAGTCGCGAGGATGGGTACCGGGCCGCAACCCTCAGGGGAAATCTCCCCGATCCCGAACAGACTGCCCTGGAACTCGCCGATCCCGAGGGGCTGAAGCTGTTCCTCCACGAAACCCCGGCCGGGACGATTCCGGTGCTTACGGTCCGGGACAGGAGTGATTTTACCGCCCTTTTATGTGCTCTGTCCATGCGCAACGAGCCGGTGCCGGTGCCGGAATCGAGGGGGGCGGCCATGATCTCCGGTCTGAACAACTGGGACCGGATCGCACGCCATCGTAGGGCCTGGGAGGCCGCCCACCCCTCCGAAGCAGCCGCGGACCAATGGCCGGCGGAATTCTCCCTTCTCATTGCGCACAGGGAACTCTACCAGGACCGGCTCATCATCCTGAACGAGGGCGGATACAGCGGCGTGCCGGCGGAAATGGTCGGCATGACGGATAAAGTCTGGCGCAGGGCGTCGCTCGTTATCCGCCTGGAGCATGAATGCGTCCACTATTTCACGAAGCGGGTGTTCGGCTCCATGAAAGATGCCATCCACGATGAATTCATTGCCGACTATGCAGGCATCGCCGCGGCCGCCGGCTCCTTTCGAGCCGACTGGTTCCTGCTTTTCATGGGCCTGGAAGACTTCCCGAACTACCGCCAGGGTGGCAGGCTGCAGAACTACCTGGGCAATCCGCAGCCCGACGCCGGGGTGTTCACCATACTAAAGCGGCAGGTCAAGGAGGCTGCGGAGAATCTCGAACGCTTTGAGACAAGAATGCGGGCGGCCGAAGGCGCCGCCCGCCCCCGGCGCACCGAAATGCTTTTGGCCCTGGCTGCCTTGCACATGGAAGAGTTGGCCTCGGCCGACGCGGGGAGGTTTATTGAAGAAGAGCTAATGGCTGTCGGCCACTGAAGGGCAATGAACCTTGAAACAAACCGGCTTTTTGTTCGTCCAAGAGTAAAGAGGCGGCGGTATCCCGGTACGTGCACGGGCGGGTGAGCAGACGTTTCAGTGACCCGAGAGAAGCATGACGGGAACACTAGGGCCGGCTGCCGTTCTCACACCCCGAGCGCGATTCGCTCCTTTGGCGGATGGGGGATACGTTATGAGTAGGCCGTACTCGGGCGCCCGCGGTTGGGTGGCTCGCGACTGTAGGCGAAACGGCGTTGTTGGGAAGAACCTTACATTTTCACAAAAGGAGAAACAGCATGAACGAGGAAGAGAAAGCGAAAGAACACGCGGAAGAGCAGGCCAAGAAGATGGAGCAGCTTATCGCCAAGACATGGGCGGACGAAGGGTTCAAGCAGAGGCTCATGTCTAACCCGGCGGCAGTGCTCAAGGAGGCCGGTGTGGAGGTACCCGAAAACGTCGAAGTGCGAGCGGTGGAGGACACCGACAAGGTATTTCACCTGGTACTGCCGCCGAAGCCCTCGGACGATGAACTTTCGGAGGAGCAGCTAAGCCAGGCGGCAGGCGGGCATCATCATGGGTGTGGTTGTGGGCATGGTTGTGGGTGTGGGGGTGGGTGTGGGTGTGTCGTCTTTTTTCCCGCGTGTCGTCGGCGTTGCTGTTGCTGATGGCGCAGAGAGGCGAGCACTCACGATGGGGCTATCCCTTGCGCGATTTGCGATCCGGAAGTGTTGACATCTGACGCTGGCCGGGGGCCTCGGGGTAGCCTCGGCTCAGCGGAAGGGGGAGTGCGACGATCTGCAATTGTCTCAGGACAAAAACCAGATAACGCCAGGCACCTCCATTATGGGACTCCTGCCCATCGACTCCGGCCAAAGCCAGCAGGCCGGGGAGTCATGTACTACCGGAGCCGACGATGGTCGGCTCCTTACTCGTAAAACCGGCGAGCACGCGTCCCGGGGCGCTGAAGCCTTTCCGCAGAAGGGCACGGCTTCGCAGATGGGTGGACCGTGGGCCACAGAAAATCGAAACCGTTTTGAGGATATGAGTGATGAGAAGACCTGTTTTCAAATCCCATCTGCAGGTAAGCGTCATTCCCGGTGAGGGGGTGCTGGTACTCTCCGATGACGGGAGCAGGGCTTTGCACGGGAAGGTGTATGAATTGCTCGCCCCGTTGATCGACGGCAGCCGAAACGCTGACGCACTCGTTGACGCACTTGCCGGGAAGGTGGGCGGGGCCAGGGTTTACTACGCCCTGATGCTGCTCGAAAAAAACGGCTACATTACCGAGAGCGACCCAGATACTCCGTTGAGGAAGGCAGCCTTCTGGCACGGCATGGGAATCGAACCGCGCGCCGCAATGGAGGCGCTCGAATCCAGGCGGGTGCGGGTACGTGCTGTGGGCGAGGCGGATGCGACCCCCTTGCACAAGGCGTTGGCGGAACTTGGGGTTGTTCTCGCCGAGGGGGAGACGGCGGATCTTGAGGTAGTGGTGACCGATGATTACCTGCGGGGGGAACTGGCCGCATTGAACGCCGCCTCGCTGGAAGCTGGCCGCCCCTGGCTGCTGGTCAAGCCGATCGGCCATGAACTTTGGGTCGGGCCGCTGTTCGTGCCCGGCAAAACCGGTTGCCACCGGTGTCTGGCCGACCGTTTGACGGGAAACCGACCAGTGCACCAGTTCGTGGCGGAAAAACACAACCTGCCAGGACCCTCTCCCGCGTCGTGGGCGGCTGTCCCGGCAACCATCAACGCCGCCTGCCAGCTTGCCGCCGTGGAGGTGGTTAAATTTATCGCGGGGGTGAAGGACGGGTTGGAAGGCAGGGTCCTGAGCCTGGACGTGCGCACCTGGGGCGCCGAGGGCCATGAGCTCCTCAGACATCCCGCCTGCCCGGCCTGCGGCGAGGGTGAAGCGGCCAAAACCATGCCGGTCGAACTGGTCAACCGGAAAGTGACCTTTATGCAGGATGGCGGGCACCGCACCCGCGCGCCGGAGCAGACGCTGAAGAAATATCAGCACCTGGTGAGCCCGATCACCGGAGCGGTGGAGAGGCTTTTGCCGGTGCACAACGCGGATGGCCTCGTCCATGTGTACATGGCCGGCCACAATCATGCCTTCAAAATGGAGTGCCTGAACTTTCTCAAGGCGAGCCTTCGCAATGCCAGCGCGGCAAGGGGGTTTCCGAAGCGCAGGCCAGGGCCAGCGCGCTGTGCGAGGCGATTGAACGCTATTCGGGCGAGCGCACGGGTGGGGAGGTGATTGTGACCGCCAGCCTCCGGGAGATGCGTGACCGTTTCGGGGCCGATGCGATCCACCCCAACGATGTGATGCGTTACAGCGACCGGCAACTGGCCGCACATAAGGCCTGGGACAAGAAGCAATCGAAGTTCAATCGGGTGCCCGAACCGCTGGACGAATCGGCGCAGATCGACTGGACGCCGGTGTGGTCACTGACCCATGCACGCCACAAGTATTTGCCGACTCAGTTGCTCTATTACCAGTCCAAGGCGGGTGCGGACTGCGACTCCTTCTATTGCATGAGCTGTTCCAACGGCAATGCCTCCGGGAACAATCTGGAGGAGGCTGTGCTGCAGGGGTTCTGCGAACTCGTGGAGAGGGACGCGGTAGCGCTCTGGTGGTACAACCGCCTGCGAAAGCCTGGAGTGGCGGTGGAGAGCTTCGATGAGCCTTACCTGCTCGATCTCATCGGCTATTACCAGACCCTCGGTCGAGAGGTCTGGGCGCTCGACATCACCAGCGATCTGGGCATCCCCTCCTTCGCAGCCGTCTCGCGCCTCTGTACCGGGCCGGAAGAGCGCATCCTGTTTGGTCTCGGCTCCCATCTCGATGCGCGCATTGCCCTGCAGCGCGCCTTTGCCGAAATGAACCAGATGCTCGGCCTGGCCGAAGGGGGCGAGGTGGGCAAACTCCTTATAGAGGACGAGGAAACCGTATCATGGCTCAAAACCGCCACCCTGGCCAACCAGCCTTACATGGCGCCGGATGAAACGATTGCGGCCAGACGACGCGAGGACCACCCGTCCCTCTACAGCGGCGATCTACTGAAGGACATACTGCTGTGCCGGCGCATCGTAGAGGAAAAGGGAATGGAAGTGATGGTGCTCGATCAGACCCGGCCGGACGTGAAAATGCCCGTGGTGAAAGTGATCGTGCCGGGTCTGCGCCATTTCTGGGCGCGTTTTGCCCCTGGACGGCTCTACGACGTGCCGGTGGAGATGGGCTGGCTGACCCGGCCCCTGGCGGAAGAAGAACTCAATCCTAATCCGATGTTCTTTTGATTCAGACGCCACTCCGCTGCCCAGGGGAGGAATTATGTTGCAGGCCTATGTGCTTTCGTTTGCGAAAGGGGTCACTGTCGATGCTCCGTCGGCCGATCGCATCGTCATCGAGATGCCCGTCACCTACAGGCAGTATACCTTTAAGGGCCTTTCCCCCGGACTCAGGCAGGCGATCGAGGTCCTCTCCTCGACCGGGGCCACGGAAGATGAACTTGCCCGCCTGGTCCAGGAAACAGATGGGACGAGCACGCTCGCTCGGCTCTACTACTACCTGTTGATCTTTGCCGAACGCCGGATTCTCAGCTATGGCATTTTCCGCGACGGCCGGCCGCTCGCCATCCTTGCCCCCACCTCCGGTTCCTTCAAATTTTCTCCCGCTCCGGTTGATCCTCAGTCCAGGTACACCCTTTCGAGGTTTGCCTATCTTCACCGGGAACGGAAGTGACCTGATCCTGGAGTCTCCCCTGGCCCACGGCAAGATTACCCTGCACGGATGGGAGGGTGCGGCGGTTGCAGCCGAACTCGCAGAGCCACGGACTCTCGGATCGCTGTGCGATTTGCTGCAAGGCATACCACGCGACGCCGTTGCGCTGTTTCTGGAAATGTTTCTTGGCGCCGGATTTGTGTTCGAGCTGAAACCCGACGAGCCTTACCCGGGGGAAAGCGAGGCCCTGACGCAGTGGGAATTTCACGATCTTCTCTTTCATGTCAGAAGCCGAATGGGAAGGCATGCCAACCCGTTCGGAGGAACGTACCGCTTCTACACCAAGATCGAGCCCCTGCCGGCGGTAAAGAAGTTCGACGCACTGGAGACCATCGATCTGTACCGACCGGACATGAGTGCGCTGGAGCTGGAGGATTTTCCGTTCACATTGGTTCTGGAAGAGAGAAAATCCATCCGGGAATATGGGGAGCGGCCAATCACCGACCGCCAGCTGGGGGAGTTCCTTTACCGCTCGGCAAGGGTAAAGGACCTGATGAGGACGGAATTCCAGGAGCTCAGCAGCAGGCCGTACCCCGGAGCGGGCGCCATTTACGAGCTCGAGCTCTATATAAGCGTGGGCTCGTGCGAGAACCTCTCCCCCGGTCTCTATCACTACTGCCCGAAAAACCATCGCCTTGAAAAGATCTGCGGCTTGACGGAAGCGGTCGATACGCTCTTGAAAGATGCCGCGGGCTCGGCCGGAATCGACGAAATGCCCCCCCAGGTCCTGATTACGATCGCTGCCAGGTTCCAGCGGCTCTCCTGGAAGTATGAATCCCTGGCTTATAGTGTCCTCTTGAAAGACGTAGGGGTTCTCAACCAGACCATGTACCTGGTGGCAACGGCGATGGACCTGGCGCCCTGCGCCATCGGGGGAGGGGATTCGGATCTTTTCGCCCGGGCGGCCGGGCTCGATTATTACGCCGAAACGTCGGTGGGGGAGTTCTTGCTCGGAAGCAAAAGGATCTGATTATCCCTTGAATTCTCACTTGATGAAATTTGTTCAACCTGGTTCCAGGCAATGATGGTCTTCCCCAATTATGAGTTCGGATCATGATCGCTTTTGTCAATTGGTTTTGAATTTGACCATCAGGTCGACATTGTGCTAGAAGTCGAGCAGGAAGACCTGGGAAACAGTGGAAATACGGCCACATACCGAGGATTCTCCACTGTCCTGATCACAATCCATGCACATTCCCAAAGAGGTCCGAGGCTATATGCGAACGGTTTTATTTCTCTTCGGCCATTTGATTGATGAAGACGCGGACTGGCTGGCTAATGTTGGAATAGTCGAGAAAGTGAGCGCGGGAGAAATACTTATCGTGGAACACAGGCAAATAGAGAATATTTTCATTGTCTTAGAAGGGATTCTTGGCGTTTACCGCTCAAAATCATGGCTCGCGACTGCAAAACTCCAATCGGGTGATGTCGTGGGGGAAATGTCATTTATCGATGCAACCCCTCCGTCTGCTACTGTAAGAGCCGATCAGAATTCGTTGGTTCTCAGGATCCCTAGAACTGTGCTCCAGACTAAAATTGATGAGGATCAAGGGTTTGCCGCACGTTTCTATCGATCCATGGCGATGTTTTTATCGGATCGGTTGAGGAGTACAATGCGTAAGCTGACACAACTCCAGGGGGAGAAAACGGATGAAGATGGCCTCACGGAAGATGAATTAGACCCGCACGTACTTGATACTGTCTCCTTTGCCGGAAACCGCTTTGACAGAATGCTGAAGAAACTCAAGAGAGCATAGAATTATAATACAAGATGTGGGCAAGAAGTTTCTCCGAAGGCAACGGCGATTTTTCTCTGGAAAACATCCCTGCCAGATATTTTTCATCAGGCGCGTTCCTGACATCCAGACTTAACTCATTTCTAAGCACACCCAAAGCGGCGGTTCCCATTGTCGAAATCCCTAAATATCGATTGTGTTTACCGGATTGAATGGTTCCGGACAGGACGGGAGCATAGTTAGCCAATGAGCGAAATATATCGCAAGGCTGCGTTGGAAAGATTATCGTCTCCGGAGGAATTGGATTCATTGATGCAGGTGACGACTCCCAAAGGTTGGCTTGCCCTTCTCTCCTTGGGGGGTCTGATACTTGTCGCTCTTTTATGGGGAATCTCCGGAAGGATACCCACCAAGGTCTTGGGCCAGGGAATGATTCTCGCGCGCATCGGTGACACGGCCAATGACCTTGAAGCCGTCGTGTACCTCTCCCCCATCGATGGGAAAAAAGTTCGACCTGGGATGAAAATCCTTATCTCTCCTGCGACGACTCGACTGGAAGAAAGCGGATCCATCCTGGGAATTGTCAGTCGGGTCTCCGAATCTCCCGCCACGCCTGAGGCGATGATGCGCACCCTGCAAAACGAGAACCTGGTCGCGGCGCTTTCTTCCGACTCCGAGCCCGTTGAAATCTATGCCGACCTGACACCCGACCCGGACACGGTGACCGGTTATAGATGGTCGACCGGGAAAGGCCCCTCGATGACAATCGAGAGCCGGACACAGTGCCATGCAGCGGTCATCGTTGAGGAGCAGTCTCCTTTAAGTTTGTCGATTCCTTTGCTGAGCAGGCGTCTTCCGGGGCGCAGCGAGGACGGGACCAAGGGAATCAAAAAATGATCAAGCAGCCGTTGAGGGGATGGAACGATATCCGCGTAAAGACCCCCACTGTCTTGCAGATGGAGGCGACCGAGTGTGGAGCGGCGTCTTTGGCCATCCTGATGGCCTATTACGGCAGAATCGTTCCGCTCGAAGAGCTCCGTTCTGAATGCGGCGTAACGCGGGATGGGAGCAAAGCCAGCAATATAGCCAAAGCAGCCCGGAAATATGGATTTACTGCGAAAGGTTTCCGCAAGGAACCAGGAGGTCTGAAAGACCTCGCTCTGCCAATGATCCTGTTCTGGAATTTCAATCATTTTGTCGTGCTGGAGGGAATCAGGAAGGGTAAGGTCTACTTGAATGATCCGGGTTTGGGCCCCAGGGTGATAACGCAAGAAGAGTTGGATCAGGCTTTTACCGGCGTAGTCCTCACTTTCGAACCCACTCCCGAATTCAGGCAGGGCGGAACCAGGCCCAGTCTCGTGCGTGCGCTCAAACAGCGTCTTTCGCGTTCAAAATCAGCCCTGGCTTATGTCATCCTGGCGGGTCTTTTCCTGGTCATCCCGGGTCTGGTGATTCCCACCTTTTCGAAAGTATTCATCGACCGTATCCTCGTCGGGCAGTCATTCGATTGGCTCGAGCCGCTCCTCATCGGAATGGGCCTGACAGCTCTCTTGAGAGCAGGGCTCACATGGCTGCAGGAATCTTATCTTCTGCGATTTGAGACCAAACTTGCGGTGAGCGCCTCCGCTCAATTCTTTCACCATGTTTTCAGGCTGCCGATAGATTTTTTTGCTCAACGATACGGTGGTGAAATTGGGTCCCGGATTCGTCTCAATGACAAAGTGGCTCAAATCCTTTCAGGGGAGTTGGCTACCAACGCGCTCAACCTGCTCATGATTCTTTTCTACGCCGTTTTGATGTTTCAATACGACATCGGGTTGACGCTGGCCGGGATTTCAATAGCCCTTTTCAACCTGCTTGCCCTTAGGCTCGTCTCCCGAAAAAGGGTCGACATCAATCAGCGGTTGCTCCAGGAGGAAGGAAAACTGCTCGGGACCACCATGAGCGGGCTGCAGATGATCGAAACCCTCAAGGCTAGCGGCGGAGAATCCGATTTCTTCGCCCAGTGGGCGGGATACCAGGCCAAGGTAATGACCGCTCAACAGAAGATGGGGTTTTCGACACAGTTCCTTTGCGCCGTCCCTCCCCTGCTGATGGCCATCAATAATGTGGCCATTCTGGGGCTTGGCGGAATACGGGTGATGGATGGACATTTGAGCATTGGCATGCTGGTGGCCTATCAAAGTCTGATGATGAGTTTTCTGGAGCCGGTCAATTCAATGGTCAACCTGGGGAGCAAACTGCAGGAGACTGATGGCGATTTGAAGCGCCTCGATGACGTGTTCCATTATCCACGGGACCAACGCTTCTCCAAGGATCCTGGCAGTGATGGAGATGTTCCCCCGGCTCAATCTCCGACAAAGCTTTCGGGCCGCCTCGATCTGGTGAAGGTCACCTTCGGGTACGGTAAACTGGATCCCCCTTTGATCGAGGACTTCAATTTGACATTGACGCCCGGAGCCCGTGTCGCTCTGGTTGGAGGATCGGGTTCGGGCAAGTCAACCGTTGCCAAGCTGGTGGCGGGTCTCTATGAACCCTGGAGCGGAGAGATTCTTTTTGACGGAAAACCGCGCCATCACTATCCCGGTCGGCTATTGAGCAATTCAATAGGAGTTGTGGACCAGGATATTTTTCTGTTCGGCGGCTCAATGCGAGAAAACCTGACCCTGTGGGATGAGACCCTCTCGGAAGCCCGCATCGTGCGTGCTGCGAAGGAAGCGTTGATTCATGACGATATAGCCGCGCGTTCCGGCGGCTATGACCTGTCGGTAGCGGAAGGGGGCGGCAATTTCAGCGGTGGCCAGCGCCAGCGCATGGAAATTGCCAGAACCCTGGTGGCGGACCCGGTCATTCTGATTCTGGATGAAGCCACCAGCGCGCTGGACCCGAATACGGAAAAGATCATCGACGACAACATCCGGCGCCGCGGCTACACTTGCCTGATCATCGCCCATCGGTTGAGCACCATTCGGGACTGTGACGAGATCATCGTGCTGGATGGAGGGAAAGTGGTCCAGCGCGGCACACACGATGAAATGATCAAAATTGATGGCCCATACGCGGAATTGATCAGATCGGAAGGATAATTCCGGGCGCATGCCGGCGCATAATCCCGGAAGAAAACCCCTGATGGCGAAAAATTCATGAAGAGTGTTTTTGAAAGAGAAGGAAAGCTTCTCAAGCTGGAAGGAAATAAGCCGTTTCCGCTCAATGCCGGAAGGCGAGTTTGGCTCGTGCGTACCGGAATGGTCGATGTTTTTGCCGTCATGACGAGACAAGGCGAACCTGCCGGTCCCAGAGACTACCTGATACGGGCAAGGGACGGAGATTTGCTGTTCGATGCGGGGGGCCTGTCGAAGGAAGATATTGGTGTGTTCGCAATCGGTACTCCCGGGAGCGAAGTCCTTGAACTGGGGCTTGGCCGCTTTGAAGAACTCTGCGCAGACCCTTCCTTCCAGACTCGAGCGGAAGGAGCGATTGCCGGCTGGGTGAGTGGTTTGTCTCTGGGCATCCGGAAGGAGATGCCGCCAAAGGAGACCGTCCAATTAGTTGCCGGGAGAGAGATTTCAGTGGCGGGCAGTAAAGATGTGCGTCCAGCTTCAGGCGTCGTCTGGGTGAGCCATCTGGATGGGGTCTCTTATTTCCTAGGCAGAAACAACCTGCCTCAAATTGACCTGGGCTCCGGTGTTATCCCGATTTCAGACCTGGTGTGGCTCCAATCCCTAAGTGATGCAAAGTATCGCGTCTTGGACACGGCGACCTGCCTGCGGGAGGGATCGTTATGGTCCGGATTGGAAAGATTCCACGCATTGGTGCTGGACTGCCTCGAACAGAATTGGCTGGATCAGGAAGAAGAGGAAAGCCGGCGACTCCACACCAAAGCTATAAACGAGCAGGACGCGTCTAAGAACGCACTCCTCGGGCTGGCATCGATCCTGGAGCCGGAACGGCCTCTGCCGGTCGTGGGTGCGGGCGAAGAAGACGCCCTGCTTGCCGCCTGCCAATTGATAGGGCAAAAATTGCGAATCGAGTTCAAAGCCCCTGGCAAGGGGACAATGGTGGGAAGCGACCCTTTAGCCGCCATAGCCTGGGCATCCAGGATTCGACACAGGCAGGTTGTGCTCAAGGGAAGATGGTGGAAACAGGATGTCGGTCCACTCCTGGGGCGCATGGAAGAGGACAAGAGGCCCGTTGCATTGCTGCCCGTTTCACCTGGGCTTTACGAGATCAATGACCCCACTACTCGTGAGCGGATCAGGGTAACCAGCGAAAACGTTCAGCTTCTGAACCCATTCGCCTTTACTTTCTATCGCCCTTTTCCCAACAGGCCGCTGAAGGGTTGGGATCTCTTCAGGTTTGGCATTCGAGGGTGCATGGCCGACATCGTCACCGTCACCCTCATGGCGACACTGGGAGCGCTTCTTGGCTTGATCACTCCGATTGCGATGGGGATTGTCTTCGATACGTTCATCCCTGATGGGGCGCGCGGCCAGCTTGCGCAAATAGCGCTCCTTCTGCTCGTGTGCGCTCTTGCAACGGCTGCTTTTAACATGACAAAAGCAGTGGCGCTGCTCCGCTTTGAGAGCAAAATGGACGCATCCCTCCAGGCCGGCGTCATGGACCGTCTACTCTCGCTGCCCGTCCCCTTTTTCAAAGACTATACCACTGGCGACCTGGCGGACAGGGCGCTGGGTATCAATAGCCATCCGGCAAATTCTCTCAGAGACAGCCGTCCAAACCTTGCTCGCCGCTATTTTCTCACTGTTCAATTTTGCGCTCATGTTCTGGTACGATTTGCAGCTCGCGCTGGTTGCGACGGGAATAGCGATCTTCGGAGTGTTGGTGACCTGTGTTGCGGGCTTTCGACAAGTCGGCTATCAAAGAAAGCTGAGCGAACTCGAGGGGAAAATCTCGGGAATAGTATTCCAACTGATTTCGGGCATCTCCAAGCTGAGGCTCTCGGGAACGGAAGATCGCGCCTTCGCGGTCTGGGCCGGGGAATTCGGACGCCAGAGAAAGATGTCGTACAAGGTCGGCGTCGTATCGAATCTCCTGCTATCCTTCAACTCGGCGTTTCCGATCCTCTCCCTCATGGCCATTTTTGCGTGTCTGACCCTGCGTGAAAGTGGAACCGGCTCACTCAGTACCGGCAGTTTTGTGGCCTTCCTCGCCGCCTACACGATGTTTCAAAACGCGCTGCTCCAAATGAGCAGGACGCTCATTTCTTCTCTGCATGTCATTCCGCTTTACGAAAGGGCAAGGCCCATTATCCAGCGCCAGCCGGAAGTGGACAAGACGAAAAACAGTCCAGGGGAATTGAGCGGGGAGATTGAAGTCAGCCACGTACACTTTCGCTACTCATCCGACGGCCCTTTGGTTCTCAAAGATGTTTCCTTTCACGTCCGACCAGGCCAGTTTATTGCCCTTGTAGGAGGTTCGGGTTCCGGAAAATCGACCATGTTGCGCCTCCTGCTTGGTTTCGAAGAGCCGGAGTCCGGCACGATCTACTACGATGGACAGGAGCTGGCAGGAATCAATATAAGGGAATTGCGCCGGCAGATCGGAGTGGTACTCCAGAGCGGGAAAATTATTGCAGGCGACATTTTCAAGAATATTGTCGGTTCCTCCTCGTTGACTCTCGATGACGCATGGGAGGCGGCCCAAATGGCGGGACTTGAAGAGGATCTGCGGCAGATGCCCATGGGCATGCATACAGTGCTTCCTCCTGGAGGAGGAACCCTGTCCGGGGGACAGCGCCAGAGACTCATGATTGCGAGGGCCATCGTGCGCAAACCTCGCCTGCTGTTTTTCGATGAGGCTACCAGTGCACTGGATAACCGCACCCAGTCAATCGTGAGCAGGAGTCTTGAAAAGCTCCACGCCACCAGGGTGGTCATAGCGCACCGGCTGAGCACTATCATGCATGCTGATCACATCCTTGTGTTCGATAAAGGACGGATTTGCCAGGAGGGAAATTATGAGCAATTGCTTGACACGGGAGGACTCTTTGCCGAGCTTGCCAAAAGACAACTGATTTGATCGGATCTTTTGTGCCAAGTCTCTGTTTTAGTCCCTCACATCTTAATGCTGAATCCACGCCACTACGGTTTTCGCAAAACAGACTTGAACCTCATTCACCGTAACTTCTCAATAGGGGTAGGTGGACGCGAAAAAGCACGGGACAAGAGCAAATCTCCGTGCTATGCACAGAATCTATGAAACTAAGGATTGACATACCCAAAATCGCGGAAGAAGAGAAGAGCGAGCTCGTCGTCCTGCTGCTAGAGATCATCAGGTCCCACGTCCCACAATATTTGACGCAGCCAGTCCCGTAATCTGATCCCGCATACCCTGCGATATCCGCATGCCCCCGCCTTCTTTACTTGCATTATACCCCGCCTACCCATCACTTGGAGGGTTGCTATGGATTGCCACTGTGGTGAACTCGAGACACAGAGCTAGTTCGCCGGTTCCTCTAGTCCTTCAGCTGGCGTCCTGTGTGCTCCAGCCTGATCACCCCGCCGCATCGATGAGCACGACGACGATGATAATGAATATGGAGTCACTCGCTTCTCCGATGGCAATGGATGCCACGGCGGCGGCAACGAGAATGAATATCAACGGATTGAGCACCTGGTGAAGCAGAATGGCCCAAATGGTGGGGGGCTTTTTGGCGGGCAAAGCGTTGGGTCCGTAGAAGGTCAGTCGATGTGCGGCCTCTTCGTTACTCAGGCCTTTGGGGGTGCTTTGAAGCTTTCCGAAAATAGGCTGTTCGTCCAGGGTATGCCATGGCACTTCACATAGCGTACTTGCACATTTCTTTTCCTCCACCACGAGCCTCCTGCTCTCTTTCCTTTCAGTTCAACAGAGCCTTATGCCCGTTGAAGTCATAGACGCGGCCTAAGAGCATTATATCGGCGGGAGAGCACCATGAACCGCGATGCCCGATTGGCAAGACCGACGCCCGATAAACCGTCCTTGAAAAATCCAGGCCAAGGGTGGTCAAAAACGCTTCTTTCTATCCTCCGTACATCGATGCGCTTCACTCCGCCTTTTCCGTTGGACATACGGATGAACCAGCCTTCTTCCCGGCTACTAACCAGTAGCCGATACTAAGAGCCAAGATTACGGCTCCGGTGGCATAGACATAATCCGGAGCCACTTTATCGAAATCAAAAATGATCACCTTCCGGGCAATGGCCATAAGAGCGGTGGCCATGACCAGCTTTACGTGGATCAGATCACTCCGGAGATACATGGTAATATTGATAAAGATTTCGATGGCGATCAGGACCGCCATGAAAGCGCCGAATGTCGCCAGAAGGTCATTGATGTTCAACAGCATGAAAGGTGGGGCCATCAACTGATTGTAAAGCATCCACACCACATCGCCGATGCCCCACAGAATAACAGCCGTCATCAAGACGGCCATAATCCTGACCGCAAAATGGATGATACGTTGCAGAAACCCAATCAGGGGTTCACCGGCCTGCGCTTCCAGCCCCTGTGGGGCGATCATTTCCTTATCCATGCCGGTATTTCCTTCCTCGGGATGGTTGCTCCCTTGCCCAGTGTTCGACATAGTTCCTCCTTGTCGCTCCAATGATATTCTGCAGGATGCAGAAGCCCTATTTCCCCAGGCGACAGCCTTCCAGGGCAGTGCGCACCAGACCGGCTCCAGCCTGTTCATACATGTTGTAGGCGGTACAGACCCCGAGGGCCGAGAGCTCCTCGACCTCTTCCGGATAAGCGGGCAATGGCCGCCACTTGGCAGTCAAAGCCGAAGTTGCGCAGCTGGTGAGCCGCGTACATGTTGCCCTGGTGATTGGGCATGGCCAGGATGACCAGTTCCAGCTGGATATCCTTGCGCAGCTTCAACCAGAACTCGGTATCGCAGGCATCGCCGAGTATCACATTGCGGCCCTGGCCGCGGTTGAAGTCCACCCGCTCCGGAGCATGTTCCACGCCGCAAATCTCCATCGCCGTATATTTTCTGCAGTTCATCATAAGCCCCGGAGCCGATCCGGCCCATGCCCATGACCACGGCCTTTGCCGAACCAAGGTCGATGGGTGCATCGTGGGGATGGCAAAACCCGCGCTCAAAGCGGCGCAGCCACTGAAACATTCGGCGGTAGACAAACTCGGAATTGGTGCTCAAGGGTGCGGAAAGGGCAAAGCTGATGCTTATGGTCATGGCCATGACCAGGAGCCAATCTGCAGGCATAAGACCCTGGCCGACGGCAACGGCCGCCACGATCAACCCGAACTCGGAGTAGTTGGTCAGTGCTAGAGAGGCAAAAAGGCTCGTACGTGCTCGCAGCCCGAAGTGGTTGACAATGAAGTGATAGATGCCGGTCTTGATGGGCAGCACCAGGCAGAGCAGAACCGCAGCCATGAGCATGTCCCATGTCGGCAGTCCCTTCATGCCGATGGATAGAAAAAAGCCCACCAGCATCAACTCCTTGAAGCCGAACAGGGCCTTGGCCAATTCCGATGCGCGCGGATGGCCGGCAATGAGCACGCCCACCACCAGCGCGCCCAGGTCCGGCTTCAGGCCGACCAGGGCAAAACCCTCGGCGCCCACTCCCAAGGCAATGAACAGGCCGCAGAGGATAAACAGCTCGCCGCGGCCCGCTATGTTCAACAATCGAAACAGCAATGGCCGCAGCAGCGGCAGGGCCAGAACGCTCAGAGCCCAGACGCTGGGGATTTTTCCCTCCGAGACGCTCAGGAAAAGAACGGCAAACAGGTCCTGCATGATCAGGATGCCGATGGCGATGCGGCCGTAAAACGCCGTCATATCACCTTTTCCTCCAGCACCTTGACCGCAAACACCGTGCTGGAAAAGGCAAGGGCAAAGCCCAGCACCAGGATTGTCCGCCGGGACATTTCCATGAGCGGTATGGGGAACATCTGCTGCCCCAGCAGCAAGACGCCGCACATCAAGGCGGTGGTGATCAGAATCTGGGCCGTGGCGCTGGTCCAAATCTCCGCCTTGAGCAGACCGCGAACGTCCAGCTTCAGGCCGATGGAGAACAACAACAGAATGACGCCCAGGTCCGCTACTAAATCCAGCCCTTGGGGCTTGGCCAACCCGGCCATGTTGAAGGCAAATCCGGCCACCAGAAATCCGACCATGGGCGGCAGCCCGACCCGGGCCAGGGCCAGTCCAAAGCCAAAAGCAAAACTTACCAAAATGACGAGCATGAGCTCCTCTTGCGAAGTCGGCGTGTGATGAGTCTAAAGGAGAAGCGTGAACCGGGTCAAAACCACCCATGGCCTCGGAGCTTCGAGCTACCAGGCTTTCCCGTATGTGTCGCTGATCAGCAGGAATCTCAGGTAGCTATTCCGTCGATTCCGGCAGTTCGAGCAGGAACCGCCATGCCGGGACCACTTCGATGGTCCCGCCGACGGCATCGATCCGCTCGTCCTCGTTCCGGGTTACGATGGTTCCGATGCCAGGCCCAGTTCGGCCATCGCCTCACTCAAGGCCGCAGTCTCCCGTTTCCGCGTTTGCGGGTCTGCCAGGGACTCGCATACCTGGACCAGTATCCGCGGCCGGCCGCGCATCGGGACGATGAAATCGACCTCCCGGCCGGTCCTGGTCTTGTAATAGTGGATTTCCGGGTGAAGACGCCGGAGCGTGGTAAACACAAGGTTCTCAAGGAGATGGCCGGAGTTGACCAGAATTCCGGACGATACCGATGTGACCAGCGCGTGATCGATGCAGTAGACCTTTTTCGGATTGGTGTTGCTGCGCGCAAGAGACGGGTCGAATAGGCGCACGGTGAACAGGAAATAGGCGTCCTCGAACCATTCCAGGTAATCCGACACCGCGGACTTTGGGAACCTTGTGGCCCAGCGACTTGAGATAGCCCGTGAGACTGTTGACGGAGTAAAGCGAGGACGTGTTGTCCACCAGCCGGTGGGCCAGGTCGCCTACCGCTCTGGGATGCGAAACGTCATGGCGTTCAACCAGATCCCGAAACAGGATGGTGTGGAAATATTCCTGGTGGGTTTTGATCCTCAAGTGGCGCGGGAGGCCGGCGACCTCCGGGAAGCCGCCCGTCTCCCAGTATTCCTCGAAGGCCTTCTGAACGAGGAGCCGTTTCTTTGTGGACAGAGCGCCCGGGCTCTCGACGCCCTTATAGTCCAGGAATTCCTGGAAGAGAACGGGAACATCTCCCATGAAAGCGCTCGCCGCGCATTTGCGTCGCTATCTCCGTGACAGCATCCCGGCGACGAACCGGTCAGATCACCTCGCATTTTTCGGTGCGCATCATGCGGTCGATGAAGGTTCCCAGCCCTCGGCGGCCTGAATCTCGTCGAAGAAACAGTAAACCGTCTCGGTGTTTTTTTTCTCCGGGAAGATGGAGTAATACGCCTCGGCGATCAGGCCGAGGTTGTCCTGGCGCAGGTTGTGGAGGCGGTCGTCGAAGAAGTTCAGGTACAGGATGTTCTGCGCGGGACCCCGCTGTCCAAGAGCCGCTGGATGACCTGGAACATGTACGTCGATTTGCCTCCCCGACGCACACCGATGCAGACGGCGGCCTTGCCGCGGACCGGCTCGATGCGCAAGCGCCGTGGAACCCCGGTCTCCAGCCGGGTTTCCTGGAAGTCCAGGATGATGGATTTGAGCGTCTCTATCACAGGGATACTCCTGGCCATAGGAATTTCCGGTTACTATCCAACCCGGGAAATAAAAATTACCGGTTGGTGTCGCTCGTTGTCAAGAAATATTCCCGGGTAGGCATGGTCGTCCCTGGGTTCAACAAGTCCCCCCCGCCGACACTTTTTCTCTGCCTTCGGTGGATCCCCGGGGGTGGGCTTTCCCCGCCGCACGGCGCGAATCTCTCGTCGAGAAGGCCAAGAGAATAGCGCATGAAGCCCGCGGACCATAACAACCCCGCCGCTGTCTTCTCAGACCAGATTCGAATTGACGAAATCCCAATTGACGAGGTGTTTGATAAAGGAGTCGAGATAGTAGGCATGCTCCCACAGATCCACTGTCAGCCAATGTACACGAAAAATCAGGTCGACCGTTTGACGGCCTTTTCAAGCTCCACCGCCAGAAATACGACAGTCGACAGCAGAATCGTCGCCAAAAGCTCCCCGGCCGTGAGCGGTTGGGTCTTGAAGATGGGGTTCAGGAACGGCACATATATGGTGGCAATCTGCAGGGCCAGGGTCAGCAATACGGCCCACAGAAGGGGTTTGTTGGAAAAGGCCCCCTGCCTGAAAAAAGAGTCCCGTTCCGATCGCACGGCCAGCACGTGCCCCATCTGGCTCAAGCAGAGGACGGTAAAGACCATGGTTTGCCAGTGGGCCTTGCTGCTGTCGATGAACAGGGCCTGGGTAATGATGGAAACGGCGCCCATGAGCAGTCCGACCCAGATGATGTGGACACCGAGACCTTTGGCGAAAATACTTTCTTTCGGGTGCCGCGGGGGGCGGCTCATGATGTTTTTTTCCGCGGGCTCGACGGCCAGGGCCAGACCGGGTATGCCGTCGGTGACCAGGTTGATCCAGAGGATGTGAATCGGCAACAGGGGAATGGGCAGACCAAGGAAGGGCGCCAGGAAAATGGTGCAGATCTCGCCTGAATTGCTGGTCATGGTGTACTTGATGAACTTGCGGATATTGTCGAAGATACGCCGCCCTTCCTCGAACGGCCTTGACAATGGTGGCAAAGTTGTCATCCAGCAAGATCATGTGCGGAAGCTTCCTTGGACACATCGGTACCGGTGATGCCCATGGCCACCCCGATATCCGCCCGTTTGAGGGCGGGGGCATCGTTGACGCCGTCCCCGGTCATGGCTACAAAATGCCCTCTATCCTGCAAGCGCCTTGACGATCTTCAGCTTCTGTGCCGGGGTGACCCGGGCGTAGACCCGGATCCTCTCCACCCTGTCCTCGAATTCCTCCAGTGGAAGCTGCGCGAGCTCCCGGCCGGTCATGACGGCCTTCCCCTCCCCGCGGAGAATGCCGACCCGTTCGGCAATCACCGCGGCTGTGAGCGGGTGGTCTCCCGTGATCATCACCGGCCGGATGCCCGCCGACCAGCACGTGGCAACCGCCTCCGCGGCTTCGGGCCGAGGCGGGTCCATCATGCCGACGATCCCGATAAAGACCAGTCCTGTTTCCGCCTGTTCCGAAGTCAGCGGATCAGGAAGAGCGTCCCATACCCGCATGGCGAAGCCCAAGGCCCTCAGACCGTCTCCGGCAATCTGTTCGGCCGTCTGAAGGATTTTCGCGCGGTCCAGTCCTTCCTCGCCTCCATTGCCAGCCACCTTTTCAGAACGCTCCACAATTTCCTCAACCGCCCCCTTGGTAAAGGAAACGATTCGGCCGTTTTCCCAGGGATGGAAAGTGGTCATGAGCTTTCGGTCCGAGTCAAAGGGGATTTCGGCCAGCCTGGGGAATTGTTCATCCAGTCTCTCCCGAAGGTATCCTTTCTCCCTGGCCAGGTCGAACAGCGCCGTTTCGGTCGGATCACCGACAACGGCATTGGAACCATCCACGCGGGCGTCATTGCACAGGGCCAGGGCGGTGAGCAGCAGATCGAAGGGGTCCCTGCCGGACTGGGACCCGCCCGCGGGTTCCTGGCGGCCCGGGGGCGACAGTTCGCCAGACCGCTGCAGCCGCCCGCCGGCATAGACCTCTTCCACTATCATGCGGTTCAACGTCAGGGTGCCGGTCTTATCGGAGCAGATATACGTTACCGATCCCAGCGTTTCGACCGCCGGCAGTTTTCGAATCAATGCCTGCTGCCTTACCAGCTTCTTGGCACCCAGAGCCAGTGAGATGGTAATGACCGCGGGCAGGGCTTCCGGAATGGCCGCCACTGCCAGGGAGATCGCCGTAAGAAGCATCAGAAGCGGCGGTTCTCCCCTCAAGGAGGCCGGCCATAAAAACGATGGCGCAAATGACCAGGACGGCATAAGCAAGCTTCTGCCCGAAAGCGGTGAGCCGTTTCTGAAGCGGTGTCCGTGCTTCATCCTGGTCCTGGAGCAGGGCGGCGATCCGCCCCAGCTCCGTTCGCATCCCGGTGTCCGCCACCAGGCCCCGACCCCGGCCGTACGTAACCAGGGTCCCTTTATAAGCCATGTTTTTGCGGTCACCGATGGACAGGTCCGCTTCCCCGAGCACCCCGATATCCTTCTCCACCGGCACGGACTCACCGGTCAGGGCCGCTTCCTCGATTCGAAGCTGTACCGCTTCCGTCAGTCGGATATCGGCCGGCACTACGTTACCGGCTTCCAGAATCACCAGGTCCCCCGGAACAAGCTGTTCCGCGGAAACCGACTCGGCCTGTCCGTCCCGAATGACGGCGGCCGAAGGGGCTGCCAGCTTCTTCAGCGCGGCCATGGCCTTTTCGGCACGGTATTCCTGAACAAACCCAAGCACGGCGTTGAGCATCACGATCACCGCGATGGCGATACTGTCCGCGGGCTCGCCGATTACGCCCGCCACGATGGCGGCGGCGATCAGCACGAGGATCATGAAGTCCTTGAACTGATCGAAAAACATCATCCACAAGGACTTACGTCCTTTTTCGATCAGTTCGTTGGGACCGTAACGCTCGAAGCGCCTGCGGGCCTCCTCGGAAGCAAGCCCTCCATCGGACGATTGCAGTATTTCCACCAGCTCCCCTGGATCAACTTGGTGCCAGTGGACCGATTCGTTTACCCGTGTACTCATGGTTTCCATCATCTCTTCCTCTTAAACGGCCGACAAGTCCTTCAGCCAATCGATAGTGCGGCTTTCGTCGGTTGCGGGGCCATGGCCTCGTCTCGGCCCGGGCCCGCGAGCCCTAAGCGGGAGACGCTAGCCTTGTTCCTGAGCAGTTCGTGTTCTTGGACGGCAAGCTCCAGTGCAAATCCATCTCGTCCTGACTCCATCGGGCACCTCACGCAACCTCCAGCGGAAAGCGATCCTAAGGCAATGTGGAAAGCCACTGACACGCTGGCGCCACGAGTATGGACTGATCGCCATTCGGGATCAGCCGGTAGCCGTGCGGCTTCTTCCACAAGCTGAACGGCCGGCGTTTTGAGGAAATCCTGGAATTTTCGAAGCGCCTTGGAGGGTTCCACATCTGTTCGCTTGGCCTCGATCAGAACAACCGGTTCCCCATCGTTCGCGATGACAAAGTCCACTTCCTGCTGCTCCTTATTCTTAATGAAGTGCAGCGAAAAAGCGCCGTGTCCCATGTCATTCCACCCGTTGACCGCACGATACAGTTCAATCGCCACCATATTTTCAAACCGGGCCCCGGGTTCCTTGATCCGGGGGGCGTCCCAGAGATAGGTCTTGCGCTCTTTCTGGATGGCCCTCGCTATGTTCCGGGTCCACGGGCCGATGGTGAATGTGAGAAAAAAGAGCTCAAAAACGGAAAGCCAACTCTGAATGGAATTGTAGGATACTTTCAGATCGGACGCCAGAGAAGGAATGGACAGGGGACTCCCCACCCGGGAGGGGAGCAGGAAATAGAGACTTTCCAGGTCGTCGATGGACTTGATGTCGGTCAAATCTCGAATGTCCTCACGAATCAACTGCCGTGAATAGGTGTTCGTCCATCTTCGATAATTGGTCTTTCGACCTGCCAGATACGGCTCCGGAAACCCGCTCAACTCGGACAGCCCCTGCCAGATTTCCCGAAGGTTGTTCCGGTCCGCCATTTCCATCTGTAGCGGGTCCCGAAGGAAGCTGTCCATCTCTCTGTTCCGGTTGGCCAACTCAGCAATGGTGAATGGCCATAGATGGAAGAGGAAATAACGTCCTGCCAGGGAGTCTCCTCCCTTCTGGTAGATATCCAGGCGGCCGCTTCCCGAAACCAAAAAGCGATACTCCTTGTGAAACCGGTCGTAGATCCCTTTCAGGTAGTTTTTCCAGTCTTTGTATTTGTGGATTTCGTCGAAGACCACCAAGGGAGTGGAAGCGTCCCGTCGTTCCATCGTCGTGAAAAAGGCGGGCTTCCGCAGAAAGTCGGCTCGTTGATCAGCGATGTCCCAATTGAAATAGAGATGGTTGGGAAAGGACCCGGAAATCAGGTGGGCCAGGGTTGTTTTGCCGGCCTGTCGCGGCCCCACGAGGAAGATCATGGGCTTATGCGCGGAAAGCTCCTGCCAGACATTGATATAAAGGGACCGTGCTTCCATAGCGACAATTCTTCACGATAACGAAAAATAGTCAAGCCTATTTTTAAATGGAATGAAAAACAGCCACCATTCTTTCCAGGTTCGCGTCTCTGTTTCCTTCTTCACTCTTCACTCTTCCTTCCTCAATTTTCCGAGCACTTCATGACGGCCGTCAGTATCAGGTCATATGACATGCGCTATAGCCCACCAAAGGGAGTGCCCCAGCTTCAGGTGGTTCACGGAATAGGCCGGCAACCTGATCAGGAGATATGATGTTTCCAGCAGGTTCAGGTAGCGGTGTACAGTGGGTTGCTTCAAAGACAGATCACGTGAAATCTCCGTCTGGTTCACCATCTGTCCGAGGCGAAAACAGGCTGCCCGCATCAGCCGGCGGAAATCCGGCAGGGCGGCTATGGAGGAAAGCATCTGGAGATCTCGTTCGAGGTAGGTGCGTATGTAGCCGTCGAACCAGACTGCCTGTGTCCTCCGCACTGGTCATATGGACTGCCGGTGTGGGAAATCCTCCGCGTCGGGCAAATTCTTGCCAGTCTTCCGGGTCCGCCTTGTCTGCATGAAGGATATGGGACCATTGAGCATCCTGCGCTGTAACCAGTTCTTCCCAGAGTCCACAACGACCCAGCTTTCGTTGCTCTCGCCGGGTCATTGGCCAGAGGGTCAGGTAACTGGCGCGTCCCGCCAGTGACTCGGAAACTCCTTGCATCAAGAGCAGATTAGCGGAGCCAGTCAGCAGAAACCGGCCGTCCTGCCGATCAGAATCAATGGCCCGTTTTACGGCAAGGAGTAAGTCGGGTTCCCGCTGCACCTCATCAAGAGTCACGTTTGCAGCGCCCCCCACCAACGCCCAGGGATTTCTTCGCGCTAAATCCAGGACGTCCATGTCGTCAAGGGAAAAGTAGGGCCGTTTATCCGGAGTGAGCTCCTTGACCATGGTGCTCTTTCCGGTCTGTCTGGCGCCGGTAACCACGACGGCAGGCATTGCCTGCAAACGCTGAGCGAGGGCGATCATCATATGGCGGGGGAGCGCTATATTATTCATGCCGTGAATTATATCCATTCATGAACGCTGTTGCAAGGATGATGAAGAAGTTGTCGATTGAGGAAACTTTCCGGCGCGCGCAGTCGCTCGATGCTCGGAGCATGGCTGTCCGGGGCCACGATGGGACCTGATGTGAACTCAGCATTCCTCTCTCATCACTCATCATTCCCCAGCGCCTCCCGCACCTTGGCGCCCAGGTCCTTCATCGTAAACGGCTTCTGGATGAAGTGCACCCCTTCGTTGAGGACCCCGTGGTGGGCGATAACGTTGGCCGTGTAGCCCGACATGAAGAGGCATTTCATTCCCGGTTTGCCCGGCACAAGCCGCTCAGCCAGGTCTCGGCCGTTCATCTGGGGCATGACCACGTCGGTCATGAGCAGGTGAATATCGCCGGTATGCTCATGGACCAGGCGCAGGGCCTGGCCGGGAGTGGCCGCGCCCAGGACGGTGTAACCCAATTTTTCCAGCATGGCCTTGCCCATGGCCAGCATGGCGGGCTCGTCCTCCACGATGAGCACGGTCTCGCCGCGGCCCAGGGGGAAGTCCGCCGACCTTGCGGCCTCGGCTTCCACAACGCCGTCCCCGTGGCGGGGCAGGTAGATCTTGAAGGTCGTACCCTGGCCGGGCTCGCTGTAGACATTGATGAACCCGTTGTTCTGTTTGACGATGCCGTACACCGTGGCAAGCCCAAGCCCGGTGCCCTTGCCAAGCTCCTTGGTGGTGAAAAACGGCTCGAAAAGGCGTCTTTGGGTCTCCTCGTCCATCCCGCACCCGTTGTCGCTCACGGCGAGCAGCACGTAGTCGCCGGGGACAAAGCCGGCGTGACCGGCGCAGTAGGCCTCGTCGAGGCGGACGTTCCCGGTTTCGATGGTGACCTTGCCGACCCCCGCGATGGCGTCCCGGGCATTGACACAAAGGTTCGCCAGCACCTGGTCCACCTGGGCCGGGTCCATTTTGACGGGCCACAGGGCCGGCCCGGGCAGCCAGGCCAGGTCAATGTCCTCGCCGATGAGCCGCGGGAGCATCTTGAGCATGCCCTCGACGGTCGCGTTCAAATCGAGCACCTTGGGGTCGATGGTCTGCTTTCGGGCAAAAGCCAGCAACTGCCTGGTGAGGTCGGCCGAGCGTCCCGCGGCCTTCCGGATTTCATGAAGGCTGTTGTGCAGCCGCGTTCCGGGGCTTGCTTCCAAGAGGGCCAATTCCGTGTAGCCCAGGATAATCCCCAGCATGTTGTTGAAGTCGTGGGCCACGCCTCCCGCCAGGCGACGATCTCGTCCGCCTTGAGGCGCGCCACGGCCTCGAGCTGCATTTCCGCGTCGCGGCGCAGTTCCTGCCTTTGCGCCTGGAAGAACCACGCACCCCAGCCCAACAGGGCCACAAACACCAGGGTGCCCATCGCCATCAGGGCGGATGCGCGCATTCTCTTTGACCTCTCCTGCCATATGCTCACCGTGAGCCCTCCTTGTCACCCGCCTGGAAGATCCGCCGGCTGCGGATAGAAAGCTTCATTTTGCGCCGATGGCGAACCCCGGCCATGCCCTTGGCTGCCATGTGCCTCAATCCTCCAACGTTTCGCCCACCCTGGTTGCCAGGTTCCCGATGGAAAAAGGCTTTTGCACAAAGTGAACCATCGCCTTCCGAATGCCGTGGTGACCTCCTCCAACCAGAGTCAGGCCGGTTCAGGTCTCTTTGACCTTGGGTCTCCGAATGTGCGGTATCACAACCCTAAAAACCGAGCCCTTCCCGGCATTAGCGACGGTCTCAATGTACCCTCCATGTGAGTCGACAATCCTTTTGGTGATGGCAAGTCCCAATCCGACACCGTCCTTCTTGGTGGTAAAGAAGGGCAGAAATACGTCCTCACGCTTATCGGGAGGGATTCCACAACCGCAATCCACCACGTCAATATGCAGGTTCTTACTCTTCATATAAGCCTTGACCGTGACGCTCTCTCCCGCAGGTGAAGCCTCTATGGCGTTAGTCACAAGGTTTACCAGGACCTGCTTCATCCTCATAACATCCAGGAAGACGGGCTTCAGATGATTGGAGAGATCATACCGAAGCTTCACGCCCCGCTTCGAAGCGATTTCTTGAGCCAGCTCAACGGTTCCTCTCACGAGTTCCCCGATATCCTCGGAAGCCCAATTCAACTGCAGAGGCTTTGAATAGTCGAGCATATCCCTGACCATGTTCTCAAGACGCGCTGTTTCCTGGATTACGATCTCGAGCTTGTTTCGATGAGGGAAGTCGGGATCCAGCTTTTTCAGAACCAAATTGCTGAACCCCCCGATCGAGACCAGCGGTGTCTTCATGTCGTGAGCGACGACAGCCATGGATTTGCCGATTGCGGCAAGGCGTTCAGCCTCCGTGGCGCGCTTGTGCTCCTC
Source organism: uncultured delta proteobacterium (assembly GCA_963828705.1). GTDB lineage: Bacteria > Desulfobacterota > Syntrophobacteria > Syntrophobacterales > Syntrophobacteraceae > CAWDJT01. The sequence goes on from CAWHGA010000032.1 coordinate 76,450, forward strand.
TCTTTGCCCCAGGACCACTTTGCCCAGGATCACGGACGCCACAAAGTAAACCACGATTCGTAGCATCCTGTTTAGATCCGCGGCGGATAGTCCTTCCCAATGCAAAACCAGATAAGGGAGCAGCAGGAGAGCGACCCCGAGGGATGTCCACAGGCCCCCCGCCATCCCCATCCAAAGACACGCAAGCACGATCGGAATCAAATAGAACTCGAGAAAAACAAGGTCCAGGTGGTAGAAAAATGCAGCTTCCCGGTCGATTTGAGTAACATAAAGCAGAACCGTGGTGACCATTACCAGAGCGGCTATAAAGAACGCCCGAGATCTCATGTTTTCCATCATCGCAATTGCCCAGTTATAGATATGCTTCTATTCAAAGAAGTGCTGAACCAGATCATGGTGTTCTGTGGATCCTTGTTGGCATACTCGCCCGCAATCCCGTCGAGGCAGCAGCCTCGTCAGAAGCCGAAAGTGCCCCATTGAAAGGGCTTCCCGATCACTATCATTCGAAGGCATCTGCCCGACTACATGTCCAAAAGTCTCTTGATTCGCTCCTCCACAGGCGGGTGTGTGCTGAAAAGCCGCATCACCTCGCCGTTACGGAGCGGGTTCACGATGAACAGGTGCGCCGCCGCAGGGTTTCCCTGCATGGGGAACCTTTCTACGCCCCGGTGCAGTTTGGAAAGAGCGTGTGCCAGGTGCTTTGGCTCTCCGACAAGTCTGGCTCCGGCTTTATCCGCCTGGTATTCACGCGATCTTGAGATGGCGAGTTGGACAAGCGTGGCGGCGATAGAGGCCACGACCGAGAAAAGCAAGGTCCCGATGATTCCTTTGTTACCAATCTATGGTTGCACCTGATTGATGGCGGACAGTTGCCACCTCGGGGACCCAACATCGCGGCAGAATGTCCAGAGCTCCTGAAATTTCACCGGGTTCAGCTTGTTTCCGGCCACCAACTCGCGGGTCGCTGCATCTACCGTGTAATCAAGCAGATTGGCCGTGATGAGAACAGTGATATAATCCTTTCCCGTCTCCTGCCAGGCTTCAGCCAGGTCCACTTTGCGGATGGCGATGTTCTCCAGGTGGTTGATCACGCCCTCTTGCCTCATGGATTCAAACTCCTGCCGGAAGAGCTCGGCCATCTCGGGGGTGAGAATCCCTATGATGCCATCCAGGCTGCGATTGGTCCATCCCGCCTGGATACGGAAAAAGAGGTCCTGAGCCGTCTCTTTGAATCCATCCTCGTTAAAACCCGGATCGGAGCTCTTGATTTGACCGACTCCCCGCTCGAGCTCTCCGTAACCGGAAGCAGGCTCTTGAGGCATGCCGGAACGGAATTGGTACCCCGGTTCATTGGCGCGCACGTCGATAGCCTCACCTCCAGCGCCTCTATCGCGATAGTATCCCGCTGCTGCTGCCTGCTGCATGCGACGCTTCTTAAACAACCGGTACGCGAGGTGGAGAAGCAGCGCCAGTATCGCGATCTCGAAAAACCCTATGGCTCCTCCTCCAGTGCCGCCGGGGGAGGCGTGGCCGGTACCTCCGAAGAGCGAGACCCCCGATCATTCCTCCTGCCAGCCCTCCGGCCAAACCCTGCAGCAAGGGGCTGCGGCTCAAGAATCCTCCGGGGGGCTGAGTGGGTGCGCCGGTCTGGGGATTTCTGCCGGGCGTACTCATGCCCGGTGAGGCCTTGAGAAGGGTTCGACGGCATCTGTGGGGTGGAAAAGCTCTTCCCCCCACGACTCCCCATGGAACGCCCACCGCCCGCTCTGGCCCAGGCACTCGACTCCATCAACGCGGCCATTCCAAAGAATAGGAGGGTTGAAAACGCAAAGGCTAAGTATACCTTCTTGGTCATGTTTCGGTTCCTCTTATGACAGATGTTCAGTTTGCCGGGGGTTAAGGCAATCCTGAACGGGCTTGCGTCAAGATCATCCCGCTCGCAGCTCCTTTCACGCACTGCACGCGAACAGGCTTCTAATGCGCCCAGCAACCCCCCGAGGCGGTTCTCCCGTTTCTGCCCTATCTTCAAAAGAATCGGGCCCGAGGGAGTTGTACTCGTCTATAACCCTGCGCACCGTTCCTTCGGATAGTCCGGTATGGCGTGCAATTTCAGAAACCGGTCGGGGATCGACGATCGCATTGTAGACCACGAGCCACTTCCGCAGCCTGAGGGATCCTCCGCTCATGCGCATTCGTAGCTTCACTTCAGCCGATGATAAGTGATTGGCTATTCTAAACGTTTCGTTCATTCATTATTCTCCGCTGGAGTGTGTGTCTCAAATCAAAACAACCCCGCCCCCCTGCGATTGTGGGACGGAGCTGAGCACCCGGGCTGGATCGATCCAGCCCCTTGTCCTTGTGCCATCAGACCAGGACGCAACCAGCGTGCCAACGCTCCAGGGCTCTACCATTGTCGTTGCGATCCAGTACCCGGGAGTGGCATCATAATTGCTGTTAATATGACAGGCGCGGAGCGTGCTAGTGCTAGTGCCAGTGTACACGCCATCCCGACAATCGGTAC
>CAWHGA010000033.1:0-29611 GCA_963828705.1 uncultured delta proteobacterium
GTTGCCGGGCCAGGCGCTCACGCGCGTATTCAATGAGAGACGTGCGGGCAGCGGTACGAAGCTGCCAGAGGCTGATGTCGGAGGCACGGCGAATATCCTGCTCCAGGGTTTCCATCGTTCCCAGCCAACGGTCCTTTCCACAGGTGTTCGTCCGAAAGATTGTCGGCCGCCGCCGAATCCCAGCTTGGCATATGGACTCCGTTGGTCACGTGTCCAACGGGTACTTCTTCTTGTGGCCAGTGGGGAAAGAGGGGCTCGAAGATGCGGCGGCTCACCTCCCCGTGCAAGCGACTCACGCCATTGACCGCTCCGCTCCCGCGGATCGCCAGATATGCCATGTCGAAGCTTTCCGACGAGTCACGCGGATCCTGGCGGCCCAAGGCCAACAATTCGTCGGACGTGATGCCAAGCTGATTCTGGGCGTAGCCACCAAGGTATTGTTCGATGAGGGCCGGGGCGAAACGGTCGAAGCCCGCAGCCACAGCCGTGTGGGTGGTGAACAGGTTGCCCGCGCGCGTGACCGCCAGTGCGACTTCGAAGGGCTGCCCCGTCCCTTGCATGAAACTCCGCGCGCGTTCCAACACGGCGAAGGCCGCATGCCCTTCATTCAGATGGCAGACTTCCGGCTGGATGCCGAGCGCAGCGAGCAGCCAGCCATCCGGCGATCCCAAGCACCATCTCCTGCTTCAGGCGCAACTCCGGTCCGCCCCGTAGAGCTCGCTGGTAATGCCTCTGTGAGCCGGGAGGTTCGCCAGGTCATTGCTGTCGAGAAGGTAAAGCTCCCACTCTGCCCACCTGAACCTGCCAGGCGCGAAGCCAGACGGGGTAACCGGGCAGGTCAAGTTCCAGCCGCAGCCACTCCCCGTTCGGTTCGCGCAAAGGCGTGATGGGCAATTGCCCGGGATCGTTGTAAGGGAAAAGGGCCTGTTGTGCTCCCTGCTCATCAAGCACCTGCCGAAAATAGCGTTGCTGGTAGAGCAACCCCACGCCCACCACTGGCACGCCCAAATCACTGGAGGCCTTCAGTTGATCGCCGGCCGCATTGCCAAGCCCGCCCGAATAGATGGGCAGAGCTTCACTCAACATGAATTCCATGCTGAAATAAGCGACGCAGGTTAATGAAGATTGGGAGTATGTTCGCTGAAACCACGCAGGAGCCTCCGCCGCCTGGCGTCTGCTTTGCACGAGAGCATCGACCTGCTTGCGGAATGCGGGATCGGCTGACAGGCGTTCGATCTGCTCCCGCGAGACCGTCTGTAACACGACCCACGGGTTTTGAGTGAGCTTGCACAGCACTGGATCAAGCTGTCGCCACACTTCGTCGGCGCAATGATTCCACGACCAGCGCATATCCAGGGCCAGCTCGGCCAGGGAATCGAATCCTTCGACTTCCGTGAGGCAGCAGACTGTATATCGGGTGGCTGGCGCGGGTTCGGTTTGCTCACGGTCTCTCCTTCTGATTTGTCCCGGTCGGTCTACCCCACACTGCATCAATGAGAGTTCCTCCGGGCGCGCCACATATCCACAGCTTCTGCTCCATTTCTCGCCACCTTCAGCGTCATACCAAGGACTGCCAGACTCCACACGATGCTGAAAAGCGTCCAGCCCCATGCGCCACGTAAGACGCCCAGCGTAAACGGAGTCTACGTACCGGCGATGAGGAGGAATATCACTCCGTGGTCGAGCACCCGAAATTCACGTTTTGCCCTGTTCTCAGGAAGAGCGTGATAGAGCGAGGATGACAGGTACATAAAGTTCGTTGCACCGGGCAATAACCGGGACGCTATGAACTGCCTCGTCCAAGAGGGTCATCGTCCTTCTTCACGGATCGTCTTCAATTCAATACAATTCGTAAAACGATTCCCTGCCCAGGACGCCAAGAAATCTTTCGATCAAGGCGCCCAATTGATCAGGCTCCCCAATGCTTATCCAATCATCTATGGCCCCACGAAAACAGAATCGCTCGGGATTGAAGACTCGATGCTCTTCGTCAACCAGCGTAAATCTCATGACGGCTGTATAGGTCAGCGACCGCTCGAGAGTTTCCTCTAATCGGGAACGGAAGAAGCCAAAAGAGGAAGACTCAAAACTATTCCTGAGCTCATCGAGATCTTCATTGGATTCAAGGATGCTTATGATTTTGCCCCTGACCTGGACGAAGGTATCGTTTGGCACCCTTTAGGTGGTCAAGTGCGTTCTCCACGAGCGTCTTTTCGCTGTCGGCAATTGCCTGCGGCTGTTTCCTCTGGAGAAAGACCTGTGCCCTGAATGGGTCTTCATAAATCTCATATCCTTCGGGGATAAAATTAACCAAATCCCCCTTGAGCCTCATCGAGAAATAGTATTTGGGGTTGCCGCTCTTGGTAAGTCCCCGATGCAGGTAGTAAATCTTGCCGCTGCGGTTTGTGTACTGGGCTGGCATTAGAGAAGTCCTCCGTTTTTCAAGACAGGCAATCCCGTACGAAATAGAGTGATGGACGGGGCCGTGGCCATTGCGTCATTCTTGCCGGAATAGCCCTTGCACTACAGCGGCAGGCGGTGCTCCTGAATTGCCTTCCACAGATTCCTCCGTCTCTTGTGTACTTCCTTCCATCGATTGATGAGCGTCCGGCAGGCGGATGGATCGAGCTCGTTCAGTGCGGCAAGCCACCGGGCATGGCGGGTGTAGACCGAATTCTCGGCTTGACCCGGATCAGGCACCAGATGCACCACGTGGTTCTTCCAGCATTGAATAACGAGCGGAGTGAGCTGATCGGTATCCGCCTTTTTCAGCCAGGCCCGTCTGCTTGCAGTCAGCTCTTTGCCGTCGTCCCCGGACCGGCAAATCGCCTCGCAGAGACAGCGATATTTCGCCGCAGGCTCGTGAAAGTGCATCAAATCGCAGGTGAGCATGGAAAGCAGGTCCTGCTGTCCTTTTAGTTGCGCTCCAGGCACCTTCAGGAGAGACCGGAGCCACTCGTTTGCCTTCGCGATGAAGCGGGTTCCATCCGCGGCTTCATCGAGGCTCACATCGAGCAGCCACATCACCCAGCAGTCGTTTGATATTCCGCGCCTGGCGGCATCCCAACCCAACTGGGCGTGCAGGACATGGTCTTTCCATTGCCCGCCAAGCCTCGCGGCTGTTTGAGAGAAGGGAGGACGGTTGAAATCGCGGAAGCACTTTGCCACGGTGTCCCAGTGATATGGATTCTCGTAGGTCACAAGCTGAAACTGCAACGCGGCAACCCTCTCCTTTTTGTCCAACTTCTCGGCAAGGGACATCCAGTCCTTCAGCAGAGAGATAACCTCCTCACGGGGAGAGCCAGAGGAGGTGTCGAATTTGAGAACCGAGATGAGTAGGGACTCCTCCGGTTCCCACTTGGCCTTGAGAAAGCTCGCCATGGTCTGTTCGACAATGTCCTCCGCTTCCGCGTGATTCCCGCCCGAAACCAGATGCCCAATAAGGGGAAGACCGTACTGCCAGTCTTCATGAAGCAGCCGGCGACAATCCTCGAGATAGCCCGCGGATGCGAAGGATGACCGAAAGCCATAGAAGATCTGATGCCATTTGGAATGGGAGGACCTGAGCTTCTCCTGCCAGAATGGCTCCTCGCGGTGGTCGTTGATATACGTGTAGACCCTCCTTCGGTCCTCTTCGGGAAGCGACCGGAAGCAATCGACCATTGCCGCGTGGCTCAGTCCGACAATCTTGAAACGGCTTTCCATCGCGGCCGTCTTCCCGACGAAATCCTCAGCGGAGCCGGTCGTGAGCCATCCCCACGTGAGCACGCACTCTGTCGTGGGCGCACCAAGGGTGCATCGTTCCTGGTCTGCACCCATCCATTCGGGATACCCCTCGATGCCACTCTCTATCCCGAGGAGCGCTGCCTCAAAGACGTCGTCATCTTCTTCACCAATCTCGTGGATCTTCTTCAGGAGAGGGAGCATCTTTTGCGCCACCTTGTCGAGATCGTCTGAGAAAGAGTCCGCCGTGAAGTACGGTTCCTCCCAATGGTGCTCCTGGTAGACATACTCGCCCTTTTCTCTGCCCAGTTCAAAGACGATCTCCTCCCATTTCTTCCAGAGCTCTCCCCATTCTTCCATTAGCTTGTCATCGGAGACAATACGCTCCTTTGGAGGCGCTTTGGGATCGAGCAGGCGGGAGAGCGTCGCAGCAACGTCTTCGTCCACAGCGGAAATAAGCTCCTTCATCTTCTCTTTGCCCCACAAACTGAAAACGGTATTTAGAAGATGGACCATCTGCTCTTTGGTCAAGGCCTCAGCCAGTCTCATGCCTATAGAACGCTCATTCATTCGAACCTCCTGCGCAAGAATGGAGCTCACCTGTCACAATACCGTTTGAACTTCTTCCCCGGACCGTAAGAGCATGGTTGAGGAGACGCTGACGGACGGATGCCGCAAGATTCCGAGGTCGGCTCTGGGTCACGGCAGTGACTCCAGGTAAGGTCTCATCACATTGGATAGACGGCATATCTTTGCATAGCGCCAGAGGTCGTCCATGGTGCAGCGGTGCTCACGCCAGCACTCACGCAGGGCTTCCAGGGCCACGTCAAGCCCGATCTTGTTGCGGTATTTGAAACAGTCGGCAACGGTTTTGGCCACACTGTAAATCTTCACCGTGACACCTTGGATGATGTGATCCTCAATTCCGGAATGAAGAGCATCCCCGGAGAAACGGACAATGTGGAGTGGCAGACCGTCGCTTTTGGGTTTCCTGGCTTTGACATCTACCGCTACCCAGACCTCAAACGGAGCCTGGGTAGTCAGCCCATGAAACCGAAGCGCCGAGAGGAGACAAATCACCCCATGGGGGATTTTTTTGGATGCCTCTGCCAGGCTGTAGTGTTCGCTCACATCAGCATCCGCCGGAGTATACAGTCCGCGTCCCACACGTTGCACCAGTCCCTTGCGGCAGAGTCGAACCAGGTATTCGCGAGCAATGCCGTGAGAATCCAGATCCCTTGGACGGAACACCCCTGCTTTCTTCACAAGCTCAAGGACTTTTTCTGTTCCCGTTTGCCGCATAGTGGATCCTGTGAACCTATTACTAAATGTCGGTACTTGTGTTTATATACCGACGTTATGTAATAAATCATCCCCGCGAAGTCAAACCCCAAATCACTAGAGCTTGCTTGCTTCTGCTGCATTGACTATCATGCCCTGTGGGCAAACGTATTTCCGTGAACAGTTCGGAAGAGAGAATCTAAGCCAGTTCCTCGACCACCTCAATGATGCGTCTGGTTGGCTGTTCATTCGTATCAACGGACGCATGATCAGCTTCGTCGCCAATAACAAGAACCGGAACATCTGTAACCACTCGCCGTCCTGTCTCTGGATCTCTGCTGTTTGCAGCCCATTCTACCCAATCCAGAAGATTCTGCAGTACCCGGGCGTTCTTCTTCACCACAAAGAGCAGTGGACGGCCGCCGGGGTTTATACTGAAGTTTCTTGCAACAATCCGGCTGAAATCTCCTCGCTCGCTGCGGTTTGTAATGGTATCCGTTCGCAGTTCAGGGTCAATGGCGCCGACACCAATGGGACGCAACCCGCGCCTCTGGGCCTCGCGGGGAGGCATACTTTCGTAGCCCAGGAAGCCTTCATCCAGACGCATCTGGGTCTGGCTCCGAAGATTATTGTGAATTCCAGCAAGGACCACGATAACCTTGTAGCCGGCATCAGCGGCTTTACAGATAAGGCCGTTATAGTTGGCAGTCTTCCCGGACTGAACGTGGCCAACAACGAGCCCGCGCCGATCCCATGGCCCTGGCGCTGAGGATCTTCAAGAAGTCCGAGTATGCGATCCGTGATTTCATCGAGGGCATCAATGCTGCCCGGTGACCATGTACTGCCGACAAGTGGATGGTATCTGTTGCCCCATCTTCTTCGAGATGTTTGTAATACTGAACCAAGGATTATGTAGGCATGGTTGAGTAAGCCCGAAGCTGCCGAGCTTGTCTTTGGACTTGTCAGAGGGGTCTACTTCAACATCACGTTGGAGCGATGCCACGCAATTGCTTCCAGGTGCGGACGTAGTATATCGTTCTTGGGCAGCGATATTGAATGCTCAGCCAAGTTCAGGAGCCCGAAATTCCGAGTTTCTGCTTGCTCTGCTTTTGGACTCATAAGCACTCTGTAGTCATCGTCCAGAGAGAAAATTCCCACATCAAAAGCCCAATGGTGTGTGCGACACAAGGCCAAACCATTCCGTGGATCATCAGTTCCCTTCTTGTGCTTTGGAACGATATGCGCTGCTGTTGCTTCGACCAATTCCGCTAAACGGAATTTCATCTCACATACGGCGCAGCAAAAGTCATATTCGCGCAATACTAAATGTCGGAACGCATCCTCTCTTTTTGGGGCACTTACGGTGTAGGTTGCTCTTGCTTCTTCAACAAACGCCTGAAATTCATGGGTTAACTTTGCATAGAGCTGAACCTCATAACGGGATTCTTCGTCTGCTATCACACCGGTGACCGCTTCGAGAGCTGATTGATCAACGCTTTCCACAAGGAAGACATCGGCGCCGGGATCGTAGTTTGTAACCAAACCCAATCCTAACACCAAATAGGTTGAACCGTGCTTACGATCCCTCTTCTCTGTCATCTGCTTAAAGACGGCGAGAGGAATTCGCTCGTCCATGCATTTTACCAATGCCCTGTTATCTGGAACATTAAGCCCACCGGCACGTGGCGAATAGGTCATCAGCCAACGCCCATCTTCCAGGAAGATGACCTCATCCTTGTGGTCATAGGGGCTGGCCAGCTTTATGACAATTGAAAGAGCGTGATCCGACCAGGCCGGTTTGAAAATACCAGTGATGAGATTGTGAAAGCGTTCAATGCCAGGGATGAAACTCGCGGTGCGCTTTAGAAAGGCTGCGGATACTTGCCTTCCAGTGTATTTGGCTATCTCTACAAGAATCTCCGAACGTCGCTCTAGGCTCATGAATCAATCTCAAATATAGCTTTGGACAGAAATGCAAGCACCTTCAGATTCCGGTTCTCGTTCGTGAACAGCGGTCTCTCATCGGAAAAGCCTTTTTCATGAATGTTACCTCCCCCACCCTCGACACTAATTAAACACGGGGAAGGTGTCTCAGTCACATTGGCACAGAGGGGCAAGCACTTTCAAAGGAGACAGTAATGCCTGTCAATACGCCCGCGACGCTCTGGGGAGAATGCCCCCAGGTCATTTCACTGGTCCATAGAGCACTGGTTGAATATCCGTTTGTGCGAAATCATCCCCCTTAAACAGAAGTGACTCGCCTGAACATTTTGCGAGTGCATAGGAGCAACAGTCTCCGATGTTAAGCCCAGCCTTGTGACGCCCTTTGCCGTACTTTCTCCAGGCGGAGCGGGCAATCTCAAAATGCTCTGGCGTCATGGGGACAATCTCAATTCTTGCCTGATGCAAGAGAAGGTCGAACTCCCGGCTACCCATTTCACCCTTCTTAGCCTCTATCACGATTCCTGTTTCGAGCGCAGTAAAAGCGCTTACCAATCTCCTCACATCGCCAGCTATTGCCCGGGCAAAAGCTTCGGTTTCGGGTTCCCCCAAAAGAATGGTGACAAGTGCTGAAGTGTCAATGACCATTAGTGAGGGAGCCCTCTCTCATCGTAGCCCAAGATCTCGTCAGCACTGCGCATGTCCCTGTCAGGCAGGACCTTACAGCGCATGGATATTCTCATAATCTCCTGGACTATATCTGCCGCTGCACGGCGACCCTTGAGGCGTTCAAGTCGATCCTCCAGAGCATGAATGATGGCCTGAGTGAGATTTTCTCCGCTCTCTGCCGCAATTTCTCGGACAAGCCTTTCAGCTTTGGGATTCCGAATGCTGAGCGCCATGTAACCCTCCTGGGGGACGTATTGAAGTTGCAACAAAGTATATACTGAATCGTTGAAGTATCTCAAGGCAAATCTTCTCGGGCTCAGTCAAGACCTTCCGGCTGCTCTACCATGTCTCCCCTCCTTCGACCAAGTCTTCGGATTATGCAACACAGAGAAACCCCAAAAGAGTTCGAAATCAAGAATCAGAGCGACAACCACCGCAGGGTAAACATGGGAAAATGTTTTAGACAAGAACTGGGGGGTCAGTGCTTCTTATCGGCAAGGGAAGACAACGTGCCACGGGGGACGGCTCCTGCTGCAATACAACAGAAGCTTTGAAGTGTCGCAAACACAAAAACGTTGCCAGATGTGAGTCCGACAACGTTCGGAAGTTTTGCCACAAGCCGTTTGTCGCATGTCGCAAACAGCGAAGGTGGATGAATGAACCCCTTTGGAATTCACCTTCCGAGTTTTGCGACAGATTTTGCGACAAAATGCCTATGTTAGAGGAATTTTCCTAATAAAATCAATGGTGGTGCCGAAGGCCGGACTCGAACCGGCATGGGTCGCCCCGCCACCCCCTCAAGATGGTGTGTCTACCATGTTCCACCACTTCGGCACGGGCTTGAACTCCTGCAACCGTTTGAATTGACGGCCGCACTGGTTGCTATGGTTTTGAGGCCGGCGCTGTTGGATTATCTGGAAGCGGCGTCGGGTTGGCAGGCTGACCCGCGGTTTGATCGCCGCTGACAGTCGAAGTCGTCTGCTGAGCCGCAGCCGCGCCATCACTGGATGGAGCCGGAGCCGCCGCGCTTGGGGTTTCTTTAACCGGCTTGGCCTCTGGGATCACCGGGCTCTGTTTTTCCTCCACTTTCACCTTTTCCATCACCGATTTGCCTTCCGGTTTGGCGGAGAAATAGGTCAACCCCAGACATGTGATCATGAAAACAATGGCCGCCGCCGTGGTGAGTTTACCCAGAAAGGTGGAGCCGCCGGAGCTGCCGAACAGCGTTTGGGAGCTGCCACCAAAGGCCGCCCCCATTTCCGCACCGCGTCCGGTCTGCAACAGCACAATGGCGATCAGCGCCATACAGGCCACCACATGTATAACTAAGACCAAGGTATGCAACATAAGCTTTCGGGGATCTCCGGTTTATTGATATTGGACAATGCGCTGGAACGACGCCACCTCCAGGCTGGCACCGCCCACCAGCAGACCATCGATGTCTGACTGGGCCATAAGAGCGTCGACATTGTCGGATTTGACAGAGCCTCCATATACTATTCTGATTTGCTTGGCAACTGTTTTGTCGAAGCGCACAGCGCAGTGTTCCCGCAGGAAACCGTGTAATTCCTGGGCCTGCGCAGGGGTGGCGGTTCGCCCCGTACCGATGGCCCACACCGGTTCATAGGCAACAACCAGTTGCCTGGCCTGATCGAACGAGACACCTTCCATGGCTCGATCCAACTGCCGCGCCACCACCTCACGGGTTTCCCCCGCCTCGCGTTGAATCAGGGTCTCCCCAACGCAGAGGATAGGAACCAAGCCGTGGCGGTAAACGGCCGCCACCTTTTTCTGGATCATCTCATCAGTTTCGCCGAACAGATGGCGCCGTTCGGAATGCCCCACAATGACATAGCGGCAGCCCACATCCTTGATCATGCCCACTGAGACTTCGCCGGTAAAGGCCCCCTGCTCCTCCCAGTGGCAATTCTGGGCGGCCAGGGAGAATCCCTTTCCCCGCAGGATCGGGGCAATCGCCGCCAGAGCCGTAAAGGGCGGGGCAATAACCACCTCGCGGTCTTCAATGATTCCAGTTTGAGCCTGCAGCTCCTCAACAAAGCGAAGTGCCTGGGCAACGGTCTTGTACATTTTCCAATTGGCTGCCACGAGTGCTTTTCTCTGTTCCATACCCACCTCATGTCCAACGTGGCAAGGCATCCTCTCCATTCTGAAAGCAGCAAAGGGGGTTATGCCTCTCTCCAACATGGTTTAGGATGCATCACCAAATGGCTTGAGCAAAAATCTTGCTGCGCCCGGCAGTCCAGCAGGGCTGACCGTTTTCGGATAAAGATGGTTTCACCGGTGTGAGGACGTTCTCGGACGCGAATCACGACTTCCCCTTGGAAACCACCACTTCAGGCAAGAAATCCGACCCGAGATACCGTGCTAGGCTCGCTGGCCACAATCCTCAAGCGCAGCTATTCCCGGCAAGACTTTGCCCTCCATCATTTCCAGAAAGGCACCACCACCGGTGGAAACATAACTCACCTTGCCGGCCACGCCGGCCTTGTTCACCGCCGCTGCAGAATCACCACCACCCACTACGGTCAGGGCGGAAGTCGTTCCCAGGAATTCCGCCAGCGCAAAAGTGGCTTTCTGAAACGGCGGAGTTTCGAACACCCCCAAGGGGCCATTCCAGACGATGGTCTTACAGGACTGGAGAGCTTTAGTGTATTGGGCCACCGTCTTTGGACCAACATCGAGCACCTGGGAGCCGGCCGGCACCTTATCGATGTCCACTTCACGAGCATTGGCGCCATCTTCGATGCTGGCAGCAACTACAGCATCCACCGGCAAAGACACGGTAACACCGCTCAGTGCCGCTTTCCGCAGCAGGTCCCGGGCGGCATCGAGCAGGTCATCTTCCACCAGTGAAGCACCAACCGCAATTCCCTGGGCCTTCAGAAAGGTATTGGCCATGGCGCCACCAATGAACAACTGGTCCACCTTGGGGATAATGTGTTCCAGTACACCGATTTTCGAAGACACCTTGGCCCCGCCGATCACCACCGCCAAAGGCCGTTCGGGATGATCAAAGGCTTTGTGGAAGTAGGTTATTTCTCGCTGCAGCTGGTAGCCGCCGGCACACACCTTGACATAGCGGGTGATGCCATGGACCGAGGCGTGCGCCCGGTGCGATACGGCAAAACCATCGTTGACGTAGACATCGGCCAAAGACGCCAAGGCCTGGGAAAAACCTTCATCGTTCTGTTCTTCTTCCGGGTGAAAACGCAGGTTCTCCAGAAGCAACACCTGACCTTCGCGCAGTTCGTCCGCCATCTGAGACACTTGTGGACCGACACAGTCGGGAGCCAACAGCACCGGCCGGTCAAGAATCCGACCAAGATGATCTGCCACTGGCTTGAGAGACATTTCCGCGACCACCTTGCCCTTGGGGCGCCCCAAATGTGATGCCAGAATGATCCGCGCTCGGTTGTCCAGAAGCTTCTGCAAACTTGGCAAGATGGCCTGGACTCGAGTATCGTCGGTCACCTGGCGATTCTTGTCCAGAGGCACATTGAAATCGACGCGCATCAGCACGCGTTTTCCCCTGAGGTCCAGATCGTCGAGAAATCTCATGGCGATCCCTCTCTTTGTTCAGTCAAAAGGGAAGTCAGTCGTAACCGTCAGAGCCGATCGTTCGGTTCAGACGGCAGAGCCGCCCAACCAGACAGCCGACGGATTCCGTCCAGCCATCTGGTCAACTTGTGCTATCAGTATTCCTCAGTGTTCCAAATACTTCCCGATGAGCACCGCCAGATCGATTAGCCGGTTCGAATAGCCATACTCATTGTCGTACCAGCTCAGCACCTTGACCATGCGCCCTTCGATCACCGTGGTGAGAGCCGCATCTACCGACGAGGAAAACGGACTGTGGTTGAAATCTATCGACACCAGCGGTTCAGTGACATAGCGGATAATCCCCTGGAGTGGACCAGCGGCCGCATCGGCCAGCACACGGTTGACTTCATCCTTGGTAACCGCCCGCCCCACCCGGCAAACGAAGTCCACCAACGAAACGTTCGGTGTGGGCACGCGGATGGCAAGGCCATCCAGCTTGCCCTTGAGTTCCGGAATGACTTCGGCCACCGCTACGGCTGCTCCGGTGGTGGTGGGAATCATGGAAAGCGCTGCAGCACGAGCCCGCCGAAGATCCTTGTGGATGGAATCCACCAGGCGCTGATCCGCAGTGTAGGAGTGGATGGTGGTCATCAGCCCATGTTCGACTTCAAACTGGTCGTGCAGCACCCGGACCACCGGGGCCAGGCAGTTGGTGGTGCAGGAGGCATTGGAGACGATGTGGTGATTACGGGGATCATACTGTTCGTCGTTGACCCCCATGACGAAGGTCGCATCCATATCCTTGCCGGGCGCCCCGACCACCACCTTGTGGGCGCCTGAAGCCAGATGCTTCTGGCAGGAAGCGTGATCGACGAAACGCCCACTGGTTTCCAAAACGACGTCCACCCCCAGATCGTGCCATGGCGCCTGCGACGGGTCCGATACTTTCAGACAGGCATATTCCTTGCCATCAACCACCAGTCTGTCTTCTTTGGCCTTGACCGTATGGGACCACACCCCATGGACCGAATCGTACTGCAGCAGGTGCGCCAAATCACTCACCGCACCAATGTCGTTGACCGCCCTTATTTCCAGCGGTTCGCCTCGATCCACAATGGCCTGAAAGACAATCCGGCCAATCCGGCCAAAACCGTTGATTGCAACTCGAATCGCCATGGTCCTATCCCTCCTTGCAGTCTGTTCAAACCAGTGGTTGTCCTGGTCATCAGCCGTGTCTCGCAGCGAGTCCCTGACAACCCAAGAGCGCTTACCCTTCCATTAGCAGGTCGCTTTCTCTGCCCCGCCCAGGGGGACGGCATCGTCTAGTGTCAACGATTTCTGCAAGTTAAGCACTAGCCGCGCATCAACTGCGCCATGCTCACCGTTCGATCCCCAAGCATATTGGTGTAGCTGCCCAGCTCGTTGTCATACCAGCCGTAGATCACTGTCTGCGTCACCGGGATCTCGAGCACCTGACCCGCCAGGGCCGGGCCGGCAACAGCGGCAACCGGTGCATCCGATCCGGCAGGCTCGGATGCACCGACTCCTGCCGTCAGCGAACAGATGGCGGCGATCCGGCCAAAATCGAGGCGCACCGCCGCGGTGCGAGTGTGGGTTTCATGGCCCTCGATGACCGCAGCCGCCCGCGGCATCCCAATGATATCCGACGACACGTTCTGCTCCTCGGTATAGACCAGATAACCTTCCGGGAAATGCTTCTCCGCCTCGCGATAAACGTTGTTGATGGTTTCCCGGCTGATGGGCTTGCGCATACTCTCATCCTGAATGAGCGCAACCAGAATGATCAGAGACCCGCTGGTGGTCGGGATCCGCACCGATTCTGCGATGAACCCGATGCGTTTCATTTCCGGGATGACCAGGGCCAGAGCGTTGGCGGCACCGGTAGTGGTCAGGATGATGTTGTTAAACACCGACCGGGTCTTGCGCAAATCCGTGGCTTTGGCCTTGGGGGCCCGGTCCAGTACCTGCTGGGTACTGGTGGCGGCATGGACGGTGGTCATCGAAGCCGAAAGGATGCGTTCGCTGCCAAAGTAATCCAACAACGGCTTGACCAGATAGGCCAGGCAGGTGGTGGTGCAAGAGGCGTGCGATACCAACAGGTGGCGCTGGGGATCATAGTCGGCATCATTGATTCCCATCACCGTAGTGATGGCGTCCGCCGGCATCTCCTTGCTCTTATCCTTGATCTTGAAGGGTGCCGAAAGCACCACCTTTTTGGCGCCGGCCACCAAATGGCCACGGAGCGAGCCTTTGGGATCATCAGCGAGGGCGGTAGGGTCGAGGAAGGCACCGGTGGCATCGACCACCAGCCCGACTCCCTGATCGCGCCAACCGATCTCGGCAGGGTTGCGATGTTTGCGCAAAATGGTGACCTTCACCCCGTTGATGCGCATGGTGCCCGCCTTTTCGTCCAGCTCTTCGATCACCCTCTTGGCCCGGCAACCGTGTAAGTAGTTGTGCAAAGCCCCGTAGGTGGAATCCTTTTCGATGAACAGAGCAAGGTCTTGCAGGCTGGTTCCCACTTCCCGGCCCATGTTCACCACTAACTCAGAAAAGTACTGACGATCGACATGGTGCCAAATACTGAGTTTGGCAATTCGCCCCAGGCCATTGATGCCCAGCTTCATGGGCACCAGCCGCTCCTGAGCCTTTGCTTCTGTCATGACGCCCTCCTTGGTTGTGCTATGGCGATAACCCCAGAATAGCTATGCTCCATGACGATGCTAACGACCGTCTTCAGCATTGTTTCTTCTGCTGCCGTTTATAATGGGATATGAGTCTCATGACTAAAACATCAACACTGCAATTCTCTGCTTCGGCTAATTCATTGAGTCTCTTGAAAGTAGTGCTGGAAATTTTCTCGTCCAACACCTTTACACTCCCGTCATTCCATTGAAGGACATTCCTTTTGTCCAAAATAAATCTATCAGGATACAGTTTAGCAGCCTTATTCTTCGTCTCATCCCATGCTGCGTTAATATCTCTAGTTGTCGACATTTGTCCTATCATGCCCAAATCGAAAGGTAATATTCTCTTTCAGATTTTTGGTGCCAAAATCGAAGTTCAACAGAATGTCCAACATCATCTTTGAAAGTTTGCCTTTTGATAATAATGCCATTTATCTATCACCTCGCTCGGTCTGCACTCAACCGCTCAATTCCTACCGGTTTGTGCCTTAGCACGATGCTACCGCTCTCAGTTGCTGACATCCACCCAGCGAGTTGGGTGAGAACCAGCATAGATGGCACCGTTGTGGCCATCAATGCTGATACGGTTGCCGGCTTGGAGTTCATGACCGTTGATGTAGCAGCGTCCGTCCTTTTCCCACACACGCATTTTGCTGCAGCCCACCACACAAGTCTTACCGAGGCGATTGGCAACAATGGCGGCATGGGAAGTCGCGCCGCCTTTCCCAGTGAGAATCCCATCGGTAACGGAGATTTCGCGGATATCGTCTGGCACGGTGTCCGAGCGGATGAGGATGACCGCTTCGCCGGGATAATCATTGCGCAGGCGCTGAATTTCCTCCAGGTTGAAGGCCACCCGACCACACAACGCGCCGCCACTCACGCCAATGCCACTGGACAGGTAGCGCGCATGCAGCTCCTCGGACGAGACGAACACCTGGTGGCGCCGGCTGATCCGCGGAATCATGTTGCGCGTCTGCAGCACATACAGACTCTCTTCCTGATCGCCCTGGAAGGTGAATTCGATCTCCTGGGGACTCCAGGATTGACGCAGGATCAATTCCTCGGCAACCTCCGACAATTTCTTGTAAATCCGAGGAAATAGTGATTCCAACGACACTTTCTTGCGCCGACCGTCCTTCAGCCTCTGTTTTTCAGCCAGCGGCAGGGTTTCCACCAGGCCGCCCACTACGTCTTCGCCCTGGTTGCCCATGGTAAAATCCCCGGTGGGGTCGATCTGGTCCTCGGATGTCTTTGGATCGTGAGTGAACATCACCCCGGCGCCGGAACTCGTGTCCAGATTGCCATAGACCATGGCCTGAATGGTGACGGCAGTTCCCCAGTTTTCAGACAAACCCATGATCTCCCGGTAAGTCACTGCCTTTGGGGCATACCAGGATTCCACCACCTGGCTAATGGCGGTGAACAACTGCTCCTTGGGATCGTCGGAAAAATCGATGTCATTGGCCCGTAGCGCATCCCGGTAGGCCAGCGTCAATTGACGAATTTCATCGGCCGAAAACTCCCGCTTCACGCGCCGGCCGAAGCGCTTCTTAAAATGGATCATGATAGCATCGAATTCATCGCGCTGCAGGCCGAACGACATCCCCCAGGATTGCAGGAAGCGGCGGTAGTTGTCCCAGGCAAACCAGGCCTCGCCCGTTTGCCCTATGAGACCCTCGACGATGGCTTCGTTGATCCCCACATTCAGAAAGGTATTCATCATCCCCGGCATGGAAACCGCCGAACCGCTGCGAACCGAAAGCAACAAGGAGTTGGTGGTGGAATTGAACACCCGCCCGGTGACCTGCTCCAACTTCTGGATATCGGCCATGATTCGTTCCACAAAATCCTGGTTGGCCTGGCTAAACCCGGTGACGACCTCGCGGCAGCGGAAGTATTCGGTGGTGATGATAAAACCCGGCGGCACCTTGATGCCCAACTGATGGAGGTTAGTCAGGTTATATCCCTTATTGCCCAGATGAATCAAGTCGCAGGTCAATGTGCTGGGAGCGTGAACCAGGGAAACCGTCTTTTCCGGATCATAGCTGAGGAGCAGATCCAGGCGATCGGCGTTGAGCACCTCCTTCTGGGTGGCCAGGGTGGTCAGAATGCTGGAAATGAAGTGATCGAAGTACTGAAGGCCGAAGGTCCTGGCCACCAAATCGCGGAGAAAGCTTTCCGCCACCCGTTGGATGCGCTCCCCCGGGCTTTCGCCACGGCTGTCCCGGCGATAACGCGGCAGCAGATTCCCGTCGCCGAGCTGTTTGATGATGAGCACCAGGTTGTCTTCGTGCACTGAGTCGTAATAGGTCTGAATGAGCTGTTTGATGGCTTCGGAAAAGCCACGAAAAATGTCAATGTACTGCGAATGGGAAAACCTTCGGATCTCCAGCGACTTCTGGAACAGCTGGGCCTGCATCTGCAGCCGGCCGGAACTGATACCGTCGATGGCCAAGGCCTTCACGAACAACGGCAGGAACTTGTTGATGCGAAAGAAGCTGGCCCGCGTGATGAAACTCAGGTTGAAAGATAAAATGATGTCTTCAAACAGCACATTGGCCAGGTTCTCCAGCCTGAAGGTCAATCCCAGGGCATCGAACTTGCGCTCGTTATAGGAGCCGTACATGCTGGGGATATCCACCGCAATGTGGCGTTTGTGGTAAATGTTCTCGATGATCTCCATCTCCGCCGGGGTGAGGATGATCTCCTTGAGGGCCATAAGATAGTCCAGAATGGCCGATAGCCTTTCGAACTGGTCCTGGCTATGGAGCGTCTGAATCAGCCGTTGCGGATCCGGCAACCCCAGCTGGGCGGCCCGTTGCAAGTGGAGTTCGATGTCCTTGAAGCTGAGCGCGTACTTCTCGTGTACCAGCTGATAGAAACGGATCATCAGCAGCGCCCGCTGCCGTTCCCTTTCGGGGATGACTGAAAGCTCATCGATGATGGCCCGCGCATCAGATTCCTGAAGATCGAGGAGATCCTTCACATGGTGGATGGTCGGTGACTGGAAAATATGGGTAAAGAGGACATGGACATCGCCCACCCAGGGTCCTGAAGATGGAATGTCGCGGTACACTTCCGGAGGAACGAAATCCTTCAGCGGTGCCTTGTCCAGCGTGCGCCAGTAGCCGATGATGGCTTCGATAAAATGGACGATGAGATTGTTGCCTTCGACATGGCTTTGTTTGCGCAGGAAGTGCACGAGTCGGTCGTTTCGCGCCGAAAGCTCATCCACATCGGTGGATACGGTCCGGAGCTGACCTTCCGCACCGATCTGATTAAAATAGACGGGAAAGACCTTGGCCAGCTGTTTGACCAGGTTGTAGCTGCCGGCGATGTCGCTGTGCAGCAGCTGACTCACGTCCTTCTGGAACAGGTCTGTATCCCGAATGCAAATCCCACCCAGCGACAGGTTCACCAGCAGTGCCGACAGCAGGGTCTTGGTGGTCTTGGGATTTTTCTGGATGAATTCTAGCCAGATACGAACATTGAGCAGGTGCGCGGCATTCACCTGAATCTGCCAGTGTTCGCTGACTCCACCCAGACCGGGGAGCTGAAATCCCATGGCAATCAAACGCCCCAGGAAGAAATCAATGAGCTGGTGGTTACCCGTGTCCAGGATCTCCAGACCGATGGTGCGAATGCACTGCAGGGCGGCTTCCGGGTAGAGGCGCAGGCTGCCGTCCAGCACCAGAAACACCTGGGTCAGAAAATTTCGCAGGGTCTCCACCGGTTCCTGACGGATCAGCCGGGTGAGCCCCAGGTTGATTTCGCGCAGGGTTTCCTCATGAATCGCCTCAAGACCCTTGGTTTCCATGATCTTGAGGAGCATGAGCATGCCCAGGTGGCTGTCTGAACCAGCTTCTTCGCAGCCGGCCAGTTCCTGGGGGAGCCTGCGGTATGCGTGCACGACATCCTGATAGTCCGGAAGCTGGATCAGACGCTGCACGGCTTGCCGGTCATCGGCCTCGTCATCGATGGTCCGCAGGGTGTCCAGATGACCATCAAAACTGGCGTGACTCAAGGCCCCACAAGGCGTCAACCCGCGCGGCGGTTACCGGTGTTTGCTTGTGCAGCCACACGCAGGGATCGTCGCTCAGCAGCCAGACGTTGTAGGCTTCGCGCAGCAGCCGTCGTCAGCAGCGGACGCAATTCCTCAAAGGAACGCCGGGGCATCCCAGCATCGCAGCAATACCCGTGGCTATCTGCTTGGGCTGGTAGTAGCTTCTCATCAGTAGTTGAAAGCTTTCTGCCGGAAGGGCCACCAATTCCCCAAAGAAGTACCGCAGCACCCCCTCATGGCAGCCCGTGATCGCCTCAGGTTCCCGGCCGATCGTCAGCTATTTCGACACCTGCAGGCAACGGTTGACTGACGGCTTCCGGCATCACTTCCAGGATCTTCAACCAGAACCCCAGGAGATGGTCAGCCGCCAGAGCGCGCACCATTGGCTGTTGGGATTCCTGCAATGCATCGAGAAAAATCCGCGTCAGCAGATAGATGACCCGGCCATTGTCCGGATGGCCCTGGTAGATGCGGATGTTGGTGATGGCATAGCGCCAGGCTTCCTGCACCACAAAATGCCAGTTGCGATATTTGTGATGATATTCGACCAACAACTGGTGAGCCTGCTGGCGTTTGCCGGTGAAGGTCTGGACGATCTCCTCGATAACCCCGAACAACGGTTGAATCTCCACGAGCACGTTGGTGAGCGGCATGTTCCGCAGTAGAGCTTCTGATTGGATGTTATCCAGTCCAGTATTAAGATTCACTTTAGCCTACCCCTCTCAGCGCCTGACTCCACAGCAATGTCAACAACCCTGGAACCCCCGGCGGCAACTTCACACCAGCGGCTTACAACCTGCTCCCAAACAACCCTGCCATCCAGCCATATGGAACCGCTGGCGGCTCGACCGATTCAAGGGTTGGCAACAGCCATTGATGATTCGATTGTCGGGTGTACCGAACGCACCGCTCAGGTTGCGGCCCCACAACGACAGGGCTTTCCTCTGCTGCACAGTCCTTGGCCGGACACTCAGGATTGAACTGCGTGCCCAATAGCGCTCGGGCTTCCCGCCGATCCGCAGCGGACACCCCAGTCGCGATCCATCGCCAGTTCCATGAGTATGGCAGGTTCACGCAGCCCACCATAATAGTCCTTACGTTCCCCGACTGGCTGAAAACCCAGGCTGGTATATAGCTGCCGGGCAGCAGCGTTGCTGCGACGGACTTCCAGCACCGCGACCCGAGCCTGGTGTTGGTGGCCGACCACCAGTGCCTGGCGAAGCAGCGCTCGACCGATACCACCTCGCCGGTTGGCGATAGCCACGGTCAGGTTGAAGATCTGGACTTCATCGGCGACCAGCCAGAAACAGACATAACCCAGCAATTGACGCCGGCAGGCTACAGTCTCCAGACAGGCCACATAAGCACGAGACTGAGAGCGTTGCAGTTCTTCCACAAAGGAGCTCTCGTTCCAAGGCTGCACATGGCTGCTCCGCTCAATCTCCATGACGGCAGGGATATGTCATCCAATTTCATCGGGACAATTTCAAACATTGATCCGATCTCCACATCACTGACGCATTCGGCGACCGAACGCGAGAGAATCTCACTGGCCAGGGCAATGTGCCGCTGCCCGTATTCCTTCACCAACGCAGCGGCTTCGGCAACACTGTACTGTTCACGACAACCAGTCAGCTTGATCAGCATGGGAAGGTTCATCCCGCACACCACTTCCACCTTTGGACCAAGCACCGCCAGACTGATGTTTGCCGGAGTCCCCCCGAAAAGGTCAGTCAGGATCAACACTCCCTGGCCCTGATCGACCTCTCTTATGGCCTTCTTGAGTTGTGCCAGCAGGGCGTCCACCGGCTGGGCGGGATCCATCGATACCACCCGGCAGGCTTCGAGCGGGCCGACTATAAGCTCCGCCGTCGTGAGCATTTCCCTTGCCAGATTGCAGTGAGAAGTCAGTACCACTCCTATCATCACTCACCCACATTCAAACGGCCGTAGATCGCCGCAAGAGTTGATGTCAGTCGGCTGCTGGCGTCCGGTGCGCTCTTGTCGCAGCTATTCCAGATTCAGGTCGCGATGAAAAACGATACAGTCGTGACCATGATCCAGTAACCTGGCCGCCAACTGCTCGGCAATGACCACCGAACGGTGTTTTCCACCGGTACAGCCCACCGCAATAGTCAAATAGCGTTTACCTTCTTCAATATAACGGGGAAGAAGCTTGAGAAGAAGAGCACTGTAGTCCGTCACGAATTCCTGGGCCACCGGCCATTGCAACACCCATTGGCGCACCTCGGGGGTAGCACCCGCTCAGCGTCTTGAGTTCCTCCACAAAATAGGGATTGGGTAGGAATCGAACATCCACGACCAGGTCCGCTTCAAAGGGCAGGCCATATTTGAAACCAAATGACAGCGTTTGGATGGTGAGGAGTTCCTTGCCATGGGAAAGTGAGTAGCTGCGGGTGAGAAGGTCCTTGAGCTGATGGACCGAGAGGACACCAGTATCCACAATGCGGCTGGCGCGGTCTCTCAGGGCCTGCAGTTGGCGGCGCTCGTTGTGGATGGCTTCAAGAAGGTTGCTTTCCGCCGAGGCCAGGGGGTGGAGCCGCCGCGTTTGCGAATACCGTCGTTGCAGGACGTCGGTGGGGGCCTCCAGAAAAATGATCTCAAAACGATAGCCGGCGTTTTCCAGAGACTTGAAGATCCCGTCGTAATCATTCAGAAACTGGCGTTCTCGGATGTCAATGCCCAAGGCAATCCGCTCTAGGTCGTGCATTTCTTTGGCACAAATCTCCAGGAAATGAGGCAGCAAAGGCACGGGTAGATTGTCTATACAGAAGTAGCCAATATCCTCGAAGGCCTTGATCGCCGTACTCTTGCCCGACCCCGACATGCCGGTAACCACCACCAAGTGCACCGCCGGCTCCTTTCCTGTGGACGAATTGGCCCAACACCAGGCGCATGTCCATATGCAATGAATCGGGTTGAGGGTTTTGTGCCGGCCCGACACCTTGGCCGCACCTTCTCGCCCTATGGCCCATACTGCCCGAATCGACCTCCGGTCGAGCCACCAATCCGTCGGCCGCGACGACTTGGTCCCGATCGGCTCCAAACAACGGTTGGCTAAAGGCTTGGACGACTATTGGAAATGCTTGGGACACGAGGACTTAAGAATCAGGAGAAGATTCAGTGCCCTTCTCCAAATTACAACAAGCAAGAAAGAGCATGACCCATTCCAAGACCGCTCAAATGTCATCCTCATCTTCCTGCAGAATAGCATAAATCCCGTCCTGGGTCTGCACAGCCCCTAAGCGCTTGCGGATGGAACTGTTCTTCAAAAACCTGGCAATCTTGGCCAGGGCTCGCAGATGGATTCCCGCGCAATTCTCGGGGGCAACCAGCAGAAAGAAGAAATGCGCCGGCTTGCCATCCATGGATTCAAAATCCACCCCTGCCGTGGAACGGCCGAAAGACAGAGCCAACTGATCAAGGTCCTTGATCTTTCCATGTGGGATGGCGATCCCGTCACCGATCCCGGTGCTCCCCAGACGCTCTCGTTCCAACAAGACATCTAACACCTGAGCGGCGATCGAGTTGGGGCTTCTGCTTCAGCAGCGCATCCGCCAACTCTTCCAGCACTTCTCGTTTGGAACGACCCAGCAACTCAGAAATGATGGATTCCTTCGGTAGAATGTCCAGAATCTTCATTCAACCCTCTCAGCATCACCCACGCAATTCCACCGACGCCCAACAGGCTCACGACCGTTCCCTACCGCCTCCAGGGGGAGCACCACGAGTTCCCAACTCAACGGATGGAAAAACAATCACTGCATAGGTTCAATCAATCCGTAGTTGCCATCCTGGCGCCGGTACAAAACGTTCAATCGGTGGCTACGACTGTTGGTAAAAACCATAAATTCACTACCGGAAAGATCCAACTGCATGATGGCTTCATCGACATCCATCGGCTTGGCATAGAACTGCTCGGTCTTGATCACCTGCGGCTCGCGGTCCTCATCGAATTCGCCGGAGGCCAAGACATTCATACTCACGGGCAGATGCTTGACCCCATCGGCCGGCTTGCGGCGCCGCAGCTTGTCGCGATACTTGCGCACCTGTGCTTCGATCTTGTCCACCACCATATCAATGGCTGAATACATATCGTCGGTTTCCTCAGCACCATTGATTCGCAAGCCGTTGGCATCGATGGACACTTCAACGATGTGGCGGAACTTCTCCACTTTGAGAACCACATGAGCCTCGATTGGCTCCTCCACATATTTCTTGACCCGCGAGACCTTTCCTTCGGCATACTCCCTGAGGCTTGCCGCCGGCTCAATATTGCGGAATGTCAAGTTGATCTGCATCTGGCTATCCCTCCATCCTGTTTCTCGTGCCTTGGTCGCAGGCACTTCGCAACCACCACATCGGAACACCGTCAATTTCCTTCCTTCTGATGGGGGAAGGAAACTCTACGTGCCCTATTGCGGCCGCTAGCGCTTGCCCTTAGCCGGAGCGCCCCAAGGGGCTTGGCGCCGCTTGTTGGACGACAAGATCCGCAACATTTCGCGGTACTTGGCCACCGTACGGCGAGCAATGTCGATGTTTTCCTTCTTAAGCATGGCCACGATCTCATTGTCGCTGTACGGATTGGCTGGATTCTCAGCGACAATGATTTGTTTGATTCTTTCCTTTACACTTTCTGAGGCAACAGGTTCTCCGACAAAACTGCTGATAGAATTGTTGAAAAAATACTTGAGCTCAAAAATACCTTGCGGAGTATGCACATATTTGTTGGTAGTAACACGGCTAATTGTAGATTCATGCATACCAACATCTTCGGCGATATCTCTCAGCACCATCGGCCTCAGATAAGCTACACCCTTTTCAAAAAAATCACGCTGAATATTTACGATACTCTGAGTAACTTTATATATAGTCCTCTGCCGTTGGTGAATGCTCTTAATCAACCAAGCGGCTGAACGCAATTTTGTATGTATATATTCCTTTGCGCCAGCAGATATTTCCGATCCGTTTGCCAGTGCTTCCTTATAATAAGAGCTTACCCGCAACTTTGGCATGCCATCTTCATTGAGCGATATGATAAAATCATCATCGACCTTAAAGACATAAATGTCTGGACTGATGTATTGGACGTCTTCCTCGCTAAATATCCGACCTGGCCGCGGATCCAAGTTGAGGATGACATCGATGGCGTCTTTGATTTCCTCGGGAGAGCTTTTGAGGACTCGCACCAACCCCTGGTAGTTCTTATTTTCCAGGTACTGAAGATGATCACGGATGATCCGGACAACCAAATCGTCCTGCAGCTCCAGACTCTGGGCTTGAATCAGAAGGCACTCCCTTGGATCGCGAGCGGCAATCCCCAAGGGATCGAACCTTTGAATCTTGGCCAGGACCTTTTCCACTTCCTCGACGGAAGCGCCACCCATCTCGGCGATTTCTTCCAGAGTCGCATCCAGGTAGCCGTCCTTATTGAGGTTGCCGAGGATGAGCTCACCGATCTCCCGTTCCCGGACGTCCAGATCGGAAAGCCGCAGCTGCCAGGCAAGATGGTCGTACAGGGAGGTCTTTCGCGTCAGGTGCAGATCATAGGCAGGCGTCTCCTGACTGGGATCTCGTTCCGCCAAAACCGGAGTGCTGGCACTATATTCGTCCAGGTATGACTCCCAGTCGAAATCATCCCTGGTCTTCTCGATGATTTCCACCTCCTGGAAGGGTGCCTCACTGGCTGGTTCACCGGAATCTTCTGCGCCGGGTTCCCCATCCTCGTAGACCTCCCCGCTGGCTTCTTCCAGCAACGGGTTGGTTTCCAGTTCCTGATGGATATTCTCCAGCAGTTCCAGTCGCGACAGCTGTAGCAACTTGATGGCCTGTTGCAGTTGCGGAGTCATGACCAGTTGCTGTGTTAGTTTGAGGCTTTGTCTCAGTTCCAGTGCCATACCACCCACCTACCTAAGCCAAATTGAAATGGTCGCCCAAATAGGTGCGACGCGCCAGATCGCTGCTGGCAATGGCTTCTGGATTTCCCGCTTCAAGGATCTTACCTTCGTGCATGATGTAGGCCCAATCGCAGACCTTCAGGGTCTCTCGGACGTTGTGATCTGAAATCACGACCCCAATCCCGCGGTCCTTTAAGGAACGGATCAAACCCTGAATCTCGGCAACAGCAATCGGATCAATACCAGCGAAAGGTTCATCCAACAGAATGAACGCCGGCTGGGTGACCAGTGCCCGGCACAGTTCCACGCGCCGACGTTCACCCCCTGACAGATTGTAGGCTTTGCTCTTAGCCAAATGACTGATGTTCAGGTCGGCGAGCAATTCCCGCAAACGCATCTGTCGTTCCTCACGCCCAATCGCCAGGGTTTCAAGTATGGCCAGAACGTTTTGCTCCACCGTAAGTTTCCGAAAAATTGAGGATTCCTGCGGCAAATAGGTGATCCCCTTGCGGGCCCGGAGGTACACGGGGTATCCCCCGATGTCCTCCCCACCGAGGTACACCGCTCCACCATCCGGTCGAATCAGGCCGATGATGCAGTAGAACGTGGTGGACTTGCCGGCGCCATTGGGACCAAGAAGCCCCACTATCTGTCCCTGTTCTACCTCCAGGCAAACCTGGTCCACCACTCGACGGTCCTGATAGGTTTTAACCAGGTCCTCAACAACGAGTCTCTTCA
This sequence comes from uncultured delta proteobacterium, assembly GCA_963828705.1. Lineage (GTDB taxonomy): Bacteria > Desulfobacterota > Syntrophobacteria > Syntrophobacterales > Syntrophobacteraceae > CAWDJT01. The sequence goes on from CAWHGA010000033.1 coordinate 24,606, forward strand.
GGGGCATCTCCACGAGATCAGTCTACCTTCTTGCCGTCGGGGAAAAGGGTCGCCTTAACCGGGTTCTGTCCTCCCCCCTCGATAACGCTCCGTTCCTCCAGCAGATAGAGCGTGATCAGGCGTCCATTGAGCACATCCTTGCCTTGTGAAACCTGAGGATTGCCGGACAGAATGATCTTCTGCTCCTGGCGATAATAGACCGCCTTTTCACAGGTGGCCAGCTTCTCCCCCTGGGAAATCTTGACCTCGCCGGAGAGCTCGATGCGATCGAGACGTTCGATCATACCGGATTGTTCACCAGGTCCTTTGGCCGTTTTGGGTTTTTCCTTGACGGCATAGACCACCAGCTTCTTGCCGGTCATGGTCAGATTTTCCTGCTGGGCCACCACATGACCTTCAAAAACGATGGTCCCTGCCTTCTGGCTCACCTCCATCTTGTCACTGCTGATATTGATGGGTTTGTCCTTGACCAACACCTGCTGAAACGGCGCAGTTCCCGGCTTCTGAGCCTGCTGGGCAGCTACCGTCGAGACCAGCAGCAGGGGCAATATCAATAGCGGCAGTAGTGCCCACCTGGAGACACCGGGCAAGATTTGTCGTTGCTGCCGAGGTTCATCCGATCGAATCATTTCTTACTTCTTCCCTGCGCCGTTGGACATCAACCGTGGCGTGAAGATGAGCCGGGCCTTGACGCCCCCATCCACGACAGCACGCTGCTCATTGACCCCGACCTGCCAACGACCGCCATCCAAGAACAACTCCGGCCCCTCCACATGGACGCCAGAACCCGACGAAACCGTCTGCTGTATATGATTGTAGTAAGCATAATCAGAGTTCAGCTGATAGGACTGAGCGACCCTGGCCTGAACCTGACCGATCAGTTCCATGTCTTTGCTGTTCGTATAAAGAATGCCGACCTGACTGCGAAGTTCCACTTCCTCACCGCTTTTCATCTGCAATACCAGGAACACGTCTTTCAGTTCCGTTTTTTGTTCATCTTTGAGATAACGCGCCTGAGCGGCCTTGAGGGTCCATTTCTGTTGTTCGTGTTCGATTTCGACAAGTTCAATCTCGGTCATCACCATTTCCCCTGATGACCCCGCCATAGGCACCATCTGCACCGGCAGGCCGCCCCCTCGTCCCTTGACCAGGGTGAAGATCAAACCGGCACTCAGCCCGATCCCCAAAACGGCCATGATCCATTTTCTAATTGAGGCAGAAATCCCCATAGCCATCATCCAGCCCCTACCCCTTCCTGATATCAGGATTCAAAATAGCGGGCTGTCTGCTTCTCCCATTGCCCCTGAACCTGCATCAGCAGTTCGCACACTTCCCGGCAGGCCCCGTTCCCACCAGGGGCCCGAGTGACATAGTGCGCATAGGGCAACACATGGTGGCTGGCGTTGGGAACCGCTACTGCCAGACCGACACGGCGCATCACCGGGATATCGATGAGATCGTCGCCCAGGTATCCAACCTCCCGGTCTTCCAGACCCGTTTCCCGGCGGATTTGATCATAGGCTTCGAGCTTGTGGTGAAACCCTTGATACACTCTGGTAATTCCAAGCCCGGCGGCACGGTGTTGGACCGCCTGACAGGTTCTCCCGGTGATCAGGGCGATGTCGATCCCCGCTCGCTGCAGCAGCTTGATACCGTGACCATCCTGGACGTCAAAGACCTTCATTTCGGAGCCATCATCGTGATAGATGATCTGGCCGCTGGTGAGAACCCCGTCGACATCAAATATCATCAACCGGATGGGCAGCATCCGGCCACGGACTTCTTCGTCCAGCAGTTCCGCCGTGATCGGCCGCACTATGGCGGCAATCTTACTGTTTACTTCCACCCAATCCGCCTCCCGTGCCACCGCTCATGGTCTCCCATCCCGGCTGACCGGCGGCGGCAAATCCTTCCAGTCCGCTCGCACAACCTGGTAGATCGCCAGAAGTCTTTCGAGGAGCCCGGAGACTTCGTTGAGCGGCAAGGAATTGGGTCCATCGCAAAGCGCTCGATCCGGGTCCTCATGGACTTCCAGGAAAACTCCATGGGCTCCGGCAGCCACGGCGGCACACGCGAGCGCTGGCACGAAGCGTCGATCGCCCCCGGAGCAATCCCCCTTGCCACCGGGAAGCTGCACGCTATGGGTGGCATCGAACACCACCGGGCACCCGTATTGAGCCATCACCCCGAAGGAACGCATGTCCACTACCAGGTTATTATAACCCAACTGGGTGCCGCGTTCAGTGAGTAACAATCTATTGTTGCCTGTGGCACGGATTTTTTCAACCACCTGGGCCATATCCCAGGGGCTGAGAAACTGAGCTTTCTTGATATTCACCGGCTTTCCGGCATTGCCGGCGGCCACCAACAGATCGGTTTGACGGGCCAGAAAAGCGGGGATTTGCAGCATGTCGACCACTGCCGCCACGGTTTCCGCCTGAGCGGCCTCATGGATGTCGGTGATCACCGGCACACCCGAACTGGATCGCACCTTGGCCAGAATCTCAAGACCGGCCCGCAGCCCCGGTCCGCGATAGGACTTCAATGAGGTGCGATTGGCCTTATCAAAGGAACTTTTGAAGATATAGGGGATCCCCAGATCACGGCAGAGCTGGCCATAGTATCGGCGACACGGAACGCCAGACTTTCGCTTTCTAAAACACACGGACCGGCGATCACAAAGAAACGCTCGGTCCCGATGGGCTGCCCAAAGACCTCAAACGACCCCATAACCTGCTATCCTTTGCTGATCATCCCGGCCCCCGAGCCTGAGCCGCTGTCTCCAGCCGCTCTTTGGCCTGATCCAGAGCCTTGGCCACGAACGCCCGAAACAGGGGATGACAATCCATGGGGCGAGATTTGAATTCAGGATGGAACTGGCATCCCAGGAACCAGGGATGGTCACCCAATTCAATGACTTCCACCAAGTTGCGATCGGGGGAGAGCCCGGTGAATCGCATGCCCTTTTCAGCCAGTAGGTCGCGGTAGTCATTGTTAAACTCAAACCGATGACGGTGCCGTTCCGAGATTTCCTGACACTGATAGGCCTGCGCTGCCTGGGAATCCGCTTCCAGGATGCAGGGATAGGCCCCCAGACGCATGGTACCCCCGAGATCCGACGTCTCACTGCGGCGAATGGTGCAATTGTTCTTGTAATCAAACCATTCCCGCATCAGAAAGATGACCGGGTACTGTGTGTGCTTGTCAAATTCCATGCTGTGAGCCTTTTCCAACTGGGCCACATAGCGGGAAAATTCCACCACCGCCAACTGCATCCCCAGACAAATCCCGAAGAAAGGGATCTTGTTTACCCGAGCATACTGGATGGCCTTGATCTTGCCGCCCACACCCCGGCTGCCGAAACCACCCGGGACGAGAATCCCGTCCGCTTCCCGAAGCAAGGTTTCGCCGCCTTCTTTCTCCACATCTTCAGAATCGACGTAGTCCAGGGTCATGCGGGCGTGGTTGGCGATGCCGGCATGGATCAGGGCTTCGTTGAGACTCTTATAGGATTCCTTGAGATCAATGTATTTGCCGACGATGGCAATGCGGACTTCATGAGCGGGCTGGCGGACTCGCTCCATCAGTGCCCACCAGTCATCCAGAATGGGCGCCCGCGTCCAGATGTTAAGCAACCGTACGATTTTTTCGTCCAGACCTTCCTGATGAAACATCAACGGCACTTCGTAGATACAATCCACGTCCTTGGCGGTGATCACCGCATCGGCCTCGACATTGCAAAAATGGCCGATCTTGGCCTTGATCTCGGGAGCCAAAAACTGCTCCGTGCGGCATAGCAGGATGTCCGGCTGGATACCAATGCTGCGCAGTTCCTTGACGCTGTGCTGGGTCGGCTTCGTTTTCAGCTCGCCGGAAGCCTTCATATAGGGTACCAGGGTCACGTGGATGTAGATGACGCTTTCCCGTCCGACATCATTTCGAAACTGGCGGATGGCTTCCAGGAAAGGTAGGCTTTCAATGTCGCCGACCGTCCCGCCGATCTCCACGATCACCATATCGACATCGTTGACGACGCTGAGGATGCAGTGCTTGATTTCATCGGTGACATGAGGAATGACCTGCACCGTTCCGCCCAGGTAATCACCGCGTCGTTCCTTGGTGATGACCGAGTAGTAGATGCTTCCAGAGGTGAAATTGTTCTTTTTGCTCATGCGCGCATGGGTGAAGCGCTCATAATGGCCGAGATCCAGGTCTGTTTCGGCCCCGTCATCGGTCACGTAGACTTCCCCATGCTGAAAAGGATTCATGGTGCCTGGATCCACGTTGATGTAAGGATCCAGCTTCAAGAGCGTGACACGCAGTCCGCGGCCTTCCATCAGAGCACCAATGGATGCCGCCGCCAAGCCCTTGCCCAACGAGGATAGAACCCCGCCCGTGATGAAGATAAATTTTGCCTGTCGCAAAATCGCCCTTTCCTGACTTAGCGCATGTTCAAACCCCGCTGTCGGCTGATTTGAACCAGCCATCCGGCTGCAAGCGGAAGGCATCCTCCAGCCTTCCGCCTCGCCTATTGCGAAGGGACAGGAGGCAAGCCCTCTCGCGGAGCCATACTGTCACCGGCTTTCACTATAGCAGCAAGGGTTTAAATGTCAATCTTGCCGGCTCTGCTGTGTCATGGACCACTTACCCGTCAGTGACTCCGCGAAACAGCGCCCAATACCTCAACAGGTTGTGCAGACAGTCGGATTTGACGAATTTCCCCTTGCATGATCACCCAAAATGCCCTAATTAGGTGTTGGCGATGGTGTTATATGGTTACGTAATACACTGCCCGGTCCATCATGTGGTCACGACTCCCTTTCGGCTCCCCCTGACAGGCAATCCGGCACTAGGGATTGTTCATATGGTTGTACGTCATTGGATGACCCCCGGCGTAGTAACGATCGTGAAAAATGCTTCCATCCAGGAGGCGCTGGCTACGATGCGGCAGCACTCCATCCGCCATCTGCCGGTGGTCGACGATCGCCATCATTTGCAGGGATGGG
>CAWHGA010000034.1:0-129917 GCA_963828705.1 uncultured delta proteobacterium
TTGTCCTAGCCAGCGGTTATTCTTTCAACGGGGAGACAGAGAAAGCTACGGAGAGCGGGGCCAAAGCCTTCATCCAGAAGCCCTATGATGTTCAACAGATGCTCCAGGTGGTTCGGGAGGTGATCGACGAATGAGCGGCAACGGAGAACAGCCCCAGGGCCTGGTGTCTTCCACACAGCTCTACTATATGGCGTTCCCCACTTCGCGGACAGGTCGCGAAAACCCCGTCCGCTCAACCAGCGGTCCCTGCAAGAGCGCAGTATTGACTACCTTGACCAGGGCCCAGATGGCCGATGCCGACAGCACCTGCTCGATGGATCGATCGAAAAGAACAGTAAGTTTAGGACTAAATTCCTCATCGCCCTTCCAGAGAAGGTAGCACAAGGGCACTCGCGGGAAGGGAAGCAGGCGGTAGGCCGCGTCGGCCATATCGAGCGGTCGCCCGTCGAGGTATTCGGCCGCTATACGGAAACCGGGAAGATCGTGGCCGTAGCGTTCGAGCACCGGGGCCAGCGGCAGGGCATGCTCGCCGGCGAAGTAGTGAGCCTCCTTGAGGTCTTTGGAGCCGATCAGGTCCTTACCCAAGGGCACGATGGCGGTCACACCGTTGAAGTAGAGCAGCGTGACCAACTCCAGCAAGGGGTCATCGAGCGGCTCCCAGAATCCCCGCACCAGGCGTTTGAGGCACCGCCGACCAAAATCCACCCATATCTCCTGGTGCAGGCAATGAAACTGCAGTCCACCTTCCGGATGGGGCTGCGTTAGGGTCCAGTTGCAGAGCGCAGTCACCTCTCGTTGTCCGAGCTGGTCCCAATACGCCTCGGGAATGCTGACCGGGGTCCGGTTGTGATTTAATGCGGGTGGCCGCTGTCGGCGGCGCCGCTCCTGCATGCCAAGAAAACCCTGGCTGAAGGGATATGGACCCGAAGAGAAATTCTCACAGGGGAAGATGCTGCAGTCCCGCAGGCAATAATCCACACGGTTAAGGACGGCGCAGGCCAGGATCGGGCAGGTATCCCCGAGAAGGCGTTTTTGTGATTCGAGCTTATACTGCGCCTCTTGGCTTTTTCCCGGCCCGCAACTGGAGCAAATATCCAGAAGGCGCAATTTGCAGACATCGCAGTTAATCCCACAGGCCCCAGTCGGCATGGTGTCACCCCATCCTCAAAACGTTACGGTCGGGCGCGGTTCTCCAGCGTTTCACAGACCGCTACCTCTTCACCGCCGGTGATCTCCAACAACTGGTCCACCGTGATGGGAACCGCTGAATGGTCATTACCGGCCGCGGCATACACCCTGGCAAAACGTCGCATGGAACTGTCGATCAATATCCGCAAGGCCTCCGGCAACAAGAATGGGCAAACACCACCCGGAGCATAACCGGTATGCAGTTTGACCTCATCGGCCTGCGGAAGCCGCGCTTTGCCGGCCAGTCCCGTGGCCTGCTTAAGCTTCGACGTCTTGATCTTCACGTCCCCGCAAGTGACCACCACCACGGGAGTCGGGCCGACGATGAACAGCACCGTCTTGGCAATCTCGGCCGCCGAACAACCCACCGCCACCGCGGCAGTCTCCGCTGTCGGAGTGGGCTCCTGGAATTCCCACACCTCAACGCCCCATTCGGCCAGATAGTGTTTCACCTCATAAATGTCGGGCATGTTCACCCTCTGCAGTTCAACCTGGGTCCTAAGGAAAAGCTGTCCCGCAACCACAATCCAGCTGTGCCACCGCAGCAACACTTCGCACGGTCGCCGGGGTTTTTCAAGGGCAAAAGGAAGCTTTCCGACTTTCGCCGGGGTGACGGTGTGGGACAAGGTGAATTTACCTACGGCCATGGATCACGGAGCTGTATTGGCCTCAATGATGAAGGCCCTGCCATCTACGAGTGATCGTGCCATACTGGCTTGGGGTGGATTTCTCACTCAACCACGGCATCAGGTCTTGGTGATGGGATTGATGCTTATTCACAAGCTTTGGATATTCATCAGATCCCAAAAAACTTGCATTTTCACCGAAAATAGTTCACACTTGCATGCGTCACGATTGGTATCCCCAAAGCACGGTGCTTGACCTTGCGTCGTCGGGGTCGAAACGCTCGAAGTCAGAATGTGTGGCTGCGGACTGCCCTGCACAAACCGGTTCATTCTTGCGATAATCGCTGCATCTCATTGATATGAATCAGGTGTGCCGGGTCGAAACTGCTGTTATAGAGATATGAAGGAAGATCGACAAATGAACAAACCGACTATAGACCATGGTAAAGCAATTCTGCTAGTTGCGTTAACTCTAATCCTCTTGTCCGCACTACTGACATCCTGTTCGTGGTTCAGCAAGGAAACAAAGCCCACGGTCACCGCCGTGGTGACGCCGCCGCCGCTGTCATCGAGCCGGATCTACCTTATCGCGAAGTCAACTTCAACTATCCCGTGTCCAAGGTAGTCAATCCCAAGATCTACGTGTACAAGAACAAACGCCGTTTGCTGGTGGTGGAAAATGACATTCTCATCCGCGAATTCCGCATTGGTTTGGGTCCCCGCCCAGCCGGCGACAAGCAAGCAACAAGGGGATGGTCGTACCCCGGAAGGGGAATTTTATGTGTGCGTGAAAAAGCCCAACAGCGCCTTTTACAAATCTCTGGGCTTAAGCTATCCCACTCCAAGCCATGCCGAACGAGCGCTGGTAGCCGGGAACATTTCCCATGAGCAATTCGCCCGGATCGTCCATGCGATTCAGAGCAAGAGCCGTCCACCGTGGGATACCAAGCTGGGCGGGCAAATATTCATTCATGGCGGCGGGGCCCAAGGTGACTGGACCAGGGGTTGTGTGGCGATCTATAATTCATCCATGGATGAACTCTTTGAGATGGTACATTTGGGGACCACGGTTTCCGTTCTGCCCTGAGGGCTTATCCCCGCGGGACTGTGGAACAGCTTGAGGCATGGCCGGTGGCGTTGCTGAAGACGGTTAGGACACCATGTCATCGGCCGTCAACCGCATCCTCCCGCACCTGCCACGCGCACCCTCGCCTGCTCTCAGGTTTAACTAGTTCAGTTCGCACCCACTCAGCGTTTTTGAGGTATTCGTGTCTCTTCCCAAAGTCTTTCTCCAGAGAATGGGTCAAGCCGTTGTCCAGATGGCTTTTTTGATGTTTGCATCCACTATGGTGGGCGTTAGCGTCAACGCGTGGCGTCCCAATCCTTTACCGTTGATGGCAGATTGGTCTTCGGCGGCGCGCCTGGCCCTGCCGACCGGCGAGCAACTGGCGATCACCCTGGAAGAAGCCCAGCAGGCCTGGTTTTCAGCCGGAGCGGTGTTTGTTGACGCACGTCCATCTGAGGAGTTCGTCCTGGGTCACGTTGAGGGTGCCCGCAACCTGCCCTGGGCAGATTTTGAACGGAACTTTGCGCACATCCTGGCGGATGTCGCCAAGGGGATGTTGATCATCACCTACTGCGACGGTGAGGGCTGCGGTTTGAGTCGCGAACTGGCGGTAGCACTACGCGGCAGGGGTTATACCAACGTCCGGGTATTGCCCAACGGCTGGTCGTTATGGCAAATGGCGCGTCTGCCCACCGAAGCCGGTAGCGACCAGCATGCTGTCGGCCATCCATCGGCCTCCAATCCCGCCCCACCGACACTCGATCGCCAGCATGAACAATGACCTTCGGATCAACCCCAACTATGCGGCGGTTCTGAAGCAATACGGTCTCGACTCCCTGGAGCAGGTCATGGCCGCCAGCGCCGGCGAAGTCATGCGGAAGGTACCGGGTCGGGTCACAGTTAGATTGGAATTTCCCCAAAACCAGGTTTTCTATCTGAAGCGCCATTTGCCCCCGAACTCGAGGGCTGCCACCGATGGACTCAGGGAATGGAACCATATCCAAACCCTTAGCGCTCTGGGCATCCTTTGCCCAACACCGGTGGCCGCCGGCAGCGGGGTCTTCGACGGTGCGCCCTGCAGTTTCCTGATCACTGCGGCCATTCCTGACTCCATTCCACTAGACGATTTCCTCGTGAACCTCTATGGTGCTCCCAACGGCCCCTCAGCTTGGCCGCGCAAGCGGCGCCTTATTGCGCAACTCGCCGACCTGGCGAGAAAGTTCCACAACCGCGGGTTTCATCACAAGGATTTCTACCTGTGCCACGTGTTCGTCAACCAGCACTCACCGCTTACCGCACCGTTGGCACTGATCGACCTGCAGCGCCTGGGTTCGGCACGCTTTTTCCGGCGTCGCTGGATTATCAAGGATTTGGCCGCCTTGAACTATTCCGCCAGCAGCAAATTCGCTACCAACACCGACCGCTTACGGTTCCTTTTCGCCTATCTCGGCATCGATCATCTCAATCCAAAGGCCCGGCGCCTGATCCGGGCGGTCCTGCGTAAGACCGAACGTATTCGCCGTCATGACCTCAAACTCCGGAGCGCACCAGCTGACCGCTGAAGAAGTTGATATGAAAATCGGCATTCAAATTGAACGGTTCGATCCTGTTGCCGGCGGCGCCGAGAAGTACACCGAACAACTGATCCGGGGATTGCTGGCACTAAGGCACAACGTACATCTGTTTGCTCGCGAGGCCAGGTCTCTGCCCGGCGGTGTGCATTTTCAAGCGGTGCCGGTAACCGGTGTGTTCCGTTGGCAGAAGGACCGTTGCTTCGCGCAAAACGCTGCTTGTCTGGCCGCTGCGGCTCAACTGGACGTGCTTCTCAGCATGGTCAAGACCCTGGCTATGGACGTGTACCAACCTCATGGCGGCAGCATTCTCCACAGCCAGCAGCAAAACATCGCCCGCATCCCCTCCAGCCTTGTGCGGACCATAAAGGGTCTGTTCAACCACATCAACCCCAGGCAGGTGCGGGCGCGAAGCGCTGGAATCACGGTTCTTTCGGCGCCGAAGCCTGCCCCATGTGGTGGCGGTGAGCCAGATGGTGGCCGCAGACCTGCGCACTTACTACGACATCCCCGATGAACGGCTGCACGTGATCTACAATGGTGTCGATCTCGAGCGGTTTCATCCGGAGCGGCTTGCGGCACGGCGGGCCGCAGCCCGCCAAGCGTTTAGCCTGCCAGACAATGCCTTGGTGTTCGCCCTGGTGGCCCACAACTTCAAACTCAAGGGCGTAGCGGAATTGATCCGGGCGGCGGCGCTTCTTAACGCTACCGAGCAGGCGTTTTGCGTGGTGATCGCCGGCAAAGCCAGTCCTCGACGCTATCGGGAAATGGCCCGCAAGCAAGGCTGTCATGACCGGATCCGATTCACCGGACCACTCGAAGCGGTGGAAGATCTCTATGCCGCCGCCGATGTCTATGTCCATCCAACCTGGTATGATCCGTGCTCGCTGGTGGTCCTCGAAGCGCTCGCCGCGGGACTTCCGGTGATCACCACGCGCTGCAATGGCGCCAGCGAAATCATGACCGACGGCCAGGACGGCTTCCTGCTGGATACCCCGGCAGATGTTGTGCGTCTGGCGGATCGTATGGGGTTTTTTCTGGAACCGCACCGCGCTCGATCCAGATGGGGCGACAGGCTCGATCCCTGGCCGAGCAGTTCCCCTGGGATCGCAACATCGCGGCCATGGTTCGAGTGTTGGAACTCGCAGCAGAAGAGAAACGTCGAAATCAGGCCGACGCATGAAAATCCTTTTTCTGGTGGCCAGATTGGATAATGCCAGCACCCGGCAGCGGGTGCTGCAGTACCGACCGTACCTGGAACGGGCTGGGGTGGCCTGCGAAGTGGTTCCGGCACCCACCACCATCTGGCTGCCAAACGGGAGTTGTGGCGACGGTTGCCGTCTCTTTGATACGTTGTTCATCCAGCGGCGTCTGTTTCAACCATGGGAGGTATGGCTGATGCGCCGCGCCGTTCAGCGACTGGTATTCGATTTCGACGACGCGGTGATGTTCAAGGACCGCGACACGCGCAAACAGACCGGCAACTTCACTCGACGTGCTCAAGTTTCGCAGCATGGCGCGCCACGCCGATCTGGTCATCGCCGGCAACGGCTTCTTGCGGGACCAGGCCCGGCCTTCAGCGAGCGGGTCGAAATCCTTCCAACCACGGTGGACATGGACCGCTACCAGCCCAAGACCGTTTATGATACCGACCGGGTCACCATCGGCTGGATCGGCAGCCGTTCCACGCTCAAATACCTGGATAGACATTCAGGATGAGCTGGAGCAACTGGCGGAACGCTATCCCTCACCTGCAGCTCAAGATCGTCGCCGATCGTTTCTTGACCGGCAAGCGCCTGCCGGTATTCGCGAAACGGTGGGATTTCGACGACCGAGATTGCCGATCTTGCACAGCTTTGACATCGGCTTGATGCCTCTCCGGGACGACCCCTGGAGCCGCGGCAAGTGCGGATTCAAACTGATCCAGTGCATGGCGGTGGGAGTGCCGGTGGTTTGCAGTCCGGTGGGCATGAACCGTGACATCGTGGATGCACGGCGTCAACGGTCTTGTGGGCCGGCGACGCCCGACGGCTGGTTCGACAGCCTTGAGCGCGCTGATCGAACAGCCCCGAGTGGCGGCACGAATTGGGAGCAGCCGGTCGTCAAACCGTGCAGGACCGATATTCGCTTCACAGCCACGCGCCACGCTTGACTCGATGGCTAACGGAAAGCCCGCCATGACTCGAAACCCCATCGTCCAGCACCACCGGAACCGCGGAGGTGGAGATTTGATCCGGCGGCATCAGTTGGCATTATCTCGTCCGCTGATGGGCGTGACTTGGCTCGATCAGCTCGGCGACCATAAAGCCTCAGGCCCAACCGGTTAAGACCTCTGTCCGGCGCTGGGTGTGCCGGTTTCCTCCCGGAATTTACGTGAAACAGATCCACTACCGTGGGCTCCGGGCTCTGGGCAAGAGCCTTGCGGGCGGCAATGCCTGCCGCGAAGGGGTCAGCTTTCTGCAACTGGCCCGACTCGGGGTAGCCGTCCCGGAAGTTCTCGGCTTACGGCAGTGAACGCCACCAGGGATTGCTCAAACGCGATGTGCTGATCACTAAAGAGGTGGCGGCCACGCAGTCCCTGTTGGAGTTCATGCAGCAAACCTACCCGACCCTGGAACCCACGCCAAAGCGGGAACTCGCCACCGACCTGGCCGGATTCATCCGCCATTTGCACGATCAGGGCGTGATCCAGCGCGACCTTCACATCAACAACCTGCTCCTGCGGATGACAGCCACCGGCACCGAGTTTGTCCTGTTGGACGCTCAGCGGGTGACGATTCAGGCACGAAGCCTGACCATTTCCCAGCGCATCCTGAACCTTGCCGTGCTGCTGTGCAATTTCTGGCGTCTGGCCAGCACCACCCAGTGCCTGCGATTCCTTCGCGACTATGGTCTGGATTGCAGGGCCCGCAAAGACCGCTGGCGCTTGCGGACGATCAAAAGCATATGCGCTCAAGCTCTCCCGCCGCTCCTGGGACGCCCATGCCCGCCAGGCAATTACCGGCAATGGTCAGTTCGTTGCTGAGCAGCGACAAGGGTTCCACCTTCACCGAATCCGGCGTGATGACTTGGAGCAGATCCTCGACTGGCTGCTGCCCAATTTGGAACGGATACTCGGCCAGGGGGAAGTTCTAAGCGGCGGACCGCACCATTGAAGCCGCCCGAGTGGAAATCAACGGCCGCCAGTACTTCCTCAAGCGATACCGCTGCCAAGGTTGGGGACATAGGATGTGGGAGGTTTTGCGTCGCCGTCGAGCCCGGCGCACCTGGCTCAACACCTGGGCCATCCGACTGCGCCACCTGCCCGTGCCGGAGCCGCTCCTTTGCCTGGAGGAGCGAGGTCTGGGGCTATCGAATCGGTCCTGCCTGCTCACTGAATTCTTGGCTGATGCCCGGCCGCTGCGCGCCATGTGGGATGAACTGGACGAGGTACCAGCGACGTGACGTTCTGGTTCGCACAGCCATTGTGCTGGGCCGTTTGCATCGTTATGGTGGTGCCCACGGTGCTTTCAGCTGGGACAACCTGCTGATCGCCTTTGACGAAGGCCGGCCGAAACTCACCCTGACCGCCCTGGACAACAGCCGCATGATGCCAAGCGCCTCGCGGGCGCGGCGCATCAAGGACCTGGCGCGTTTCCTGCGGGATCTGGCCAAGCGCGATCCGGACGGACATTACGGCAAGATGTTTATTGACACCTGGCGGCGCTGGTCGCTCTGATCAAGCCTCGTTTCTTTCCGCTACCCATGTCAGATGCGGCAGGCCAGGCTTTGATGGCAGAAGTCGACGGCCTCTTCCGAAAGATCCGGTAAGTCGATAGGCCCCAGCAACCGCTGTCGCGTCAGGCCAATTAGTAAGCCTCGTAAGATGAAGGCCGTCTTGTCGACCACCACGTCCCGGATGGAGCCATCTTTTTGCCCACGTTCGATGCTTGCCTCCAATAGTCTGACAATCTGCGAGACATGGTTATCGACCAGTTTCCGGTGCGGAAAATCTGGTTTAAAGAAATGTGCGGGGATATCTCGCGAGATGACCAGGGATTCCTTGGCAAACTCGCTGATGAAACGAAAGTGGAAACGAATGAAGCGCTCCACGGCATCCATCCCGGTGTCGGCCTCATCGATTTGCACGTGTGCTTCCTTGAGGTAGGAGCTCATCAGTTCCTCAAAGATGTGGATCAGCAACCCATCTTTAGTTTTAAAATGATGGAAGATCGTCCCTTCGGCGACTCCAGCGGCCTTAGCCACTTCGGCAGTGGGCGTGGCATCGAAACCGCGCGCGGCAAAAAGCTCTGCAGCCGCCTTTAAAATGGCTTCCTTCCGGTTCACTCTAGCCGTCCCTCTACTCTCGTCCTGGATTGTTGGCTTGGTGGCGGCTTCACAACCAGCGCTTAATCATGGCCAATCCCATTCTCCCAGCCACCCCCGAGGGCTTTATAGAGCGCAATCAGATCCGTAGCCTGGTTGCGAGTGCTCAGCGCCAGGCTCTCCTCGGCGACGTACAAGGAACGTTGGGCGATAAGCACGCTTAAGAAATTCGACCGGCCCGCCACGTATAGTTCCATGGCCAGGTTCACCGCCCGGCGGTTTTCAACCACGGCGACAGTAAGCGCCCGCCAGCGTTCCTGTTCCTTGGCGTAGGCCGTCAGGGCAGTCTCCACCTCCTTAAGGGCGGTCAGGACCGTCTTCTGATAAGTCAACAAGGCCTGCTCCTGGAGCGCGTTCTGGACCTCGATGTTGGCACGGATCCGACCCGCATCGAAAATCTGCCAGTTGACACTCGGTCCCAGCGACCAGGCGCGACTACCCCAGTTGGCCAGGGAAGCGAGGTCACTGCTGGAGAATCCCAGGGAACCAGTGAGGGAGAACTTTGGGAAGAGGTCGGCAGTAGCCACTCCAATCCGAGCGGTGGCCACATGCAACTGCGCTTCCGCCATGCGGATATCCGGCCGCCGGAGGAGAAGCGCCGAAGGCAGTCCGACTGGGACTTCCGGCGGGATCACCGGGATCGATACCGGAGGGGCTAATTCCTGAGCTAGAGAGGCAGGTTCATGACCAAGCAGGACCCCCAGGCTGTAGATAGTAGCCTGAGCCGCGGACTCCAAAACCGGAATCTGTGACTCCAAAGTCGCCACTTGGGCGTTGGCGGTGGCCACATCGAGAGCGCCCACAAAACCGGCTTCGAAACGTTTACGGGCGATCTCGGCCGCATGCGCCTGCGCCCGCAGATTATCCTGGGCGATGGCAAGCTGCTGCTGGAGCGAACGAAGTGTGACATAGTTGCTGCCCACCTCGGCCACCAGGCTCACCAATACATCCCGACGGGTTTCGACGGCAGCATCCAGGTCGGCCTCAGCGGCTTCGACGTTACGCCGTTTGCCGCCGAAGATGTCCAATTCCCAGACCGCATCCAGCCCGGCCCGGAACAAGTCGGATTGTTTGCCGCCCACGCTGCTATCCGTGCTGCTTGACGAAGCACCCGAGCGGGAATTCCCCGTAGATGACCCGCCGCTGTAGCTGCGTCGGTAACTCGCTGAAGCGTCCACTTCCGGCCACAGACTGGCCGAGACCACAACGCGCGACGCCCGCGCTTGCCGGATGCGAGACTTGGCCAGCGCCAGGTCCAGGTTCGAGGCAAGCGCGCGCTCAACCAGAGAACTCAACATTGGATCATTGAAAATCCGCCACCAATCTCCCAACTCCATGGGGTTGGGTGTGGTAACGCTGACTGGTACCGCGGCGGCACTCGGCTGATCAGGCTGCGGGGCACTTGCACCCCGCCACGCCGCCGGCACCAGCATTCGGGGCGACCGAAAATCCGGTCCCACAGCGCAACCCGCCAGGGCGCCGAAACCGATCGCCAATACACATATCAAGGCAAGGGTGGGAACGCGGGCGCGTAGGGGCGTGGGGATGAAAGGATGGGCTGACACGGGGACGCGGCGACCTGGAGACACGGAGAGGGGAGGGGAAAAGATATATAGGAGTATTTCAACATTAGCCGATTCTCCACTGTTCCGGGTGAGTGAGCATGTTGACGATTCTGCCTTGATGGAAGCCTCTGGCTCAATTCAAAGAGCTTCATGGCCGCCCCCATGACCAACTGATAGTCGTCAAGCTGACGAAAATGCCAGAATACTGCCGATTCGTCACCTCTATCCGGGTCCCCGTCTCTCTTCCTCGCTGCGTGTCTCTCCATCCCCACATCTCCGTGTCGCTGCGATTCGGGCAGCTTTATTCGTATCGCAGCGCGATGATGGGGTCCATCCGGGAGGCCTTCCAGGCCGGGTAGTAGCCAAAGACTATCCCAACCGTGGCCGAAACCGCGAAGGCAGCCAGGATGGCGTCCAGGGACAGCTCGGTCGGCCATTGGAGCAGCGCGCTCACCAACTAGGAGATACCCCGGCCCACCAGGATGCCGGCCATGCCCGCCGCAGAAGCACAAGAACGACGGATTCGACCAGGAACTGCTGGAGGATGTCGCTGCCCTGAGCGCCCACCGCCATCCGCAGGCCGATTTCGCGCGTCCGTTCGGTCACCGACACCAGCATGATGTTCATGATCCCCACCCCGCCGACCACCAGGGAAATCAGGGCCACCACCAGCAGCAGGTTGGTCATCATGGTGGCCGTGGAAGACAGGGCCTTGGTCATTTCGGTCATGTCCCGGATATTGAAATCGTCCGGCTCGCCCTGGACGAATGCGGTGCCGTTCGCGAAGCAGCTGGGTGATCTGGCTGATGGCAGCTGGAATCTCCTCCGTGGATTCGAGCTGCAGTCAGGATCTGGTCGACATTGGTGAACCGCACCGGCAGCGGCGTGTCGGCAGCCTGGGTCGCCGACTGCTGCGGGTAGAGGCTGTCTGCGACCCGGATAAATCTGGTTGAGGGTGTTGACCGTCTGGAGGTTCCGGACGCTGGACGAGGAAGCGGCACTCTGGTTGACAGTTGGCAGAGGCTGATGCCGGTCACCCGGTATTTGATGGTGGTCCAGGGCGCCAGGAGGATGTCATCCTGGTCCATGCCCATCATGTTGGCTCCTTTGCTGGCCAGCACCCCGATCACCTTGAAGGGAACGTTTTGACCCGCACCTCCTTGCCGAGGGGAGACTCGCCCTGGAACAGCTCTCGCACGAGTCGTCTGCGCCCAACAGGCAGACCTTGCTGCCGTTGCGCACATCGCGATCGGTAAAAGGATCGCCTTCCGCCATGGGCCATTCGCGGACATCGAGGTAGGCGGGAGTTGTCCCGTAGATGAAGGTGGGCACCCAGTTGCGGTTGCCATAGACGACCTGAGTGCGGGCCCGCACGATGGGCGCCGCGGCTCGCACCGCCGGGGCATTCGCTGGCGATGGCTTCGGCATCCTGGGGCGTAGAGCGTCATGACGCTTCCCGCCCCGAAGCTGACCCCGCCGCTGGCCGCCGTGCCCGGCATGCACCACCAGGTTGTTGGCCCCCATGCTGGCAATGGTTTGCTGGATGGCGTTGGACGAGCCGCGGCCGATTTCCATCATGGCAATGACCGACGCCACACCGATGATGATTCCGAGCGTGGTGAGGGCAGCCCGCATGACATTGCGGCGCAGACCGTTGAGCGCGGTGCGCAGCACCCGCTTGGTCCGCACCAGAGCGCCCGCGGAAAACCACTTCTTCCGGGTGGATCTCTCATCGATGTGCAGCCGCTGATGCTGCGGTCGAAGCGATTCGAGATGGAACGTCATCCGCCTCGATCACCCCGTCGCGGATACGAATCACGCGTTTGGCGCACCGGGCGACTTCCTCGTCGTGGGTGACCAGAATGATGGTGACCCCTTCTTCCTCGTTGAGGCGTTGAAAGAGGTGCAACACCTCTTCACTGGTGCGGGAATCGAGATTGCCGGTGGGTTCGTCGGCAAACAGCAAGCGCGGCAGATTGACCAGGGACCTGGCGATGGCCACACGCTGCTGTTGACCGCCGGAAAGCTGCGAAGGTTCGTGGTCGAGGCGATCCCCGAGGCCCACCCGCTGCAGCAATTCTTCAGCCCTCAGCCGGGCTTCCCCATTGGACAAGGGACTCTGGCGCTATACGCCAGCGGCATGATGACATTTTCCAGGGCGCTGGTGCGAGGCAGCAGATTGAAGTTCTGAAACACGAAGCCGATCTTCTCATTTCGCAGCAGGGCCCGCTTGTCGGAGGAGAGACCCGCGACGTCATCTGCCGTCCAGCCAGTACTGCCCGGAGCTCGGACGATCAAGACAGCCCAGGATATTCATGAGGGTCGTCTTGCCCGATCCGGAAGCCCCCATGAGGGCCACAAATTCGCCACTGGAAATGCTCAGCGAGACATCCCGAAGGACCGGCACCTCGATTTCACCAAGCTGGTACGTCTTGGCGATACTGCGCAACTCAATCAGTTCCATGAAGCCGCTCTTTATCTGCTTTCCAGCCACCGCTTGAAGGGCACGCACCCGCGAAGGCGGTGAAGCCCCAAGCCTGGCATCCCTCTGGAAACACCCTCCCGCCCTCGAAGGGAAGAGGCAAGGGGTAAAGACCTCCACCGTCAAATTCCGGCGCCCCCAACCATCAGCGTCCAGGCGGAGGAGCGCTGCGGCGGAAGATCTGCGGCGTAAAAGGACTGCCACCGGGTCCGGGCTTGGCAGCGTCCTTACTCTGTTCACCCACAATCACCGGAACGCCTTCCTTGAGTTCATCGCTTCGAACTTCTGTCATGGAGCCATCACTGGCACCGATTTCCACCGGAATCGCCCGCACCGACCCCCCTTGTGGCCACCCACAGGACGCCACGACCCTGGCCCCCCTTGCCCTCGCCGCGCGCGGCACCAGCGGCGACGCGCCGGCCGGCCTACGACCTGCGATCCGGCATTTCCCCTGGCTGCCCGGGGCGATCCGGTCCGCCGGCGGCACCCAGCGCAGAGCGGCATTGGGCACCAGCAGCACATTGTGGCGCTCGCTCACCAGAAACTTGGCGTTGGCCGTAAGATAGGGCAACAGCTTGCCGCTGGAATTGTCGGTGATGACCTCCACAGTGTAGGTCACCACATTCTGGGTCATGGTGGCGTTGAGCCGAACCTTTCCGACCTCGCCCTGGAACACTTCCCCAGGGAAGGCATCCACGGTGAAGTTGACCGGCTGACCGGGATGGATGCTGCCGATATCGGCCTCGTTCACCGCGACCCAGACCTGCATGCGCCGCAGGTCCTTGGCGATAAGGAAAAGGCTCGGCGCATTGAGGCTGGCCACCACGGTCTGGCCGATGTTGACCCGCCGGTCAATGATGACCCCCTTGACTGGGGATTTGATGGTGCAGTAGTCAAGGTTCTGCTGGGCCCGCCTCAGGTTCGCTTCGGCCTGGGCAACGCTGGCTCGAGCCTGAACGATGGCCGCCTTGCCGACCGCCAGATTGGCCTGAGCCACTTGATAGGCCGACTGTGCCGCGTCGAAATCGCTCTGGGCAAGCGCATCCGACGGCCCCAGTTTGCGGGCCCGGTTCCAGTCCCGCTCCGCCTGAAAGAGCCTTGCCTGCAACTGCCCAAGGTCGGCTTCGGCCCTTTGCACCGCGGCCTTGGCCTGTTCCACCTGGGCCTGTACCTGGGCCACATCGGCGGCGTACAGCGAATCGTCGATCTGGGCCAGCACCATGCCTTCCTCGATCCTGGATCCGTAGTCGATGGGCCGGCCTTCCTGGTCCTTGCCAAAGGCAACGATCTTGCCCGCCACCTGGGCACCCACGTCCACCACCTCTTCCGGCTCCACCGTCCCGGTGGCGCTGATGGTGGCCACCAGATCGCCGTATTTGACGGGAACCGTGCGGAACGTGGAATCGGCACGGGCCGTACCCCGGCGCAGGAACCAAACCAGCCCCAGCCCCACCATGGCCAAGACCAACACAACGAGCACGACGCGTTTTGCGGAACGGTTCATATCTTTTTCTCAAACCTCTCTTTGGAACGGAAACCGGCCGGTGACATCACGCATTGGAAGGCCACCCCGTTAAACCGAGTGAGTACTTACTCAGGATAGCGGAGACGCCCTCTGCTGTCAAGCCATGACGCGTCTGGGGATGCATTTGGAACGCTATCGAACGGCTCGGCCAGATGGCCCCTTGGGACTGCTTATCCGGTGCTGTTGCCAAGGTTATGGATGTTGAGCGATGATCATGCTATCTTGATGGTGTGCATTCCTATATTCATGCCGTCAGCCCTAAATGTCGACCATTTCCCCAGCAACGTTGATGGATTCGCAAGAAGTCCAATATCTGCGTTGCACTGCACCCTTCGTCATTGCGACGTACCCGCAGGTTACGTCTCATTCCTCAGGATTTGCGCGCCTTGATCTTGGCGCTTTTTACGAATCCATCTGGGTTTTGACTTTATTGCGAGTTCAGCAACGTTAGTTTCGATGCCGAGGCACCATGGATGACGCAACCAGCCCCGCCGATAGAACCCACATCCTGGAAAAGCTGCCTGGCCATCACCGCGGCCGGTTTTGCCAGCGCCGTGGCCCAAATCTTGACAGTTCGCGAACTGCTGGTGCTCTTCTATGGCAATGAGCTGTCCGTTGGGTTGGTGTTTACCAGTTGGCTGCTCTGGACCGCTTTGGGAAGCAGTTTGGGCGGGCGCTACAGCCGTCGGATAAACCCGACCGAAGTGACTCTGGCCCTGGCGCTTACAGGGCTCGCCCTGGTAGTGCCGGCAACCCTGCTATGGATTCGCGCCAGCCGCCTGGTTTGGTTCATTCCTCTGGGGGAACTGCTGCCTCCCGGGAAGATGCTGGCCATCGCCCTGACCGCCACCGGGCCGTTGTGTATCGCCAACGGCCTGCTGTTCGCCCTCGCTTGGGCGGTCCAGGCTGCCGGAACCAGGGTTCCATATGGGCGATCTCATGCACCTCCAGGCGATACGTGCCCAGATGGCTTAGCCCGTAACCCCGGCAAAATTGGGTGGACGGGACCCCTCGAAGGACTCGATTCCCGCCCTGCCATAAGGGGGGACCATGACCACGTGGTTCCTCACCCATCTTCGTGCAAAGCTTCACCAAACGACGATAGCCCGCCGCTGGCCCCGGTTACCCAACCTGCAGCGACCTGCCACTCGCTTCACAAGCGGGAACGGTTCGCCGGCCAACCCTTGCTGATCTACCTGGGCGAAGCCGCGGGTGCCGCTCTGGGTGGGTTGTGCCTTTATTTCTTTCTCCTGCCTCGGGCGGCAGTATTGACCACGGCTTGTATTCTGTCGCTATTGCTGTGGGTGGTGGCCGGAGTGCTACTCAGCTGGTCACGAAAAGCCCTCACGGCCGTTGAATTGGCCATCGGATGCCGCCACCTGCCCCGACTCTTCGGGGCAGACAGCCCGGGTGGGAGGGCTGGCAGCAACGGTTTCCCAGCACCCGGGGCTCTCCCAGATAGGGAAAGAAAACCTTGATCCAACAGCATTGCGCCCAGTCCCCCACCACCGGCCGTGTCCGCGCCTCATTTGGGGGTTATGGTTGCTGGCCGGCTTTGGTCTTTTTGCTGTGAGCGCGAGGCTTGACAGCCTCGATCGTCAGAGTCGCAGCTGGCAGTGGGGTCCCAACCTGGTGGCCGGTTATGACACCCCATACCATAATCTGTCAGTGATTCAGCAGCCAAACCAGATTTCGGTTTTTATCAACGGGCTCTGGTGGTTTTCGGCTCCTGACCCGGAAACGGCCGAATACAACGTCCACATCGCCATGTTGGAACACCCCGAACCCCGCAAGGTGCTCCTTGTCGGAAGCGGCATCACCGGACTGGTGGGCGAAATCCTCAAGCACCCCATGGTAACCAGCTTGGATTATGTGGAAGCGGACCCCCAGGTGATCTCTTTGATAGCACCTCACCTGTCCGACCGGGAAACCGCCCCACTCAGTGATCCGCGCGTCCGCCTCCGTCCACATGGACGCCGGATCGTTTTTGCGGCAGTGCCGGGAGCGCTATGACGTGGTGCTACTCCACTGCGGCGACCCCACGAACCTCGAGATCAATCGTTTCTACACCGTTGAATTCTACCGGCGCGTTGCCCGGGTTCTGGAGCGCGGCGGAGTGGTGTCCTTTGCTGTGGGGGCTTCAGCCGATATTGTCGGCCCGGTGCAGGCTCGTTTTCTGCGTTCACTGCGCGCCTCACTGCTGGCAGTATTTCCCGAAGTACTGGTTTTTCCCGGTGTGACCGCCAGGTTTCTCGCCTCCAACCAGGTCAACAGCCTGTCCGTGGACCCGGTTGTATTGGTCGACCGGTTGCGCGGACGCGGTCTGCAAATCCGATTTGTGCGCGAAGACACTCTGGAAGATGCCCTGAGCCCTTTTCGTCTCCAGGCTTTGGATGCGATCCTGGGATCGGATGCGACCGCGCGCGAGCCTCTCCGAGCTGTACCCATCAACCAGGACTTCCTGCCGATTTGTCACTTCCACAACCTGCTGCTGTGGGGCGCCCAGCTCCATCCCCATGTCCTGCAGGGGCTACTGGCACTGCAACGACATCAATCAGCGTGGCTCTGGGCCGGGGCCCTGATCCTGGTGCTGACGGTCATAGTGCTAAGGGGCCGCAGCCGATCCCGGCCAGGTCCGGAAGTGGGATTCAATGTTGCCGTGGTGGGCGGGGGCTTGATGAGCACGCAAATTGTCCTGTTGCTGGCCTTTCAGGTATTTGCCGGATTCGTCTACCGGCAGGTGGCACTCATCGTTTCCCTGTTCATGGTGGGAATGGCCCTGGGTGCTGCCGTCGTGAGCGCCCTGGCTGATCGCCCAATCCGCGTCCGGGTCTGGTTTGCCGCCTGCCAGGGCATGCTGGGTTTGTTTCTGATGGTCATCGTGGCATTGCTCCAGGCCATGCACCGCTGGCTGGAAGCCCCCGGCGGCGGGCCGGCAGATCCGCTGTTGGTCGCGGTGTTTACTATTCTGGCATTGTTCCTGGGGCTATTGGGCGGGATACATTTCTCTCTGGCCGTGCGCGTTCAGGCCGGAACCACCGTGGCTTCGGCCCGGATTGGCGCTGGCCTCTATGGTCTGGACCTTCTCGGCGCCGCCGCCGGCGCCCTCATGGCCAGCCTTTTCCTGATCCCCCTCTACGGGATCATCACCACCATCCATATTGTCGCGGCCGGCACCGGCATCAGCTTGTTGGCACTGCTGAGGGGGAGAGCAAGGTCGGTGTTGTGGAGCAGGATTTCCAACCTGCCGTTAGTGCTCAATGGCAACCGGGCATACGCTCACGCAGTCAAGCTCGGCATCGTAACGACGGCGGCACTCAGCTGGTGGACTTCGCTGGCGGCCACTGCGACTGATGGCTCATAACGAACTTGAACTTCGGAAAGGACCGCGGCAGTCGAATCAGGTTGAAGACCATGACGCCAGTGGCCAGTCGGTCCAGCCAGGAGGACATGGGCCAGCCGAAATGCACGGTAATATCGCGGTCGGACATTTCGTACTCCACGACCTTCAACAGCGCCATAATATGCTGGTAAAGGCCCGTCCGCGTCCATGCCAAGCGGAAATGGTTGGGAGCCAGTTTTGGAGGAATCCCCTGACGGGGCGAATAGAATGTCACATACACCTTATTGTCCTTGACTTGTTCCAGAGCCTCCTCGCGTGGGCGGCGGAAGATAAGGTGGAGGCCCGAGTGGGACGAACCGGCCAGGTAAAAATCATTTCCATTTCACTGTCGCCCTGCCCGATTTCCTTGATTTCCGGGGCCCGTCTCTTGGCCACCATCATGCCGGCGAACAACACGACACCGGTGACGCTGGCCCAGAGCGCGGTGCCGTGGGGTTTTTCGATGGCCAGGAAGATAAAGCAGCTCAGCATGATGACACAAAGCACCAGCGTCCCCAATCGGCTGGTGAAGTAGGGGATCACCTTCTTGGTGCCCATCTTGTAACGATAGATGATCAGGGAAAACAGATTGATGCAGAAGCTGGCAATCAGGCCGAGGGGCATACATGTCGGCCAGGATGGTCTGGCTGCCGGGTGATCAGACGATGGTCGAAAAGAAAGTCGCATTGATGATGTGGATCCGAAGAACGACTGGCGGCGATTGGTCGCAATGAGCCAGTGAAAACCGTAGCGGTGAGCCACCCGGTCCAGGAGTTCACTGGAAGCCACGAAAGCGGTGTGAGCCATGATCAAGGTGATACATGCCAGTGCCGCCACCAGGATGCCGAAGGGAACGCCGTTCAAGGTGGTGGCATAGTGCGTAAGTAAGATCCCCCTCGTGCTCCTTGAAATTGATGGGGGCGGACAGGGCCAGGGCGGCTACCAGGGTAGTGATTACCTCGACGGTGGCAGCCAGGAACCAATAGGCCCTGCGGATTTCGCGCCAGTTCTTAACCAACTCGGCGGTCTAAATCACCGACATAGCAGGATTCAGCGGCTGGTGACGCACACTGTAAAACCATGGCATGATCAAGTCAAGGGAGAGGTAGAAGTGTTCTGGTGTGGGGCCAGTCTCCGACCCCTCAGGCGATGAGTGGTGGTTTCCAGATTCCGGGGATGGACTGACCGCATCGGGTGCACTGGCCGTCCTTGAAACTGCTGAATCTGCACGCGGTAGCCCATTCGTTCGATGAGCGTCGCGCCGCACTTGGGGCAGTAGGTGTGTTCAGCGGCGTGGCCAGGCACATTGCCGATGTAGACATAGCGAAGTCCATCTTCCAGGGCCACGGCCCGAGCCTTTTCCAGGGTTTCCACCGGCGTCGGCGGTAGGCTCTTGAGCTTGTACATGGGATAGAACCGGCTGAAATGGAGTGGCACGTCGGGGCTCAGATCGTTCTTGATCCAGCTGGCACATGGCCTTGATCTGCTCCATGTCGTCGTTTTTTCCGGGCACCATGAGGGTGACCAGTTCGGTGTGGACCCCCTTTTGTTTGAGACGCACCAGGGTATCCAGCACCGGCTGCAGCGCGCCTTCGGTCAAATCGCGGTAGTAGGCTTCGCTAAACCCTTTGAGGTCGATGCAGGCGGCGCCCAGGCAAGCGCACAGGTCATCCAGCGGTCTGGCATTGATGAAACCGTTGGAGTGGATCACCTTGAGGAGGCCCCGCTTTTTTGGCCAGGTTGCCGATATCGATCATGTATTCGCAAAAGATGGTGGGCTCGACATAGGTGGAAGCAATGGAATGGCTTTGCGCACGCAGCGCCGCCTCCACCACCTGCTCCGGGCTGAGTCCGTAGTTGAAGGTGTCATCCGGCCTGGTCTGGGAGATCTCCCAGTTCTGGCAGAACTTGCAGTTGAAGTTGCAGCCGGCGGTGGCGATGGAAAACGACCGGGTCGCCGGAAGCACATGAAAAAAGGGCTTCTTTTCGATGGGATCGACATGGATAGAACAGGGATTGCCATAGGTGAGCGAATAATAGTCCCCATCGACATTCTCTCGAACCCGGCAATAGCCACGTTCGCCGGGACCCAACCTGGCATTCGCGCGGGCACAGCTCGCAGCGCACCACCTTGCCTTCCAGCTTGGTGAAATAGGGGGAGAGCTTCCGCCCGATCAGGCCGCGCGTGGGGGAAAGGGTTTGAGCGGATGCCCGAGAGGGCAAGTCAGCCACGGCATCGCCTGCACTCCGCCCATGAGAAGAGCACACTGCCCACAACGCTGCAGGAATTCTCGTCGGTTCATGGTAGGTCTCCATATTGGCCTACGCGTTCGCCAAAGCCCGGGCGACCCTCGCATAACCCGCCATCTAGCGGTTCAGATGCGACGCTTGACGCCAATGCCGGTCACCCACATCAGAAACACATCCGCCGAGAAAGATGTAGATCTCCGTTTCCCGGTCCTTCCAGGCATCCCGAGGAAGGCCCGCCTTGAGGCAGGTTTGCTCCAGGAAGGTGGTTCGATCCCAGCCCTGCTCGGTGGCCACCTGCGGCAGCAGCAAACCGCTGTAGCCACCTCGCCGCATGAGGATGCCGTGAGTGCCCACCTGGATCAGATTGACATCGCGAATCCGCTGCAGCGGAGTGAGCGCCGAGATTTCGATTTCCAGTTCCGGGAATTCCTTGGCGGTCACAGGCCGGAAACGCTGGTCCCGAAAGGCGGCGGCTTCGGCCATTTCGGCAACGGTTTCAGCAAGTGGTCTGGAACCCACAACATGGCCGATGCAACCGCGCAAGTTCGCCGTGTTTCTTGAGGGTCACAAAGGCGCCGCGGGGCTCCTTGAGCGTCCCGGTCAGGTCGCCCAGTTTAGGCGGGTTCTCGCCACGCAACCGCGCTTCGATGCTTTGCCGGGCAATCTGATGCAGCCGCTTTTTTTCAGCGGCAG
The DNA here is from genome assembly GCA_963828705.1 of uncultured delta proteobacterium. Lineage (GTDB taxonomy): Bacteria > Desulfobacterota > Syntrophobacteria > Syntrophobacterales > Syntrophobacteraceae > CAWDJT01. The sequence continues at coordinate 20,714 of CAWHGA010000034.1, forward strand.
TCAAGCCCTGATCCGTCCCGACTTTGGGAACGGCCGCCGCAGTTGCCGTCGGAGTCAGAGCCGGCGGCGCCTCCCGGACTTCTGACTGTCTCCGTCGCGGCCGCAGTCGGTGGCGTCTTCGAAACGGCAGGTCCCGCCACCAAGGCCGCCGCCATATAGCCCACGACGCGACTGCGATCCCCGGTGACATCGCCGGAATTGGCGTAGTTCAGCACCTTTCCCGCGGTGGCACCGAGCTTTCGCGCCACCAGCATGGCGGTCACCATGGGACCGGCTCCGCAGGCTTCGCAGCGACTGGCGGCAACGCTTTGATGAAGTTCTTTCGGGTCCAGGGCGGCCACCTGATCCAGCACCACCTGATCCAGCGCTTTGGCCTTATCATAGGTGTGAAAATGGGACAGATCGGTGCTGGCCACCAGAAGCACCGATTTCCCGCGGATGCTCTCGGCTATGGTGTTGGCCAGCCGTTCACACGAGGCCCAGTCTTGTCCCCCATAACCAGTGGCACCAGGCGGATACCCGGTTGCACCACCTGCAGGAAGGGCAGCTGGATCTCCAGGGAATGCTCCTCGCCAAAAGCTTGCGAAACATAACGGATGCGCTCGTCGCGGCGCTTAAGATCAGCTACCATAGTCGCGATCCAGCGCCATCGTCCCGAGCGGTGTTCGCATACCGCCCTGATCGTAGATGGCCACGCCGGTAAACGTCGCATAGTGGCTGGGCGCGATCACCACCACGGTGGCAAACTTCTGCTGTCTGCAGAAGTTTGTAGGCATGAGCCGCCACCTGCCCGGAATACCGATAGCCGGCATGGGGGGCGATGAGCGCCACCAGCCGACCGCCAAGGTCTTTATCCGGTACCGCCGCCAAGTAGCGCTCCACATCTTGACGCAAGACCTTTTCGTCACCCGGATACCAGCTTCCGGCAAGAACGGATTCATGATCTTTCTCCGGTGAGTTGCGCTCCGATGCAATTCCCAGCCCTGGAACCAGGACTACAAGTGCCGCCAACCCAGTCATCAAGATGGTCGCCGGAAAGAGACCGCACATCCGTCCTACCATACCAGTTGCCCTGGTTCTCATGATTCACTCCCGGTAAGCAGGTTTGAACTGCACTACCCGCTGGGCCTTAGCGCAGAGGGCCCAACTACCCCGCGGTAATTGACTCGCTAAGGACTGTCCAAGAACCACATTGCCACTCCACCGCGGCCGGCTCCATCACCCAATAGATCGTTCCACGGAATGGTCACGACCGCTCATCTCAGGGCCATAGGGCACCCCATTCAGGCGGCCGCCCGGCCACAGCCAAGACGCCTGATGCTGCCCATTTTTTGCCAAGCCCTTGACCGCTATTCTTTTAGATTCTATCAAATCGGGAAGTGTTACCAAATAAAAAGAGCCGATCGGGGGGCCATCCGATCGGCTCTTTTGAGGAGGAAAGAGATTTTCTGGTTGTCCTTGGTTATAGCAAGGACAATGCCAAACTCGAAAAATGCTGGGAAAACCTTACCAGATGAGCGTTCGCAGCCATACCTGGAATTCCCGCCACATTCCGGTTCCCGCCACGATGGCGCTATTCGCGCCCACAATCACGCCATAATCACGCCAAATACAGCCAACGACTTCCTGGCCCCTACGAAAACCGACATCCTGAAACCGTTCGACGGCAGATGGCTGAGCCATGGACTGTGTTCCCAGCGGCCTATTCTTGAGTACTGCGCTTCTTGCCAAAGCCATTTTGGGTCATTTTCGCAAACCGCAACGAATATAACGACAGCAAACATCCAGCCAAGATCCAGACCAGGGAGGTTAAATGAGTTCTCGGGAAGCGAACGAAATTCTAGGCGGGAATGTCGAAGGGGCCGTTCAACGCTTGCAGGGTACGGTCCAGATCGGCTTCCGGGACCACCACCGAAATGGAATGGATGGCACAACTCATGCCAAGCGGTGCGATAGCGGCAGTCCGCATGGCATTGACCAGGGTGTGGGTGATCCCGTGACGGTCGCCAAAATGCGGACCCACCAGGGAAAACAGGGCGGCAGGCTGGTGCCCTAAAATGCGGGCCATCGGCAGACGTCGCGCCAGGCTGTCCTGGATGTCAGCTCGAGCGCTCCTGCGCAAGGCAACAGGCCACCTGGATCATTGCCGACCCTGGCAGCCAAGGGAATGGCCACCAGGAAGGGCAGGCGCAGTCCCGCCGGTCAAGATCCTGAAACACCGCTCCCAGATCGCCCAGCCGGGATGCGGGAATCTCCAGGCGCCACAGGTCCAGGTCCGTTTCCTGAGCGACGTTGTAGACCTTGATGACCTGTTCTTCGTAGGAGCAGATGATCTCCTTCAGCACCTGTTCCCGTCCCTGATAGGCGGCATGCCAGTCGAACGGTGAAGGGTAGGCGGGAAAGGTGAAGGCCTCGAAACAGTCCGTCAATCACTCGCGTGGTGTCCGCCGCTGCGACCACTAACGTCATGGCCGCGGGCGAACTGGCCAACCCGTGGATCTCGATGCCGAGGCTCGCCAGCTGCCGCAGCAGATTCCCGGCCACCGCCGGCTTCTTATCATGGGGAAAGACGGCCAGGATGTTGACATCTTCCTGCAGGTGGATGCGGTCGCTGCCGCCCAAGGAGCGCTTTGATCAGGAAGTAGGTATTGAAACCTTCAGCCCGCTCGACGCACAAGCGACACCGTCTCTTCGCCCTCCGCCGTTGCATCCATGGAAGTCAGATGGTTGAGGTTGATGCGGTTGGCGGCCAGGCGCGCGCAAATGTCGGGAAGGGCGCTCTCACCGGCCGTTCTCGCCGTGATTAGATGCGAGCGCCCTTCCGCGATTTTGATCCCTCCCAATCGGATCTTGTCCATGGAGCCTGCCCACCATTAGGAGAATAGCCGTTCGATGGCATTGACCAGGGTGACCGTGTCCACCGGCTTGGGAATGTAGTCATCGGCCTCGGTCGCCATGCCGTCGGCGTGGGTATAGGTGGTGGTCGGCACCGCTTCGCCCACGGCGGTCAGCAGGATCACCGGAATATCACGGGTCGCCGCATCCTTCTTGAGTTCCGCACACAGGGTGTAGCCGTCTTTGCGCGGCATCATCACGTCGAGCACCACCAAATCCGGGCGGCGTTTCTTGATGGCTTCATCGCCTTCGATGCCATCATAGGCCTTGCCCACTTCGTAGCCCTTGCTCTCCAGCATCATGCCGACGGTTTCCACCATGTCCGGATCGTCATCCACAATGAGCACATATTTCTTGGCCATGAGTCATACCTCCTCTGTGAGCCAATCAGGTTGATGAACTGTTCACTTTTTCCCGTCTCCAGACCGATGACCGCAGTCGGTCATTGCTTCTCTTACACGTTGGTGTCAGTTTACGCCAGGACGCGGAAAAAGCCCAGCCCGTTCCACAATTTCCGGTACCTTTTCCTCCCATTCGATGGCCATGATGTGAAACCCCCGAATGCCTTCAACCTGCCTCAGTTCCTCGATCTGCTCCAGCAGGATCTGGATGCCTTCTTCCGCCTGTTTCTCTTTGGGAACTCCAGCCAGGCGCTTGATGATCTCATCGGGCACGTCGATCCCCGGTACGCGGTTCTTCATGTATTTGGCCATGCCGACATTCTTCATGGGGGTGAGCCCGGCAAGGATCGCCACCTGCTCATGGAGTCCCATATCGCACACGCCCTGCATCCACAGTTTGAACTTGTCCATGTTGTAGATGCACTGGGTCTGGATGAACTGCACCCCAGCGGCCACCTTTTTGGCCAGGCGCAGCACCCGGATTTCGAACGGGTCGGCAAACGGGTTTTCGGCCGCGCCGATGAACATCTGCGGGCGCCCTTCGTGCATTTCGAAACCGCTCAGCAGCCGGCCGTCGTCGCGCATCAGCTTGACCGTCTGGATGAGCCGAGTCGAATCCATGTCGAAGACGTTGGCACTGCTGGGATGGTCGCCAAAGCGCTGATGGTCGCCGGTCAGACACAGCACGTTGTTGATGCCGAAGGACGTCGCCCCCAGCAGGTCGCTCTGAAGGGCGATACGGTTGCGGTCGCGGGTGACCATCTGCAGCACCGGTTCGAGGCCCATGAGCTTCAGTCGGATGCAGGCCGCCAGACTGCACTGGCGCACCACCGCGGTCTGGTTGTCGGTGACATTGATGGCGTCCACGTGATTGCGGATCAGGTTGGCCTTGTGTTCCACCACGTCGGAACGGCCATCGCGCGGCGGACCGCATTCGGACGTGACCGCCAGGTGCCCGGCGGCCAGGATCTTTTCCAGTTTGCTGGGCGTCGTCGTGTTCATTGCCGGGAATCCTCCTTGATGATTTCACGCGGTCCACCGTCACGGCTCAGGGTCCAATCCTTGTCTACCGACGGATAGCGAAAACTCTCCAACTGCCCCAACTTCTTGAGTCGTTCAAAGATCAGATGCCAGCCGCAGGCGACGTCATGACCCACCAGGATGCTGATTTCGCACTTGCCGTTCTCGGAACCCCCACACGGACCGTTGAGCATCCGTTTGGCGCAGCGGGCGATGGGGCAGATGCCGCCGGTGCTGGACAGAATGCACTGACCACAGGCCTGGCAGCGTTCGGTCCAGTACCCCTGTTCCTCGTTCACCCCAATGAAGCAGGTGTCCACCCCGGGCAAAACCGGCTTGGTGTCGTACATCTCGGCCATAAACTGCACGCCGGCGCCGCACGCCAGGGACACCACGACATCGTAACGGTCGATGCGGTCCTGGAGTTCCTGCAGATACTCCTTGTCGCACTGGCGGGTGAGGCTGGTTTCGTCGATCTCCTTGCGCACCCCTTCCTTGGTGAAGTACATGCGCAAGGCCGATGCCAGCAGCTCGACCTCCTTGATGCCGCCCGCTTCGCACACGGTGACGCAGCCGTTGCAGCCGGCAATGAGGACCTTTTCGAATTCTTGGAGTTCGTTGATGATTTCCCCTATGGGTTTGGGTTTTGCCTTGATCATGCGGCCACCTCCTCCACACTTGTGTGAGCCTGCGGTCCCGCGCCCCGTCGGACTACCCGTGGTTGCCCCCCCTCGCGGAAACGGTCCCAGTTCTCGAATTTTTTCAGTCATCTCCCGGGCGATCTCGGCAAAGCGCGGCCCCATACCGGCGGACAGGTTGTACATGACCACCCGGTCCGGCTCGATCCCGATCTCTCCCAACAGCCGTCGGACATAGGCCACTCGCTTCTTGGCCCGCAGATTGCCCGACTGATAATGACAGTCACCTTCCAGACAGCCGGCTACCATCACCCCGTCAGCACCTTCTTCCAGGGACTTCAGCAGGTGGATGCCGGCCACCCTCCCGCTGCAAGGCACTTTGATGATGCGCACATTCGTGGGGTAGTTCAAACGCATGGAACCTGCCAGGTCCGCTGCGGAATACGCTCAGTAGTTGCAGCAGAAGGCTATGATCGTCGGTTCAAAAGGTTGCATGGAATGACTCCTCGCTGAGAAATGGGCCTATCGGCCAAACAACGCCGCCACTTTCGCCATGATCTGGTCATCATCGTAGTGACCCAGATGGATCGCCTTGGCCGGACATTCCGAGACACAGATGCCGCACCCCTGGCACAACGCTTCGTTGATTTCCGACACATTGTCCCGATTGATCTGCGGTATTCCATACGGGCAGCGGCGCACACACACCAGACAGGCCGCACAGAGACTGGGCTCCACTCGCGACACCACACCACCAATGGTCATATCGCGAGCCGACAGGAAGGTGGCGGCGCGTGAGGCCGCCGCCAACGCCTGGGAGATGCTTTCGCTGATGAGCTTGGGACCATGGGCCGTGCCGCATAGGTAGATGCCTTCAGAGGAAAAATCCACGGGGCGCAGCTTGGCATGGGCTTCGATGAAAAAGCCTTCGGCGTTGCGCGGCACCTTGAGAAAGGACGCCAATTCCTCGGTCTCATTGGCCATGGTGGCGGCACTGAGCACCAGGGCATCGACGTTCATTCGAATCGGACGCTGCAGCACGTGGTCCTTGAAAGTGACCTGGAGATGATCCCCGTTGATATCCACCTGGGGCGGTTCCTGGGCACTGAAGCGGCAGAACATCACGCCCCGGCTGCGGGCTTCCTTGTAATAATCCTCCAGCATCCCGTACATGCGCATGTCGCGGTAGAGCACGAACACTTCCATGTCGGGGTTGAGTTCCTTGAGTTCCAGGGCATGTTTCACCGCCCCCTGACAGCAGATCCGGCTGCAGTTGGGGTTTTCGTCATTGCGGGAACCCACGCACTGGATCATCACCACCCGTTGCCAGCGAGCCGCATCGCGGGAGCGGTCATGGAGCATCCGGCCCAGTTCCAACTGGGTCATGATCCGGGAATCGTCCCCGTAGAGAAACTCCTTGGGCTGGTATTCGTGCGCCCCGGTGGCCACGATGGTGACCCCGTGGTCGATGGTGCGCTGATACATACCCGGGCCCACCAGGACTTCGGTGGTGAAATTGCCTTTGTAGCCGGTAAATCCAACCACCAGCGCCTCGCTAAGCACCTGAACGCGCTCATGGGCGTTCACCTCTTTGATCAGGGCATCCAGATAGCTCTGCACATCCAGCCCATCAATGGTATGCGGCACTCGGCGCGCCATGCCGCCCAGTTCCCGATCCTTTTCCACGAGCACCGCTTCAAATCCCTGGCGGGCCAGACTGAGAGCGGCATTCATGCCCGCCACCCCGCCGCCGATCACCAGGGCTCGCTGATTGATTTCCAGCGGCCGTTCGACCAGCGGCTTGAGCAGCGATGCCCGCGCCACCGCCATGCGCACCAGGTCCTTGGCTTTGGCCGTGGCCCTGACCGGGTCCTTCTGATGCACCCAGGAATCCTGGTCGCGGATGTTGGCCATTTCAAACAGGTACTTGTTGAGACCGACCGACCGCATGGTATCCTGGAAGAGCTGCTCATGGGTGCGCGGCGAACAGGCCGCCACCACCACGCGGTTGAGGCGCTCCTCCTCGATGATTTGTTTGAGCTTCACCTGGGTATCCTGAGAACAGGTGAAGAGATTGTCGCTGGTGTAGACTACGTGCGGCAGCGAAGCCGCGTAGCGGGTCACCTCCTTGACATCCACCACCGATGCGATGTTGATCCCGCAGTTGCAGACAAACACCCCCACCCGCGGCTCCTCGTCGGTCACGTCCCGTTCCGCGGGTAGAGGATGCTCCTGGATCTGGGTGCCGCGCGCCGCGGCCAGGTCGATGGCAGCCGCACACGCTGCGGCACTGGCTTCCGTGACCGCAGCCGGAATGTCTTTGGGTCCCTGGAACAGTCCGCAGGTATAGACCCCGGACCGCGAGGTGCTCACCGGCGCAAACCCGTCGGTCCTGGCAAAGTTGTAATGGTTCGTATCGATCCCCAGATTCTTGGCCAGGGACACCGTCGCCGGATCCACCTGCAAACCCACCGACAGCACCACCAGATCGAAATCTTCCCCACGGATGACACCGTCTTCGGTGGCGTATTCGAGACGCACCTGGTTGGGATCCTCTTCAACGGGGCTGAGGCTGTGGATGCGGGAGCGGACAAAGCGCACCCCGAATTCATCGCGAGCACGGTTGTAATACTTTTCGAAGTCCTTGCCGTAGCTGCGAATGTCCATGAAGAAGATGGCGGTATCGAGCGGGGCGGCACTGTGTTCCTTGGCCACGATCGCTTCCTTGATGGCGTACATGCAGCACACCCCGGAGCAGTAGCCATTGCCGCCGTGCTGGATATCACGCGATCCCACACATTGGAGCCAGGCGATCTTCTTGGGTTCCTGATGATCCGACGGCCGGACCATATGCCCCATGAACGGCCCGGAAGCACTGAGGATGCGTTCGAATTCCAGGGCCGTGACCACATTGGGGTGCTGGCCGTAAAGATAGGTATCGATGATGCTGGGATCGAAGGTCTTGGCACCGGGAGCGAGAATCACCGAACCCACGTCCAGGGCGATTTCCTTGACCTCCATGGTGTGATCAACCGCACCGGCCTTACAGGCCGCCACACACTGCAGACACTCGCAGCAGGCCATGCAGTTGAGGCATCGTGGCGGCTTCGGCCCTGGCCTGTTCTTCCGTGAGGCCTTGCTCCACCTCGGCAAAATCGACCACTCTCTGCGGCCACCGGCAGGTGGCTCAGGTGAGCCCGCGCCTGGGGTTCGAGGTCTTCCGGGATCGGCACGAAGTCTTCCTGCGGCAGCTCCACGCGCTGGCGCCCGGCGCGCAGGTCCTCACCCCGAAGGTATCGCGAAATGGAGATGGCCGCTTCCTTGCCGTGAGCGATGGCGCCGATGGCCACCCACGGACCGGATTGGGCGTCACCGCCGGCAAATACCCCGTCGCGGCTGGTGGCAAAGGTCACCTCGTCGACCTCGATGGTTCCCCGGCGACTCAGGGCCACCCCTTCGGTCTCCGCCAGAGCCAGGGACTCGGGCGTCTGACCGATGGCCGGGATCATCATTTCGGCCTCCAGGGTGAATTCGCTTCCCGGCACGGGTACCGGCCGACGTCTGCCGGAATCGTCTGGAGCGCCGAGTTCCATGCGGATGCATTCAACACCCATGACCTGGTTGTCCTGGGTCAGAATCCGCAAAGGTGCCGTCAGGTACCGAATCTCGATGCCTTCGGCCAGGGCATCCTGGATCTCGTTTTCCCTTGCCGGCATTTCGGTTGCCGAGCGGCGGTACATGATGGTGACACGCTCGGCGCCCATCCGCCGGGCGGCACGGGCAGCATCGATGGCCACATCGCCACCACCGACAATGATGACCCGGCCATCCACCTTGGTGAGTTGCGCCGGTATTGACCTGGCGCAGGAATACCACGCCGTGCATGACACCTCTGCGTCCTCGCCGGGGATGTTGAGCAGCAGGCTTTTGTGAGCCCCAATGGCCAGATAAACCGCCTTGTAGCCCTGAGAGAGCAGCCCATCGATGGTGATGTCTCGACCCAAAGCCGTATTCAGCTTGATGTCCACACCCATGCGGGTGATGGCTCGGATTTCCTTGTCGAGCACCGCCGGCGGCAGGCGATAATCAGGGATACCTACCCGCAGCATCCCGCCCGTCACGGAAAGAGCTTCAAAGATGGTGGGCTGAAAACCTTCCAGAGCCAGGAAATGCGCGGCGGTGAGGCCCGCCGGACCGGAACCGATGATGGCGACTTTCTCGTCGCGTTTTTGAATGTCGGGGATCGGCAGGCTTTCAATATCCACCTGGTCAGCCACGAAGCGTTTCAAGGCGCAAATGGACACCGGTTCATCGACCTGGCCGCGCCGGCAGGCAGTCTTCGCAAGGGTGCGGGCAGATCCGACCGATGACCCCGGGCAAAGGCAGATTGCGCAGAATCACTTCCATGGCTTCCCGGTATTTGCCCTGGGCTATGAGCGCCACATAACCGTGAGCATTGACCTGATTGGGACAGGCGTTGGTACAGGGGGAACGGTCGCGTTTGTCGATGGCAAAGGTTCCCGGAACCGCCTGCGGATAGCGCTTGTAGGCGGCCTTGCGGATGGAAAGCCCTTCATCGTATTCGTTCCCCAATTCCACCGGGCAGACGGTGGCACATTCCCCGCAACCGGTGCACTTGCTGCGGTCGATGAATCGCGAATACTGGCGGACGGTCGCCTGAAAATTCCCCACTTCGCCATTGAGAGCGGTCAGTTCGCTCAGCGTGAGCAACTGGATGTTGGGGTGGCTGCCGCATTCCACCAGTTTCGGCGAGATGATACACATCGAGCAGTCATTGGTCGGGAAGGTCTTGTCGAGTTGCGACATGGTCCCACCGATGGCCGAAGCACGCTCCACCAGGTGGACGTAGAAACCGGAATTGGCCAGATCCAGCGCCGCCTGGATGCCGGCCACGCCGCCTCCCACCACCATGACTGAACCTACTGGATTGCCGTTGTTTCGTTCCATGACGGTTATCCCTCTACGATATTGGGCAGTTTGTCCTCCCACCCGATGGTGGCGATGAGCGCTCCGCCGTAGCCGGCGTCACGCAATCCCATAACCAGTTCGCGGGCGATCTGGACACACTCGCGGACTTTGTCCCCGGCTTTCTGAATGCGGCGGATAAGATCGGACGGCACGTGAACGTTGTCCAGGTGTCGGTCGATGTAGCTGGCCATACCGGCCGATTTGAGCAGCAGGACCGTGGGAATGATGCGACACGGGCGGTCGCCGAGACGCTTGGTAAAGCGCGCCAGGGTTTGCAGATCAAAGACCGGCGGGGTCATGAAGAACTCGGCCCCAACCGCGATCTTTTTGTCGAGCTGTTGCAGTTCCAGATCCAGCATCCCGCCACTGGCGCCGGCATTGACCGTGGAACCCACGCAGAAGGAAGGTGCTCCCTTGAGCTCAATCCCCGCCATATCACGGCCACCCTCCAGTTTCTGGATGCCTTCCAGCAGTTCCAGGAGGTCGATGTCATAGACCCCGCGGGTCCGGTGATGGTCGCCGAAGCTCGGGTCGTCGCCGGTCACTGCCATGATGTTGGCGATGCCCAGCGCATGGGCTGCCAGAAGATCGGCCTGGAGCGCCAACCGATTGCGGTCGCGGCAACACATCTGGAGCACGGTTTCGAGCCCCTTGCCCGCCAGGACCATGCACCCGCCCAGAGAACTCATGCGCATCACCGCATTGCTCATTTCCGGCACCACAAAGGCATCCACGCGATTCTTGACGCGCGTGGCGTGAGCCACCATCGCAGATACGTCCACCCCCTTGGGGGGTTCCATCTCCGCTAGAACCACGAACTCCCCGGAGGCCAGTTTCTCTCGTAGGCTCATCCCATTTCCCTCCAATTCTGGTTACTCTCCTCACGCCCTGAAGCACGCCAACCCCTTTCCGGTTGATCCCTCTCCCCCACGTGGAGGAGAGGGCCAGGGTGAGGCGGGTGCCCAGGATTCATCCAGCCTCCTCACCCATCCCCAACCCGATCCCGCCCCGCGCGGGAGGGAGAGGGGGTGTTTGCAGCGCATCGCTCCTGATCCCTTTAGCGTGGTGGCTCGAACCAATGGAGCTTTCTAAAGCAACGATTTCCGGACATCTCCCACAGCCATTTTGGCGAATTCCCATCTGGGATGTTGCGCTTTGTCTTCCGCCATCTGCTACTCGCTACCCGGTCTCCAGTTTCGCTTTTGGGGTCTACCATCTGGGATCCGGTGTCTCGTTGACTGGTTTCTGGTTTCCGGCGTCTCCAACCCAGGACCCTTCAGATCAGGGAACGCGCCATGGCATTGGAAATGGCCAACGTCAGCTCTTCCATGCCGAAGGAAGTGACGTGATAGTAGAAGATGCCCTTTTGCCTTATGGTGCTTTCCTGTTCCGGATTGTTCTCTTCCGTGGTGATGATGATGGGAAGGTGGCGACAGAGCCCTTTGATGATGGGGATGGCTTCGTAACCCATGGCCTGGGCCATGCAAACATCCATGACCAGTACATGGATCTTTTCGCTTTGCAGCGTCACAAGAGCATCATTAATGTTGTCGACGACTTTGACCTCATAACCCTTTTCGGCCAGCCACGGATGGAGGGCCACTGCCAGGCTGGAGCCAGGTTCAGCGATCATCAAAGTGGGACACTTGTGAACCATGCCTCCTCCCCAAGAAACAAACGCAGCCAGAAAGGAATTGCCCTATCGGTTCAACGTTCCAGGTAGCTAGGTGATCACCATCCCAGCCAACCCAAAATCACTCTGTCACTCATACTTACCTACAAACCATGCATTACAGCCTCCAACACGCCCATGAACAATGGCAACACCTGTGCCAACTCCCGTATAGGGAAATATCGCTATTGTTTTCAATTATATATGCGAAAGTAAGGAAGGCTTCGAAGGGGGACCGGGATGGGGCAAAATGCCCCATGCGCCCCGGGTATTAGACCATAACATACTGAATAATTCATTAGAATTTGGCAAATGAGGTAAAAACGCCCCATCAACAAGAAGCTCTGAACTCAAAACGATTAGAAGACAAATGCTCGCGGCGAGGCTTTTTGCCACATGATTCGCTCTCTCAGCGTTCCATATCACCATAGACACTGGGCTTTCCCTTCACGCTTTCACCTTGAAGATCCTGAGAAATAGCGACTGGACAGGTTGCAATCTGGACTTGATCCGTGCACAATTATATAGTCCTACAGTAGTCACTGACTAAGCAGCCAAATCACGGGAAAATGTCCACAGGATCGCAGGAGGGGTTATGACCTTTGAAGAGTTCTTCAAGAGATGCCAAACAGAACCCACGGTGAGCGACTTCGAGTCGTATCTGGCGTATTGCGTTTTTGGGAAAAGCGCCGGCGAGCTCCAATCGCGGGAAAAGATCACCGTGGAGATGTACAGCTACACTCGGGATCAGGCCTTCGAGAAGCGCGACGAAAAGGCGGCCCGGCTGCTGTATGATCTTGCCAAGGCCGCCAATTGGAAGGAGGGTGACTGGGAGGGTGCGTTGCGTTAGGTTCTGGCCTGACAGCCAGGGCTACCCGACCGCCAGACCTCGATGAGCACAACCGACAGTGTTCTTCGGGCGGCAACCATTGTGGAATGGTTGCTCGCTACGTGTGGAGGAATTCTCGGGTAAGTTTGCCCCATTCCAGGTCGGGCACATTGCCGACCACATCCTCGATCAAACCGCCATCGGCATAGGTCATGCCCACGGTGCTCACCATCTGTACCAGCTTCTGGTGTTCGGCATGGATCCATTCGTTGCTCTCCTTGCCGTACAGCAGGTCTTTGAGGTTCTCCTTCATGGCCACCGGATCCAGCACCATCAGCCAGCCATCGTTGTAGGGCTCGTCTTTCACCTTCCGGGGTTCTTTGGAGGCCTGGTAGTTTACCGCCGCCACCACACCCGAGATCGGTGAAAGCACCGTAGCCTGCTTGCCCATGCGCTCAAAAGCCGCTCCCGTTTCACTGAATTTCACCGCTTCACCGGTCAGGGGCAGATCGATTTTGTCCACCGGTCCAAACAGCCGCATGCTGAAATCATCCAACCCGATGCGGATGCGGCCGCCGTGTTCGACTCTGGCCCAGGTATGGCCCAGGTGGAAGAAATGCCCTTCGGGCAGCCGGTAGCCGTCCACCTGGAAAGAGCTGGAGATATGGTACGGCATCTGGAGTTCCAGACCATCCTCAAGCAACTGATCGAAGGCAGCAACTGTGACATTCGAAGTCGTAGGGGCACAGTCGTGAAGGCGCCCGGCCGGTGAGGGTATGGCGGCACTTGCGGGTTTGTCCCTGACGCTGCTTCATTTTTTCCTGCCAGGGAATGATGTGTGGCCTTCTTGCCTTGCGGCGAAAGTCCCTGAATGCGTGCCAAAGCGTTCTTGTCCGCGGTTTCCTTCATGGCCCGATCAAAGGCGCAGGTGTGGCAGTTGTAGTAGTTGTTGCAGAGCTTGAAGTCGATGACCCGGGCTTCCATCCAGATGCATTGCTCCTCGCTTTGGGGCACAGCCCTGAATCCTGTCGGTTTGCTCATCGTAACCATGGTCGTGTCCTCCTTTTCTATGATTGACAACGGTTGTTCCGTTCGGGTTGCCTCTTCTGGTGTCTTGCCATGATCAATAAGCAAACCCTGTGCCACTTCTGTTGGATACGTATAACCAATCAGAATCATTAGGAATAATTAACATGTTGTAGAACACAGGCGACGAGGATTCAGCACGAAATGTGAGTAATACCACATATGGAACGCTAGATGAATTGTTAACATTATTGATATATATTATATAAATTAGCAGTATTGCAAAACACCACGGCATGTGGCGATTTCCAACACATAGAGGAAAGTTCGGAGAAAGGATCCAAGGGAAGCGGCAAACTCAACCGGTAGAGTCCGGCAGATATCACCGGCAAATCCTTTGGCACATCCTGCCGCGGTCGCTAATGGCAAAGGCATCTGGGCTTACAAGCGGCTGAACCAGCACAACGGAGGGATGCTAGGGCCGCAACCAGAGTTCGGACACATGGAGCTGCCAGAGAGATAGAGGGCTCTTCCTCAAGATCGAACTACTTCAGGAACAGATCGGTGGCCATGTGCCAGAGCATCAGGTCGCGGCAGGCGGGGCAGAAGTAGGCGAACTTGCGGTCGGCGCACGCCAGGCCGGTGGAATAGTGCATGACGCAATCCGGGTCGGCACAATGGCGCATCCCGAAGGTGTGGCCAAGTTCGTGGATGGCTTCCTTTTCCAGGCGGCTGATCAGCGTCGGGCAGCCCGGGGTGGGATGGTCCTGGGCTTCGCCGCCCAGGCGGAAAGAGGAAATCACGGTGCCCTTGCCGCCGAACTGAGCCTCACCAAACACAAAGGAAAAGATCGGGCTGAACAGATCCACATGGGTCACGCCCAGAATCTTCAGCCCGTCCGGTGGGCACAACGACAGCAGGTTCTTCAGGATCACGTTGGAATTGTATTGTTGCCGGACCGCATCCAGGGCGTAGGCCGGGACCCCCTGATTGGGCGATAATCTTGACCCGCAGGCCGAACTGCTCACTGATGCTTTCGGCCATGCTGGCCAGGTGTTCTTCGCGGATGTCACCCATGGGCACGACGTATATGAGGCTGGGGCGAACGATCATAATGAATTACATGGGTCTTTCCAGACCGAATTTTTTGATTTTCTTGTGCAGGGTCGTACGGTCGATGTCCAAAACCCGCGAGGTCTTGGCAATGTTCCACTGATGTCGCTCGAGCATACTCAGGATATGCTGCTTTTCCACTTCTTCCAGGGTATGCCCCGCCTCTGGGGGATCGGAAGTCAACGGCAGGCTGCAAAACGGCAGGTGCTTTGCTTTGATTTCAGGCCCGTGATCGATCACCACCGCTCGCTCGATGACGTTTTCCAGCTCCCGCACGTTGCCCGGCCAGTGATAGTCCATCATCAGCGCCATGGCGTGGTCCTCGACCCGGTCGAAGGTCTTGTTGAATTCCACATTGTATTTGTTGATGAAATGCGCGACCAGCAAGCCGGATGTCTTCCTTCCGTTCCCGAAGCGGCGGAAGATGGAGGTTGACCACATTGAGGCGGTAGTAGAGGTCGCTTCGGAACGCATTCTGTTCGATGGCTTTAATCAGGTCCCGATTGGTGGCCGCGATGAGGCGGACATTGACTTCGATGGGGTCGGTGCCGCCCAGGCGCCGAAAGCTCTTTTCCTGGAGGACACGCAGCAGCTTGACCTGAGTCTTGAGGCTGATATCCCCGATTTCATCCAGAAACAGGGTGCCACCGTGGGCCAGTTCGAATCGGCCCTTCTTCGTCCGCTCGGCACCCGTGAAAGCCCCCCTTTCATAGCCGAACAGCTCGCTTTCCAGCAGGGTGTCGGGAAGCGCACTGCAGCTCACGGCCACAAAGGGGCCGTAGCGCCGGGAGCTGTGGGTGTGGATGGCGCGCGCCACCAGCTCCTTGCCGGTGCCGGTTTCGCCGGTGATCAGCACGGTGGCATTGGTGTCGGCCACGGTGCTGATCATCTCGAAGACCTTCTGCATCGGTTCGCTCTTGCCGATGATGTCCTCGAAGCTGTAGCGCTCGGTCAGGTGCTTGCGCAGCAGGATGTTCTCGGTAATCAGCTGTTGATGCTCGACGATCTTCTTGAGCATCAAGGTGAGCTCCTGGACGTCCAGCGGCTTGACGATGTAGTCGTAGGCGCCTTCCTTCATGGCCTGCACCGAACTGGCGATGGAAGCATAGGCGGTCATCATGACGACCACGGTTTGCGGTGAGATGCTCTTGATCTGGCGCAGCACCTCCAGCCCGTCCATTCCGGGCATCTTGAGATCCAGCAGGACAATGTCCCAGTTCTCCGCGCGCACGGCCGCAATGGCGCTGGGACCGTCCTCCACGGCATGGGCCAGGTAGTTCTCTTCCTTGAGCCAGTTGGTGAGGGAAAGACACACCATCGGCTCATCGTCCACAACCAGGATTCTGGCATTCTCTTTCATCGTCTCACCTTCTGCTGCGCTTCTGAATGCCTCCGGCAGCTGTCGTAGCCTCCAAATCAATGACGTCACACATCTGTCATGGCTCAAATTCGCAAGGCGCTATCGCAATCTACATCCGGCAGTATCCAGTCGGAATTGCCTTTGCAGGCATCCACCGTGGAACCACTGCGGTGCACCTGGCAACTGCAGGGCGAAACTGAGTGCCCTGCCCACCTCGCTCTGAACCCGGATCTCACCGTGATGCTGACGGATGATGCCGTAGGCCACGGAGAGCCCCAGCCCGACCCCCTTGGTTTCAGCCTTGGTGGTAAAGAAAGGCTCGAAGATCCTTTCCAGGTCTTCTTCCGGAATGCCCACCCCGGTATCGCTGATCTCAATAGTAACAAGGCTGCGTTCCGGATCGAAATGGGTCGAAACGCTCAAGACACCACCACGCGGCATGGCCTCGATGGCATTCCAGAATGATGTTGATAAAGGCCTGCTGCAACCTCTTGAAGTCACATGACAAGAAGGGCATACTCCGGGGCAAACGAGGTGTGGATCTTGATTTGATCCAGCTCCGCACGGTGTCTCAGCATCTCGAGGGTCTTGTCCAACAGCTCATGGATATTGTTTTCCTTGATCTCGATGTCGCCCTGGCGGGAAAAGTCCAGCAGATTTCTCGCCAGGTTGGCGCAGCGGCGTCGCTTCCGCTATCCAGATGGGAAATATACTCGGACAGCTCCGGTAGGCGATGGACAGGGAACGGCTCTTGTTGAAAGATCCTTGCCACCAGTTTGGAAAATGTCAGCACGCTGGTGAGAGGGTTGTTGATCTCATGGGCTATTTCCGCCGCCAGCTTGCCAATGGATGCCAGTCGCTGCGACAGCCACAGCGACTTCTCAACCTGCTTCCGCTCGGTGATGTCCCGCACAAATCCCACCGTGGCCAGCTTGGCCTTCGTACAAAGGAGGGGGCAACGCTGAAAAAGGCGGTGATGGGCACACCGTCTTTGCGCACCAGCTTGATTTCGTAGACCTGATTCATGATTTCCCCGCGCATGCCTCCGACGGTAGCGCTCCATCGCCTCCTCCAGATCGTCGGGATGAACCAGGTCCTTGGCCCCCTTGTGGACCAGTTCCTCCAGACGTATAGCCGGTGATTCTGCAGAAGGCCTCGTTGGTGTAACGAAAACGGGCCTCCATGCCCTCGTGGTCCTGAATGATGAAAATCCCGAGGTCGGCCATGTTGGCAGCATCCACGATGGCCTGATGGCGGGTTTCGAATTCCTTCACCTCGTACTGCAGCTGTTTGGTTTTGGTGATATCCTTCAACTGGCCCAGTTTGCCGATGGAGCCGTCTCGCCCCTTGATGGGAAAGCTCCTGACCTGGAAGGTCTTTCCCAGATTCGGCAATTGGTATTCCTGGAAACCACAGGTTTCATGGCGGATCGCATCCATCACCGACCAGGGACAAACGGAATCACGCCCAAACAGGGCCTGATAGCAGATTTCCCCGACACGGTCCCCCACCAAGTCAATGAGGGCCTTATTCATGAATTCAATGCGGTAGTCGCTGGAAACGATGTAGATGCCATCTTCCAGGTTGTTTGCCATCCAGGCGAAGGCCTGATGCTCGGATTCCAAGGCCAGTTCGGTGTATTTCTGGGCGGTAATATCGTTGAGCACGCCCTGCAGGGACAGGAATCCTCCGTCATCCTCACAGGAAATGCGCCCACGCATCTTGACCCAGCGGACTTTCCCCTGCCGGTTGACGATTCTGTGCTCGGACATGAAATATTTGTCGGATCCCAGGGCTTTGGTGAGCGAATCCCTGACCGCCTGGCGATCTTCCTCATGAACCACGTCCAGCCAGTTCATCTTGCCGCCGAGGAAGTCCATCGGATCATAACCGGTCAAATCGGAGATCTTCCTGTCAATGAACTGGAAGGTCCAACCTTTGCCGATCTTGAAGGTGAGGAGATCGATGGTCTCGAAGTGCAGAGGCTGAGGATCGCCTTGTTGCTGGCGACAAGCTGTTCCAGCTCTGCCACTTTTCGCTGCAGTTCCTCGTAACTCGGCTTCTTCATGGCGTTATCGTCCTCGTCGTATCCTGCGACTTTCCTGCCAACGCCCTTACCTGACCTCGACCGGTGCCAATATCCATTAGGCAGCCCGGATCATCCCGAACAAGGTCATTGCCCCAAGCCATTTCGGCCTCAACACGGCAGGTACCGATTCACACCACAGGTCAGTTCTTGGTAAGTATTATAACAATGGCAGCAGAATGGGTAATTTATATGAGCAACCAACGGGACAGGGAGGGATCCGCGCGCAACGGGCGCAACTTCGCAGCTTTGAACGCAAGGCAGCCATATGTTGACTATCTCGTAAAGGGTCGGAAAACACCATTTCTAGTCATCCCGAAATGAGCCGGAATCCAGGAAGTTTAAGACCTTATAGCCGCACTGGCCCCCGGCTTTTATGTGAAAGTCCGGCCGTCACACCCGCGAAGCTGAGTATCCAGGACATTCTTCTGAATTCCCACCTGCGCGGGAATGACCACTTTCATGCGTTGGTCATCAGCAGGCGGTGTCAGCCGCACCAGCCGGTGTACCTGAAGGCTGACCGCACCGAACTCGCTTCCCACCTGACCGTAGAGCAGATACGCGCGGTTCATGTCCAGATCCTGGCAAAACCGTCGGAAAGCCTGGGGGAAAAAGATGGTTTCATAGATGGCCGTGGTGTCTTCGAAAGACACGAACTCCATGGCATCCCCTTCCCGGGTCAGCACCTCTTTGCGGGTGATGGGCCAACCCAGCACCCATATTCGACGTCCCTCGTGATCGGCCAAGTCCGCAGCCGCGACGATGCGCTGCGGAAGCGTCGCGGATAACCGGTTCCCAAAGAGTCAGCGGATGCACCGACAGCACCAACCCCAGGGCATCGTATTCCTGCTGCCATTTCTGCCGCAAGGTGAGATCCGGCAGAGGCGGGACCGCCATGCCGCGGCGCGCCCGGGCGAAGGCGCTCACCTGGCCCCGCATGCCTTGACGCTGACCGGGAGAGCGGCCATTTAGCGTCGATTCTACCAACCAAAGGAGCTGTGGACGGTTAAGCCCCCCCGCCAGGGTGTCCAACAGGCCGCTTTTGACCAGCACCGGGGCGGCGGCGGGAGCAATCGCCACACGGTTCAGCAGGTCTTCCAACGATACAAACGCACCATGGCGCCGGCGTTCGGCCAAAATGGCCTCCAGCGTTTCCCGCCGGATGTCTTGCAGCTGCTGCAGGCCCACCCGGATGGTCTTCCCCCAGCCGCGGTAGTTCCAATCACTGTCGTTGACATCCGGTCCCAAGACGGCGATTCCCAGGCGCCGCGCTTCGGAAATATAGGCCAGGGCGGTGTAATAGCCACCGCCGTTGCTGATGACCGCGGCCATGAATTCGGCCGGGTAGTGCACCTTGAGATAGGCCGATTTGAAACTCACCAGGGCGTAGGACGCCGAATGGGGTTTGCAGAAGGAATACCCGGCAAACGATAAAAACATCCCCCAGACTTCCTCGATGACTTCCGGGGCCACGCCACGTTGCCGGCAACCGTCGTGGAACCGCTGCCGAAACGATGAGAGTTCCTCCGAGCTTTTCTTGCTGATCACCTTCCGCAGCCGGTCCCCTTCCGCCCAGCTGAATCCGGCCAGCCTCATGGCCACTTGAATCACGTCTTCCTGGTAGACCAGGATGCCGTAGGTTTCCGACAGCAGTTCCTCCAGGGCAGGGTGGATCGGTTCATAGGGTTCCCCGTGCAGCCGCCGGATGTAATGGTTGATGTAGCGGTTGGCGGCCGGCCGGATGATGGAAGAATGGATCACCAGATGTTCGAAGTCGCCGCGCTGAGTCTTTTGCTGCAGCTGCCGCATGGCCGGGGATTCCACATAGAAGACCCCCATGGTGTCCCCGCGGCGCAGCAGATCCTGGGTGGCCGGGTCATCGATGGGATTGAAATTCGGATAATCAATGGTCTTTCCGGTGTTTCGAGCAACGGCCGCCAGGGCATCGCGAATCACGGCCAGCGACCGATTCCCCAGCAGGTCGATTTTGACCAACCCGGCATCCTCGGCCTGGTCCTTTTCCCATTGGATGATCTTCACTCCCTTGGCGCTCTCCTGCACCGGCACATGGCGGGATATGCGCCCGGGCGCCAGCACTACGCCACCACAATGGACGGACAGATGCCGTGGAAGCGCTTCCAGTCGGCCGGCCAAATCAAGGATTTCCGGCCAGGGAGGGTCCAGGACAAAGCCACGAAACTTGGGATGCTGCTCCACCCGTTCCCAGATCCGCTGCGGGTCGGTCCAGAAACTCAGCCGCCGGGTCACCTCCTTGATGTCTGCCGCCGGCATGCCGTACACCTTGGCCACTTCCCGCACCGCCGCCCGCGCCCCGAACCCCACGTGATTGCAGACCGACGCCATCCGTTCATCGCCGTAGGACTCGCGCACTTCTTGGTGCAACCCATCGCGTTCATCCCATGGAAAGTCCACGTCGATATCCGGGTGGTCCTTGCGTTCCGGGTTCAGGAAGCGGCCGAACAGGAGGCGATGGCGAATCGGGTCCACATGGGTGATGCCCAGCAGGTAACTCACCAGACTCGCCGCCGCGCTGCCCCGGCCGCAATGGACGGAGCGGCGCCCGACGATGTCGGCCACCACCAGAAAGTAATCCACATACCCCTTGGACCGAATGAGTTCCAACTCCTCGGCCAGGCGCTGCTCAAGGACCAGGCTGGTCTCGCCGTAGCGCCAGACAAGGCCCTTGCGGCATCGTTCCAGGAGCAGTGCGAAATGGTCGTCATTCTTATCCTGGTAGTGAGGAAAAACCGTCTGAAAATGGTCCCAATCGGTGTGGCAGGACTTGGCCAGCCGCACCGTGTTTTCCAGGGCTTCGGGACAGTGGGGGAAATGCTTCGCCATATCCTCCGCGGATTTCAGCCACTGACCGGGCTGGACCGTATCGCCGGGCGAAAGGGTGCTGAGGGTCCGGTTCAAATCGATGGCCCGAACCAGGCGATGCAGCGGATAATCCTCGGGGTGTGCAAAATACACGGCATTGGTGGCAATCGGCGGGACCCCCAAAGCCCTGGCCATCTTCAAGGTTTCCCGGTGGGATTGGCCCGGCTACCAAATCCAACCAACAATCGGCCCGGGACCGCAGGGCCTGCGAGGATCTCCCCATCGGCGCTCAGCACCGCCAGATCCGTCTGGAGCGTGCGGGAAACTGGCCGATGAGCGAAAAATCCTCGTCCAGATGGCGAGCACTGGCCAGTTCCGAAAGCAATTCATAGCCCCTGGGGGTTTTGGCCAAAATCACCGCCGAACCATTGCGGATTGCAGATACATCCCGACAATGGGGCGGATGCCATGACGGCGGGCCGCCTGAAGGAAACGGATCAAGCCGTAGAAACCGTTGGTGTCGGTCAGGGCCAGATATTCGAAACCGGCTTCCACCGCCGCCCGACACAAGGCGTCCACGGAACTCACCCCCCACATCATGGAGTAGGACGAATGCACGTGCAGATGAACAAAAGGAGACGCAAGGACACGGGGATGGGGGGAGAGGGAGTGAGGGGGTGACATTACCGAATTCTCCACTGTTCTGGACGACTGAGTAGGTTGACGACCTTGCCCTGGATGTTTTCGTACTGCCCATCAAGTTCATCAGCCTGATCTGGAGCAAGGTATCCACATTTGACCGCAAATTCGATCCAGACCTGCGTTTCTGCCGCTTCGGCCTCTGCATCACTAAGCTTGCTGACAAAGGCATTGGGGTAACGTCTCTTGCGCCATGCTTCGACAATGTTGGCACAAACGGAGCGCGAAGAACGCCGCACCTGGTCGGTGAGCGAATACCTTTCCTCCAGCGGAAACCTTTTACTCAATGCAAATAGCTTCATCGCCGCCCCCATAGCCAACTGATAAACCTCCAGCTCGCGAAAATGCCGAATTCTATTCATCCCGCATCCCCCTCTCCGGCCCCACTCCCCCCAAGCCCCTGCCCCAGACAATAGCCTGTCGGCCGAAGCGCCGGCGAAGTTCATCCAGGGCCTGTTGCAGCCGCTGCTCGCCCTCGAAGCGGGTCTCTTCCCAGGGAAACAGTGCCAGCTGCCGGCTGGGCATGGAAAAATCGGAAAGTTCCAACACCATACGGCGAACCGCCACACGCCGCTGGAACACCTGCCGGAAGACCGGGCGAGCTGCCTGAAACAGCCTCTTGTCTATCCGGACGGTGATGGGATCGAGAGAACGTTCCAGCCGTGCGGTCCCGCCATCAGCATAGCGAATTTCCAGAGCCAACCTGCCGGGATAGCGATTGTGGCAGCGAAGCTCCCAGCCCGCTTCCTCCACCTGCTGAAACAGGATGCTTTCCAGTCGGTCCCGGTCGATTTCATCCCGGTCCAGATGATGCACCAGGTTCATCCGGGGAATCTGTTGCAACGGAACCACCGGTGTGGGGTCGATGCCTCGAGCCAACCGCAGGAGCCGCAAACCGGGTTTACCGAAAACGCGGGCCAGTGCCCCGGCAGGCAAGGCGGCCAGCTGACCGATGTGACCAATGTTCAAATCGGCCAGGTGCAGAGCGGTCTTGGGCCCCACTCCGGGCAGGGCGGTGACCGGTAGCGGCTTGAGAAACGCCGTTTCCCATCCGGGAAAGATGCAGCTTAAGTCCCCGGGAAGGATGCAGGTGGACGCCACCTGACTCACCAGTTTGCTGACGGCCAGCCCCACCCGCGCGTGCAGCCCGGTTTCGGCCTCGAGTCGCCGTTCCATGCGGCAGGCCACATCCGGGGGCGGCCCCCACAGCCGCCGGGTGCCGCTCAGATCGACAAAATAGCGCCCCGGGAATGGCCCTTCCACCAACGGTGAAAAGCGGCTGAACTGCTGCACCAGCTGTTGGTGCTGTTCCCGGTAAAATCTCCAGGTCGGGCGGGATGGTCCGAATGCGACGACACAGGCGTCGAGCCTGACTCACCGGCATCCCTTCCCGGATCCCCTCACCGCGAGCAGTGGCGTTCACCCCCTGGATCACAGCCCGTTCCTTGGTTTCCGCCAGGGCCAAAGGACCTTTACGGAACTCCGGATGACGCAACTCCTCGAGGCTCGCGTAAAAATCGCGGATATTCAGATGAACAATCTGCCGCACTCGGTCTGGCCTTTCCATGGGCATCCGGTTTGCTCGCCCAGCCCCACTTCATGCCAGGTTGCGATCAAGGAAGCGCTCGGCTCGGCTTTTCCAAAAGGCTGTCTGAAAAACGCTGTGTTGGCCAAAAACAACAGACATTGAACGAACATCATTCCAGCGAACCGCCATGACCTGGAGGCGCAGTCATAACGAACAATCGAAATTTGGCCATTTGCGATAGAGCTACCTGAATTGACAACATATCCGTCCTAATTTACGCATAGGAAAGCGGGAAGCTATAAAGACCGAAAAAGACACGATTTCATCCTTGATCAGCCCTAAGACGAATTCCGAACCCTCGCCTGCACGGGGGTGACGTGCACAGGCAACCCACGCTGCCGGTAGTTTCGCAGCAGCCCCACCACGGTGCCCACAATTTCCACTTCGTCGGCTGGATAACGCAGCGGTTCCATCCGGCTGTTGGCTGGCCGCAGTTCCACTTCCTCGCCATGCCGGAAGAATTTTTTGACGGTGGCTTCCCCTCGAATCAGCGCCACCACCGTCTGACCGTTTTCCGCATGGGCCTGCATGGCGATGATCAGAATGTCCCCTTCGCGGATGCCTTCTTCAATCATGGATTCACCTCGCACCCGCAGAGCAAAGTTGTTGCCGCTGCCCAGAAAACTCTCCGGGATTTCGATGGATTCCGGCACCTCGACGGCTTCGATGGGGGTCCCGGCAGCCACAATACCCAGAAACGGAATGGTGGCTGCGCCGGTACGAAGTGGCACCAATTCCAGGGCGCGCTTGCGATTCTTACCGAGATTCTGCAGGTAGCCGCGCTGTTCCAGTTGCCGAATGTGTTTGGTGACCGCATTGATCGACCGGAACCCCAGGTGTTGCCGGATCTCTTCGTAGGAAGGCGCCACCCCGCACTGCTGCAGGTAATCACGCACAAACCGGTAGACTCGTTCCTGAGCCGGTGTCAGCCCCATATCCTGCCTCCCTGACTAATGACCATCGCCATTGTCCGGTTACCCTCGGACGCGGGAATCGGAAATCAATCCCATCGCATTTAAGCATAGGTGTATAAAAGGTGTAAATCAAGAGGGAAAATCTGAGGAGATCGCTGGAATGCGTCTGCCCAAGCCTGGTGCGGGAACCGACCAATCGACCTGTACGCGGCGGCGCAACTCGACGTCTTGCAGCCAGTCCAGGGTGAACTCAGTGGGCTCGGTCCTAATTCTTACACCATATACTGGCATCTTGCTCACGTCTTGGTACGGTGCAGGTCAATCTGGCCGCCTGCGGGCTTTTCCGTGGCATGGTTCATGCTCTTTAGCTATGTGCGAGCGAATTGCTGAAAGCAGCTCGAGGCCGACAACCTTAGACAATGGCGGTAGTTATTGATGGGCGAACGCATGCGGCGCTACCCGCAAGACTGGCTTGCCGCGGAATTTTTTTCTTACATCGTCGTCCATCGACGGCAATAACTGCCGCAGGTTATTGCCATCAAGCTTTTCGATATATAAGTTGATCTCTACAGAAGAAACACCATAGTCAAGTTTTTAAGGAGATAAAAAATGGCTATTAACTCTGTCACGGGTTCTTTGGTCTGGATAAACCAACAATCCAGTTTGAACCAGCAAACATCTCAAGTCAGCGGCCGTGTTCAAGAAACTGGAGGTGATGAAGACCAAGGCAGGCGTGTGCACCATCACCATCACGGTGGTATGGGCCAGGCGTTAATGCAAACCTTGAAGCAGTTGGTACAGGCCATGCCAGCCGATTCAAGCAGTCAAAATGCCACGGGAAACAACTCTGACAGTGATCAGAATGGTTCGGGGTCGCAAGCTAGCAGTGTGCGAAGTGATATGCACAGTTTTATGTACGCTCTTTTCCAAGCTATTCGCTCACCAGAGCAATCGTTGCCCTCGAGCACGAGTTCATACTCCACTGACTTCGATGGTTCAAAATTTGAAAGCGGCCTGTCATCGCTCATTTCACAGTTGGCCAGTGACTCCGCGGATCGGGCAATGTGCAAATCTCCGATCTGCAAAATGCGTTCAACACTTTGGTCCAGGACCTTCAAAACGGGCAGTCTGATGCGATCTAATCCGCAACAAACTCAGCCTGTTAACCTGCAAAGCTTCCTGACTACGCTGCAACAAAACCTCCTGATTTCTCAGCAACCCATCTCAGCCACAGGCAACGTGGTGAACGCTCAAGGGTAACCACAGTTCCGCCCAATGAACTCACCTTGTTATCATGAAGAAGGCCCGCATGACCGCGGGCCTTGGATTAGCCGTGAGTTCTTCCTTCGAGCTTATCAACGGTTGATCGTTGATTGGAAATCTTTTGGCAGATCGTGAGACCAACCGGTTGCCTATTTTCCATAAGTATGATTATCATACGCGGGCGGCAACCATGACCACCAATACCATTCTGCCCCAGGACGCCATCAACAACGCCACTGAGATAGAAATCTGAAAGGTTCACCAATGTGTTGACCACCTTGTAGGTTAGATCGATCAAAGCGGTTGAAAATTCATGGTAAGCAAATGGTCCCCTAAGACTTGAACATCACCAGTTAGATCAGGAGGTATCGATTTTGGTCCGCCAAACGAGGGTGTCATGCTTTGTTTTTGTCTGTATTCTGTCATCTATTGGTATCTCAATAGCACAGTCTCCGTCGGAGCATTTCAGAAAATCTGTCACTTCATACAGCGATGATGGAAAAGACATTTCGAAACTCTATCCGGTTGAATTCAACCAACTCTACCAAAAGGTGAAGAACCATTTCACTCCTGAAGAATTGAAAATCGTAATGTCCAAGAAAGCCGGCATCGAATTGGATGATTTTCACATCAAGAAGGTTTTGTTCATAGCCTCACCAAATTCCGTCAGTGTGCAGAGACAACAACACATTGACTGGGTTCCGAAACTGGTCAATGACGAAACGCTCGCAAAGGGCGTCGCGTTCTTTGACAAATACTCTAAGACGTTTAAAGTCGCTTACGAAAAAACAGGCGTCAAACCACAAGACATCATCGCGATTCTGAACTGGGAATCAAGGCTGGGGGAACAAAGGGGTCAATATGACGTTTTCAAAATGTTTGTGGGACAGATTTTCTACATCGATGGCATGGAGAAAAAGCTTTATGAGGAAGGTGCGTATAATCAGGATGGAGTCATGCCTAGGACAGAAGCCTTGAGACGCATTGAACGAATCAAAAACCGAGCTATCAATAATTTGGCAGAACTGCTCATTCAATCAAAACAACTCGGACTTGATCCCTATGCCGTCAAGGGATCATGGGCTGGTGCAATCGGGATTCCTCAATTCATGCCTGCGTCCATGTGTTACGCCGTCGATGGTGACGGTGACGGGGTGATTGATTTGAACACGATTGACGATTCGATATTATCTGTAGCCAACTATCTGAACAAGAATGGGTACAATAGTAAAGGTGCCAGGTATGCATTCAAAAGATACAATCAAGATGAAATGTATATGCGTGGAGTCTACCTTTACAGTGAAAAAATCCAAGAACGCGGCATCAATAACGCCTCAGATTGGCTTCACAAGAAAAATAAGTAGCACGTCTGTTGACCATATTGAAATCATATGACCGTAAGAATATATGTGGGCATAAATCATGGCCCGGTTCAATTGGCTAGGCTTGGGTGACACAGGCAACTCGCTGCCTGTGCTCGAAGGGTGAGAGGGTGCATTGAATCTGGCATTCGCGGTTTCCATCTGTAAACCTCTAGCCTCCGGCACGGCCAATCGGTTGGCCGTGTCACCCACCTCCTAGCCATCTTTTCCTGGGGATAGGGGCTTTAGCCCGAACGCACCAGAATGCGGCCACCCATGGCGGGTGGTGTGGGGACCTTGGGAGAAACCTGCCCGGCTACCCTATTATGCGCAGACCTCACCCAACCAGTTCCTGGCACTCACGTTTTGGTGTTCTACCGCCTTGAGCTCAGACGCGATCTCACCGACTGCTTTGCTACCGTATCCTGGGGTGCGCGCACCGGCTCTTTGCTCTTGGAGCCTTCCAGGGAGCCCTTTTTGCCTTCGGTGTGTTTTCGACCGGCAGGGCGATTCGAACGGTTCGCGTTGCCCGAAGATTTTCCCGGTTGAGGACTCCCTCCCT
Organism: uncultured delta proteobacterium; assembly: GCA_963828705.1. Classification (GTDB taxonomy): domain Bacteria; phylum Desulfobacterota; class Syntrophobacteria; order Syntrophobacterales; family Syntrophobacteraceae; genus CAWDJT01. Next base: position 47,971 of record CAWHGA010000034.1, read on the forward strand.
GGCGCTGATTGGAGTTATTTCGTCCTTGGGAAATCGGTTCGGCTTTAATCGATGGATCGGGCTCATATCCCTCGATGATCTCTTCGGGGATGGTGCGCTTGAGCAGGCGTTCGATATCTTTGAGTTGTTCGCGCTCATCAATACAGACCAGTGATATGGCCGTTCCTTCGCGGCTGGCACGGCCGGTGCGGCCGATACGGTGGACATAGTCTTCGGACACACTGGGTAGCTCAAAGTTCACCACATGTGGCAGCTGATCGATATCGAGCCCTCGTGACGCAAGATCGGTTGCAACCAGCACGCGCACATCACCATGCTTGAAGTCTGCCAATGTCCGAGTTCGTGCCCCCTGGCTCTTGTTGCCGTGGATCGCCGCCGCGCTGATCCCATCGTGCTCAAGTTGCTTGGTGAGGCGGTTGGCGCCGTGCTTAGTGCGAGTGAATACGAGTACCTGCCGCCAGTTTTTGGAACCGATCAGGAAAGACAGGAGTTCGCGCTTGCGTGTACGGTCTACCGGATGAATCAACTGTTCGACGCCCTCTGCGGCGATATTGCGACGGTCCACCTCAATCAGGACCGGCGAGTTCAAAAGCTCTTCGGCGAGTTTCTTGATCTCTTGGGAAAAGGTGGCGAAGAACAGGAGGTTTTGTCGTCCCCGAGGTAGGAGTGCGAGTATTCTGCGGATATCCCGGATAAATCCCATATCCAGCATGCGGTCTGCTTCGTCCAGGACGAGTATCTCGACTCTTGACAGGTCCAGTGTCCGTTGTTGCACATGGTCCAGCAGACGCCCCGGGGTTGCCACCAGGATATCGATGCCTCTGCGGAGCTTTTCGATCTGCGGACTGATCTTGACCCCGCCGTAGATGACTGCCGATTTCAACGACAGATGTTTGCCGTAGGTCGCCACACTCTCTTCGACCTGGGCGGCAAGCTCGCGGGTTGGGGTAAGGATCAGGGCACGGACGCTGTTCTTCCCCCTTGGCCGGGATCGCTCGCTCAAACGCTGCAATAGCGGCAGAGCGAAACCGGCTGTTTTTCCCGTACCGGTTTGAGCACCGGCCATGATGTCCTTTCCCTCAAGAATGACGGGGATCGCCTGGAGTTGCACCGGAGTTGGTTTGCTGTAGCCTTGATCGGCAATGGCACGGAGTAATTCGGCCGAAAGACCGAGGGTATTGAATGACATACTTATAGATTGCTCCTGGATTGGTTGTTTAATCATGCACTCTTGATGCACAGTCAATATCTATAAAGACTTCAAGGAAAAGATCTTGGGGTGGTGGTACCCTGCATCATCACTCCCGGCAGAACCATGCGGGAATGACGAAAGCTGCCCCAAAATCATTTTCCGGCTTCCGCCGGGGTGACGATATTGAGATATGTCAATGGTTTTTGCAAGTAAGAATTAGTTGGCCGCAAGACGAAATTCTGTGGGTCCGTGGTGGCAATCACTCATCTGCTGTAGTTGTCTATTATCTACCTGGCTAATTTCTCTTTATAAACTTTATATAGTCTATCTTAACTACATTATTATCCATAGTAATAACTCATATTCTGTAAATGGGATCTATCGTTTGCTTTGTACCGTATTTTTATTTACGCAAAGGCAGTTATGAATGATTTCAGGGGAACTCTTGTCGATTCATTGAAATAAATCTACCTTGCTCTTTTAAGTCATTTCACATCTGTTAGCAACCCCCTTTGATTTTTAGTGTCAGCGGCTGTTGCGGTACCGGTTGGTCCGCGCGCTCAGCAATCCATACCGTGTGCCGCGCTCCTCCACGGGCACCACGGGCCCGCACCCGAACTTCATCCACCTTGAAGCCGACTTTTCGCAAACGTTGGGTGAATGCCTGATCAGGACCGGCCGACCATACGGCCAGCACCCCTCCAGGTCGCAACGCCGCTAAGGCCACCCTCAGTCCGCTCAGGCTGTAAAGCCAGTCATTGCCCTTGCTGGTCAGTCCTTTGGGACTATTGTCAACGTCCAGCAGGATGGCATCATAGGCACACTGCTCAGCCCGGATAATCTGGGCGACGTCAATTTCGCGTACGGTGACCCGGTCGTCATCAAGAGGATGGCCGGCCAGGTCCCCCAAGGGACCGCGGTTCCACGCCACCACCGCCGGCACCAGTTCGGCCACCACCACCCGGCCTTCAGCGCCGAGTCCATGCAGTGCCGCGCTGAGGGTGTATCCCATACCCAGGCCGCCGATCAGGATTCGAGGCCGGGGACGATTTGCTATCCTTGCACAAGCCAACTCGCCCAGCGCATCTTCCGACCCATGCACGCGACTGTTCATCAGTTCACAATTCCCGACTCTGATCGAGAATTCCTCGCCCCGCTGGTATAGCCGGAGCTCCCCGCTGTTCCCGGAGGCCGGCGCAATGTCGAGTAACGTCCAACGAATCATGGGTACCTACAGGAACTGAGGGGCCGCGGGTTGTGTTCCGAAGTGGGGAATACCCGGCAAACAATGGAGGCACTCGAGGTGCTTGCATATCTCGTTTATGGTTAACCAGCGATCTTCCATCTCAGCCATTTCTCAAACTCCTCGTTGGCGATTGGGTTAAAAGGCATGCGCTCGCCACAGCCAGACGGGAGAATTCGTGTACAATTTTTCAAACTAAGAATAATCTCAAAATATGTGAAGTATCAAGGCGATGTAACACGATATTTGCCGATCGAGGCCGACTGTTCTTGAAAAGGCCCGATTTCTCTTTCCACATGAGCGCTATTCAGCTTGTTGGGTATGTCAATCGAGGGTGAAGCTTTCCTTGCTGCTGCGCTCATTTATGAGCCTGTCTATCGTCCTCATTTTTGCCACTTTCATCGGGAGACTTTTGCGGAAGGATCACGCAGGTCTGCTCGTACCCCGTAAGATAAGGAGAACCGTGATGCACAAGCTTCTTTCAGGCAAGACGGCCATCGTAACGGGTGCCAGCTCCGGTATCGGACTTGCCACGGCTCTTACCCTGGCGCAGGCAGGCGCTGCGGTGGTGATCCACGCCCGACGCCAAGACCGGCTCGATGAGCTGGCTGCACAGATTCGAACCCAGGGCGGCAAGGCCTTGGCCGTGGCGGGTGATGCAAGCATTCAGGCGGACATTGATTTGCTTCTGGATCGCACTTTAGAGTGGGAAGAAGGCGGATGCAAGGCTGACATCATTGTCGTCAACGCAGGTCGTGGACTGGCAGGCGGCATCCTCGGCAGCGACGAATCTCGGTGGCAGGAGCTTTACCAAACCAACGTTCTTGGCGCTGCCCATCTGATGCGCCGGGCCGGTCAATACTTGGTCCAACGAAAAAGCGGAGACATTGTGGTCATTGGCTCGGTGGTGGGACGAAATATCTCGCCATTCAGCGGATTCTACGGATCAAGCAAATTCGCAATCGGCGCCATCGCTGAGGGTCTCCGCCGCGAAATCTGCCCGCACGGAGTTCGCGTTTCCGTGGTTATGCCCGGCATCGTGCTCAGTGAATTCCAGAATGTGGCCGGTTATGACGAGGAAAACTTCGGCAAAGGGATTGCCCAATTCGGCAAACTGCTCGAGCCCCAGGCCATTGCCGACGGCATTCACTGGCTCCTCACGCTGCCGCCTCATGTCAACGTCAACGAAATCATGATCCGCCCGACGGGTCAGAGCTACCCGTGACCGGACCTCGACGCCCTCAGCGAAACGGGAACTGGCTCTCTTCAGCATGCTGCTTTGGGAGAGTCTTTTCCCGTCTTAATTTTACCGGGCGCCCTCATGCCCTTATAGATATTGAACATGGCGCCTCACCTGCGTTTGATGAACCAAGGACGGATTCTCAAACGCATCCATACAAAAGCAAGGCGAACGTGTCCGGCAAAATCATTAGAACTGCTCATGCTGGCTGCGGAAGGTAAGCTTGGGCTCCGGGCTGTCCAGGAAATGGCTTTGGGTGCCGTAGACGCTCGAATTCATAACACCCATACCAAAAAAAGGCCCTGGCTCTGGGCCAGGGCCTTTCCAAGGCATAACGTTTACCTTTACGGTGCGGTGGTGAGCCAGGGGGTAGAGTTGACCGTACCTAGACCCGTATTGAAGATTTGACCGGCCGCGGGTCCGGTGCTCTGGCCCCACCAGTTGTTCGTGGCGCTCACTGCGGTACCTGTGTCGTTTACGAGGTCAACACCGCAGCCACTCCCGAAGAAGGAGTTCCGTCCCAGCGAGCCGAGGGTGCCACCGCCGAGGTCCGCAGTATATTTCGCAGCCCCCCCGCCCGCGAAGAAATTTAGGAAAACACCGTCAAAGGCATTATCGGTGACCCTGTTGTCCTGCATGAAAACGCTGATGCTGAGATTGGACATACTGGGAGCAGCCACGACATCAAAGACAGCGAGACCATAGCTCCCTTGGTTGCCGGTAACGGTGTTGCCGGTGAAGGCGTTGTTGATCAAGGAGCTCGAGATACCGGTGCCCCCTACCATGATGTTAGAGACAAAGAGACCATCATCAGAGCTGCCGCTAACTCTATTGCCGGTGAAGGCGTTGGCAATCGACGAACTAGAGACACCGGTGCCTGCGACCAGGGTATTATTGACATAAAATCCCATCCCAGAGCTGCCGGTAACGCTGTTGTCGGTGAAGGCGTTGGCAATCGACGAGCCAGAGACATCGGTACCTGCGACCAGGGTATTATTGACAAAAAATCCCATCCCAGAGCTGCCGGTAACGCTGTTGTCGGTGAAGGCGTTGGCAATCGACGAGCTAGAGACACCGGTGCCTGCGACCAGGGTATTATTGACATAAAATCCCATCCCAGAGCTGCCGCCAACGCTGTTGCCGGTGAAGGTGTTGGCAATCGACGAGCTAGAGACACCGGTGCCTGTGACCAGGATATTATCGACTAAAAGTTCCACCCCAGGGCTGCCACTAACTCTATTGCCAGTGAAGGTGTTGGTAATCGTCGAACCGGAGATGCCACCAGCAGTTGACAAGACATTGCTGAGGTGGAAACCCAGCCCAGCGTTGTTGGTAATGGTATTGTCGGTAAAGGAGTTGGAAATGGTGAGGTTGTTAATGCTCGCTGATCCAGCAACAATGTTGTTCAGATAGATTCCTGCCCCAGCATTGCCCGTCACTGTATTGTTTGCCAACACATACGCCAGAGTGCTTCCGGAAACCTCGGCGGGATCAAAAACGTTGTCGATATGAATACCGTTGCCACCGGAAAACCCGTTGCTAACGGGAACCGCGTTGTATTCGAGGGAGGTTGGCACGGCAATTCCACCGTTATCCCGGATGAGGTTATCATGAATGTTGGTTCTATAGATGTTCTGGCCGTAGATGCCTTCCTGTCCGTGTTGGATGGTTAGCCCCATAATTTCATTATTTTGTGCAAGAGTCAGAACGCCGCTCGGTGCAAAACCAAGGACGCTTCCGAAGCCGCCCTGTCCAACAGGAACAGCGCTTCCGAAGCCGCCGTCAAGAATCGGCATTGGCCCGTCACCGCCCAGCCGGTAGTGGGGATAAAAATAACCCTGCCCCCAGAGCACGCCGTTGTTCACCAGCTGCAGGTGGACATTGTTGTATGTGTCAGCCAGCTTGTCCCAGCTGAAAACATACACCCAGGCGCCATCCGTATAGCGGAGATCGGAAGGCACCGATGCGATATCCCTGTATGGATTGGAGTAAGTTCCTGTACCGGTGTTCGGGTTGTCGGCATTGACATAGATGACGTTGTTGGCGATGGGGTCAGGGATAGACGTATCGGTGGGACGTGCGAAAGTGGTGATATCCCGGTCTCTTTCAACCTTGTCGGTCATTCTTTCCTTTAGCGGCCTGGCCCCTTTGCCGAAAACCAGGTGCTTTTCAATCCCCTCGAATGGGTTTTGGCCTCTGATCATGGCCTCGACCGAGAAGGGAATGTCAAGGTAGGCCCCGAAAAACACATCGGTCCCTCGCACATTGTCATCCCTCACTTCCATACTGATTTGGAGAAGGTCCACCGGCCTCACTTCAAGGCGGGTCTTCCAGCCGTTGACGTCGCTCGCCACATCGGAAGTGTAGTGGTACCCTCCGGCGTACACCCTGGTTTCGACCACGTTGGAAACGATCGGCACCAGAAAGCCGACCTCGCCGTCAAAACCTTCGGTGGCTTCTTCATAGCCACGGTACCAGCTGATATAGGTCTGACCAAAACGGTAGTAATCAAGGCCGGGAAGCCTGTTTTTGGTGGTGCCGAAGGGCACGTAGTAATTGCCGCGCAAGTCAACCCACTTGGTCAGGGCCTCAATGCCCACCCCGAACTGATCATATCTGAAATCATGTTTTGAGAGCATGGTGTCGTAGAAAAAATTGACCCCCAGGATGGCTTGGTCGTTGAAGTAAAGGCCTCGATACCCTAACCCGAGGTTTTCCTCGTTGCCCCCTGCATCATCCATCCTGAACTGGGGATTAAGATAAATGAGATGCTTTTGGTCGCCCCAGAGTGGAATCATCAGGTCGAGATAGCCATCGGTAACGGTACCGCTGGTAGTGCCGGTTGAGAAGCCGGGCCGGATCTTGCCCAGCCACGGGTTGGAATCTGAAGATGACCCTTCTGCAGCGACACAATCGCCTGCCATTGCAAAAAGCGCAAAAGCCAGCGCAACCAACAAAACACCAACCAGGCCCCTGGTCTTCATGGTAAAATCCCTCCTCGGATGAAAGATGGTGCCGAAGACTGCGACATCAACCCAAGTCCCTGGCCCTCAATGCCTCTCGTCTTCATCAATGGAATAAAATAATCATCAGCCCCAAACAGAATTGCTTGTGAGAAAAATAGCCCCTTATTTTCGGCCAGTTTTGCGGAAAACCGATGAAATGTCAAGTAAAAATATAGATGACTGCTTTTTCAGATATAATCCAGTTACTCCAATCACCCATCCATGAAGCCAGACTGCTGGCTCTCATTATCTTAGTTCGTGCCTACATGCGAGGAGATGATTCTATTCAGAATCAGATTTACAATCTTTACATTAAGAACACTCGGTTTATTAATAACTGGGACTTGGTGGATGCCTCGGCTGAACACATTGTGGGTTCCTATTTGAAATATCGCAGTAGATCACCTCTCCATTCTTTAGCCGTATCTAACCTGCTTTGGGACCGGAGAATTTCAATCATGGCAACATTTCACTACATTAAACGTGGCGAATTTGCTGAGACATTGCGTATCGCAGAACTATTGCTCAGGGATCCGGAGGACCTAATCCATAAAGCTGTTGGTTGGATGCTTCGCGAAATAGGTAAGCGTGATCACCTAGCTGAAGAAGAATTTCTAAAAGCCCACTACAAAACCATGCCACGGACTATGCTCCGGTATGCCATAGAGAAATTTCCAGAGAAGTTACGGCAGCAGTATTTGCGTGGAGAAATATAGCGCAAAAATGTAAAGTGGCTTCAACAAGTGCAGCTCGATCCCGGGTCACGCCGCTTTGTCACCGGGGCCGGCGATAAATTACAGCCCGCGTGCGCCCTTGGGCCGCAAAAGGCAATAACCATGATTACTCACATAACAGCCGTCACATTCACGCTGGTGATCTTTCTATTCCTGGGAGTTGCGTATTTCGGTTGGGGTAGAGCGTTATCGATCCTCCTAGGAATCGCCAGGCAAAAACCAGACGATGTCGTCATGCCGGTTTGGCTAGGGTGGGCATTCACTCTCCTCATTTTCCAGGCGTTGCATTTCTTTCTCCCTATAACAGCCTACGTGGTGATCCCCATCTTCGTTCTTGGGATAGTTTTCTCTATTCCCCAGATAACTAATGTGATCAAAAGCTTTCCCGGGCAGCGAACCACTCCTATCATAATAACCGTCACAGGCATCCTTTGTTGTGGTGTCGCCGCTTGGGTAGCGTCGAGAGCAATGCTTTCTCCCACGAATTACGATTCGGGCCTGTATCATTTCAATACGATTCGTTGGATCAACACTTACCCTCTTGTTCCGGGACTGGGTATTCTCCATGGGCGGTTGGCCTTCAATCAGTCTTTCTTCGTATATGTTGCGACACTTAACTTCCACCCCTTCTTTGGCTATGGACGTTCACTAGCCAACAGTTTTCTTTTATTGCTTCTTGTCGCAACACTATTACCATCCTTGATCTCGGTACTTAGACAACCAGAACTTCTGACAAAGCGGCACATCTTTCTCTATGCTTCTGACCTGTTCATATTTCCAATAGTTGTATACCTGGCACTATTTTCCGACGGACTCGCATCACCGACGCCAGACTTGGCATCCACTCTCCTACAACTTGCCATGTTCGTGATGCTTGCCGACGGTATTGCAGAATGGCTGGAAGGACAGAGAGAGCAGGATTATAGAGTCATGGTTCTTGTTGTGTTGGCAGCTACCGCTGTGACTATTAAGTTGAGCAATCTTGCATTTTCAGCCGTCATTATAGGTACCTGTCTAGCATACGCAGGGCAGACATCACGCGCTCATATTCAAAGCGCTGTCCGCATTATTCTGCCCGTCGTCGTGGTGATTCTGTCTTGGGGGTTCCGAGGTTTTGTGCTGTCCGGCGCCCCGCTCTATCCATCAACGATTGGGTATGCGCCTGTAGAGTGGTCTGTTCCGATAGAGGATGTGGTGAACGAGGCGAACTGGGTATACAGTTGGGCCAGACAGCCCGAGGCTCACTGGAGCGAAATCCTTGGTAGTTGGGATTGGTTCGGACCATGGAGCCGCAGGATAAGCACTAACATTACGGGCATAGTCTATCCAGTAGCTCTAGCGGTATTGTTCTGCATCATTACCATGATAATAGGTGTTTTCTCGTTCTTGAAAAAACTTAGCCGACCTCGATATCTGGAGGTGGGTATTTTGCTTCCTTCGCTATTTGGTCTTACTTTCTGGTTCATCACGGCTCCTGATCCACGGTTTGCGAATGCACTTTTCTGGTTACTCTCAATCGGGTCATCACTTGTTTTGCTCACTTCTCTCCAAAGAGTTGTCAGTAAGCGAGTTTTCCTAGTGACTATCGGTATTGTGTTCGTGCTTGCCAATCTTGGATTTGCCGGATACATTTTCGAGCATCGTTATGCGATAAATGACATCTCTCTTTCTGGGTGGTATCCAGTGACAGAAGTCCCCTTAAGTAAGCAAACAACAGATTCTGGATTAGTCATTTATAAACCTGAAAAAGGCATTCAATGCTGGGATTCTCCTTTGCCTTCAACCCCTGACTTTAATTCTAATCTCAGGCTGAGAATCCCAGGCACTATCGCTTCTGGTTTTACCGTACCGAAGAAGGAAAGGTTTGGAAACAATGCCGAACAAGGCGCTGCACTGGACAGCGATCCCGCTCCGCTTCATCCTCGCCATTGAGCTTAATCGTTCGCTGGACAGTAACCGTTCACCGGGTAAGCGTTCACCGCAGAGTGCGCAGAGATCGCGGAGGATACTGAAAACATGAGGAAATCGTCCACTCCCGAGGGTTCGTGCCCTTCTGCGGACAGAAAATCCTCCTGCGTCATCAGCGTCCTCTGCGGTGAATCAATGGTCAGCTGAACGGTTACTTCATCTGAGCTGAACTCAAGATAGCGGCCACCTTCTCTTCCAGTTCATCAATCTCAATGGGTTTCACACAGTATTCCTCGGCTCCGAGTCCTACGCTCGCCCTGGCGGACTCCAAGGTAGGGTAACCGGTGAGAATCATCACATGTATATTGGGATCGATCTTTTTCAGTTCCTCCAGGACTTCTATCCCGCTGCTTCTTTTTAATTTGAGGTCGAGTATGGCCAGGTCGATCGGATGGGACCTGGCATGTTCAATGGCTTCCTCTTCTTCGGTGAAAGCAAGAACCCTGTGTCCCCCTGACTCCAGGATTTTCTTGAGCATGGTCACCACATCTTGCACATCATCCAATACTAGAATGTTCGCCATCGTTGAGGATCCTTACGCTATGCTGAAAGGAATCCCGGGGGAGAGGACTCCGGGGCTTCAGGTCAGGAGGGTGATTGCACTCGATGCATGGAGGAAAGGAAGCTACCGAGATTTTTCATGAGAATTCGAGCCAGCACATAGCAAAGCAAAAAAGTGGTGAAGTAGCCTGTAGAAGGCCATATCAGAGAAATCGGGTAGATGAACTCAAATTGCACCCCCAGGAACCGGCTCTGCATCCACGCCAGAGCAATCGGTACCGGCCACAAGAGTGCCGCTGAATGGGCGGTCATGTTGAAGAAGTAGCGGCCGAAAACTTCGTTTGCCTGATTATTGCAAGCCCTGTAGGCCTGTTTGTCATTTGTTTCGAGCGCGGCCATGGAGATCCGGTGTTTGTCTTCCAGTTCCTTTTCCAATGCCGCATTGTGTTTCTGGTTGTAACGAAGCACTAGGGAAATGGTCAGCTTACCCAGGAGCACTGTGGCCAGAGCGAGCATCAAAGTGCCGAGAAAATAGTCGAAAATGACGTTGCCGGTAATCCGGTAAAGCGAAATCAGCAATGGGTCCAAAACCAGCGGCAAGTTCATGGCGAGATCCTCAAGTCCTCAAGGGCGGTCTACTATCTCTCCTCCCTTTGCCTCCTCACCACAGCATGTGCTGCTGGATGAGGAGGTGTGGGCAGGAGGAGCACCTGACAAAAGGCTGAAGCGCCCAGGGGCCTCCTGGGGCGACAGGGCGACCTTTTCGGGAGCAGTCAACAACCTGCGATCACATGGGCACCCAGGCTTTTCCGAGGAAGCCCTTGGTGACATAACCGAGCCCCACATAGAGTGCCAGGACAATGAAGAGCCGTTTCAGCCAAACTTCGGGGATGTACTTGGAAGTACGGGGGCCAACTATGGAACCAATAAAAATCCCGATGAGTTCCGCCCCGATGAGAGCCCAGCCCACCACCACCCCCTTGCCGACCATATAGGTGGAAATGCTGGTGATCATCCCGATCAGGACAGCAAACGCCGAAGTTCCTGCTGCGATGTACATGGGTAAGCCCGCCACACTGGTGAGGTAAGGCACCATCAGGAACCCACCGCCGACACCGATAAAAGAAGAGATGGCAGCAATGATAAACCCACCCAGGATTGCCACCAGCGGACTGAATTTGAATTCCACCCCAAAAAAGGTGAACCTGATCTGGTTTAGAGCGAAGTGACTGACCTTGACGCCCATCGCTGCCATTTCTTCAGCGGTTTTCTTCTCCTTGATGCTTTGTTCAAAGGCTTGAGCCGCAGCTTTTGCCTGTTGCTTACGACTCTGACCGCGGGGACTGGTTTCATAGAAGAGGAAGCCACCAACGATAAAAACCACCAGGCCAAAATATCCCTGATACTGGCTCAAAGAGATTTTTCCCGCAGTCAGCCAGGGAATCAGCGAGGCACCCATAAGAGAACCTATTCCCAGGGCGATGCCCAGGGGAAGCACCAGACGCTTCATGCGGTAGTAATTCACGCTGGAAATAACGGCACTCAGCCCCACCAGCCACTGGTTGGAAACCCGGATGCTGTCGGTGATCATTTTGTTGAGGGTCGGAGAAGTGTCTTTGAAGGACTTGGCATATTCGCCCAAGCCAAATACGGTGATGTGACCAACCCCTGCCATGATCCCGCCAAAGGCCCCTACGGTGGAAAAGATCCATCCAACCCAGAGTCCCCAGAAAAGTCCGGCAATCAGATTGGGACTTGGCGCACCAGGGATACCCAGATAACCCTTGGCGGCGCCGGGATCGATTTGGCCTTTTCCCGTACCCTGCGGTGCTGCTACAATGGCCTCTTCCAGAGTACCGGCTGTGGCTGTTGCAGCGATCATGGTCACGGAAAAGGCCATCAGACCAAAAACAACTAGAAACGCCATAACAATCGTTCGATGTCTCATACACTCCTCTCAATTCTCCAAATGAATTTTTCGTTGATCGTATGCAAAGAAAGGCTTTCCAACCTCGAGCGCAATCCTGCAGGAGAGCAATCCTTATGCCAGCATTCAGGTCGCGCGTTTTCGAGGCTCTAACGCAGGGGAATGGTTCCGTGGACGGTTTTCATAAACCGTGTGTGACCTCCTCATCCTCCTACGAATAGAGGAAGAAATAAGAGTGACGGCGCGATGTCGAAATAGGCTACCCGGACATGCACTGCCGGGCGTGTATCTGCAAGGATCCCTTGTCACGTTTTTCTAGCGTATAGATTTTTTATTATTTAAATCGAATAGTTATCAGTATGAATCAATTCTATTGCAGTGCATCAAAAGTATTGCATCTCTTGGATGATTTCTGGAAGGCAAGCGATCAAGATGCACAGCCCGGGATGATTGGACAAAACAGGGATTGGCTTGAACCTATGTCGAGCGATCAGGTATTGGTAGCGCCGCCGTCAGCGGCGGAGAGGAGAAGGGAGTTCGTGCACTCAATCCCTTCAGACGCCGCCGTGGAAGGCGGCGCTACCAGGCATGAGCGCACCCTGCTGAGCCATCTGGTATGAAAATTGCCCTTATTCGATTTGGCGAAAAGCAGATTAGCCTAAAAATGCCCTGGGTATTCTTTTGCACAATATGGGAGGAAGAGAATGCAGAATAGCGATGTGTTTAGCTTGTGTTTTATGTGTTCAGTGCGCTGCCCTATTCGAGTCGTCGTGGAGAATGGTCTGGTCACCTGGATTGAAGGCAATCCGCATGTGCCGGGCATGGAAGGCAGTCTTTGTCCGCGGGGCGCAGCGGGAATCGCCCTGTTGAACGACTCGGAACGGCTTCAGTCGCCGATGATCCGTACTGGGCCTCGTGGATCCGGCAAGTGGAGGAAGGCGTCCTGGGAAGAGGCGCTCAATCTGGTTGGCGATCGACTGAAGGAGACCATTGAAAAGCACGGCGGTCACAGTGTCGTGTTTGGCGAGCGAACCAACCTGAGCACTCACGTGAGCAAGACTTTTGTCAAGGCCATCAAGTCTCCCAATCACTTCACCCATGATGCTTTGTGCAAAGGGTCCGTGAATACCGCCTGTCGTTCGCTCTTCGGCTGCACTGATGCTCAAATGGCCATGGATTATAAGAACACCAAGCACATCGTGCTGTACGGCCGCAATTTCTTTGAGGCCATTGAAGTAAAGGCCGTGAATGCATTGAGTGACGCTTTGGATCAAGGTGCCAAACTGACTTACATTGATCCCCGCGTAACGATCACCGCAACCAAAGCGCACCGATACTGGATGATCCGCCCGGGAACGGATTTGGCGCTCAACTATGCCCTCATCCACACCATTCTCAAGGAAGGACTCTACGACGCCCACTATGTCGATCGCTGGGTGTTGGGTCTGCATGAGCTGAGCGAATTTGTCCGGCCATACACTCCCCAGTGGGCGGAAAAGGAGACTGGCATCCGGGCCGAGGAAATCGTGGCTCTGGCTCGGGAAGTCAGTGCTGACAAACCTTCGGTCATTTTTCATTTTGGTTATCGGGGTGCCAATCACACCAACGAGATCTATCTGCGTCGCTCCATCATGATCCTCAATGCGCTCATGGGAAGCATTGAAGTCAAGGGCGGCTTCTTCTTTAAGAAAGGGCCCGGGGAGGTAGGCGCCAAGCCTGCACGCAAACTCACCGAACATGAGTTCCCCAAGATTGAGGTGGCTCGCTTCGACAAGGTGGGAACGCCTGAATTCCCATTGCCCGATCCCGACCACGGCGTCGCCCAGATGCTTCCTTCCGCCATCATCAACGAAGATCCGTATCCCATCAAAGCTCTGATCGCCTATCGGTTTGATCCGCTCATGTCCATTCCGGACACCAACCAAACCCGGACCGCCCTGGACAAACTGGATTTCATCGTCAGCATAGACATCAACTACAGTGGCATCGCCTGGTATTCCGACGTGATCCTGCCCGAATCCATCTACCTGGAAAGAACCGATTGCATTCAGCAGGCCAATGGTCTCAAGCCTCAGATGTTCTTGCGGCGTCAGGCGATCCCCCCGCGCTATGACACGCGTCCCGGGGCGATCATCCTCAAGCAGATCGGTGAGCGCCTCGGCATTGGCCAGTACTTCCCTTATGAAACCATGGAGGATTTGGTCCAATGGCAACTGGAAGGAACTGGATTTGATCTCGATAGTTTTCGGGCCAAGGGTTTTGTCGCCTATACCGACAAACAGATTTTCTGGGATCGCCAGGATGGCCTCAAGTTCAAAACGCCATCAGGTAAGATTGAATTGGTCTCCTCGCTTCTGGACAAGGCGGGATACCCATCTTTTCCTGTTTATGAATCGATGCCGACTCCTGCGCCGGGGGAGTTTCGCTTGACGACCGGTCGATGTGCTCTCCACACTCATGTGTCCACGCAAAATAATCCTTACCTGAACGAGATCGTCGCCGAGAATGTTCTCTGGATCAACTCGCAGGAGGCCGCGAAACTTGGCATCCAGGATGGGAGTTGGGTTGAAGTTTCTTCCGCGTGCGGCTCCGGGCAGGATCAAAGCTTTTGTGACCGACCTCATTCATCCTGAAACGGTGTTCATGCTCCATGGATTCGGCCATGAAGCTCAACTTGCCACGCGATCATTCCATAAGGGAGTATCGGACGCCGTGCTGCAAGAGAATGTTTCCGACACCACCGGCGGGAGCCCCGCGCTGCATCACACCTTGGTCAAGGTCAAACGAGCTTGATTTGAATCCAACGTCATTGGGAGATCATCCATGAGCGACTACTACCTGTTCCAGGACAGCAAGAGATGCATTGGCTGTCATAGTTGTGAAGTGGCCTGCAAAAGCAACAAGAACCTTCCGGTAGGCCCCAAACTCTGTCAGATCATCACCACTGGCCCGAGGTTTGTGGGGAACCTGCCCCGCGCCGCTCACACTTTCATGCCCTGTTTCCATTGCGAGAATCCCTGGTGTGTGGCGGCCTGTCCTACCGGGGCCATGCAAAAGAGGGCGCAGGACGGGATTGTCTTTGTCGACGAAAGTCTGTGCGTCGGCTGCAAGACCTGCATGTCCGCCTGCCCGTGGGGAGCGCCCCAGTGGAATCCCCAGAAGGGCAAGGTGGTCAAATGCGACTATTGCATGGATCGTGTCGACTCCGGGCTTAAACCTGCCTGCGCCACTATATGCACAACCCACTGCATCCACTTCGGAAAAGCCGACGAGGTGCCGCCGGTGCGGCGCGAGCGTTACGCCAAGGCCATGTCGGCTCTGGAATGATGTGACAGTGAGCGGTGAACTGTGGCGTAGGATGGGTGCCGCGGAGCGGAACCCATCAGCATGTTCGCGTGGAAACGAAGGATTTCACCCTTAACGGGTACAACAAGGGACCTGATCTATGGCGAGCCCGATCTGTGAGGTTACCAACACCATCAAGAAACTCTCTGATATCCTTTCCTCGGGGCGTTCGATGCACCCTCGATGCCGACAACGGGCGGAGGAGTTGTTGGAACTCCTGGAGGATGTCAGTTGGGGAAGAGGTGGTCCAGAACATTACCATGCCATGAAAAACCTATCCAAACTTCTGGTGGAAGAAGGGCTGGACAGTGTGTGCATTGAAACGGGTCAAATGATCCTGTCCGCCTTGAGCCAAAACAGCGAAGTCTTTACCAGCCATATAGAAACCCATATTTGCCCAAGCGGGGAATGTGTCAAGCTGGCGCCCGCACCCTGCCAGATCGCCTGCCCGGCGGGCATTGATGTGCCCAGCTATGTCACCCTCATTGGCATGGGCCGTGACGCCGAGGCCATCGAGCTTATCCGTGAGGACAACCCTTTCCCGTGGGTATGCGGCCTGGTGTGCACCAATCCCTGCGAGTTCATGTGCGTACGGGGCCGCATGGACACACCCATATCGATCAAGTATCTCAAAGGGTTTGCGGCCGAAAAGGCCATGTCGGAAAGGCGCTATGTGAATCCGGAGAAAGCTCCGGATAACGGCCATAAAGTCTGCATTGTGGGGGCCGGACCCGCGGGCATGACGGCCGCTTACTACCTGGCCATGAAGGGCTACCGGGTTACCATCATTGAAGCGCTTGCCGTTCCGGGAGGCATGATGATGGTGGGAATTCCCCGCTACCGGCTGCCGCGCGAGGTCATTGACCGGGAAGTGGCCATGATCCAGGACTTGGGCGTGGAATTTCGCTTCAATACCCGGCTGGGAAAAGACGTGACCTTCGACCAGATCAAAGAGGAAGGCTTCGAAGCCCTATTGATTGGTATCGGGGCGCACGGTGCGGTAAAGTTGCTCATCCCGGGAGAAGAAGATTTCCCCAGGTTTTTTCCGCCGTGGATTTCCTGCGCGATGTTGCTCTGGGGGATAGACACATGCCGGGCAAGAAGGTTGCTGTCATCGGCGCCGGCAACGTGGCCATCGATGCGGCTCGGACCTGTATCCGCCTGGGGTGTGAGGAAGTCACCGTCGTCTATCGCCGAACCCGTTCGGAAATGCCCGCTCACGAAGAGGAGGTTGCCCAGGCGGAAGAAGAAGGCGTTCAATTCAGTTTTCTGACCGTTCCGGTGGAAATCAGGGGCACCGATGGCAAAGTGACCTCGCTGCACTGTCTCAGGGCCAAGCTGGGGGAACCTGACGAACAGGGCAGGCGTCGTCCGGTTCACATTGAAGGGAGCGATCATTATTTGGAAGTGGATGCCGTCATTTCTGCCGTAGGCCAGTCGGTGGATGGGTCTGGGCTCGGTTCGGTCGGGGCACTCAAATGGTCCAAGCGCAGCACGGTAACGGTCAATACCGTGACCATGGAAACCTCCATTAAAGGGGTTTTTGCCGCGGGCGACATGGTCTCAGGGCCGGCAACCGTGGTGGAAGCCATAGGCGGCGGCAAGAGGGCTGCCGAAGCCATCGACCGCTATCTGCGAGGCATTCCTCAACCCACAATGCCACCGGTTCCAGTACGCCGGCGTCGACTCGAATGCATCGAAGTTCCGGCCCCGACCAAGATGATCCTGTCGCGGCCTTCCATGCCGCATCTGGGTATGGACCGGAGACGAATCACTTTTCAGCAGGTGGAACTGGGTTACCCGGAAAACGCGGTCAGAGAGGAAGCGCGTCGTTGTCTGCGGTGCGATATCTGCCGCCGCTGCGGCCTCTGTGTCGAGATCTGCCGAGACCGGATGGGCATCGATGCGCTCAAGCTCGGTTACCTGAGTTTTGACCGGCCGACTCCCACGGATTTCAGGTCAACCGCGGAGAGGTGCATTGCCTGCGGTGCCTGCGCCGCCAATTGTCCCAATGAAGCGATGATCATCCAAGACAAACAAGGTGAAAGATGTCTATCCTTGTGCGGCACCACATTGAACCGGCTCAAGCTGGAATACTGCGATAGCTGCGGGGTCGCACTCGGTCCGGC
Source organism: uncultured delta proteobacterium (assembly GCA_963828705.1). GTDB lineage: Bacteria > Desulfobacterota > Syntrophobacteria > Syntrophobacterales > Syntrophobacteraceae > CAWDJT01. Next base: position 65,255 of record CAWHGA010000034.1, read on the forward strand.
AAGATACCACGACTACATCGCCCAAAGGACCCAGGGGATCAGCGGCCTTGTCGAAGGGCGCGGACTCTGCGTAGAATGTGCTAGAAGAAATGCGGCATCACGCCATTCGGAAGTCCTGCCACCGCAATGACCATTCGAGGAAACCCGGAGGAAACACAAGATGACATTTCGCCGAGGCCAACGGATTGAAGTATTCAGAAAGTCCCATGATGAGAGCTGGGAGGCTTACATGGACGAATACATCGGCCTGCACGGTATCGTGACCGATCCGGATACGGCCAAGAACGATCCCAATGCCCTGATTGAAGTCAGCCTTGACGAAAAGGGCACCCACCGTTTCCCTCAAGATTGTCTGCGCATTTTGAGAGATGAGTAGGAATGCAGGAACGGAGATTCAAGGATGGTTAAGGTCACCATAGACGGCGAAAATCTGGAAGCAGAGGACGGCAGCACCTTTCTAGCGGTGGCCAGGAGCAGGGGGATCAGTATCCCCACGTTGTGCTATCACCCCGCCCTCAAGCCTTCGGGATCGTGCAAACTGTGTGCGGTTGAGATCACAAGCAAAGCGGGGCACCCCATAACCATGCTCTCGTGTGCGCTCAGGGTTAAAGACGGGATGAGTGTCAGAACGCAGAGCGAGCTGGTCAACAAGGTAAGAGCCAGGGCTTTTCGAGATTTGCTGGAAATGGCTCCGCAAGCCATCGCTATAAGAAAAATGGCCGAAGAATATGGCGTGGACCTCGATCCTCCTCCTGACGGGTGCATTCGCTGCCGGCTGTGTATCCGCGTATGCAAGGAAATTGTTGGAGCAGGCGCGCTCAAAATGGAAAAGCGGCAGGACCGGAACTTCGTGGTAACCGCCGAAAACTTCTGCATTGGCTGCGGTACTTGCGTCAATATCTGTCCCACCGGAGTGATTCGATTGGAAGACCTGGATGGGGTGAGAACCATATCGATTCGTGATGAGGTCATCGGACGGCACATCCTCGAGTGCTGCGAAGCGTGTGGAAAGTCATTCGCCACGCAGAGATTTATCAAACACATCGAGGAACGAACTCTTCATCATCCCGACGTCAAAGAACATCACCAGTATTGCCCGACGTGTGCCAAGCTCTTCTCCGGCCGCATCAAATCCCTATCCACGTTGAAACGCCTGTGAGGAGGCAAAGGCCAACAGTCACTGCAGCATGGAGTCTATATCCAGTCGATTTTGACCAGATGCTCGATCTTTTTGAACTCCGGGTCGCCGGTAACGATCACAGCTTGGTATTTGAGAGCGGTCGCGACTACGAAGCAATCGGCATAAGAGAGGGCATACTGAGCCTTCACCTCAGCAGCCGAAAGTACGATCTCCCAGGAAGCAGGAATCCTATCCACGGCAAACGTAGAGAAATGGTCGAGGAAACGCCTGGCAAAGTCGGCTCCCATTCGCCTCATCGTGATATAGTAAATCTCCCCAAGGTTGATCTCGCTCACAAAAGCCCGGATATGGCCCTTTTCCGCATCGGAGAGCAACGTCTCAACCTTCTCCGCCCCCGCTTCATCCTGAGCGAATCTCAGGATCGCATGGGAATCAAGCACCACGTTGCTCATCGATTTCGTCATCCTTCCTTCGCTCCCGGAGCAGTTCCTCCGCCAGAGAAACGTCAGCTTTGAGCATGCCCCGCATGGACTTGATGGGATCATCTGGCAGGGCAACGATCTCAGCATGCTCGCCCACCAGTTGCAGAAGGACCTTTTTGCCAGGTCCGATTCCCAATTTCTCCCGAATCTCCTTGGGGATCACGATCTGTCCCTTCGATGAAGTTTTTACTATAGGCATTGTAGTTTTACCTCCAGATTACAGATTTACTTATTGTGATGAAGTTTAACGAATTCGATGTGAGTAAGCAAGCTTCTATCTTGGTAGAGGATGTCGTTGCGGGTTATCGTGGATTGTCGGCTCGCCTGCAGGGCGTCGGCGCGCTTCCGGGCAGAGATTCCGCCCGCCTTTTCAGGCGGAGCGAAAGGCGTCCGGCCGGATGCCGTAGCGGCGCATGATCTGCTGCAGCGCCTGGCGTTCCAGGCCGCACATCCGAGCGGCCTGGCTCACATTGCCCTGCGTCACGGCGAGAATTTTGCCTATATAAGTGGTATGGAAACTTCTCAAGACCTCTTCCTTGGCTTCCCGATAGGCCAGATTCGGTAAGACCCCTTCCACCAGGCAGCTCTCCCTTGGCAAATTATCCTGAAACCCAATGTGTTCAGGGCGGATTTCGTGCTCGGGGGCAAACAGGATGCCGCGCAATATCACATTTTCCAACTGCCGTACGTTTCCCTCCCACGGAGCACGCAGGAAAAGGTCCATCAGTTCCATGGAGATGGTCTTCCGAGGCCGGTTTAATTTGGCGCAGTGCTTTTCCAGCAGATGATCGACCAGCAGGGGGATGTCTTCGCGCCGCTCCCTGAGGGGCGGTACCAGGATGGGGAAGACATTGAGTCGGTAAAAGAGATCTTCGCGGAATTCGCCTTCTTTGATCTTCTTCGGGAGATCGCGGTTGGTCGACACCACCACCCGGACATCTACATGGATGGATTTGGTGTCTCCGAGGGGTTTGATCTCCTTTTCTTGAAGGACCCGAAGCAGCTTTGTCTGGATGGGCATGCTGATGTCCCCGATCTCATCCAAAAAAATGGTGCTTCGCTGGGCCTCCTGAAAAAGTCCGATCCGGTTTTGGCTGGCATGAGTGAAGGCGCCCTTCTTGTAACCAAAGAGTTCGCTCTCGAGGATATTTTCAGGGAGTGCCGGACAGTTCACCGCCACCAACGGACGATCGCGGCGATCGCTGCAGGCATGGATGGAGCGCGCGACCAGGTCCTTACCGGTGCCCGATTCCCCGGTAATGAGAACGGTCAAATCGGTTTTGGCCACCATCTGCACGGATTCATACACCCGCTGCATTTTGGGGCTTCGTCCCACCAGGTGTTCGAAAGCGTCGCTGCTTTGAAGATTGCGCTGAAGATTCAAGTTCTCGCGCAGCAGGCGGCTTCGTTCCAGCGCTTTCTTCAGGCCCAGCACCAGGGTCTCGTGATCGAACGGCTTGGTGATGAAATCGTAGGCCCCTTTTTTGATGGCCTGCACAGCCAGTTCGATGCACGCATGGGCGGTGATCATGACCACGGTGAGCCATGGGTGCCCGCGGCGGACGTGTTCCAGAAGTTCCAGACCGTCCATGCCGGGCATCTTCATGTCGATCAGGGCCAGGTCTACGGGATTCCTGTCGAGAAGCTGCAAGGCCTCCTCGCCGGAAAGGGCGGTCATGACTTCACAATCCAGTTCAGGTTCCAGGCTGCGCTTGAGCAGTTGCAGCATGTCCCTTTCGTCATCCACCACCAAAACTGTGTCTTTCATCATATCGTCTCGGTAACTTCCGAAGGTACCGGCAGGATCACCTTGAAAGTCGATCCTTTCCCCGGTTCACTTTCAGCAAAGATCTCTCCGCCATGATTTTGCACAATGCCATAACTTACCGAAAGCCCCAACCCCGTCCCTTCACCGGTTTCTTTGGTGGTGAAAAAGGGATCGAAAATCCGGGGTAAATGTTCCGGCTGAATGCCACACCCGCTATCCTCAACTCGAATGAGCACCCTCTGCCGCTCAGCGTCATATTGCGTCTGCAAATCGGATGATCCCCTTTTTGCCAATCGCCTGCTTGGCATTCATAATAAGGTTCAGGAAAACCTGTCTGATTTTTTCCGCATCCAGTATCAGCGCCGGCACCTGCGCATCGAATTCCTTCTCGATGCTTATTCCATCAAGTTCCAGATGGTGCTCTACGACATTCATGACCCCTTGGATGACATCATTGAGGTGCACAACTTCCTTCACGGTCTTGGTGCTCCGGGCGAAACTCAATAGATCACCGACAATGGTTTTGCAGGTTCGAGCGTGTTTTTCTATGGTCTTGAGATCCGCGTGCCGAGTTGTGCCCTGTTCTTCATTGCGCAGCAACAACTGAGTGTAACCCAGGATGATGCTGAGAGGATTGTTGATTTCATGCGCGACTCCGGCGGCAAGCTGACCGATGGAAGCCAGCTTGTCCGCCTGGAGGAGTTGTTTCTCCATGGCCTTCCGCTGGGATATGTCCTTGATCAGAAACTGGAAGGTGTTGACTTCCCCATCCTTTTGCTTTTCAGCGGTCCCACTGAGAAGGGCGCTGAACTGGGATTGGTCGTGGCGTTTCAATGGAATCTCCGTGTCAGAAACGTAGCCCTGTTCCCGTAAAACTTTTTCCAGACTATGCCAATTCTCGGCCCCATGAAAAAAATCCGAGAAGTGCCTTATTCCTGAAGGATCTCCAGAAGGTGGTAGCGCAAGCATCTCAATCCCGGCAGGATTCAGGTCTATAACGGTCCCGTCTGTGGCCACCACCGCGATCATGTCGCGCGACACCTCAAAGATCCTGCGGTACTTCCGCTCGGACAAAGCCAGCTCCTGAGTGCGCTCGGCCACCAGGTTTTCCAGGTTTCGGTTCAAGAAGAGAAGCTTTTCGTGAGCCTCTTGCAGAGCCTGCTTGTCTTTCAAAATCTGCTGGTAAATCTTCCAGATACGTTCAAAAAATAGCGTTATGGAAGCCACCACCATAAACATCAGGGTGTTGATGGCCCCACTGTAGGGTTCGAGAGCATACCACCACTCATAATGGTTAGTTATTAACAACATGCGCTTGACTATGTGGCCTACGGATCGGGACATGGCAAATGCAGCCAGGCCGTACGAGAACCAGAACAGATAGGTCCAAACCACATTATTCCGGTCCTGGCCCTTCAACCGGCTTGCCAGGCGGACACAGAGAAAGGAAAAGAAAATCATCAGACTCGATCCCAGCAAATCCGAAAGCCAGATGGGATAGAGGGGAAGGGTCATGATGTCCCTCCCTGGGATCTGGATGCCTGGTCCTGCTTCAAAAGCTGTCTCAAACCCAGGTAAAGGAAGATGATTGCGGGCAAACACAGGAGATGATCCATCTTGACCAGATAATACAATACGGCCAACCCCTTAGGTCCTTCTACGAGATGGATGCGAGCGTGCCATGTTCCCTCATCAATCGTTTGGAATAGATCATGGCGACCGTCCAGATAATGAACAACCAAGGCATCCAGGTTCCAGAGGATAAAAAAGAGAGCAGCGTATTGAACGAAACGCCAACCTGTTTCTCTGATCAGTTTCCGTTCTCGCAGCCAGTAGACCAGGATTCCCATGGAAAAGATGAAAAAGATGTGCCCGATCTGATGGCCGACGAGTCCTTCCAGACCCTTGTGGACTTGTGTGGCCAGAGCCTCTTGAGGCATTCCCAACAGAGAAGCCAGAAATCCCAGGGCACAAACCAACCTGAGCCGCGACGAAACGAAGGCAGCCGATGGAGGGGAAAATGCCTTTCACCTTGGGCGTTGTAATGAGGGACATCTTTTGCACGCGCTACCTCCGGGCAGTCGGGCGCACCCGGCAGGATTTCCACGGTGAGAATTATCCGTTGACCCCCATGAGCCGTGGTGGGTCAATCACGAATTCATGCAAAGAGGCCTCCATCGCTTCATTGCTCAGAAAGACGGACCTCATGATTGAATAAGGCCAGGAAATGCCTCGCCCTCTGCCTAATGCTCACTGTTCGCTTCATAAATATACTAACATTAACCCACACTGGGACCCAGCAAACGAAGATGCTTCGGAATGGTGGGCGATGTTGGTGGTCCAATCAGGCAAGATGGGTCAGATCTTTTGGGGGGGGTTGTTCCGGGGATCTGATGGGACCCGGGTCTGTTAGGGAATCGGGGAGGCTGTCCGGCATGCTTCGGTTCCGCAGCTTATCATGCCACTGCCGGAAGACGGTCTCCAGTTTGTCGCGGTAGGCCATGGCCAGGAGAACAAAGGTCAACGCGCTGCCCACCAGGATGGAGAAGCTCCAATAGCGATGCAGCCGAATGAAGTTGCCTCCCAGGGTGAGCAATACCGTGCCGAACAGCCGACCGGTGCCGCCGATGATGACAAATTCCATGATGGAGAGATGACCCAAGCCCAGGATGTAACAGAGGTAGTCCTTGGGAAATCCGGGGATGAGGAACAACAGAAAGACGAGGAAGGCACCTTTGTGGTGCAATAGGTAGTCGAACCGTGCCAGGGTAGCCGGCGACACGCATTTTTCCACGAAAGGTCGTCCCAAAGTTCTAGCCAGCACGAAAGCCACTATTGAACCCAGGGTCAGCCCCAGGGTGGAAAGGGCGATGCCGAGGTAGGGACCATATAGATAGCCGCCCAGAAGACCGGTCAGCTCACCCGGGATGGGGGCCAAGACCACCTGCAAAGATTGAAGCACGATGAAGCCAGCAAAGCCCCAGGGGCCGAGGGAATCCAGGAAGGCAAGAAGTCGTTTCTTGCTAAGAAAAAAGCGGATGGCCCCGGTTTCGTAAAGAAGAAACGAAACGCCACACAGGACGACAATTAGTGTCAGCAGCTTGAGCCAGGCGTGATTCTTGGAATTCCCTTCGATCTCCGTAATTCCTCTCCTTTGATCATGACCGTCAGTTTGCCGCTCCAGCGCCAAATACGACTGCTTCTAACCCATATCGGCACGAACAGCCAACCTATTCAGAGAAAACAGGTGCCCGGTGGAAGATAAAATACGGTTGATCTGTGCGTGGAAAAAGCCAAGGACGTCTCTCATCGGCGCAGCACGGTTCGTACTGTGTAGATTTTCTTGTCCTGGGATTCAAAATAGATGCGCGCCAGGATTTCGCCCAGCAGGCCCACCGCCAGAAATTGGATGCCCGCCAGCATGAGAGCAGCAGCGAACAACATAAGAGGACCGTGCTCGGTGAAAATGTGCACACCGGCAAAGATCTTACGGCAGATCAGGAAAAGAATCGTAATTCCCGAAAGCGTGGTGCAGGCAAAGAAGAGTTTTCCGAAGAAATGCAGGGGACGGGTCATGTAGCGAAGTAGAAAACCAACGGTCAGCAGGTCCAGGAGCACTCGGAAAGTCCGCGACAGGCCATAATGGGATTTGCCGTGATTGCGGCCCATGTCGCGAATCGGAATCTCGGCGATGCGGGCGCCGTTCCAGGCGGACAGGGCCGGCACAAAACGATGGAGTTCGCCGTAGAGATGGATGTCCTGCAGGATCTCGCGGCGGTAGGCTTTAAAGGTGGTGCCAAAATCATGCAGTTCCACGCCGGAGATTCTGGCCATCAGCCAGTTGGCGATGCGAGACGGCAGGGTGCGGGTCCAGAAGGCATCGGAACGCGCCACCCGCCATCCGGACACCAAATCATAGCCTTCGGCAAGCTTTTCCAGGAAACTGGGGATTTCTTCGGGGTTGTGCTGCAGATCGCCATCCAGGGAGACAACGACATCTCCCCGAGCGTGATCGAAGCCGGCCATCAGTGCCGGGGTTTGACCATAGTTGCGGCGCAGATGGACCACCACGACCCGCGGGTCTTCCTGGTGGAGTTCTGTCAACATCGCCGGCGTGGCATCGCTGCTGCCGTCATTGACCAGTACCAACTCCCAGCTCTCCTGGCGCTGTTCCATGTTGTCACGCACCAGTTGGTAAAGTTCCCGAAGGGTGGTGGCTTCGTTGTGAAGTGGGATGACAATGGAAACCAGGGGGCAGCCTGGCTCCCCAGCCGCTTCCTGGTCTGTTCGATGGGGCATGACCACAGGTTTCACCGAGCGATTTCTCCATAATGGGTCAGAACGATTTCCTGACTTCGCAACAGGTTTCTAAAGGCTGGGGCGATCAGGATGTCTCTTTCCTGTTCCCGACTTTCCAGCAACCGCGTCGACTGCCGACGCAAATCCGCATCGCATTCCCCGGGGTGCGTCATCAACTCATTGATGCCACTTGGGAGCCAACTAACCATCCGGCTAAGGATGGCTTCGTTCCAAATCCCTGTGATGGCGGTGCCGAAAAAATGATTCGGACTATCAAGGCCGGCCCTCAGCAATCGACGCCTGAACTCCGAGCGAAATAGGGAAAACCCTCGGGTCTTCATGAACTGACGACAAAGGACGGAGCGTTGGCCTTTGGTAACGGGCATGAACAGACTCCAAAGCGAGGTTTCATCGAATGGGTTGCGGAGCCAGTGGATGCCGAACCTGGCGGCCACGCCAATGATGGCCTCAAGAATGCCAGGAAGGACGTGTACGTGTTTGTGGGTATCCAGATGTGTGGGCCGCACGCCGGCGTCAATGACCTTTTGAATCTGCCGTTCCAGCTCCACTTCGAGCACCTGGCGGGTGACCCGTCGCGCCAGCACGGCGCGAAACAACGAACTCGGTGTCGGCGGCAGCTTCCCCTGACCATCCACAAGGCCGGGCAGTTCTTGTGGGGACGCGACTGGCAGCAGTTCGGTGAGGACTAGGTGAACGCCGACACCCAACCCCGGCAAGTCCTTGACTGTGGCCACGGCATCCGCGAAAGCGCCGCCATTGGCCATCAAGCTGGTACTGCGGACCACGCCAGCCCGATGACAGGCGGCAATGGTGCGGTTGAGAGCATGGGTGTAGCCTAGATCATCAGCGTTGATGATGAGATAGCGCTTGCTGTCCGCAGTCATGGCACCATCACTATTGATCGTCGTTCTCCCGCCCAATGGACTATCATCAACCTAAAGTCGTCATTCTATTTCTTCACCCTCTCCCGTCAAGGGAGAGGGGGCCAGGGACTTTTCGAATGAAAACGAACTAGCAAACGCCCATGCCCTTGTCAAGGCACGGAATCCACAATCCAAAACGGATACTTGTCTGGGTTGCGGGGATATGCTATCGTGGCTCCTCTTTCAGGGGCCGCTCATTATTAGGTGATTTTTGTCTGATTCTCGAATGCTTGGCAGGGGACGGAGGCCGTATCGCGGCCTGTCACCTGGATACAAGGTACCGGTGAGGTAGTCTGTGGTGGATGATCCGGATTTGCATCGCCTGATGGGGCAGATTACGGCAAAATATGATGTCGAGGTAGTGCCCCTTCGGATCGACGACAAAACCTTAAAAATTCTGCAGTTCTGCGATTTCGAAAGACATATCGATCAGCTGGTGGAATCTGGCACGGAGGGTGCCATCGAGCTGCCGTTTTGGGCTAAGATCTGGGAGGCAACATTCCTGCTGGCTCTGTTTATGGGAAGGCAGCCAGTGGTTATGGGGCAACGGATCCTGGAAATCGGTGCGGGTTTGGGCGTGGTCGGCATCTACTCGGCGCTCTGCGGGCATCATGTGACCATTACCGACCACAATGATGATGCGCTGCTGTTCGCCCGGGCCAATGTGCTGCTCAACGGCTGTTCACAAGTGGAGGTACGAAAACTGGACTGGCGGTTTCCGGATTTGTTCGCACACTTATGATCTAATCGTCGGGTCCGAGGTGGTCTATGATCGGGCTTCGTACCCGGCGTTGGTGGAATTCTTGCGTGAGGCCCTGGCGCCTACGGGTGTGATTTTCCTCTCCAAGAACGGGCAACTCCCCACCCCAACGTTTTTCACCGAACTGACTCGCCACTTCAAATTCAAACAGACCGTTCAAAACCTTACCACTGAGGATGGACCATTGAGGATCGACTTGTATGCCATACGCCACAAGAGTGCCTAATACCGCTTGGTCATGGAAACCGGTGCCTTTCTTCCCATCCGAGTGGGCAGGCAGGTATCATCTGCTTGTTTTGGCAGCGGACTTTGCTCCTTTGGTTAGGGAGGTGATGAGATGAAAACAACCCGGAAAGATTCCGCAAAGGTGTTGGTGTCGCTGGTTTTTCTAGCCTGTTGGATGGGTCTGGCCAATGCCGCGATAGCCGAGGAGAAACCTGCCCTGGGTTTGGATCAACTGATCCAGATGGCGTTGGAAAGTAGTCCGGAACTCCAGGAGGCCGAACAGAACGTAGCGTCGGCCCAGGCTGACCTCGCCCAGGCCAAAGCTGGTCAGTGGGCGCAGATGGATGTCATCGGCATGATTGGTCCGGCCAAGGACGCCAAAACGCCTATTGTTGCGGTCAATGCCGTTCCCGCAGGTGGCGTGTTGTTTGGTACGATCGTGGATCGCGATGAGAATTCCGTTGGGATTTTTGGCCGCCTGGAGCTGGCCATTATCCAACCCCTGTTCACTTTTGGAAAGATCTCTAATCGCCAAGATGCGGCCTCTTTTGGTGTGGATGCGCAACGATCGGCCCGCGACAAGAAACGCGGTGACGTGATCCTGAATGTCAAGCAGTTCTACTTTGGTCTGGTTGTTGCCCAACAGGGCCTGAAAGCAGCTGATGACACCGATGCCTTCATTCAGGATGCGCGCAAGCGGATCCAGCGATTGCTGGATCTTGGTTCCACCAACGTACAGCAATCGGACCTCTATCGGTTGGCGGCCTTCGAAGCTGACGTGAAGCAGTTCAAGGCGAAAGCTGAATCGGGCAGTAAAGTGGCCTATCTGGCTTTGAAGCAGGCGGTGGGGTTCCCCGCGAGTCAGGATTTCCGCCTGGATGCCAAGGAGCTACCGAAGGATACCCGTGCCCTGGGGAACCAGGAGGAATATGTGCAGCGGGCACTGGCCCGGCGGCCGGAGCTGGAACAGCTGCAGAAGGGCATCGCCGCTCAGCGATCGATGGTCGAAGCCGCCAAGGCAGATCTCTATCCTTCCTTCTTTGCCGCCGGGATCGGCTCCTTTGCCGGCGCCCCGGGGCGTGAGCATCTGGACAATTCGTACATCCGTGATGAGTTCAATCACGCTCAAATGGGCGTGGTGTTAGGAACCCAGTGGCATTTTGACCTGGGGATTGGCCGGGCGAAGGTGAGCAAAGCCAGAGCAGAACACCAGAAGCTGATTCATACCAAGGACTATGCCGAACGCAACATCCCTGTTCAGGTGGTCAAACACTATCAGGACGCGATTGAGGCCGAGGTCTCCTTCAAAGCTTATGAAAAGGCTGCGGTGGGCGCGCGCAAATGGATTGTCTCAGCTTTCACCAACTTCGATATGGGAGTTGGGACTGCCCGCGACATGTTTGACGCCATCGATCGATACGGCAAGAACCAGGGTGAGTATCTGGTCAACCTCTATAACTATCATGTGGCACTGGCAACCTTAAGTAATGCGGTGGCCGAATACCGCTCGGCAAATCCATAAAGGCACAGCGCTTGGGTCGTTCCGAAAAGAGGGACCTGATCATCAGGCTGGACACGTTTTGGGGCCGCATAAGCACTTCTCAAAACGGTGTTATTTGCCGATAAACAAATATACCAGGCATCAAAGAACAGGACAGACTGGAATTGAACCCGGTGGGGCAGTCAAGATCGCGTGCGCGCCTGGTGCGGCGTCGGTTTCAAAGGCTTGCGACCCGTCGGTATCCGAGATTTGAAACGGAAGTTGGGCTCGATAGATTTTCATGGCAGTTTTATCCCGTGTTTTGCAGATATGGTTGAGTTGGATTCTGGCGAGACCCCGCACCGTTCTGGTGATGGCTTTTCTGACGGCGGTGATCTCAATCGTTCTTGCGGCCAACAGGCTGGACTTGCAAACCGACCAACTGGAACTGATTTCCGCCGAACATCCCCTAATTGCCCTCTCAGACCGCCTTGCTCACTTCCGTCTTGGTGGTAAGGCCACCTTCACCGTAGCGGTGATGGCGCCCACCCCCGAGCGGGGCGTGCAGTTCGCCTCCGCCTTGGCTGCACTTGTCGAACAAGACTCCAAACATTTTCGCGGCGTCCTCTACCGGGTGGACCCAAACCTGCTAAAATCCTGGGCACTCCTCTATCCCGATGTGGAGGATATCGGCCAGATCCGCACCGCGGTCACCGAACATGCCCGCCTCATCGAAGGCGTGGCCGACCAACCGGACCTCATCGCTTTGCTGCGGCTGATCAATCAGGAAATGACCAGGCGCATGGTTGGTGAGTTATTTACCGGTTTCCTGGAGGAATCCGATTCGGGTGCCAATGCCGCCGGCACCAAGGAGCCGATGGATCTGGGGTTTTTGATCCAGACCCTGGAAGGGCTTCGCGATGGTTTGCAAGGCAGCGAAAGCTTTCGATCCCCCTGGTTTTCCTTCTTCAAGAACAACTTCTTTGATCTGTCATTAGAAGGGTATTTCTGGGAAGGCGGCAAGCGCTACCTGCTCATGTTTGTGGCTCCTGAAAAGCATGGGGATGGTTTCGAGACGATCCAGGCAAGCATTCAGCAGCTACGCTTGCTGATCACGGAACTGCAGCGGACCTATCCGGATGTGCAGGCAGGTGTCACCGGCCAGCAAGCGCTCAACAACGATCAAATGATGGCCGCTATGAATGACATGAGTCGCGCCACCTGGTGGTCACTGGCGGGTATCCTGGTGCTCATGGTGGTTTTCCTCAATGGTATGCGCCGCCCTCTGATCGGACTGGTTTCGCTGGGGGTCGGTCTATGCTGGACCTTAGGCTGGACAACGCTGGTCATCGGCCATCTCAATATCCTTTCGGTGGTGTTTCGCCCCTTTACTTTGCGGCTTGGGCGTGGATTACGGTATTCACTGGTTCGCTCGTTACGAGGAGCAGGAGCAACGAGCGGCCATCGATCGTCGCGGGGTAATCGAGTGGGTGAACCAGCATTCGGGGCCGGGGATCTTTCTGGCGGGGCTGGGTACCATCTTTTCCTTTCTCCCGCTGGTGCTTACCGGCTTCAGAGGGTTGATGGAACTGGGAGCCATTGCCGGTTTCGGCATTCTGCTCATTCTGGTAGCGGATTTTACCGTACTTCCGGCGCTCAGCGTCTTCCTCGCTGGGCATTCCTGGCGAACTCCCCCCTTCGGGCGTGCGGATGCCGACCGTGACATGGTCAAGTTCTCCACACGGGGGGGCTATCTGGTCCTGGGTATAAGCTTCTTGCTATGCTTGATGAGCATCTGGGGGATACTGCGAGTTGGGTTCGATCTCAACCCGTTACGGCTCCAGGCCGCCAATGCTGAATCTGTGGTGTGGGAGAAACGGCTCATTGAGGATTCCAAGAAATCTCCGATAGCCGCCGCTGCGTATGCGTCATCCCCCGAGGAAGTGAGTAGGAAATCCGCAATATTTAAAGCGTTGCCGACCGTGACCGAGGTGGAAAGCGTTTTCAGCTTGCTGCCGGATCATCAGGAAGAAAAGATCCCGCTGCTGCATGCGCTCAGTCCTTACATCCCGCCCATTCGCAGCACACCATGGGCTCCGCTTCCATCTGATTCGACCGCATTGCAGGAGATCCTGTCCCGTATCCGCTTCAAGATGCAGGAAGAGCTGGCGGCCAAGGAAGGTGCGGATCAGAAGCTGGTGGCACAGATGAGTCAAACACATCGGTTGTCCGGCGAGATCCTCCAGCTGCTACAAGGGGGATCGGATGCCGAAGGGCGGCTTAACGATTATCGGCGGCGATTTAATGCCGACCTGCTCAGCACCTGGGAATTCCTGCGGGGCGGATTGGCCGTTCGGCCCATGACCATTGCCGATCTGCCCGAGACCTTGCGAAACTGGTTCTACCACGAGGGGGAGTATCTCATTCGGATTTACCCTAAGGAGTCCGTCTGGGAGGAAGGCGCTCTGACGCGGTTTGTGACCGATTTGCAGAAGGCGGATCCCGAAGTGGTGGGAGACCCGGTTTCTTTGCATGTGTTTGCATCCGCTTTCAAAAAAGCCTGCATCAAGGCATCCATTTATGCTTTGGTGGCGATCTTTGCGCTCCTGCTGATCACCTTTCGAAGCGCGTACCTGGCTACCCTGGCCTTTGTCCCGCTGGTGGTGGGGATTCTTTGGACCGTTGGCATCATGGGTTTGGCTGGGGTGGATTTCAACCTGGCCAACAGCATTTTCATGCCACTGATCGTGGGAGCCGGTGTCGAATATGGAGTGATCATCCTGCACCGCTGGGTCGAGGGGGGCATCCGCCCCGGCCATCTACCCTTCAGTACCGGCAAAGGTGTGATCCTGGCTGCCTTGACCACCACCGTCGGTTTTGGAACCTTGATGATTTCTCATCATCGAGGCATATTCAGCCTTGGTTTTGTTGCTTGGACGGGAAGCATCTGCGTGCTGGTGGCCGCCATCGTGCTGCTTCCCGCTCTGTTGGTGAGTGTGCCGCAACGGCGGCGTGTTGTTGACCAGGAGGTGCTACTGCGATGCGATTACCCATCATCCCAATGATGATCTGCTGTGCCCTGCTGTGGAGCGGGACTGCCATCCATGCTCAGACCGGAGATGCGACCTCGACCGTAAAGGCGGTGCTCGATCGCGCCATGGAAATCCAGACCCGGGCTGATCTGGCCGGAGATGCCAGGCGCACGGAACGGACCCGCCTGGTTCGCCAGCTCATCTTGGACAATTTTGATTTTTCAGAAATGGCCAGGGATGTCATAAAGGGCAGCTGGGATCAGGCTGTTCCCAACCAGCGCAGCGAATTCCAACGCCTGTTCACCGAACTGTTCCAGGATTCCTATACGCGCATGGTGCTCAACTTTTTGCGTCAGGAAACCATCGATTACCGGGGGGAAAGCGCTGAAAAGTCAGGGGCGCTGGTCAAGACGGCGATCCTCAGGGCCAATGAGCACATCCCGGTGGACTACCGCTTGGTGCGGAAGGGCAATCGTTGGCTGATTCGCGATGTTGACATCGATGGCGTGAGCATCGTGGAGCATTATCGCAGCACCTTCCGACAAGTGATCCGGACCAACTCCTTCGATGGGCTGCTCAAGAAAATGCGTCTGCAAAGCCAGGTACTGCAAGATAAGGGGGCTGGCTGAGATCTCCAATGGTATTCGCTATTTCCTTCTGATTGAATGGTTGCCCCAAACGCCATGGAGCGCGCATGAAAACTTTGCTGTTGAACCCCCCCTCCTTCGAAAAGTTTGATGGAGGGGCCGGTTCCCGTTGGCCAGCAACTCGCGAGATTATCTCTTACTGGTACCCGGTCTGGCTTACCTATCCAGCCGGCATGATCAAGCAAAGCCGGGTACTCGATGCCCCGCCGCACAACGTCTCACCTGAAGAAACCGTAAGGATCGCCCGTGACTATGACTTCCTGGTGTTGTTTACCAGCACGCCGGGATTCATCAAGGACGTTCGCTTGGCGGAAATGATCAAGGCAGCTCATCCCGGGATAAAAATCGCCTTTGTGGGACCACATGTGTCGGTGCTGCTGAAAGAAAGCCTGAGGGCGTCATCGGCCATCGATTTTGTGGTGCGCAAGGAATTCGATTTCGCGGTGGTGGAGTTTGCCCAGGGAAAGCCGCTTGAACAAATTGCCGGGGTCAGCTACCTGGACAACGGCCAGGTCATTCATACACCCGACCGGGTCCCAACCGAGGACCTGGATTCGCTGCCTTTTGCCGTAGATATCTACAAACGGGACCTGGACATCACCCGCTATAACGTACCTTTCCTCCACCATCCCTTCATCAGTTTCTATACGGCACGGGGCTGCCCAGCGCTATGTACCTACTGTCTGTGGCCGCAAACTTACACTGGCCACCGGTGGCGGCCGCGGAGTGTGGATAATGTGGTGGCCGAGGTCCGCCGTGCCTACGAACTGTTTCCTGGACTCAAGGAAATCTTTTTCGATGACGATACCTTTGCCTGGAAACGGACGCGCACCATCGAACTGTGTAAGAAGCTCAAACCGCTCAACTTCACCTGGTCCTGTACGTGTCGCGTGCACGCCGACTATGAAACCCTTAAAGCCATGAAGGAAGCTGGTTGCCGGCTGCTGGTCGTGGGTTTTGAATCGGGTGATCCCACCATTCTGAAGAACATCAGAAAGGGCGCCACAGTCAAGCAGGCGCGGGAATTCATGCGCAATTGCCGCCGTCTGGGGCTTGTTGTCCATGGGGATTTCATCATCGGTCTTCCCGGCGAAACCCCCGAAACCATTGAGCGGACCATGCGTTTTGCCGAGGAACTCGACTGTGAGACCATCCAGGTTTCCATCGCCCATTCCTATCCAGGAACGGAGTTCCATGACTACCTGCTGAAACATGGCTATCTCACCGAAGACGAGATGGCCGATGAGTGCGGCCATCAGATGCCCAATATTGAGTATCCTGGCCTGAGCCGCCGCGAAATCATGGAAGCAGTGGAGCGCTTCTACGCTCGCTACTACTTCCGGCCGCGGATTGTGTTCCGGATCGTACGGCGGGCCATCTTTGACGCGGTGGAGCGCCGTCGCTTGTACCGGGAAGCCCGCGAATATTTGCGTTTGCGCGCCCGCAGGCGATTATTCGTACGTGGTTGACCAGCTGCCGATGCCAACAGATTTTTCTCTCCAGCAGCTGCCATCCCGTGAGTGTGGCGCGAGGATTAGAACTCCATGAAAACTGCCATGGTGTTGATCATTGCCGTTCTGTCTCAGGCGGCTGGCAATACGATGCTCAGCAAGGGCATGAAGGAGCTTGCGGCCGCGGCTGGCACGCAGGGAGATCCAGGCCTGCTGTGGATGGCTTGGCACGCCGTGGGTAGCCCGCTTCTATGCCTGGGGACTGTCCTGCTGCTGGTTTTTTTGGTGTTGTTCAGCGCGGCCCTTTCCTGGGAAGACCTGAGCTTCGTGTTGCCGGCAACGTCCTTTGGTTACGTGCTCAACCTGGCCTTCGCTCACCATCTCCTCCATGAAGCTGTTTCCCCGACTCGCTGGTTTGGAACCATGCTCATTTCCCTCGGTGTGCTGCTGGTGGCCAAATCAGGCACCCGAAGCAGTCAGGCGGCATCGGAGCGGACCGCCGAAGAGCTTTCCAGGGTCGGCCAATGATGACTTTCCTGATGATTCTGGCCAACGTTTTGAGCACCTCGGCGGGGGATGTGTTTATCACTCGCGGCATGAAACAGGTCGGCGAGATCTCCACGTTGCGCGTGCGAGTCCTGCTGGGGATTGCGGGCCAAGTCCTGAGCAACGGCAGCTTCCTGGTCGGTGTACTTTGTATGGCGGTGAGCTTTTTTTCTTTCATTGCGGTGTTATCCTGGGCCGACATGAGCCTCGTCGTGCCGCTGTCATCCTTGGCCTACGTGGTCAGCACCGTGGGAGCCAGAACCATTCTCAAGGAAAAGGTCATCTTGTTGCGCTGGGCGGGGATATTGCTGGTGTGCGCCGGGGCCGCTCTGGTCTCGCTGCCGTGATGTGAGTGGCGAAGATGCTTCTGACCCTGACCTTTTTGTTCAGCACCCTGGCCGGCATTGCCGTCTGCTATCATCTTTTTTGCATCTACGCTGTTTACCGTTTCTTTCTTAATGCCCCCCAGATAGCCTCTGAAGAACTTCCTCCAGCTACCGTCCTCATTCCCCTTTGTGGTGCCGATTTCGATGCCCTTGCCAACTATGTTTCCTTCTGCCGCCAGGATTATCCTCAGGTCCAGATTGTGTTCGGCGTTCACGATGAACATGACTCGTCCATCCCGGTGGTGCGCCAATTGATGGCCGACTTCCCGGATGGTGATATCCGTTTGGTGGTGAGTGCCGACACCATCGGGGAAAACCGCAAGGTCAGCAACCTCCATAACATGCTGGCGGAAGCCCGCTACGACCGGATCGTGATTGTCGATAGCGACATCCGGGTTGCACCGGATTTCCTGCGCAACACCGTGCCACATCTGAATGACCCGAGGGTGGGACTGGTCACCTGCTTTTACCGGGCGGCCCAGGCGATCAATTGGGTTTCGCGATTGGAAGCCGTTGAAATCACGGCGGAGTTCCTGCCGGGCGTGATTGTGGCGCGGATGATGGAGGGGATGACCTTCGCCCTGGGTGCCGCCATGGTTACCACTCGCGACAAGCTGGAGGCCATTGGCGGTTTCCAGGCCATCGCCGATCATCTGGCTGACGATTACATGCTTGGCCACCTGATTCACCGGGCTGGCTATGAGGTGCGACTGGTGCCCTATGTGGTGGAGACCGTGCTGGGACCCATAGAGTTCGTGCGGATGCTGGGCCATCAGGTTCGCTGGGCGCGGGTTAAGCGGGCCTGCCGTCCAGGCGGTTACCTGGGTTTGATCGTGACATACGGGACGCCGTTTGCCTTCTTGGCAGCCGTGGTTTCCCGGGGTGCTCCCCTAAACCTTGCAATCCTGGGACTTGCGGTCGGCATCCGCCTGTTGATGGGTTGGCTGGTGGGTTATCGCTGGCTCGGCGATGAAACTGTAAGACGCTACCTGTGGCTGCTCCCGGTGAGAGACCTGGTCAGCTTCCTCATCTGGTGCGTGAGTCTGACCGGGCGTACCATTGAATGGCGTGGAAAGATCTTTGACATCGCCAGCGATGGTCGGATGATCCCACGCTGAAGCTGTTGCGCCGAGAACCCCAACACTGACGACGCCAATGCGCTGTCGCGTGCATGATCTTTTGAGTTTACACGGCAGTTTACGACAGCCCCTTAGATATCCAGAATCACGAACGCTTTCCAGCCGTCTTCGGAAGTTCCCACGTGAAACCGGTGGAGGGTCACCGCCTTGACGTCCACCAGGAGTTCATGGCGATCCGGATCGATGAGTTCGCCCTGAACTTGGGCGGTCAATACCCAGGTGTCGTCATGCTGTTTGATGTGTATGGTTGCCACCCGCAGTAGCAGCCGTTCGGCATCCTTGTAGAAAACCAGCTCCTGCAGCAGCTGAAACAGCAGCAGATCGATGGCTTCAGCTTCCAGGTGCAGTTCGCGCCGTTCTCGCCTGGCAACGGTCGCAAGGTCTGCCACCATAACCTGGAGTGTGGCATCGGCAGCGGCAGCGAACATCTCTTCGAGGGAGTCTCCCCAGGCTTCAAAGGCCACATCGGCAATGGCAATATCATCCAGGTAGCGGTGGGGCATGGGTTTGCTCTGTCCTAATGGCCAACGACGCCACTCCAAAGGGGCTAACCTTTTACGTTCCCCACCGGGATGAAGCGCACCACTGGTTTGCTGATGCCGGCGTCGGCCGCGGCCTGGACGACGTCGTCAATGTTTTTATAGGCAGCACCGGCCTCCTCGGCCAGACCCGCATAGGAGGTGGTGCGCACATAGATGCCGCGCGCTTCCATGTCCTGCTGCAGTTGCTTGCCGCGGAACCGCTTCTTGGCGGCGTGGCGGCTCATGGAGCGGCCGCTGCCGTGGGCCGTGGAATAGAAGGTTTGATCGCCGCCGGCGACACCCACCAGCAGATACGATCCGCTCTCCATACTGCCGCCGATGATCACCGGCTGACCGGTTTTTTGGTAGATTTGCGGCAGATCCGGCATGCCCGGCCCAAAGGCCCGCGTGGCCCCTTTGCGGTGTACCAGCACCTCGCGTGGTACGCCGTCGATCCGATGCTGCTCCAGTTTGGCGGTGTTGTGGGCCACGTCGTAGACCTGATGGAGTCCCAGATGTTCGGGACTCTGGTGGAAGACGTCGGAAAACACCTCACGGATGCGATGCAGGATGACCTGGCGGTTGGCATAGGACATATTGATGGCACACTTCATGGCGGCAAAGTAATCCTGACCTTCCGGGGAAAGGAATGGGGCGCAGGCCAGTTCCCGGTCGAGGATACTGATCCCGTATTTCCTTTCCATGACTTTGAGGAACAACTGCAGGTAGTCGGTGGCGATCTGATGGCCAAACCCGCGGCTGCCGCAGTGAAACATCACCACTACTTGGTTGGGCCGGGTGATTCCAAAGGTCTTGGCGAGTTCCGCATCGAAGATGTTTTCGGGTTTGACCACCTGGATTTCCAGGTAGTGGTTGCCCGATCCCAGCGTGCCGATCTGCTGGTAGCCGCGTTCCACCGACTTGCTGCTGATCTTGCTGGAGTCGGCGCCGGCAACGCAGCCGCCTTCCTCGGTGCGTTCCAGGTCCTCCTGCCAGCCGTAGCCCTGGCGCACGCACCAGCGCGCACCCTGCTCCACTGCCCGGCGGAACTCATCCTGGGTGATTTTGACAAAGCCTCTGCAGCCCACTCCGGCGGGAACGCGGGCAAACAACTTGTCCACCAGTTCCCGCAGCCGCGGCGCCACTTCTTCGTAGGTGAGATTGGTGAGCACCAGGCGCATGCCGCAATTGACGTCGAAGCCAATACCGCCCGGGGAGATGACGCCACTGCGGACATCCATGGCGGCGACCCCGCCGATGGGAAACCCATAGCCCCAGTGGCCGTCCGGCATGCAGTAGGCGTACTTGAGGATGCCCGGCAGGGTGGCCACGTTGGTGACCTGATCAAAAACCCCGGCATCCATCTCCCGGATCAGCTTCTCGGTGGCAACGATGCGAGCTGGCACCCGCATGCCTTCCTTGTAAGAAGTGGGCAGTTCCCAGAGCGTATCGGAGATTTTTATGATTTCAGATGGCAGGGCCACGTTGGCAATCCTTCCGGTTTGGTATTCAGGGACTGAATCGTGATAATTCCTTTTCGAAAATTATCAGGTCTTCCGCCGACCAAAGACAGAAGACGACGCGCTGCAGTGTGGTGGGTTCTTGCACCAGAAATGTGCGCACGGCCGCAAGCATGATGGCGGCGCAGCGATCCTTGGGAAAGCCGAAGATGCCGGTGCTGACGGCGGGAAAGGCAACGCTGTCAAGCTGTTTCTCGGTGGCTCGAAGCAGGCTGTTCCAGGTGGCCTGGCGAAGCTTCTCGTCTTCACCGCCTTCGCCCATGCGTGGCCCAACGGCATGGATCACATAACGGGCCTTGAGCCTTCCGGCCCCGGTTATGACCGCTTGCCCGACGGTGGTCCCGCCAAGGCTGGTCACACTCATCCTGGATGGCGGGTCCACCCTTGGTGCGGATGGCACCAGCAACGCCAGCACCCAGAACCAGCTGGGCATTGGCGGCATTGACGATGGCATCCACCGCCAGTTCGGTCAAATCCCCCTGCACCAGCTCGATGGTCTTGTCGCCAATCCTGGCCTCCATGGTACCTCCGCTTCCGCTACTTCCGTAGGTTTGATGATCGGAGCGCAGCTGGTTTCCATCTGGAAAGGCCCATTTCTGAACCAGGCGATCTTCTGCACCGGTTCTCAGAGACGCGCTCAGAAAAGCCCCAGCGCTTTACCCAACTCCTGGTGGGCCTTAGGATACTCCGGTTGGAAGTTCTGGTAGAAGGTCACCGGGTAACGGGCCCCGATCTTTTTGCCCGATACTTCCAGGCCGCGGATCAGTTCCCCAAGGATCCCACCCGGGATGGACAGGACCATTTCGTCATCTTGAGTCATGGAAAAGATCCGATCGCCCATGCCGGGAATGACGACCCTTGGCGACTGGGTTTTGAAGGGGGCCAGCAGGTATTCGGTGCATTCCACCTTGCCGCCGAAGTTGCCGTCGATGCGACGCTTTTCGATGTAGACCAAGGCCATGATGAGGCGCATCATCTGGGCCGGGTTACCGTAGATGACCACGGTATCCGGTTCGAACAGGCCCTTTTCCAGGGGCGCCAACACCAGGGCATCGTATTCCTGGTTTTCCAGGCGGGTGATGGCGGCCACTTCACGGGCAGCGCCTTCGCGGTCGCTGGCAAAGTCCACTTCGCAAAAGAGCCCGGTAAGCGATTCGGCCGGGTTGGGTGCATCGCTGAAACCGAACGCGATCATGGCGGGAACGCAGATCAGGTCATCGCGGGTGAGTCCCACCGTCCAGCCGTACACCCGCGCCATGGTGACCCCCTGACAGATACTCACCCGCTTGCCCATGGCCACCGAAGGCTGCCGCGTCTTGACCGGAAAATCCTGGCGGCTTTTGAGGAATTTAACCGCCAGAGGTAAGGTTCTGAGCCGCAGGTTGTTGCTGAGAAACCCTGCCATTTCCTTGATAATCCGCTGATTCCATGATGATCTCCTTAATCAGATATCCTAAAGTTCTGGGTTATTATGCCGCACCTTTTACCAGTTCCCGGCTATAGAGGAAGGCTCCGTCGCGCTCCCGCCAGCCATTTGCCGTCCGTTCCAAGATCCAGCCACTGGCCTTGCGGCCGCCAAAGGGGAGTCGGAGCGGAGTGAAGAAGAAGTCCGGGTTGGCGTGGACCATACCGAAGGATTGGTCGAAAAGGACCCTGGCGCCGTCCGGCGGGGTGCCGAAATAGGCCAGCAGGAACCCATACCGGGTGCGGATCAGTTCCTGCACGGCCCAGTCCGGGTCGTCAAAGGGTCTTAAGGCCAGCAATGGGCCGAACAGTTCGAGGTCGGGAACCTCGTCCGCTTCCAGCACCAAGGGGTGAATCCATTCGCCTTCAATGCGACCGGTCAGGAGACGAGCCCCATTGCACAGACTCAAAGCTCGTTCTACCAGGTTACGGGTACGTTCCACCCGGATCGGGCCGATGTCGGTGGCGGGGTCGAGCGGGTCGCCCACCCGGAATTTGGCCACGGCATCGAGGATAGAATCGCGGATCCTTGGATAGAGACTGCGATGGATCAGGGCTTTCTTGATGGTGGTGCAGTACTGGCCGCCATTGATGAAGGCACGTCGAGCAATGAAGTGGCTGGCGGCGTCGGCATCGGCGTCGGCAAACACTACCGCGGCCGGCATTCCGCCCGGACCAGCAAAGAACAGCTTATCGAAGGCTTCGTGTTGTGCCCGGTAGCTTTCCCCCACGGCGGAAGCCCCGGAAATAAACATCAGACGCACGCTCTGGTCGGCTACACAACGCTGGCCATAGCTCCGATTGTCCTCCCCGATGACCGGCTCCAGGGCCTCGATGCCGCGGCTGAGGTCCGCCAGGATGGCAGCCGATTGCGGCGTCCAGGAAGAGAAACTGAAACGCAGGCGGTTGCCGGTCAGCAAGGCAGATCCACCCAGGCGCGCCAGAACCACCGCCGGAGCATCGTAGGGAAGAATCGCCGCCACCGTCCCAAAAGGCTGGCCCCCCGCCACTCCGGGGATATCATCGCGCATGCTGCGCAGATACTCCACGGCGAGATCCACCTCGGTGGCGGTGATCTTGACCGGAAAACCGGCATCTTCAGCTGCCGCGACCATCAGTTCCTGTTTGCGCTGTTCCAACCCCTGCGCCAGTTGACCAATCTGAGCCAGGCGCTCTTCCATCAACCCATTTCCACTCATGTGAGTTCTCCCCCAAAGCTGGACCAGCTGTGGCAAAAGCATGATCCGATGCGGTTTCGCACTTTGTTTACAAAGCCTTACGCTTTATGATATAGCAAAACCTCTATGGAATCTCGTGAATTTTAAGGTTGTTAGTGCATGCCCCATAAGTATCAGGACCATTATTTTCATCGAGCCAAGAAGGAACAGTACCTGGCTCGGGCGGTATACAAGCTGGAGGAAATCCACAGCAAATACCGCCTGCTCCGGCCAGGGGACCGCGTTCTGGATCTTGGGGCTGCACCCGGATCGTGGATGCAGCTCACCAGCCGGCTCATCGGTTCCAAGGGTTTGCTGGTGGGAGTGGATCTCAAGAAGATCGACCACGTGTTTCCCAGCTCACGTGGTGGCCCTCCAGGGGGATATCAATGACCCTGACTTCCTGGAGCGGCTGCACCAGGAGTTCGCTCCGTTTGATGTTATCCTGAGCGATATGGCGCCGTCCACTTCCGGTATCCGGGTGGCGGACAGCGCCCGGTCGGCGCTTCTGTTTGAACGCACCCTGGAATTGGTCGGGTTGCTGCTTCGGCCTCAGGGGCATTTTCTTTCCAAAATCTTCCAGGGATCTGAATTCCATGACCTGCTGGTGCAAGTGAAGAAATCGTTCCCCTGGGTTAAGGTCGTTAAGCCGGATGCATCCCGCAAAGAGAGCAAAGAAATCTACATTCTGGCTATGCGCTTCAAAGGATCAGAACCGATACCGAAAGATAGTGTCCATCCGGAGACTCCGTAGCGGAGGGCTACAGCCCTGCTGCGATGGGCGGCCCAGAAAGGCGGCGCTACATGATGATCGAGGTTTCCCGATGGAAGATACATTAGTCACTGGTTAGGGAGGATAGTTCATGTCAGGCCATTCCAAGTGGAGCACCATCAAACACAAGAAGTCGGCCCAGGATGCGAAGCGAGGCAAAGTCTTCACCAAACTCATCAAGGAAATCACCGTGGCGGCCCGTATGGGGCTCGGCGACCCGGAAGCCAACCCGCGCCTGCGCGCCGCTGTCCTCGCAGCCAAAGCCGAAAACATGCCCAAAGACAACATTGAACGGGCCATCAAGAAGGGTACGGGCGAGCTGGAAGGCACCAGCTACGAAGAGACCAACTACGAAGGCTATGGTCCCGGTGGGGTGGCGATCCTGGTGGATATCCTCACCGACAACCGCAACCGGGCAGCCAGCGAAGTGCGCCACGTCTTCAGCAGGAACGGCGGCAGTCTGGGCGCTGCCGGGTGTGTGGCCTGGATGTTCAGCAGCCGCGGTACCATTGTTTTCAGCAAAACCAAGGTCGGTGAGGAAGAACTCATGGAAGTGGCCCTGGAAGCCGGGGCTGAAGATGTTCGCGATGAGGGCGACCAGTTTGAAGTCATCACCTGCACCGGCCGACTTCGAAGCTGTCAAGGCGGCATTTCAGCAGCGGCAGATGGAATTTGAACTGGCGGAAATCAGCAAAGTGCCCCAAAACACCGTCAAGGTGGAAGATGAAAAACAGGCCCAGCAGCTTCTCAAACTAATGGATGCCTTGGACGACTGCGATGACGTGCAAAACGCCTACGCCAACTTCGATATTCCGGATGACATCCTCAACGCCATCACCTGAGGCGATGTGATCGTGCCCTCTGAATCTCATCGAACTGAACCATCGACCAGCTGCACCATTGGCATTGATCCCGGGTCACGGTTCACCGGGTATGGCGTGGTGGTGTCCGGAGGCGGTCGCTACCGCCATTTGGGAAGTGGCGTCATCCGAGTGCCCACCAATGTCAGCTTTGCTGAGCGGCTCGGTTTCATCTATCGACAGCTCATCGAGATTGTGACCGAATACCGGCCGGATGCGATGGCCGTCGAGGACGTCTTTGTTGCCGCCAATGTCAAAAGCGCAATGAAGCTTGGTCAGGCGCGCGGGGCCGCGATCCTGGCCGGAGTCAATGCCGGCTTGCCGGTTTACGAGTATAGCGCCCTGCAAATCAAACAGTCAGTGGTGGGCTATGGCCAGGCGGCCAAGGAACAGGTTACCAAGATGATCCAAGCGCTACTGCTGCTCCCCGGTCCGCTCAATGCCAACGCTGCCGATGCGCTCGCCGTTGCCCTGTGCCACATCAATACTCATGCCTTTCGGATGCGTTGTCAGCGGGCAGGCCAATCGTGATCGCCCATCTGGAAGGGAAACTCCGGCACAAGTCGCCTGATTTTATCATCGTCGACGTCCACGGCGTTGGTTACTGCGTTCAGGTGCCGCTCAGCACCTACTATGATCTCCCCGATACCGGCCAGAACGTATCCCTCAGCATCCACACCCATGTCCGCGATGACACTCTGCAACTCTACGGTTTCAGAACTCTGGCGGAAAAGGAGATGTTTTTGCTGCTCATTGCCATCAGTGGTATTGGCCCGCGGTTGGCGGTGAATATTCTTTCGGGAATCAGCCCCGAGGAATTGCGCCAGGTCATTTACTACGAAAACCGCACGCGCTTGCAGGGACTTCCCGGGGTCGGCAAAAAAACCGCGGAACGGATCATTCTGGAGCTGCGCGATAAGTTCAAGATCAAGCAGGACGGCCCCAGTAAGACCGGCGTGGTCCCCAGCGAACCCCACGTACGGGATGACGCCTTTTCGGCACTGCTCAACCTCGGTTACCGCCCGGCCGAAGCCGAAAAAGCCCTGCACCAGGTGGAAGCGAGCGATGGGGACGGTCTGCCCTTGCCGGATCTGCTGAAGAAAGTGCTGAGCCTACTGGCGCATTGAGCCAGAGGCGGTGAAAGCGTGAGGGTGCGAGAGCGATTCGAACAGGGCAGTGAGCGCTTCGGCTCGCTGGCACCCTGATGGACGGGAAGGAAGGAATGGACGACGATCGGTTGATCGAACCCAGTCGCCACGAGGAAGACGTTCCTCTGGAAAACAACCTGCGTCCACGGCTTCTGGCGGAATTCATTGGCCAGAGCGCCTTGAAGGAGAACCTCGCGGTGTTCATTACCGCCGCGATCCAGCGCCAGGAATCTCTGGATCATGTTCTCTTTCACGGCAACCCGGGTCTGGGCAAGACTTCACTGGCAGCCATCATCAGCAACGAATTGGGGGTGAATTTTCGCAGCACTTCGGGGCCGGTGATCGAGCGGCCCGGCGATCTGGCAGCCCTCCTCACCAATCTGGAACCGCGCGACGTGCTCTTCATCGATGAAATCCATCGTTTGAACCATGTGGTGGAAGAAATCCTCTACCCGGCCATGGAGGATTTCCAGTTGGACATCATCATTGGTCAGGGGCCGTCAGCACGCACCATCAAGCTGGACCTGCCACCCTTTACCCTGGTGGGCGCCACCACCCGCACCGGTTTGCTGTCGCCGCCGCTTCGCGACCGTTTTGGCGTGGTGCTTAGACTGGAATTCTATCGGCCCGAAGAACTACATCCGATTGTGCTGCGTTCTGCCCGCATTCTCGGAGTAACTATCGATGATCAGGGGGCACTGGAGATCGCCCGACGTTCGCGCGGTACGCCGCGGATTGCCAATCGCCTGCTGCGGCGGGTGCGCGATTACGCCCAGGTCAAGGCCGATGGTCGGATAACCCGGACTGTGGCGGACCAGGCCCTAAAAATGTTGGATGTGGATGAGATGGGTTTCGACCGCATGGACCGCCAGATCCTCAGGACCATCATCGAGAAATACGATGGCGGTCCCATCGGAATTGAAACCTTGGCGGCGGCGGTCTCCGAAGAGAAGGATACCTTGGAAGACGTTTACGAACCCTTTCTGATTCAGGAAGGCTATCTGAAGAAAACCCCGCGCGGCCGGATGGTCACTCGCCGCGCCTACGAACATCTGGGTCTGGCGGTACAAGCTGGTGGGCAGTTGCGGCTGTTCAACGAATAACGGCCTCCAGGCGATTTCATCGTTCGTCCCCTGCAACAAAAACCCCCCAAGACCTCCTATGATCAAAGAGGCTGGGGGGTAAAATACTTCCTCCCGCCAAGCCGGCTACCCACTGGTGACCACTACTAACTTGCAGGTTGCCGCCTGTGGCTTGCCGAGCCGCACTATTTGGTGTGGCAGGAACCGCACATCACTGGACCGGTTTTCTTGCCTTGAGCCACCATGTCTTGATGACAGCCTTTGCAGCGTTGGTGATAGGCGTTCAGGATCGGTGTCGGGTTCTTGGCGGTAGCCACCTTGCCGTGGCATTCAGCACAAGTCTGCCCGGTCACATCGCCTTCATCCTTGATTTTGTTGTTACCGTACTGATCGGAATCGTGATGGCACCGGCTGCAGAAGATGATCTTGTCGTGCTTGGTGTGGTTAAAGAGCGCCGCAGGCCGTTGGTGGGTCGGTAGGGCGTCGTTTTTGATGCTTTTGATGTCTTCCTGAGACATGGCGAGCGAAACGGAGAATATCATTACGGCCATCACCACGAAAATTATCCGGTATTTCATGAATTCCCCCCGACATTCAGGACCCTGCGGCCAGCAGGATCATAATCAATCATGAAATGACTCCGGCAGGAGCGCCCGCCACCCGCGGTGGGCCCGCTCCCACAAACTGGCAATTCGGTTGCATACATAGCCGACTCAAAGCTGGTGAGCCGGTGTCGGCAAGCATTGCCGCCGGCCTCACGCTCGCTGACCGGGCGCACCCAGCCGCTATTCTTCCCCCGCCTCGTTTTCCTCGTCATCATCATCCGGTGGCTGGAATTCTTCTGGAATGACCATGATTTCGGTGAGGATCTCCTTGAAGGATAAAACCTTGACTCCCAGTTTATATTCCTTATTCAGATCGTTGATCTGGTCATAGCAATTGTGGCAGGGGGTGATCACGATCTTGGCACCGGTGGCCTTGATCTGATCCGCCTTAATGCGCCCCGATTCGATACGCCGCACTTTGAATTCCGGCCCCATCGGGATGTAACCACCACCGCCACCGCAGCAGTGATTGTGGTCACGATTGGGAGTCATGTCACGGAAATCCTTGGCGATGTATTCGATGATCTTGCGCCCTTCCTCCCAGAGTCCGCCGTTGCGCGACACGTTGCAGGGATCCTGGTAGGTGACCGGCTCTTCCAGCTTGTGGGCGATCTGAATGCGGCCATCACGCAAGTACTCGTAGAATAACTGTACCGAATGGATGACTTCGATTGGGGGTTTGCCATTCAAATAACCGGCAAAGTATGGACCTTCAAACAATGCGGAACGAAAGGCATGGCCGCATTCGGTGATGAGTATCTTTTGCACCCCCAGTTCCAGGGCTTTGTCGTACATGTTCTTGACGATTTGGCCGGCCAGAGCGCGATCCCCCGCAAACATGGCGAGATTGGTACAATCCCACCCAGTGGTAGGCATCGTCCAATCTTCCTTGGCAACCGTAAAGATCTTCGCGGCCATACCGATGTCTTGAGGATAATACATGGGTTCACGCGCGTTGACCGTGTACATGTATTTGGCGCCTTGTTTGTCAATGGGAATGGTCAGACCACTCATTTCTTCCCCGGTTTCTTCGGCCATCCAGGTCAGGGTCTCGACATAGTCCTCCGTAGCCATCCCCATCTGGTTGCCGGTGTCCCGGTAATTGACGCTTGTCCGTGCCAGGCCTTCGGGCACAACCCCCTGGGACCAGCAGACCGTCCGCGCCGTGGAGATCATAGTGGCGATGTCGATCCCAAAGGGACAATACATGGAGCACCGCTTGCATGTGGTGCACTCGCCCCAGACAATGTCGTAGCATTTCTCGAGGAACGCGCGGTCGACATTGCCCTTGCGGCGGTACATCTCCCCAAGAGTAGCCTTAAACTTGTACGCTGGGCTGGTGCGCGGGTCCCGGTTTTTGGCCAGGTAGAAAAAGCAGCTTTCGGCGCACAACCCACAGCGGGCACAGATGCTCAACCAGGTGCGGATGCGCGCCCCGTTGTTGGCATCCAAAATCTGTTTGATCTTTTTGACATCAACCGGCTTCTTGACCACTTCTGCCGCAACGGTTTTCTCCGCCACACTCGTTTCTTCGGTACCGATTTCTTTTTCTGCATCTTCTGACATCGATGAACTCCTGCCAGCTAGGTTGTGCCGTAAGGATCACCACGAACGGGCGCCACGCCGTCCCCCCATCTCAAAACCAATGAACGTCCGGGTGAAGAAGAACAGGACCATATGGCCCAACTTGCTGAAGGGAATCACGATCAATAAGATTTCGCTGAACAGGATGTGCAAAATGAGGATGATTTCATAGGGACCCCAATGATGGTAGGCCATGACTCCGGTTACAAAGGGGGTCAGGGTCAGCAAGAGCAGGGTGTAGTCCCAGGCGCTGGTGAGGATGCGGACTTCCGGGCGAACCAAACGCCTGACAAAAAGAAAAGCTCCGGCACCGACGACCACCATGGCGAGGATGTCAGCCAGCTGATCGGACATGGACCAGAGGCTGACCCCGAAGGATTCATCCCACAGCATATTGTGTGCGTTCAAGAACAGCGGAACACCCAGCAGCAGGACATGGAAAACCAGAAACACCAAGGCAAAGACCGGTTGCTGGCGAAGAGAAGCACTCCCCCAGGGGATGAGCCAGTGGAAAATGGAGCGGAAAGCCCAGGATGCACTGGCATGGTTGTAAAATACCCGGTCCCTTTCCCGGCTGAGCCCGGCCAGGAAGGCCACACGCACAATGAGGCCGCCGATGAAGATGATAAACGTCACCCAAAGAGCCGGACCTGTCAAGAAGGCATACATAGCGTTTTGACTCCCCCCTCGTGGTTGTTGTCAATCATTCATCAAGGTAAATTAGTTCAAACATTCACGTTATCCGAATAACGAAGCAAACATGAAAACCCTGGCGGGTATCGTCCTGGCGACGTAAATGAAGGGCATCAAAACTCGAATTCCAGAGGACCATGGGCAGCTACCAGAATGTGCAAACCGGGCATTGATTGTCGACCACAAACGTTCCTCAACGGGTGAATATTCTAGAACGAACCGACCCCAAAAGCAATTGCATATTTTGTGTCCAGCTTACTTTCTCAATTGCGCTCTATTTCACATGGTAGTTGAAGGTTCACCGACCTTGCTCGTCGTGACTCGGTGATAGCACCGAAGTGTCAACGGTTTATTTCGTGCTTACCGCCCGTTCAGCTTTGCGTCGGTGTGCAGGCCTTGTAGCTGAGCCGCTGTCTGTCCAAAGCTAAGGAGTCGTCGAGAATTGCTCCGGCACTGTGAGCTTCTTCCATAGCGTCACCCGCGCGCCGGCGGAGGCCCAGAACCGGTAGAAAAGGCTGGATTCACGACTGCGCACATAGGCGATAACTTAACGAGCAGCGAGAGACAAGGGTTTAGACGATGGACAGCCGGGGAGCCATCCTTCCCTTGCGGCCCATGACCCAGAACGGTAGCGCCGCCTTCCACGGCGGCGAGTTAGCGGTTGGATGCACATGTACCTTCGTCCGCGTAACACGAGAGACACCGCCGCTTGTATAACTCGCGCGGCGGTGGGGATAGATCCTTGCAATTATAGGCCTTCCCGCGCTAGCATGCGTTGCCTTGAGAGTGCAGAAAGCAGGTCAACGCTCGCGGTCGGGGTGGGGGAATCGAGTTGCCTTTCTGTCGCTGGTTCCGCAGGCAGCAATTGATCGATGAACTAACAAAGAAGCTGGCACATTAAAAGACTGAATGTATTGGCAAAAAGTCGTTACCAAGGCGAAAGCCGGGGTCCAGGCGAACTATAATTAAGATCCATGGATTCCGGCTTCCGCTGGAATGATAAAGATGATGGTGTTTTTCGACATTTTCATGACCAACAGAAATTGGATGGCGACGATTCGGTGGGGTGGTCACGGAATATGATGAAATTTCGATCTGATAAACTGCCTAAAGCCGACTCGGACTGGGGACGGTATTGGGGATGGTTGCCGCTTGTCGTTCTTTGTGTGGTGCTCTATGGTTCCGGGATCACCCGCTTGCCGCCGGTGGACCGGGATGAAGCGCGGTTTGCCCAAGCAAGCCGGCAAATGCTGGAGACCCGGGATTTTGTTCGGATCCGTTTTCAGGATGTACCGCGGCACAAAAAGCCCATCGGCATCCATTGGCTGCAGGCGGCATCGGCGGCCACGTTTGGTCCGGCCGATCACCGGCCGATTTGGCCCTACCGCTTGCCGTCCTTGTTGGGGGCTCTGCTGGCAGTGGTCTCGACGGCTTTCTGTGGGAGCGTTCTGTTCGACCGTTCGACTGGCCTTCTGGCTGGCCTGCTCCTGGGCAGTTGCTTGCTCCTCGCCATGGAAGCCCATCTGGCCACCACCGATGCTATGTTGCTGGCTACCGTCGTGGCGGCCCAAAGCGCGCTGGGGTTTTGCTATCTGCAAACCCAGCGGGGTGAGCCGGTGGCCACTGGTACCGTAGTCACGTTCTGGGTGGCACAAGGCGTGGGCTGGCTGCTTAAGGGGCCGGTCATCACTCTGGTTTGCGGTCTTACCGTGGGCGCGCTCTGCCTGGCTGATCGCCGCATTCGCTGGTTGAAGGCGCTCCGCTTTTCCTGGGGGCCGATTCTGATGGTGGCCTTACTGTGCCCCTGGGCCTTTGCCATCCAGAAGGCCACGCAAGGGACCTTTTTCCAGGATGCGGTCCGTAACGATCTGCTGCCCAAGCTCCTGGGCGGGCAGGAATCCCATGGTTTTCCGCCAGGATATTTCCTCCTGCTAATGCCGCTGACTTTCTGGCCGGCATCACTGTTCTCCGGCCTGGCTCTGCACCAGGCATGGAAGTACCGCGGCGCGGCTGCGGTACGATTCTGTCTGGCCTGGTGTCTGCCCACCTGGCTGGCCTTTGAATTGATTCCCACCAAGTTGCCCCATTATATTTTGCCGGCCTATCCGGCGCTGGCTCTCCTGGCCGCACGCGCTGTCAGTTTGTTAACTGAGGGTGGGGCGGTACCGATCACCAGTCGCTGGCTGCGTTTGGGGGCGCTGGCTTGGGGTGCTATGAGCGCCATATTGGGGGCAGCAATAGTGGCTTTGCCCTGGCGGCTGACCGGTCAATTTCAGCCCCTGGCCCTGCTGGCGGCAGCCGCGGCGGTTGTGTCACCTGCGGTTGCGGTTAGATACGTGTGGCTAGGGCGTTTTCAAACGGCAGCGCGACTGGTGATTGTGGGTCCATTGCTGACCCTGGTGCTCCTGTTTCAGGGTATCTTGCCATCCCTGGATCCGTTGTGGCTTAGTCGCGGCATTGCCCAAGCCGTGTCGCATCGTCTTGCTCCAAAAGGGAGCTCAACCCCGGTGGTAGCTGCCGGTTATCATGAGCCTAGCCTGGTCTTCCTGCTGGGTACCGACACCAAACTGCTTTCCGCGGAAGAAGCGGCATGTTATCTGCGAGAACACCCTGAAGCCTTGGCGGTGGTCAGCAATGAGGCAGAACCGGTCTTTCAGCAGAAACTGACTGATCTGGGCCAGGTTGTGGAGGGTGTGGATACGATTCGGGGGTTCAACTATACCAAGGGCCGATGGCAGACGATCAGGCTCTATGTCTTGGGAAATCCGCATGGCCGCTGAACAGGGAACAACATGGCGCTCTCCGATGTTGGTGGGATCCTCGATTATCGCCCTTGGATTCTGCCTCTTTTCTTATTATTATCTGGATATTCGCATTGCGCACTACTGTAACTCGATAGCATCTCCTGTCAAAAATATCTTCGAGCAGATTACTGGTTTTGGAAAATCCACCTGGTATCTTGTTGGTAGCGTATTATCTTTCTTGTATTTCAAATTTATTCGCATAGACCGCAAATTATCCAGCAGATCCATTTTTATCTTTCTAGCTATAGTTATTTCTGGTGTGATAACTGATATCATAAAATACATCCTTGGACGCTATCGCCCAGAAGCACTTTTTCAACAAGATTTATATGGTTTTGTTTGCTTTCAACATAGTCATAGTATGACATCATTTCCATCCGGCCATGCAAACACGATTACTGCTATTATGTTTTCATTATATTTGATATACCCAAGATACTGGTTGGCATTTCTCCTGGTTGCCCTGCTGATAATGGCTAGTCGCATCGTGATCTGTGCTCACTACCTGAGCGATGTAGTGTTCGGATCATATCTGGCCATATTGACCACGCTCTATATTAAAGATGTGTTCATCAGAAAAAACGTCAATATATACTCAATGATCCCCCGATGACATCTTCTTTCTTCACGGTTTGATGCAGATTCACGGGTCGGCGGCAGCGATCCGCGGGCCGCTCTTCATCACCTGTCCGGGCAGTGGCATTCCCACGATGGTTTCCAACAGCCGGGCGGCCATGATGATCGCCTCCAGATCAATACCGGTCATCACTCCCATATCTTCCAGCATGTAGACCACGTCTTCTGTGGCCAGGTTGCCATCCGCCTGGGGGACGTTGGGACAACCGCCGTTAATTCAACAGCACCGAGTGGGGCAAATAGCGTCCGTTGTGTCAGTCGCTGTTGTTATAAGGTGCTCATCGGGTCCCGATCGACGTTCAACTGCACCCGCCGCAACAAAGCCGAATCATTGACCTGAGCGAACAGATCCCGGACAAAGTCCTGCAGGTCCTTGCTGTTCCATGCCTTGACATAGAGCTGCCAGCGGTGGCGGTTTTTGAGTTTTGACAAGGGGGCCGGGGCCGGTCCCAGCACTGCCAGGGGCTGCTGCTGGGCCACCATGGGGGCGACCAGGTCTTGGCACATGCGAGCCAGTTGGTAGGCGGCCTGGCGGGCAATTTCCGGATCGCGGTCGGTTATCAGGAGTTTTGCCATTCGAGTGTACGGTGGGTACTGCAGCCGCCTGCGGGCTTCCAGTTCCAGTCTCGCGAAGTTGAGATAATCTCCATCCAGCACGCACTGGATGGACGGATGTCTGGGGTTGTAGCTCTGGATGATGACGTGACCGGGGTCATCGCCGCGACCGGCCCGGCCGGCTACTTGCAGCAGCAGTTGAACGGTGGTTTCGCCGGCGCGAAAATCGGCCAGCTGCAAAGAGATGTCGGCGTTGATGACGCCCACCAGCGTCACGTTGGGGAAATCGTGCCCCTTGGTGACCATCTGCGTGCCGATAAGCACGTCTAGCTGGTTGCTGCGCATGCGATCCAGGGTCTTCACCAGTTCCCGCGGGTGAGTGATGGTGTCCCGGTCCATACGGGCCAGGCGAACATCGGGGAGCAAGTCGCGTAGTTC
Source organism: uncultured delta proteobacterium (assembly GCA_963828705.1). GTDB lineage: Bacteria > Desulfobacterota > Syntrophobacteria > Syntrophobacterales > Syntrophobacteraceae > CAWDJT01. The sequence continues at coordinate 99,454 of CAWHGA010000034.1, forward strand.
CTGCTCCACCCGTTCGGTGCCGAATCCGTAGAGTAGCAGGCGAGTTTGATTACAGCGAGGGCAGCGCTCCGGCAGCCGTTGTTCATAGCCGCAGTAATGGCAAATTAGCAGCTCGCGCCGGCGGTGGTAGGTGAGGCTCACGCTGCAGTGTGGGCAGGGCAGCGCTTCGCCGCAGGTACGGCATAACAGAAAGGTGGCAAATCCGCGACGATTGAGAAACAAGATGGCCTGTTGCCCGCTCCCGATGGTCTGTTTCAAAGCTGCCTGCAGCCGGGGGGAGACAATCCGGGCTTTGCCCTTTTGCATCCGCATGTCCACAATTTCGATGGTGGGCAGGGGGCGTTCCATAACCCGCGAAGGCAGCGAGAGCATCTGGTAACGACCGGCCAGGCCGTGCTGCAGCGACTGCAGGGACGGCGTGGCCGAACCCAGGACAATGGCAATGCCCAGCAACCGAGCGCGAACCAGCGCCACATCGCGAGCGTGATAACGCAATCGATCTTCCTGTTTGTAGGAAAGATCGTGTTCTTCATCCACGATGATCAGGCCTAAATTCCGAATGGGCATGAACACCGCGGATCGAGCTCCCAGAACCACCCGGGTTTGGCCGGTGAGGGCCTGGCGCCATTGGTCATAGCGTTCGCCGGGCGTCAGGGCGCTGTGCCAGATGGCCAGGGCATCTCCCAGGCGGTGGCGAAAAAGCGCTTCCAGTTGGGTGCTAAGGGCGATTTCCGGGACCAGCACCAGCACGCCCCGTTCCAAACGCAGTGCGTCTTCGATGAGGCGCAGATACACTTCGGTTTTGCCGCTGCCGGTGACCCCATGGATGAGACAAGGATGGAAGGAAGGCGTCGGTAAAAACGGTGCGACCGCATCGAAGATGGCTTGCTGACCAGCGGTCAGGACGGGTGCCGGGTTATCAGGGATGTTCTGCATACAGCTGGGTCGGCGCGCCACCTCGATCGCTTCGATTTCGATCAGTCCGGCACGCTGCCATTTGCCCAGCCAGTAATCGGCACCCTTCACCTGTCGCCGGAGCGTCGTCAGGGGCAAGTTGCCGCCGGTTTGTTCCAACAGGTTTACCAACTCGAGGGCCTTTGGCGATGGCGACTCAGCCAGAGCGAAGCGTTCCCCGCGGCACAGCCGCACCATCTTCACCACCTGTGGACGGGCACAGGGATCGGGCCAGAAAAAGAAGCGCTCCAGCCAGTTTTTGTCCAACAGGGATTTGAGTTCGGTCTGGAGCCCCCGTGGGGAATTCAGCCGTTTCTGAATTTCAGTGAAGCTTAGAGGGGATGAGGTCCTGAGCAACTCCAGCGCTCGGGAAGACGTTTGCGGCGATGATACCTCCCTGCCTGCGGCGGTGATGCGGAACAAGCTTTCGGGCTGAAGTTGAATGTTGCCAGGCAGGGTGCTCTGCAGCACTTCGCCCAGAGGGTAGAAGTAGTAGTCGGCGATCCAGCGGCACAGGGCGATGAGGTCCTCAGAGACGGTGGGGGAATCGTCCACAACTGCCAGAATGTCGCGGAATGTGATCTTCTCTGTCCCTGGCAGTGGCTGATGCTCAAATCCCACTACCAGCCCGAGGACTTGTCGCCGACCGAGAGGCACCAGCACCCGTTTGCCGATCTGCGCGTGGCAGCGCAATTCGGCAGGCACCCGGTAGTGCAGGGTGCGATCCATGGCGGCAAAAACGGCGATTTCGGCCAGAGGTTCAGTTGACATTTTTCTCAGCTTAGGAATCCTGTTGATGGTAGCGACTAAGCTTACATGAGCCGGTGGAGCGGGTCAAAGGGAACCGCCCCGGGGTTTTGGAAGATCATGATTTTCGTTATATTTTCAATGCTTATCTGGGGTCGATTGCGGATTTGCCGAGGTCTGAGCTGGTCAATTTGGAAAAAATCCTTATTCCATGCTGTTTTACGGCATTTATTACTTGCCATGGAGGGGTTGATTAGTATAATTGCGTTACAACATGCGGGTTTTTGGCCATTGGGCCAGGTAATGGGGTGAGGCGCCAGGGTTTTTCGAGGCGGAAGATTGGCTTGGACGTGTTTGTGAAAGATGGGTAGTTTACCCAGGGAGGAGGCAATCATGACGAAGGCAGATTTGGTTTCCAAGATTGCGGACGATGCTGGAGTAACCAAGGCCACAGCAGAAAAGGCACTCAATGGTTTCATGGACGCCGTTATCGCTGCTCTCGCCAAAGGAGACAAGGTGACTTTGGTGGGATTTGGAACTTTCAGTGTGGTGAAACGTGCCCAGCGTGAAGGACGCAATCCTCGTACCGGTGCAACCCTGGTTATCAAGGCATCGAAGGTGGCGAAGTTCAAGCCGGGCAACAAGATGAAAGACGCCGTCAAATAGTTGGAAAGTCTTTTCATTCCATGGTGGTTCCGGTTGTCACCACGACCGGAATCACCATGGACCGTATTACCTTCTCTTCCATCACCTCGTATTTTAGCTCTGCATCGAGTAGATTCATAACCTACACAGGCGAAAGCCTCTTCTTTGGACAGCCTTGAAGCGGTGTTCGATCAGTGGTATTGTTGCTGGACGGTTGGTCCGTTCGGACCCAGTCTTCGCCGATTTTGGGAGGCGCCTGCTTTTCGTGAGGGGGGAGTTTCTCATGCTAATCCGCGATGAGCTTCAAATTGTCGCCAATGAATCCTGAACTCGCCATCATCTCACCTCAAAAGGGTAAACGGGACCCCGACTTACCGCCCTGCGGGATCCTGGTTTTCACCCCCCTGGATTTGGATTTCACGGTCAATCTCCTGAAACATCACGAAGGTCGATTGCTGAAGATCTATCTCACCGATCTCCACGCTGGTATCTATGGCAACATCCGCATGGTAATCGCAGGCCCCATGCTCGGCGCCCCCCAGGCAGTGCTGGTGCTGGAGAAAATGATCGCACTCGGGGTCCGGCGAGTGCTGGCATTGGGCTGGTGCGGCTCCCTGCAGCCCGGTGTGCACATCGGGGACGTGGTCATTGCTGATGGCGCGGTGAGCGAGGAAGGCACATCCCGGCATTATCCCATCACCGTTGACCGGCCAGGACCGACGCCGCATTTGGTCCAGCATCTGAAGAACGTGCTCGCAATGAAACAGTGCACTTTTCACCAGGGCCAGGTGTGGAGCACGGACGCACCCTACCGTGAAACCGTCGGCAAAGTCCTCGATTACCAGAAACGAGGGATTTTGGCCGTGGACATGGAAGTCGCGGCCTTGTTCACGGTGGCCCATTTTCGTGGTATCGAACTGGCTGCCGGTTTGGCGGTGTCTGACGAATTGCACGATCTTTCCTGGCGTCACGGATTTCGAGAACCGCGTTTCAAGCAAGCTCGTGAAATGCTTTGTCAAACCGTCCTAGAGGCGCTTTCTCAGGCTTCTTCTGGAAGTTGAAAGGCGTCGCCGGAAGCTGTGGCGGTTTCCGGTACCAGCGGGTGTTCCTGCCAGCGCAAGGACTTCTACCAACTCAGAGGAACTCCATGGGTAGCATGCAGGGCGCACAATCCAGGTTGGAAGAGCTGCGGCGACAGATCCGTTATCACAACTACCGGTACTACGCTCTTGATGATCCGATCATCAGCGATGCCGATTATGACCAGTTGTTGCGGGAGTTGCAGGATCTTGAAAGGGTTCATCCGGAATGGGTCACGGCCGATTCCCCTACGCAACGGGTGGGTTTTGCACCCCTGGAGAAGTTTCTTCCGTTTCGCCATGCAATCCCCATGTTGAGCCTGGAAAACGCCATGAATGAAGGCGATGTGCTGGATTTTGACCGACGGGTTAAGAAGCTTCTGGAATTGGGTGCGGAAATCGAATACGTGGCCGAACCTAAGATGGATGGCCTGGCGGTGGAGGCCCTGTACGAAGACGGCCGCCTGATTGCTGCGGGGACTCGTGGAGATGGCTTCGTGGGTGAGGACGTGACGCTCAATGTCAAGACTATTCGCGCTATCCCCTGGGAGTTCTTAGCCGCCGGCGATGGACCAGTGCCGCCAGGGCGTCTGGCGGTACGTGGTGAAGTCTATATGGACCGGCGGGATTTCCGTGCTCTGAACCAGGGGCGCGAAATCAGCGGCGAACCGGTGTTTGCTAATCCGCGCAATGCTGCGGCCGGGTCATTGCGCCAACTGGATTCGTCTATTACAGCCGGGAGACCTTTAAAAGCCTACTTCTACGGCGTGGGCGAGGTGGCCGGAATGACTTTCACCAGTCATTGGGAGATCCTTGAATCCCTGCGCCATTGGGGCCTTCCGGTAAATCCGCACTGCCGGCTCTGCCCGGGTATCCATGAGACCCTGAGGTTCTACCGAGACATGGAAGCCAGCCGTGATGAATTGCCCTATGAAGCCGATGGAGTGGTGATCAAGGTGAACGCCTTGCGGTCGCAGTCGGCACTCGGCGAGAAATCCCGCAGTCCGCGGTGGGCGGTTGCCTATAAATTCGCTCCCCATCAGGTGGAAACCCAAGTACTGGGCATCGAGGTGCAGGTGGGGCGTACCGGTGTTCTCACCCCGGTTGCTCTGTTGCAGCCGGTGGCGGTGGGCGGGGTGACGGTGAAACGAGCAACGCTGCACAATCAGGATGAAATTGACCGCAAGGATATCCGGGTGGGGGATGTGGTGGTGATTCAGCGCGCCGGGGATGTGATCCCGGAAGTGGTGGAGGTGGTCAAATCCAGGAGACCTGACGGCACCATTCCGTTTCAGATGGTTTCCATCTGTCCTGCCTGCCGTGGAGAAGTGGTACGTCTTCCCGATGAGGCGGTTTACCGGTGTTTGAATCTGAGCTGTCCGGCCCAGATCAAGGCCGCCATTGCGCATTTTGCCGACCGCGATGGTATGGACATTGAGGGGTTGGGGGAGAAGGTGGTGGCCATGTTGGTCGATCACGATTTGATCCGGTCTCCTGCTGATCTCTATTTCCTGCAGGGAGACGATCTCAAGACGCTGCCTGGGTTTGCCGAGAAATCCGCGCAGAACCTGATAGCGGCGCTGGAACGCAGCAAACAGCGGCCTCTAGCAGCTGCTCTGCAAGCATTGGGAATCCAGCACGTGGGCAGCCATTTGGCGCAGGTCCTGGCAGATCATTTCGGTTCATTGGCGGCTTTGCAGGAGGCATCCGTAGACGAGTTGCAGCACATTCCCGGGGTCGGCGAGAAGGTCGCTGCCAGCATCACAAAGTATTTTGCAAATCCGGCGAATCGTGCCATGATCGATGCATTGCGACGCGGAGGGGTGCTGTTTCGAGAAACAGTACCGGCCGCGGCCGTCAAAGATCCGTTTTGGGACGGTAAGAGCGTAGTCTTCACGGGTAGCTTGAATTCCATGACTCGCCAGGATGCGGCCGATCTGGTTGTCGCAAGAGGCGCGCGGGTTTCCGGTTCGGTCAGCAAGAAAACCGACTATGTGGTAGTGGGTGAGGACCCAGGATCCAAGTTGGATAAGGCGCGGTCTCTGGGAGTAACCATCCTGACGGAACAGGACCTGCTCCTCCGGCTGGCCGTTTCCGTCGATATGTGAGCCGGCTTGGCGCGAGCCTCCTGCAGCTTATCTTCTGAAGCTTGCCGCAGTTGGTTCTGGCCCAGGTTGGGGATGGATAATCCGCAAGCGGAGAGCAACTTCCCCCACCAGCCCAGGGAGGCGGTGGCAAAACGGTGCACCGCCTGGCGTTGAATCCGCTGAGCTATTTCGTTCCATTGCCGTCCTGGCGAGGGGCGGGGAGTGCAACGAGGGACGGATGGAGAACAAACGTGTGCGGTTGTTGATCAGTGGGCGAGTACAGGGGGTGTTTTTCCGAGCCTGCACCCGGGGTGCGGCTATTCAGGAAGGCGTGACTGGGTGGGTGCGGAACCTTGCGGACGGGCGGGTTGAGGCGCTCTTTGAGGGTAGCGCCGAGCGAGTGGACCGGGTGATCGCCTGGTGCCAACAGGGGAGCCCTGGAAGCCGGGTGGACCAGGTCGATGTGCAGTACCAGCCATACCAGGGTGAGTTTTCGTCCTTCGAGATTCGTTATCGAGAACGCTGAAGGGTTGCACCAGGGTTGGCTCGATGCTCTTGCGGTTGTGGGCAGTGAGTTCACCAAAGGAAGGGGCACTGCCTGGCTCAAGACAGCGTAATCGCTTCATTGGATCCGGCAGGGTATAGAGGTCGGCGACAGGGTACCTGATCATGTTGGGCGACCCAATCGCGTTCAGGGTGGAAAGGAAGGCGCCGGTATGTTTGAGAAGGCCAAGAAATTCTTGCTGGAATATGATTTGGTAAAAATCCAGGAAGCAGTTCGTAACCTGGACTGGGGCAAAGTTTTGTCCACCCCGGAGGTCTGGTTTGTGGCGGTGCCGGTGTTGGGTTACATGGTCTGGAAGCGCAAGTTCCGGATGATGCTCTTTATGGCCTCTATGGTGGTATTCGTGGTCATGTTACCGCACGTGATGCCGGCGGGCAATGAAGCCGTACCATTTGAAAAGCTCATCCTTTTTCTCGGGGTAACTCTGGCGCTGGTCCTCGTGAACCTGTATTTCCTCTTTGTCCGTCGAGAGTGACGCGCCCAGCAGCCGCAATTCGCCCGCACATCAGGCCGCTAACGAAGAACGGAGTGACAAAGGTTGGATCAGCGTTTGTCGTCTACTCGTTCCTTGAGTTCTTTGCCCACCTTGAAGAAAGGCAGTCTCTTCGCCTTCACTTCAATGATTTCTCCGGTCTTGGGATTGCGCCCCTTGTAGCCATCATAGATCTTTACCTTGAAGCTGCCGAACCCGCGGATTTCCACACGGTCGGTCTTTTCCAGGGCCTTTTCCATGCTTTCGAAGGTGATGTTGACCGCCTGTTCGGCAGCCTTCAGGGTGATTCCTTCGGTCTTTGCCAGCGTTTCGATCAATTGACTCTTCGTCATCAGGCAAGCTCCTTCAGTGGCGGTTATTGTTGGCCACCCAAACGTGGCAAAATGCATTCAGCCTGGTGCAGATAGGGACGCAATACTTCCGGTATCACCACGGTGCCGTCTGCCTGTTGGTAGTTCTCCAGGATAGCCAGCAAGGTTCGACCCACGGCCAGCCCTGAACCGTTCAAGGTGTGGACGAATTCTGTTCGATTCTGCCCTTTGCGCCGGAAACGAATGTTGGCGCGTCTTGCCTGAAAATCCTCAAAATTGCTGCAGGATGATATTTCCCGATAGGTATTTTGGCCGGGCAACCAGACTTCGATGTCGTAGGTCTTGGCGGAAGAAAACCCTAGGTCCCCGGTGCACAGAGTCACCACTCGATAGTGCAAATTGAGCCCCTGCAGGATGGCTTCGGCACAGGCCAGCAGGGTTTCCAGCTCATCGTAGGAGGTTTCCGGAGTCACCATCTTGACCAGTTCCACCTTGTTGAACTGGTGCTGACGGATCAGCCCGCGGGTGTCCTTGCCGTAGGAACCCGCTTCCGAACGGAAACACGGGGTGTAGGCGGTGTAATACTTGGGTAGGTGTGCTTCCTCCAGGGTCTCGTTCATGTGGATGTTGGTCACCGGAACCTCAGCCGTGGGTACCAGGTAGTAATCAAAACCATCCAGCTTGAACAGATCTTCCTTGAATTTGGGAAGCTGGCCGGTGCCCATCAGGCTAGCACTGTTCACCATAAATGGGGGGAGAACTTCGGTGTAGCCGTGCTGTCCCGTGTGCGTGTCCAGCATGAAAGTGATCAGGGCACGTTCCAAAGCGGCCCCCATCCCCCAATAGAGGACGAAGCGTGCCCCGGTCATGCGGGCCGCCCGTTCAAAGTCCAAAATACCCAAGATCTTCCCCGACCTCCCAATGCGGCTTTGGATCAAAGGCGAATTCAGGGGCCTTGCCCCAGGTCTTGACCACCGGGTTGTCGTGTTCATCGGTCCCAACAGGAACACTCTCATGGGGCATGTTGGGGATAGTGGAGCAAGATCTCCCGAAATTCCTGTTCGATGTCGGCCAGATCCTGATCGAGTTCTTTGATTTGCTGAGACACCGCTCGCATCTCATCGATCCGCTGAGATGCGTCCTGCTTTTCCCGCTTCAGTTGGGAGATTTCCTCGGAAGCCACATTCCGACGGTATTTCAGCTGCTCAACTTGGCGAAGAACCTGCCGGCGCTTATCATCCAGCACCTCGAAACCGCTCAGATCAGTATCGATGCGTCGGTTGCGCAACATCTGCTGCACCAGGTCGAAATTCTCGCGCACGAACTTGAGATCAAGCATGCCATCCATTCCTTATCAACCGGGATGCATAAAGCCGGCCAGGAAGATCTTAAGCTCCGAACTAGCCAGACGATCCGTCGAAAATTAGCACTGGCCTCGGACTGTTTGTCAATTCGTTTGTGACTTCAACAAGTTGGATGCGAACTATAGTCATCTAAGGATGAGACGTTGCGTTCTTCTCCCGGGATTGCTCGAGCGATAGACCTTCCTGGATGCCTGCCTTCGCAACAATGACGACCAAATCAGTTGGTCCAGCTGCGTCATGCGCGCGAAGGCGGGCATCCAGGAAGACGCTGAAAGAACAAGGATTCAATCCCTAACGACTGTTGTCGACTTCGGAACCGACCACTTCGACACTGTAGTCGCCAAGCTGATTCAGGCCCGGCAGGTTGTGAAAAACCACCTGAAAAGCGACTTTGGCTTTCGAAGCGATGTGAACATTCATCAGATCTTTGCCCTCGCGGTTCATCATCCGGTTCTGAAGTTCGGCCACGGTCTGTTTGCTGAGTTGTTCACGACTCATGACATTGCCACAGTAGGCCTTCTGATTCTGAGTAGACCTTGCTGTCAATGGTGTAGAGTTTGCCTTCCACCAGGATGAAACTCACCGGAGAAGGGGAGTCGTTACGAACCTCCCCCTCCACCACGAAGATCTGGCCAAGGTGATCGTTCTCCAGAAAATAGGCCTGCATGGATTCCAGGATGGTCACGGCCGCCTTTTCGGTCTTATGCGGCAGGGCCTTCTTGGTGTCCCCGGGCTCGCAACCGGCTGCGAGGAGGACTTGGACGAGCTGGCAACCAGCCAGTAGATTCCGGCGCCAACGCTGACCACAACCAGCAATCCCAAGAGCAGCAGAAGTCGAGCCAGGCTCAGCTTCTTGGCTGGCAGGGTTGGAACCGGTGCCTGGGAAGGGATGAAATGTGGAGGCCTGGCCTTCGCAGGGATTTCGCTGTCCGGGAGTTCCGGTTCCAGGATCACCTGGTCGATGGCCAGGTGATCTTCTCGTGAAACAAAAAAAACGTGTTTGCACTGTGAACAGCGGACCTTGCTGCTGAGCCCTTTAATAAGTCGAGGGTCAAGTTGGAATTTGGTCTTGCAGGATTCACAGGTGATGATCATGGTGGGTTTTCCTCAGGTCATGCGACCAGGTTGACCGGATACTGAGCCGCATCAGTAGCTTTCCGCAGGGCTCCAGCTGCTAGTAATCGTCAAACTGCACTTCGTAGATGGCGGAGAGATTGCGATGTTTCTCGGCATAATCCAGCCCGTAGCCAACGATGAAGCCCTTCTCGAGGCGAAAACCCACGTAATCTGCCTGAAATTCAACTTTGCGCCGTTCGTATTTGTCAATCAGGGCACAGACCTTGATCGATTTGGGGTGTCGGCTGGCAAGGTAATCCACCAAGTATTTCAGGGTATACCCAGTATCGATAATATCTTCGATCACCAATACATTGTGGTTTTGGATGGGTAGCTCGACATCTTTACTGATATGGACCGTGCCGCTGGTTTCAGCTCCCAGCCCATAGCTGCTCAAGCGCACGAAGTCAATCTCAACCGGGATGGTCAACCGCCGCATCAAATCGGCCATGAAAACGATGGAACCCTTCAAGATACCAACTAGAATCAGGGACTTCCCGGCATAATCCAGGTTGATTTGATCAGCCATGCGCGCCACCTGCTGGTCGATTTCCTCTGCAGAAATACAGGGCGTCAAGCGATAGCTTTTCATGGGATGCTCCTCCTCAGCGTACAAGTCCTCTTTGCCAACAGCCCATCCAGGAGCCTTCTTCAACATCGCCAAGTTACTGGAAAAGGCTCCAAAGGTCAATCATGACTTTTTTCAACTACCCAAAACCATTCATATTTTTTATGGCAGCCAGAAACCGTTGGGATAGCCTGCTTTCCATTGATTTTGTCACAGTAGAGTATTATAAACCGTGAAAATCTTTAATCTCAAAAGGAGATGTTGATGCGCGAACAGGTAGAAAACGCTTTGGCAAAGATTCGCCCGATGTTGCAACGTGACGGCGGCAGTGTGGAATTGGTTGACGTCGAAGGATCGATCGTCAAGGTACGGCTTACGGGAGCTTGTCATGGCTGCCCCATGAGCCAGATGACCCTGAAAGCCGGGATTGAACGGATCGTTATGCAGGAAGTCCCGGGAATTACTCAGGTCGTGGCGGTGTAGTGCGGTCCGCTGGACCGCTCACACGCTCGGCCGGCTGTCGGTTGCAGCCCTTCAGGCGGTCGGCAGTCGCAAAAAGGTTCATTTGTGGTACGGTTCGCCTCTGGTGATGGTGAAAGCTCGATAGAGCTGCTCCACCACCAGAAGGCGGGCGATATCATGAGGAAAGGTCATTGGCGACAGGGACAGTACCTGATCAGCCCGTGTCAGCAGTTCTGCGGAAACCCCCAGAGCCCCCCCAACGACCATCCAGATCTGCGCCACCCCCTGATTTTGAAAGCGTTCGAGAAGTGTCGCCAGACCCACTGAATCCAGTTCTCGGCCGCTTCGATCCCACACCAACAAAGCCCCCCGATCTTTGATGCAGTCCAGGATGCGCTCGCTTTCCCGCTCCTGGATGAACCTTTCGGCGATGCCTTTGACAATTCTTTCTTCCCGAACTATGTGGACCTCAGTGGTCGCATAGTGCTGGAGCCGCTTCAAATACCTGTGGATGGCCGCATCGACGTCGATTTCCGCGGTTTTGCCAACAAAGATCAGGTGCAGACGCACGGCAGCGGCTACCTCTCTATCGGCGGGCTGCCAACAGGAATTCCCGGTTGCCTTCCGGCCCAAGAATGGGTGATGGAACGATACCGCTGATCTGAAGCAGCAGCTTCTGGCAAAACCCCTGAATATCTCCGCACACCTGGGCATGGATTTGAGGGTCGCGCACTACTCCCTTTTTCCCTACGTGTTCGCGTCCCGCTTCGAACTGTGGCTTGATCAGGGCAATGAGCTGCCCGTGGGGAGTCAGGAAGGGCAAAAGAACAGGGATCACCAGTTTGAGGGAGATGAAGGCGACGTCCACGGTCGCCAGATCAATATCTTCCGGGACTTGATCACGCTGGAGATAACGGATGTTCTGCCGTTCCAACACGACGACGCGCGGGTCCTGACGCAGGCTCCAGGCCAGCTGTCCATAACCAACATCGACGGCGTAGACCTTGCGCGCTCCGTGCTGCAGCAGGCAGTCGGTGAATCCGCCGGTGGATGCCCCCACGTCCATGGCCACCAAACCATCCACTGATACCTGAAAGGCTTCCAGGGCATGCGCCAGCTTGATCCCGCCGCGGCTGACAAAGGGATGGTCGGATCCCAGGATGGCGATGTTCGCGCTGGTTCCTACTCGCTGCCCTGCCTTGGTGATCACCTGGCCATCGACGCTGACTTGAGCGGCCAGGATCAGTGCTTCCGCCCGCTGGCGGCTGGGTGTCAAACCCCGCTCCACCAGGAGCTTATCTAATCGCATAGATGGTTTGGCCATGGCGTTTTTCGCAGAGTTCCAGGGCCGCACGTTCGATACCCTGGGCATCAATTCCCACCATGTCGCGCAAGGTCGCCTGGGAGCCGTGGACCACAAACTCATCGGGCAACCCCAGTCGTTTGAAGCTCTTCGGGTAGAAGGAAGCTTCCTGAAACATCTCCAGCACCGCCGATCCGAAGCCGCCCTGCAAGGCATTCTCTTCAACGGTGAGCACCTGGCCGATCTTCTTCGCCAGGCGCAGAATCAGCTCTTGGTCCAGCGGCTTGACAAACCGGGCATTCACCACGGTGGCTTCAATCCCCTGCCGTTGCAGCTGGTTGGCCGCTTCCAGGGCCGGATAGACGGTGGAACCGATGCCAATCAGCAAAATGTCGTCGCCTTCCCGCAGGACCTCCGCCTTGCCGATGGCAAGCGCCTCCCAGTCATCTGGCAGGGGCAGCCCCACGCCGTTGCCGCGCGGGTAGCGTAGCTGCGATGGGACCGGGATGGTCGATGGCGGTCTTCAGCATCTGTTGCAGTTCGAGTTCGTCCTTGGGGGCCATCAGCACCATGTTGGGAATGTGACGCAGAAACGACAGGTCGAAGACCCCGTGATGGGTCGGGCCGTCTTCACCCACCAGACCGCCGCGATCCATGGCGAACACTACCGGCAGTTTCTGCAGGCACACATCATGAATGATCTGATCGTAGGCCCGCTGCAGAAAGGTGGAGTAAACCGCCACCACCGGCCTGAAACCCCTCGGTGGCAAGGCCCGCGGCAAAGGTCACGGCATGCTGTTCGGCAATACCAACGTCAAAGAATCGCTCCGGGTAGCGGCTGGCGAACAGCTCCAGGCCGGTCCCCTGAGGCATCGCGGCAGTAATGGCCACGATCCGCGGATCACGTTCGGCCAGTTGGGTGATGGTTTTGCCAAATACTTCGGTGTAGGACGGCGGGCAACTACCCAGCGAGCACGATTTGCCGGTGGCGACGTCGAACGCTCCCAAGCCGTGAAATCGAGTGGGATCGCGTTCGGCCGGTTCATAGCCCTTGCCCTTCTGGGTCCAGACATGCACCAGCACTGGCCCTTCCAGTTGTTTGGCGGTTTCGAAGGTCTCGATCAGCCCATCCAGGCGGTGGCCTTTGATGGGGCCGATGTAATGGAACTTGAGTGCTTCGAAAAGCATCCCCGGGGTGAAGAAGGCCTTGAGGGATTCTTCGCTACGTTTCAGGATCTGAGGATGTTGGGGCCGACTCCGGGGATCGAATTGAGCACGTTTTCGAAATGACGTTTGAGGCTCATCACGGTGCGAGTGGACAGCTTGCGGCTCAGAAACGACGACAGGGCGCCCACGTTGGGGGAGATGGACATTTCGTTGTCGTTCAGCACCACGATCAGGTCTTTGTCCAGGTCGCCGGCATGATTCATGGCTTCAAAGGCCATCCCACCGGTCATGCTGCCATCGCCGATGACGGCAATGGCGCGATTGGAGCAGCCCTTGAGGCATTTGCCGACCCCTATACCCAGTGCCGCCGAAATTGACGTGCTGGAATGGCCGGTGCCGAAGGCGTCGTATTTGCTCTCCTCCCGTCTTGGGAAAGCCGCTGATCCCATGAAACTGGCGCAGTGTGTCGAAACGTGCTTTACGCCCGGTGAGCAGCTTGTGCGTGTAGCTCTGATGGCCCACGTCCCATACGATCCGGTCATGGGGTGCGCTGAACACGTAATGGAGCGCCAGAGTCAGTTCCACCACTCCCAGATTGGGGGCTAGATGACCGCCGTGATTGGCGACTGTAGTGACAATCACATCGCGGAGTTCCCGCGCCAGCTGTTCCAGTTCTGGCACGGTCAACTTCTTCAGATCTGCCGGGGAATCGATTTGGTTGAGCAAAGCCATGGGTGGCTTCATGCTGGTGCCGTCTTTTCTGTCCTTGTCCTTCAACTCTCCACCTCCAAAGCTGGCAAAGAGAACCACTGCGAACTGGTCTGACCTGATGGGCGGTGTGCAGAATCCATGAGCCGGCACGGGAGTGTGGAATCCGTTCCGGCGACCACCGACTCAAGCCTTGCGAACCAGCAGGTATCGGGCCAGAGCCCGAAGCGGTTCGGCCTTGTCGTCAAAAGATGCCAGCGCACTCAGAGCTGCATCCACATGTTCACGTGCAGCTTCCTTGGCGCGAACCAGACCGGTCAGTACCGGATAGGTCTTCTTGTTCTTGGCGGCGTCGGAGCCCGGGGTCTTTCCCATGACTGCGGCATCACCTTCAATGTCCAGCAGATCGTCGGTGATTTGAAAGGCCAGCCCAAAATGATGCCCGTAACGGGTCAGCTGCCGGACCTGCTGGGGTGAGCCGCCGCCGAGCAGTGCCCCGATTTCCATGGACGCAGTGATCAGGGCTCCGGTTTTGTGAATATGCATGTATTCCACCATGGCCAGATCGACTTCGCGGTTTTCACATTCGAGATCGATCACCTGTCCGCCGATCATACCGCGGTAGCCGGAGGCCTTCACCAGCAGATGGACCGCCTCCAGGAGCCTGTCTGCGGGCAATGTTCCGTTTTGCCGGGTGTCGGCGATCAGACCGAAGGCTTCGGTGAGCAGAGTGTCGCCGGCCAGGATCGCCATAGCTTCGCCAAAAACCTTGTGATTGGTGGGTTTGCCGCGGCGGAAATCATCGTTGTCCATGGCCGGCAAATCGTCGTGGATGAGCGAGTAGGTATGGATGAATTCCAGGGCACAGGCGGCCGGCATGACGGCCTTCCAGTCGCCGCCCACTACTTCCGCGGCCTGCAGACAAAGAATCGGGCGCAACCGCTTGCCGCCGGCAAAGAGGCTGTAACGACTGGCTTCCAGAAGGTTCTTTTCCAGCCCCGCCGGCGTCGGCAAACATTGCTGCAGGGCCTGATCCACCTGTTCCTTGCGTTCTGCCAGAAACGCCTTAAGATCGAACGAAGACTCCTGCATGATCGCTGTTCATCCCTTTCAACCAGTACGGATCGATAGTGCTGTGTTTACTAACATGCACGCCATGATCTTTCCAGCCCTAGTTTGCACCATAGTCGCGAACATGGGTCACGACTCGGTGTTTTCGGGGTTGGGAGCTTGATCTTCTTCCCGGATGCCTCGATTTGCTTCGGCTGAAGGCGACGTATCGAAGGCCGTAGTGGTCCATCCTTCGGTACCGTCTTTGACCAGCATCTGCACGCGGTTCTCCGCTTCATCCAGTTTCTGGTTGCAGTGCTTGACCAACCGGACACCTTCGGCGAACGCTTCCATGGCTTCCTCCAGGGGAAGGCTGCCCCGTTCCAGCTTTGTCCACGATCTTTTCCAGTTTTTTCAAGGCTTCTTCAAATGGTTCCGTCTTCTTGCGACTCACGTGTCTTCATCTCCTCAATAAGCGCGCCAGCTCCAGGCTGTTTCTTTGCCACCAGGCATTCCAGAGCCCCTTCTGCCAGCTGTACGCGCACCCTTTGCCCCAGTTCCACCATGGCTTCGTTCATCACGACCGTTTCCTCCGGCAGACGATAGGTGATGGAATAACCCCGGGCCAACACCGCCAAGCGGACTGAGGCTCTGGAGGCGAATGAGACCATGGTGCAATTGCGCCTGACAGTTTTCATGAAGGCGGCGCTGCTGCCGGATCAGTTCCTTGGAGCGCTGCTGCAGCTGGTCCCGATAATTGCGCAGGCGAGCAATCGGATGGCGGAATTCGAGCTTCTGCTGCCAGCGGCCGCCGTCGGCCCTGGCCTGTTCGATTCTACGATTTATAGCCAGATGCAGACGGGTGAAGCGGTCATCGACCAAAAGCCGTAGATCGGCCAGGCGCCGGCGCGGATCGATCAGGCGCCGATCCAGAAAGTGGAGCACCTGTCTGGCGGATTCCAGCCGCTGCCGGGTGGACTGTACCAGATGGGCCTGGCGGTCATGGAGGCGCTGCTGTATCTGGTCCAGCTGCGTCACGATCCATTCCGCCGCCGCCGTCGGTGTGGGGGCCCGCAGGTCGGCCACCAGATCGGCGATGGTCCAATCGATTTCGTGTCCCACGGCGGAAATGATGGGCACTTGCGAACGGGCCATGGCCCGCGCCACGATTTCTTCGTTGAAGGACCAGAGATCTTCCAGGCTGCCGCCGCCCCGCCCCACGATCATTAGGTCCCAGCGGTGGGTGTCAGCCAGGGCGTTGACCACATCGATGGCGGCGGCAATTTCTCCGGCAGCCCCTGCTCCCTGGACGCGCACCGGGCAAAGCGTTACCGTGACGGGATAGGGAGCTCGCTGCAACACCTTGAGGATATCGCGAATGGCGGCACCGGTAGCGGAAGTGACCACGGCGATGCGCTGCGGGCATGACGGCAACGGCTTTTTGCGCCGGGGATCGAAAAGCCCTTCGGCTTCGAGCTTCTTCTTGAGCTGTTCGAAGGCCAGCTGCAACTGCCCGAAGCCGAGCGGTTCCATGACGTCGATGATGAGCTGGTATTCGCCGCGCGGCTCGTAGACGCTGATCCGTCCCTGGCAGATGACCTGCAAGCCGTCTTCGGGTGCAAAGCGCAGGACGCGCTGCTGGCCGCGAAACAGCACCGCCCGGATCTGGCTGTGTTCGTCCTTCAAGGTGAAATAGCAATGCCCCGATGCGGGCATGCGGAAGTTGGAGATCTCACCCTTGACCCACACAAACCGGTAGTTGCTTTCCAGCAGCCGCTTGATCTGGCTGTTGAGCTGACTCACGGTAAAGACGTTGCTCTGTTCAAGGGCTTCAACGTGCATGGATACCTACAGTTCCTTAAGCGGCCGGCGCCGTGGCCAGGGGTGGACACGAATCGGTTATGGCCTCTTCATCTTGTTGCTCGATTCCTGCGGTAGCCGGTAAATGGCACGCCGCTGTGGCAAAGCTTTCGCAGCGATTGGGTTACGCCGCATCAAGTGAACAGCCGTGGGTCCATGGCGTCGCGCAGTCCTTCGCCCACCAGGTTGTAGGCGGTGATGCTGAGGAAAATGGCCAGGCCGGGAAAGGTAGTCAGCCACCAGGCGAACTCAATGTAATCGCGGCTCTGCGACAAAATATCCCCCCAGCTCGGAGTCGGTGGCGGTACCCCAAAGCCCAGGAAGCTCAGGCTGGATTCCGTGAGGATCGCTCCGGCAATGCCGAACACCGCGGAAACCAGCACCGGCGCCATGGCATTGGGCAGCATGTGGAGAAAGATGATGCGGCTATGGGATGCTCCCAGCGCCCGCGAGGCCATGACAAAATCCAGCCGCTTGAGCTTGAGGAATTCGGCCCGGACAAAGCGCGCCACTCCGGTCCAGCCGGTAAGTCCGATCACCACCATGATGTTGTAGATGCTCGGAGGCAGAAAGGCGATGATGGTAATGATAAGAAAAAACGTCGGGAATGGTGAGCAGGATTTCGATGATACGGCTGATCACATGGTCGATCCAGCCGCCGAAATAGCCCGCCAGCGCTCCCAGGATCATGCCGATCACCAGGGCGATGCCGACCGCCACAATACCCACCGAAAGCGAGATGCGAGCGCCATAGATCATGCGGCTGAGCACGTCTCGTCCACTGTCATCGGTACCAAACCAGTGTCTGCTGCTGGGGGCTTCCAGATTTTCCAGCAGATTGTATTCGGTGGGCGAATATGGAACCAGCGGCCACACCGAGAAATCATCGGGTCCCATTTGGTCTCGGATTTCCTTCCAGTTGAACCAGCCAATGCCCTGTTCCTGAGACCACAGCGGCCAGTACCAGTGGCCCTGATAACGCATGACCAGCGGCCGGTCGTTGGCCAGCACCGGAGCCAGCAGGGCCACCACCACCAGCACCAGGGAAATCCATAGGCCGAACATGGCCAGCGAACGGCGGCGGAAATGGTGCCACACCATTTGCCAGTAGGTTCGGCTGTCACTGCTATCCATGCTTTATTTACTCCAGCTTGATCCGCGGGTCCAAAGCCGCATAGAGAATATCCGACAGCAACAGGCCCACCAGGGTGAGCAGTGCCGAAATGGTGGCGATGGCCATGATCACTGGGTAGTCCCGGGAGAGCACCGCTTCAAAGGATAACTGACCCATTCCCGGAATGGAAAATATGCTTTCGATGATCACGCTCCCGCCGAACATGCCGGGTAGCAGGAAGGCCAGCAGGGTCACGATGGGCAACAAGGCGTTGCGAAACGCATGCTTGTAGATGACCATCCGTTCTCTCAAGCCCTTGGCCCTGGCCGTACGGATGTAATCCTCGCGGATCACTTCCAGGATTCCGGAGCGCGCCAATCGGGATAGATAGGCCAGGCCGCCGTAGGTCAGGCAGGCAACCGGCAGCGCCAGATGCCACATTCGGTCCAGGAGCCATTTGGAAAACGACCAGGATTCCGCCCCAATGGCCGAAATCCCGTAGACCGGGAACACGTCCCAGAAATCACCACCGCCGAGAATCATAATGAGCAGCACCGCCACCCAGAAACTGGGCAGCGAATAGAGTACGAAGAAAAACAGGGTGAGCAGCCGGTCCTGCCAGGTGCCACAATGGGTCGCGGAATAGATCCCGCACGGGATGGCGATCAGGTACACCAGGAAGATGGAGATGATATTGAGCTGCAAGGTCACCGGCAGCCGTTCAGCGATTTTGTCCCAAACCTTGCGATGATCCTTGTAGGAGTTGCCGAAATCAAAGGTGAGCACCCGCTTCACCCAGAGCAGGTATTGGATCGGGATGGGCTTGTCGAGGCCGTAGAGCTTCTTGGTTTGTTCGACAATCTGCTGGGAAATGGCATTGTCCGAAACCTGGCCTTCCGCGGCCATCTTCAGCTTGATCAAGGCGGGGTTGCCAGGAGCCAGTTGGATGATGAGAAACGTAATGAGGGTGATTCCCAAAAGGGTCGGAATGATCTGCAGCAGCCGCTTAACCAGGTAGGTTTTCATGACAATGTCATCTCTTCCGCTTTTCCCTGAGGATACGCTGTGGACCTCGCTGCCTGGAATCGTCTGGTCCTGTCGCTGCCACCCCTTTCACGGTCGCGGGGGCACATCATGGCTGCTGGTAACGCTGCAAATCGCGCGGCACCCACCATTCCTGCGGGTCCATCCCCAGAGGGTAAACCTGCACGTTGGCAAAGCGTCGATCTACCGCTACCAACGCTTCTTCCGTGAACAGAAAGGTGTAGGGTTGCTCCTCATGGATGATTTCATGGAAGCGATGGTACATCTGCCGCCGTTTTTCAGGGTCAAATTCCTTGCGAGATTCTTCAATGAGGTGGTCCGCCTCGGCGTTGACAAAACCGACGAAATTGGAACCCTTTTTTTCTGTCTGTGAGGAATGCCAGATCTGGAAAGGATCGGAATCCCAGCCAAGACTCCAGCCCAGCGTACAGGCGTCAAATTCGTTGGACTCGATCTTCTGGATAAACACCGCCCATTCCAACTTGCGGATGCGCATCTTGATGCCCACCCGTTTCAGGTTCTCCTGAAAAATGGTGGCCAGTTGTTCCGAGAACTTGGACCCGGAGGAAATGAGAAACTCGAACTCAAAGGGGACACCATCCTTATCGAGAATGCGGTCCCCGTCATGATCAGCCCAGCCCGCTTCGTGAAGCAGCGCCAGCGCAGCCTTGGGGTCGTACCGATAGGGTTGAATGGACTGGTTGTAGGTCGGGCTGTTCACGTAGAAGGGCCCCGAGATCACAATACCCAGCCCAAAGAGGACCTTTTTCAGAATGGGTTCACGATTCACCAGCATGGTCATGGCTTGGCGCACCCGCCGGTCTTGAAACAAGGGTTTGCGCATATTCCAGCCGATGTATCGGTAACTCGGCAGATAGTACTTGAGCTTCTGAAAATCCTGTTGGAAACGCTTGCCGCGTGTCTGCATCGACCACTGGACGGGGCGCAGGCCCATATAGTCCAGGCCGCGCTGTTTCAGCACTTGAAGGGCAGCCGTAGGATCAGTAACGATCTTGAAGACAATGCGCCGCAGATGGGGTTTTTTGCCCCAATACCGATCATCGCGTTCCAGCACAATTTGCTCACCGGTGTCCCACTTAACAAAACGGTAAGGTCCGGTTCCCAAGGGTTGGCGGCCGATGGGATGCTGGTTGAAGTCGTCGGATTCCTGAAAAAGGTGGGCTGGGACGATGGGAATCCCGCCACAAAACTCCAACGCCAGATAGTAAGGAATGCGGTAATGGAAACGCACGGAGTGGTCGTCCAGCGCTTCCAGCCGATCGATATCGCGGTAATAGTTGCGCAAATGTGCCGCGTCCACTTTCGGGTCCTGGATACGTTGGTAGGAAAAGATTACGTCACGGCTGGTGAAGGGAGTGCCGTCCTGCCAGTGAATGCCCTTTTTCAGGTGGAAGGTGTAGGTGAGATGATCGTCGGCCACTTCCCAGGATTCAGCCAGTTGCGGAACCAATTGTGCGGTCTTTTCATCCCGCTTGAGGAGGGTCTCATAGATGAAGCTGTTGATTCTGGAAGCGTAGGCGTCGACAGCGGTGATCGGGTTCAGCGTTGCCGGTTCGGCGCTAAGATGCGCAATTAACCAGTCGCCGTCGTCCGGCGTGGGGGGTTCCTGCCCGGCGATGGTCGACCTGGCGGCCACAAACCATCCCAGCAACAGCATGGCAATACCGGCCAGGAAACAAACCCTTCGCATGCTGGGCTACTTTTTTCGGTGTTTGGGTAACAACTGTCAACGGGGCCGAAAGCGCTTGCATCAACGACCGCCCGGCGGTCGCCGACGTTTGCTTGTAGCACAGTGGTGGGGGTTCAACAAGGAGGTTCTTGGGTCCCGGCACCCTCATCCATCAGCCTGGTTGGTAAGCGGGCGCGCTTTCCACGCGCCCGCCAGCAAGAACCCCAAAGGCTTCGGACTTGCTTTCAAACGAGCCCTGATCAAGGGTGGCCAGGGAACCTCCGATGCTGACGTTCCCTGGCTCTGGTGCATCGTTCACAAGGAATTGATGTCGATACTCTGGATGAACACCCGAACGCTCTCCATGAAGTGGTCCTGTTTCTCGGGCTGGTTTACCGCCGCAGCATCCTCCTTGGTTTTCTGGCCGGCGGCTTTGGGCTCGTCGACTGGGACCGGGTTCAATGCTTCGGCTTGCCTCTGGGCGTCCAGGGTCTCCACCAGGCTATCCTCAACCAGATAACGCTCCTTGGCGCTCATTATGGTGTTACGGCTGCTGTCATTCATGGTCGTCTCCTCAGTTCCACCTGTGCTGGCTCCCGGTGGTTGGTCCGGGACATCAATTGAAAACTAAGCACTTGGTTTTTGTAAGTAAAGGGCTCCCAGGGGTTTCGCCCCGGAAGGCCGGATGCATTACGGTTTGGGATACGTCAGCCGCACCGGTGTCCCGGCCCGGACATCCAGGAGCTTCCCGGCATGCTGCTGGTTCGCAGCAATTTCCAGGTAACCGTGGCTACCGATGAGGGCCATCATGGCCCCGACAGGTTGTTCTCCATAGGTCATGGTGAGACCATTGAGTTTGAGCCTTGCGATCTCTATCAACAGCTCTTCCGCAGGAGCAAAACCGTTCACCGTCTCTTCATCCAGATTAGTGATAATGTTACCGAAATGGTCCACATGGATGACTTCTCCTCGCAGGGTTCGGTCGCTTCTCACCATGGTGGTCCAGCCGGCAATGTGGGGTTCCCAGGGCGCCCCCAGGTTTTCCATGGCTACCCCTGCAGCCAGGTGAGCAGCCACCGGGGCAAAGATGTCTCGCCCATGGAAGGTGGGGCTCACCGGCAAACGCCAATACTGCTGGTTCTCCAGGGATCGTGCTTCCCAGTCCGGCTCTTTGCGGCACACCCAGGAAAACAGGCCGTTATCCGGTCCCACCAGGAAGTACTCGGGGGTCCGCAGCACCAGCCCCTGGCGTTTGGTCCCGACACCCGGATCGATGATAGCCAGGTGGATAGTGCCCGGTGGGAAGTCTTTGTACACCGTGCTCAGCAAGAAGGCGCCCGACCGCACATCCTGCGGCTGCACCAGGTGAGAGATATCAACCAGACGCGCTTGCGCACAGATGCCCAGTATGGATCCCTTGAGGCTTGCTACATAGCCGTCTTTGAGTCCATAATCGGTAAGGAGAGTAATGATTGGCGCCATTGCCTGCTGTTCCCAATTCGTTTGCCAGCTTAGCCGTCGCTGCCAAACCGGTTCAATGGTCCTCGTACTCCGACCCCTGAATCCTCTTGCCGGCGGCGGATCAGAGCCGGTGTCTGGTCGTCATATTCGCGGTGTGCCTGCAGCAGCACTATGGCCGCAATGACCAGGACACCACCCAGTAACTGCAGAGGTTCCAGCACCTCGCCTAAAAAAAGATACGAAATCAAGCCGGCGGTGATCGGTTCCAACGTCGCAGTGATGCTGGCCCGGGTGGAGCGGATCAAGTTGATGCCTTCCATGTAGAGGCCGAAAGGCACCACCGTTCCGAGAATGGCGATGTAGGCGACACACAGCCATTCGACTGGCGCGTATGAGCGGCGCAAGAACACCAGCGGCGGTTGCACCACGTTCCAGACCAGCGCTGCAAACATCAGCGAATAAAACAGCACCGTCCACGAAGAATATCGGCACATCAGCCGTTCTCCATAAATGGCGTAGCCGGCGAAGACCACAGCGGAAATCAAACCGCTGATGATCCCCACCCGGTTCATGGTGAGCAGGTCCAGGTTGTAGCCGCCCACCATCAGATAGCAGCCGATGGTGGCGCCTACCAGCGCCGTCACCATGGTGCGGGTCAGCCGCTGGTGAGCAAACACGACGGCGTGGAGCGCGATCAGCACCGGCGCCAGGTATTCCAGTAGGATGGCTGCCGCCACCTGGATCTTGCTGATGGTGAACAGGTAGGTAAACTGCACCGTCGCCATCCCGGCCACACCCAGCCACACGAAGGCCCAAAAGTCCTGGGTGGCAATCCGCAGAAGGGGTCGTTTGCGCCACAGGAACCAGATCAGCAGGACCGCTGAAGCCAGAGTGAGGCGCATCTGTACCAACTGGAAGGTTGTGATCCCACGGTTGAATAAGAATTTGGCCGAGGATCCGGAAATCGCCCACAGGATCGCGGCCAGCACCACATAGAGGTAGCCACGTTTGGGCACAGCAGTGGATGGATCTGAGGTCATGGTGAAGGATACTCGCTTGGCTGTGATTGGCATCGAGTGGTTGTTGAGAGGCTGACCCTGGACCGGTGGCGCTGAGATCCCCCGGACAATGGCCGGCATTCAGGCCCGGTCCGCTGGCAGCACCCCCTGGTCGTCGGAACGCCCGGAAGACGGCCGACTTGTGCTAACACAACATTCTGGGGGTGTCAAAACGTTTGGATCAGCCCGAGAGAATACGTTATGATCACCATAAAAGCGTGCTCGGGAATGTTCCTGGCGGTCCCAGGAAGGCAACAGACCGACTACTATCGAATGAGGAGAGAATATGACAGCCCAGGAATATGATGCCAAGGAACTCATCCGGTTTGCCGTGGACACAGTGCAACAAGCCGGAGAGCAAGCACTTCGGTACTACGGTAAGGGCAATCCCAAGATCAAATTCGACGAAGAGCTGGTCACGGAAGCGGAGCTCAATCTTTCTGATTTGTTCCGCAATCAAATGCGGGCGAAATTTCCCGAACATCGGATCTTCGGCGAAGAAACCATGGCCGCCGGCTACACCCACGATGCCGGCGGTTTCGTCTGGGTGTTCGATCGCCTCGACGGGGTGGCCAACTTCCAGGCTGGAATTCCCGTCTGGGGGATATCCATGGCATTGTTAGAGAATTTTTGGCCGGTATTGGGTGTGTTTTATATGCCGGTGACCAAGGACCTGTTCTACGCCCAGGCCGGGGAACAGGCCTACCACGGTGATCGCAAGATGACCATTCCCGATCAGCCGGAAGTGAACAACGAAAGCCTGCTTTTTACCTATTCCCGGTTCAACAACCACTACCGCACGTCATTTCCCGGTAAAATCCGTAACCTGGGGTGCACTGCGGCCCACATCTGTTATGTGGCCCTCGGTCGAGCCGAAGCGGCCCTCATGGGGCATGTGTCCTATCAGGATTTGGCCGCGGCGCAGATCATCCTGGAGGCTGCCGGTGGGGAGATCCGCAAGGTGGATGGCAACAAGTTCCAGCTCAATGAATACCTCGACGGCGGGCGCATTGATGACCACCTGATGGTGGCCCGCAAAGGCAGGCACGCCGCGATTCGGGTCTATCTGCAGGAAAGCGCGTAAGGCGGGCTGTCGCGAAATCTTGAGCAAGACTTGAGGATCGAAGGGGTGGATGATCCCGCGGATGGGCGCGATCATCCACCCCTTCATGACTGGTTATGAGCTTAAGGGCTAACCGCGGCGCCACGCGGCTTCGCCCCTTACGAAGATAGCCGCCGTACGCCTTTGCTTTTTGAGAGTATCAGCCGCCTTGGGCGGTCTTTTCCGACTGCTGGATCTTGGCCCAGGTGTCGCGCAGATGTTACCGTACGGTTGAAGACCAAGGCATCCTTCCTCGAATCCACTGAATCCACGCAGAAATACCCCAGACGTTCAAACTGAATTCGGCTTCCCGGTGCGGCCTCCGCCAGGGACTCGGTTCCACCCGGCAGGATTTCAGGACTTCCAGTGAGTTGGGGTTGAGGAAGGCTTTGAAACCCAGGTTCTCAGGATCGTCGCTGGGATCGGGCTTGGTGAGAAGCCGGTCGTAGAGGCGCACTTCCGCCGGCAAGGCGTGGGCGGCCGAAACCCAATGGAGAGTGGCCTTCACCTGCCGGCCGTCGGGAGCGCCTCCGCCGCGAGTTTCCGGATCGTAGGTGCAACGCAGTTCCACCACCTCACCCGTTTGTGGGTCTTTGACCACATCCACGCACTTGATGAAGTAGCCATAGCGCAGCCGCACCTCGCGACCCGGCGCCAGCCGGTAGAACTTTTTCGGAGGATTCTCCATAAAGTCGTCCCGCTCCAGGTAAAGCACCCGCGAAAAGGGTACGGGCCGGGTACCCATGGACGGGTCTTCGGGGTTGTTGACGGCGTCCAGATATTCCTCCTGGCCTTCAGGATAGTTTTCGATCACCACTTTGAGCGGCCGCAGCACCGCCATCACCCGCGGAGCTTCACGGTTGAGGACCTCGCGCACGCAGTATTCGAGGAGTGCCATGTCCACCAGGCTTTCCCGTTTGCCGACACCGATGCGTTCACAGAAATTGCGGATGGCTTCGGGCGGATAGCCGCGACGGCGCAGGCCGGCTAGAGTCGGCATGCGCGGATCATCCCAGCCGCTCACGCGGCTCTCCTGTACCAGCTGCAGCAGCTTGCGTTTGCTCATCACGGTGAACGCCAGATTCAGTCGGGCGAATTCGATCTGCTGGGGGTGGTAGACGTTGAGTTCATCCAGAAACCAGTCGTAGAGCGGGCGATGGTCTTCATATTCCATGGTGCAGATGGAATGGGTGATGCCTTCGATGGAATCGCTCAGCCCGTGGGCGTAATCGTACATGGGATAGATGCACCACTGGGTGCCGGTGCGATGATGAGGGTCCCTACGGATGCGATACATCACCGGATCGCGCAGGTTAAGATTGCCGGATGCCATGTCGATCTTGGCGCGCAGCACGTGAGTCCCGTCTTCGAATTCCCCGGAGCGCATGCCTTGGAACAGGTCCAGGTTTTCTTCGACGGAACGGTTCCGGTAGGGGCTTTCCTTGCCTGGTACGGTCAGGGTTCCGCGGTAGTCCCGGATGTCATCGGCCGTCAGGCTGCAAACGTAGGCCTTGCCCAGTTTGATCAGCTGGACCGCAAAATCATAGAGCTGCTCGAAATAATCCGACGCATAGTAAAGCCGATTGCCCCAATCGAAGCCCAGCCAGCGGACATCAGCCTGGATGGATTCGACGTATTCGATATCTTCCTTGCCGGGGTTGGTGTCATCAAAGCGAAAGTTGCAGACGCCGCCGAATTCGGCCGCCAGACCGAAATTCAGGCAAATGGATTTGGCATGACCGATATGCAGGTAGCCGTTGGGTTCGGGAGGGAAGCGCGTCATGACCCGACCGCCGAACTTGTTGGACTCAATATCTTCGAGGACAATATTACGAATGAAGCTGGATGGGCTGGCACCGTCGATACTCATAAGATAGCTCCCTGAATTCTGGACATGTTCGCGACAAAAGCGTTCGCAGGCGCGACCCGTATCGGTCGATGCGAACACATTCTATTTGGTGCCCAATCGGCCTAGGTTGTCAACCAAATTATCGGTGGCAAGGCTCGTGGCAATGCACTGCGGACCAGATGGTTGCACTAAGTACAGCTCCACAGAATTATAGTGACCAATAATTCGTTCCGTCACCCCCGCGAAGGCGGGGGTCCAGTAGCTTCCTAATCCATCTGGATTCCCGCCTTCGCGGGAATGACGAGCAGGATGGGCAGTATTATCGGATACCCTATTCTGTGGCGCTGTACAAGGAGCCTTAAACGACGAAAAGGACCAGGGGCAGTGGAGTTTTTTGCCCAAGAGCCGCCAAGATTCCTGCCGGCATATCGAAGGGTTGTCTTTTTCAGGGGTGAGAAGAACGATCCCGAAAAGACCCTCTTGCCACGCCTCAACCCACAGAAAATGGGGCACCAAGAAAGTTTGCCGGCACCTTCGCAAGCGCTTGACATATTACATAGTATCTGATATGTAACGCTACCTTTATGAAAACTGCTACGCAAAACAAAAAAGAGGCAAAATCTGAGGTAACCCGCAAGAATATTCTGGTGGCGGCAAGCCGCCTGTTTGCCCGGCGCGGTTACCACAAGACCACTATTGCCGACATCGCCCAAGCCATCGGGCTTACTTCCGGGGCCATCTTCCACCATTTCGCGTCCAAGGAGGCGCTTTTGGAAGCTGTGGTGGCCTGGCTGGCTCGCGGTATCACCATTTATTCCGACTATCTCGAAGGCATTGAAACCAGCGGACTGCCTGCCGTGCATGGCGTCATCGCCATCATGTGTGACCATTTCCGTCGTCAGCCCGAAGCCACTATCTGCCTGGCGGCGCTGGCCACCGAATTTGCCGGTAGCCATCACCCGATGGAGGCGACCCTCAAGCAGGTCTATGAGGATTTCGTCGGCACCTTCGCCGGCATTCTGGAAAACCATCCTAAGGTGCGCGATCCGCGGGCTGCGGCTATCGCCTTTGTGGGTTCGGTTCAGGGGATCGCCATCCAGGGTTTGCTGCGCGAGAACGAACACACCATCGATGAGCTGGCGAACGCTTTCCTCACTATGTTCGCCGAATGGTAACAATCGACCCGATGACGTTCGTCACGGGTCCTAAATCGAAGATTGCTGCGATCAAGACAGACCAACCTACAAGCAGGAGGACACTATGGAAATCAAGAAGCTTGCCGTATTGGGAGCCGGCATCATGGGCGCGGGCATTGCTCAGGTGGCTGCTGAAGCCGGTTACAGCGTGGTCATTCGCGATATCGAGGATCGTTTCGTCGAAAAGGGGCTGGCCACCATCAAGGGTAACCTGGATCGGGCCGTTTCCAAAGGTAAGCTGGAGGCCACGGCTGCGGCCGCCATACTGGGGCGCGTTGCCGGGACCACTGATCTCAAGACGGCGGTGGCCGATGCCGATTTCGTCATTGAAGCGGTGGTGGAAGTGATGAACATCAAAAAGCAGGTGCTCAAAGAACTCGATGAGCTTTGTCGACCGGAAACCGTCATTGCGTCCAACACTTCGGGGCTTTCCATCACCGAAATGGCGGCGGCTACCGCCCGTCCCGACCGCATCATCGGCATGCACTTCTTCAATCCGGTGCCGGTTATGAAGCTGGTGGAGCTCATTCGCGGCTTCGTCACCAGCGATGCCACCTTCGCCGTCACCAAGGCACTCACCGAGAAATTCGGCAAGATCCCCATCGAGATCAAGGAAGCCCCGGGGTTTGCCGTCAACCGAATCCTCTGCCCCATGATCAATGAAGCCATTTTCGTCTATGCCGAAGGGATCGCTGCGGCGGAAGACATCGACCGCGGCATGGTGTTGGGTGCCAATCATCCCATCGGCCCGCTGGCCCTGGCCGACATGGTGGGTCTGGACACTCTGCTGCTGGTGCTGGATGGTCTGCACCAGGAACTCGGGGAAGACAAATATCGGCCCGCACCGTTGCTGCGCAAGATGGTCCGGGCCGGACACCTGGGTCGCAAGAGCGGCCAGGGGTTCTTCGATTATCGCAAGTAGTTCTATTTACATTGGAAACTATGGAGGAACAGCCATGCAATACGATCTGACCGAAGAACAACGCATTCTACAGAATATGGTTCGCCGGCTGGCCAAGGAAAAGGTCGCCCCGGGGGCTGGTAAGCGTGACGAAGACGGCAAATTCGACTGGTCGATGGTGGAGCTGATGCGGGAAAACGGCCTCTACGGCATCGATTTCCCGGAAGCCTACGGCGGTTCGGAAGCGGGACTTCTGGCGATGGCCATCGTCGTCGAAGAACTGTGCAAGGTGGATGGGGCCTGCGGTCTGCTGATTGCCGACCACGAACTGGGATGTTTGCCTATCATGCTGGCCGCCAACGAGGCGCAGAAGGAGAAATACCTGCCCAAACTGGCGAGCGGCGAGCACCTCGGCGCTTTTGCCCTCACCGAGCCGTCCGCCGGCTCCGATGTGGCGCGGCTGCGTTGCCGAGCCAAGAAAGATGGCGATCATTACATCCTCAACGGTACCAAGACTTTTATCACCAACGGCGGTGTGGCCGAGGTGGTGACCGTCTATGCGGTCGTCGATCCCGACAAATCGACCCACAAGAACTCCGGAGTTTTCATTGTGGAAAAGGGTATGCCGGGTTTTTCGGTGGGGAAGAAGGAAAACAAGATGGGCATCCGCTGGTCGGAAACGGTTGAACTCATCTTTGAAGACTGCCGGGTGCCGGCGGAGAATCTCCTGGGGCAGGAAGGGGATGGTTTTGCGGTGATGATGAAAACCCTGAATTTTTCTCGCCTCGGCGTGGCCGCTCAAGCCCTGGGCATAGCGGCCGGGGCGCTTGAATACGCGATTGCCTATGCCAAGGAACGGGAGGCTTTCGGCAAGCCCATTATCCAGCACCAGGGGATCGGTTTCAAGCTGGCGGACATGGCGATGCGCACCGAAGCCGCCCGTCAGCTGCTGTACAAGACCTGCGCCATGATGCAGGAACTGCCTAAGGACATGAGCCGCATTGGCCCGGAATACATCCGCATGGCGTCCATGGCCAAGTGCTTGTGCGGGGATGTAGCCATGTGGGTCACCACCGAAGCCGTCCAGGTCCTGGGTGGCTACGGCTATATCAAGGAATATCCGGTGGAACGCATGATGCGCGATGCCAAGATCACCCAAATCTACGAAGGCAGCAATGAGATTCAGCGGGTGGTGATCGCCAACACGCTGTAGAGGGAGAAAAGTCGTCGTGTGTCACATTTGCGTTATTCCGGCGAAGACCGGAATGCAGTTTTTCAAGACCTCCTGGACCCCGGTTTTCACCGGGGTGACGGCAGGGGCAACTTGCCACCGAGCTTTTTGGACACCCTCCTGTAAGTAAATATTGAGGAGACACAACCGTGAGCAGAGAAAACGATATTGTCATTGTATCGGCGGCTCGCACTGGCATTGGCAGGTTCGGCGGGGCTCTCAAGGATGTCCGTGCCCACCAGTTGGCGGCGCATGTCATGAAGGAAGCCTTGAAGCGGGCTGACAATCTGGATCCGCACCTGCTGGATGATATTGTCGTCGGCGATTGCGTCCAGTGCTTCGATGAAGCCAACACCGCTCGCACCGCGCAGCTGGCTGCCGGAATCCCCTTCGAAGTCCCGGCCTTCACCGTCCAGCGCCAGTGCTCGTCGTCCATGCAGGCGCTCAATTCCGGCGTGCAACAGCTTCGCTGCGGTGATGCCGAAGTGGTGCTGGTGGGTGGGGTGGAATCCATGAGCAGCGGTCCCTACTACCTGCCCGGCGCGCGCTGGGGGATGCGCCTGCAAAATCAGGAAGTGGTGGATTCGGTTTGGGAGATGCTCCATTCTGGCAGCGGCGTCTTGGGGGAACGGATGATCATGGGAGTCACCGCGGAAAACCTGGCGACCAAATATAACATTTCGCGACAGGCTCAAGATCAGCTGGCCCTGGAAAGCCACAGCAAGGCCGAAGCCGCCATCCAAGCCGGACGTTTCAAGGACGAAATCGTTTCCTTCGAAATCCCCGGGAAGAAGGGACAGGCGGTGGTCTTCGACCAGGATGAGCATCCCCGATTTGGACTGACCATGGCCGATCTGAGCCGGCTCAAACCGGTATTCAGGCCCGATGGCACGGTGACCGCCGGTAACTCGTCGGGACTCAACGACGGAGCCGCCGCCGCAGTGCTTATGAGCCGTCGCAAGGCCCAGGAGTTGGGGCTTACGCCGCTGGCCCGCATCGTTGCCCATGCGGCCGCTGGTGTGGAGCCGCATCTCATGGGTTACGGGCCGGTACCTTCCAGCCAGAAGGCGTTGAAAAAGGCCGGCATGAGCCTCAAAGACATTCAGCTCATAGAAGTCAACGAAGCCTTTGCAGCGCAATACATTGCCTGCGAGATGGGGCTCGGCCTCGATCGCACCATCACCAACGTCAACGGCAGCGGCGTGGGGCTCGGCCATCCGGTCGGCTGCACCGGGCTTCGCATTGTCATTTCGCTCATTTATGAAATGGCTCGGCGTAATCTGGAAGTGGGGCTGGCGACCCTGTGCGTCGGCGGCGGCATGGGCATGACCACCATTGT
>CAWHGA010000035.1:0-46638 GCA_963828705.1 uncultured delta proteobacterium
TCGGAAGGTGCTCGACGAATGAGCGGGAACCCTCGTGAAGCAACCCGGTTCCGAGTCATTCACCATCCAATCCGGCCCACTTTGAAGACCTCACCCCCGTGCGTATCACCGGGGTTCATTTATTCGTTTCCATATGAGACCATTTGGGTTGTGTGCCGCCCTGCTCTGAGACTTCAGCACATTGGCAAGCAAAGTATTGACCAATTTGACCTTCTGGCTGATGCTCATTAAAGCCGCGTTTGTTGTGCTGGCGCACAATCGGCAAAAATCCTGTTTACAGAGGGGCAACCTAACATTTAGTACGAACGTCTGCCCCCGCCTGATCGACCACCTGAACCATGGCTACCACCACCTCTGCCCTTTTTGCCGTTCCCCCCGCCGCTTCGATTGCCTTTGGTGTCGTAGATATCAAGATCTCTACTGTCGGTTACAACGCTCGTCCGATTTCTGTTATAGCCACCGCCTCCCAATCCTGCACCCGAGGCAAAACCGGACCCACTCCGGTTACTGTTCGCATAACCAGCTCCGCTGCGCTCACGACCTGGACCTCCGCGAGATTCTCGAGGGCTTGCTTCGTTCACCTTAAGAGCGAAGCCGTTTATCTCTTTGCCGTTTAACACGGCGATTGCGGCCGTCGCCTGATCCTGGTTCGGCATTGTGACAAAAGCAAATCCCCGCGATTTGAAAGTTTCGTGGTCCAGAATGATTTTAACTGAACCCACCTCGCCAAATGCCTCAAATTCCTTCTGCAATTCCTCTTCTGTTGTCTTGAATGAGAGGCTCCCTACAAAGATGTTCATGCTTGTCCTTTTCGAATGAATGCCGTTTCAACTAGATCCGATAGATTCTACTCGGTTCGATGGTGGAAGGAGCTCACCTGAGATAGCCAAATAAGGCATTATGGGCTTGGGGGCGACGACAATCGAGGGCAAATTAAATCGTCTTCGAAATCGTAACGTATACTCTCCTTAAACCACCATCATTCTATACACTATAGCTTCTGAAATCAACGAATGAAAGCGAGCACTGACCGGCCAACCTTATTTATCCCCAGGTTCGTCTCTTCACAATCATGTATTCAAAAGTACAGCAAACTTCTCTCCTCCGTGCGTATCACCGGGGTTCGTTTATTCGTTTCCACATGCAGATCATTTTGCCTTATGCATCATCCTGACCCGTGGATTCAACACTGGCAAAATCTGGGTGTTGGGTTCTCTGAGCTGCCCTCCAGGCAGCCATGAGATGAAAATTATCAGCCTCCTCAATGATCCGAATCTCATATGAAAGATTCTGGAACATCCGGGGCTGTGGAAACCACACCCCCTCCTGATCCGAGAAAACCGGAACTCATTGCTCACGGGCCAGTTGTTGTGGAGGGTTTTTCCGACGGCTGGCCCAAACTGGCTTTGTGCCACTTCAGCGGAAAGTTGCGCCCAGGTCTTGTGGCCACAGGTATACACCAGTTCGTGAAGGCCCTACTCGGTTGCCATCGGTTTGATCTTAGACAGATCAGAGCTCTAGTGTCGCAAAAGAGCAGATGATTCCGAACACCTTGTTGGATTAGGTATTTCAGAAACGGGCTCACGGCCAAGGGGAGACCTGGGTTTCATGAAGGGCCCTATCAATCAGCGAGGGCAATTGATCTGGGTGCAGACCGATCTTGTCTAAGACCGAGGCCAAGACATGGGTGTTCAGTTTCTCCAACTCCTGCCCCACCATGAACCGTGACATGATCAAATCGGCCAAGTAAACCAGGTGAGTCAGTTCCAACCCTACTATTGCCCGATCCGGTTGATGATGATGCTGTATTGCTTCCGTCAGGTTTTCAGGGATGGACCATTGTGTGGCCAGTCGTCTCCCTGCTTCCGGGTGCGTTATTCCGAACAACTCGCTTTCCGCTTGGATGAGATCGACGCCCTCTACCTGAACATGACGGTAGAACAGGGGTCGCGCGCAATCCATGTATTGATCCAAGACCACCTTTCCAATGTCATGCAACAATCCAGCAGTATATGCTAGATCCGGTGGGGTACTACCGGTAAACTGTGCCAGGCATTTGGCCACGGCGGCAGTGCCGCACGAGTGATGAAAGAGGCCGCCCTTGCAAAGGGAATACCCCCCTTCCTTCTGAGAGAGAAAGCCCTCCA
The DNA here is from genome assembly GCA_963828705.1 of uncultured delta proteobacterium. Classification (GTDB taxonomy): domain Bacteria; phylum Desulfobacterota; class Syntrophobacteria; order Syntrophobacterales; family Syntrophobacteraceae; genus CAWDJT01. Next base: position 2,148 of record CAWHGA010000035.1, read on the forward strand.
TCGCCGCTCCCACAATCAACTGTCGCAGCCATTTTTCGCCAACAATGAAAAGAGCCCTTTCTATGGAATCGACTCTCGTTCTTACCCCGCAAAATACCGTATTGCAGAACCTGAGCACCTTGGCACTCATTACCTGATCCTGCATTATTTCATGCGCCACGTCGTCAAAGTCATAAGTCTGGTCTGAAATCATCCTTAAGACTTTGAGGGCGATCTGTGGAATGGGAGATATGCCTTCAACAATACGATCGAGCCGCTCCGAGCTAGGCTTCTCGAAATCTGGTCCCGCTGGAGCGACCGTTGAAATCCCCGTAGGAGCTACTTCAACTTCCCAGTTGTGTAAGTTGAGGCTCAATCGAGAGCAGAAGTAGCCACCAATTTCACTTTTCCGAATGGGAATCTTCTCCTGTCGCAGGATTCCTTCCACAACATCAACTGTGCGCCCGCCAATATCCAGGTCTAAATCCTGTTGCGACAAGGTTCCAACCAGGGCACCGCCGGCAACACATGCCTCCAGGTTCTCCTTTCCAGCGCCCTCTCTACAAAGATGTTGGATAAACAGGGGCAAACCTGAGGATGCATAAACCTCCGGTCGCCAAACAGAAGTCATATCGTTTGGCTCGGGCAGTAGCAGGTGGATCAATCCACCCACACCAGCCTGCCGATCACAGAGGGTCACCCCGACACAAGTACCCAAATAGGCTTCGAGTATCACCTTTCCCTCTTTGCTGCAGGCATAGCTGCCTGACGCTACTACAGTTCTCGACAAGAATGGTACGCTGTTTGGCATAGGAAACCGTTGATATTACACTGTTTTAGGTTGTCAGGTGGACTACAATAATCGATTTACCCTCCTAGTATCGGGCAAGTTCGCCTTCATGGCAACTCCCAAGAGACTTTTGTGTATTTTTGGGGTAGGTTGAAATCGATATCAAACTGCCAATCCAGGTCCTCATTGGACTTCCGGCATCAAGCACAAAGGATCTGCCCACGCGGACTCTATTGCATCTTTGGCTCAAACCATTGGTTTGCCTCCGAACGCTTCCCACTCGTTGATGTGAAGCAGTTGCGCAGGAGAAAAAATGCCGTTCGAACAAAGAATACTGGGCAAGACCGGTCTCCGAGTTGGCCCTATGGGGGTGGCCTCGAGCTATGGAGCGCCGGCACAGGCTTTTGAAGAAGCCTTCGAGAAAGGCTGCAATTATTTCTACTGGGGATCGCGCCGCACCGCTGAAATGGGTCGGGCCATAAAGAATATCTGCGGTTCCGGAAAACGAGATGCTCTGGTCATCGTCGTTCAAAGCTACTCTCGCTCTGCAATGCTTCTGGAAGCCTCCCTTGAAAAAGCCCTTCGATCCCTGGCGCTGGACTGCGCGGACATCCTACTTTTCGGGTGGCACAGCCAGCCCCCTGCCGAAAGGCTCATCGACAGAGCCCTGGAATTGAAAGAAAGGGGACTCTGTCGTTTTCTGGCGCTGTCCAGCCATAACCGATCTCTGTTTCCACAGCTGGCCAAGCAGGGCCAATTTGACCTTTTCCATATACGCTACAATGCTGCCCATAGAGGAGCCGAAGACGGAGGTCTTTCCTCATCTTAAGAACGCACCGAGGCCGGGAACAGTCATTTTCACCGCTACCCGTTGGGGGAGTCTTCTGCAATCCAAAAACATGCCCCCAGGCGAAGAGCCACTTTCGGCGTGTGATTGCTACCGGTTTGTGCTCTCGAATCCAGCGGTTGACATCTGCCTGTGTGGCCCGAAGGATGTGAGCCAAATGCGAGAGGCTTTGCGGACGCTGGATTTGGGTGCCCTGGGTGAGGAACAATTTGAACGCATGAATAGGATCGGGGATTACGTGCGTGAGCATGGGCGGCAGGTTTTTCTGAGGTGAGGTGATAAGAAATCGCTTTTCGGTGATTTTAGACTACCACAACCTGTGGGGGATCTTCAATGGCTTATGTGTACAGAAGGCCATGCCGGCAGGTCTTTGCAGCTATTTGAGGGCGCACTGATCCTATGAGGATGGCAGTGGCTGTCTCCTGTGCGGAAACTCGGTGGACAATGATGGCGGGTTTTCCATATTTGGCCTAGTCTTCGTCATAACTCTCCTGGACAGCCGGTCCCGCTCCGATTATGAGGGTGTCCTCGGCTTGTTCCACACATCTCTCCTCTATAGCGTTTCCCACTTCGCGGACTTGGGGGACAACATATCCGATCGCCTCCGGCACGGCCATCCCGTTGGCCGTGTCACCCCACAGCCCAGAACCATCTTTTCATAGGGAGAGGGGCTTCCGCCCGGATGTACAAGTTTTCAGAGATGCTGGATAACAGATGCTAAATGCCGGATGTGGTTTTCGAGGTGTTTGGCAATGCGGAGTCAGCTGCGAGCGCGCCGTAACCAATCGAAGTTCCCACGCTGCCGTCGATTGCGGCATGACGCAAGCTCACCAATCGGGGCCTTCACTGGGGCGGTTGTGGGCTTCTCGCCGGCGTCTCAAGAATCCTCGAACTGCATTGGAGCAGCTCACCTGAAGCGCCGGCGCCTGGTTCAGGCATCCTCGAGAAACGGCAATGGCGTTCCCTTTCGGTAGGCGAGAGCCTGACAGGAAGCCAGAAGTTGTTGTTGGTCGTCGGTAACGTTGATCTGGTAGTTGGCGGTCTTGCGGGTGCGGCTGTATTCCCGTGCTTCGGCGGTGATCCGGCTCCCCGGGGCGGGCGATGCCACGTAGGTCACATTGACGTTCAGGGCCACCGCCATGGTCCCGTGGGAATTGCAGGCCGTCTCAAAAGCGGCATCCATCAAGGCAAAAAGCGCTCCCCCGTGAGTCATGCCAAAGATGTTTTCGAGATCCGGCGCAACGGTCATGGCCACACGTGAATAGCCTTCCTGCAAATCCACCAGTTCGAGTCTGAACTTTTGGGCGAAGGGTTCCCTGGCGAAGGCGTCAAAGATGGCGAGACGAATCTTGTTGTCCATGGTTTCCCGGTGGCTCCTTTTGTCTGAACTGGTTTAAAGCATCCCCTGGCTCCAGTAGGTCTTGGCAGAAAACACAAACCAGCCGCCAAACCCCAGAAGCAGGACTCCACATACCCGGATTGTCCATCGATAGCTTTGATCCCTGAGGACCCGTTTACCGCGGCTCACGGCATAGGACACCAGACCGTACCAGGCATAGTCCCCGCTGATATGCCCCAGGAAAAAAACGGTCACGCCCAGCATCCCAAACTTCATGGAAGACACCAGATACCCCAGGCCGATGGTAGCCCACCAGATGATCCAGTACGGATTGGCCAGGCTGGCGAGAGCCCCCATAATCACCGGGTGGCCCGTCAGGACCCGGTTCTGCGGTACCGCGTCGGCTTGCAGGGAGAGCTTGCCGGCATGATAAATCATGTCGGCACCCAACCAGACCAGCATGCCACCACCCAGCAAAGCGATCACTGCCATCACCGTTGCCTGCTTGAGAAACGGCCCCACACCCAAAATGATCGCCACCACCAGGGCCAGTTCCAACAGAGAATGGCCGGTCATCAGCAGCGGTCCGGCCCAAAACCCACGGCGCGCTGTTTCAGCAATGGTCATGGTGAACAAAGGGCCCGGCATCAGCGCCCCGGAAAGGGCGATGACAAAGGAACCACCGAATATGGTCAACACTTCAAACATGGCAGGTCCTGACATCAACCACCGACAACGTCCACCGTTGGCCGACAGCGACGCGTGTGGATTGGGTCGGTTCTCGGGCTAAGGAACTGTCCCAAAATAGCCATTGCAGACGTTGCGTTTCATTGCATTCAACGCAACCTACGGTAGGTCGTGTTGAATACAATGAAACGCGACACAAAAATCACGGCGAAATGGCACACTTATTTCAGAAGCAAAAAGCAGAAATCCCACCCTGGTCATTTTGGTCACCAGTAATCACGACCACCAGCGTGCCCAATTCAACCAAAGCCCCAACATCTTTTTGACCGGCCTGGTTAGCCGTTTGCGGATATGAGTGTCGGCCACCTGCCGGATGGCTTCGGCTTGAGTCGGATACGGGTGGACCACCTGGGAAATGGCCTTGAGCCCCAATCCGTGAACCATAGCCAGGCTGATCTCATTGATCATTTCCCCGGCATGACGGGCCACGATGGTAGCCCCCAGTATCCGGTCGGTTCCCCGCTGGATGTGGACCTTGACGAACCCCTCCGACTCACCATCCAGCACGGCACGGTCCACCTCACTCAGGGGACGCACGTAGGTATCGACGGGAATCCCTAAAGCCAGCGCATCCCGTTCGTAATGGCCGACGTGAGCGATTTCCGGGTCGGTATAGGTACACCAGGGGACCACCAGTCGATCCCAGCGTTTCCGCCCCAGGAACAGCGCGTTTTGAATCACGATCCGGGCGCAAGCATCCGCCATATGCGTGAATTTGTATGGCAGCGCCACATCGCCGGCAGCGTAGATACGTGGATTGCTGGATTGCAGGTAGTGATTGATGTGGACGCCGTTGACAGGATCGTACTGGACTCCTGCCCCTTCGAGGTTGAGTCCCTCCACGTTGGGGGCACGCCCGGCGCCCACGAGGATTTCATCGACCACCAGTTCCGCCGACTGCCCGTCGCACTCGTAGGTGATCAACTTGCCTTCCGGGATGAGCTCCACCCTGGTCGGTTGCGACTGCAGCCGCAGCTGTATTCCTTCGCTGACAAAGCTCTGCTGGAGGATCGCCGCCGCATCCGCGTCTTCACGTTCGAGCAGATGGGCGGCCCGGTGGAACATGACCACTTGTGAACCCAGACGCTGAAAGGCCTGGGCCAGTTCGCAACCGAGCGGGCCGCCGCCGATGACGGCCAGTCGCCGCGGGCATTCGGTCAGAGTGAACACCGTCTCGTTGGTGAGGCAACCCGCACTCGCCAGGCCTTCAACCGCCGGCACCACGGCCCGTGCCCCAGTGGCCAGGACCGCCTTGCGGAAGCGCAGCTTGTGCCCCGCCACCGTCAGCGAGTCGCCATCGGCAAACAATGCCTCCCCCAGAAACACATCCACACCCAGATCTCGAAAACGAGCGGCCGAATCGTGAATGCTGATATCAGCCCGCAACCGCCGCACCCGTTCCATAACGGCGGCGAAATCCACTTCGACGCCACCCACAACTCTAACTCCGAATGGGTCGGCATGGTGCCCATCGAACGCCGCCCGTGCCGCTCGAATCAAGGCCTTGGAAGGAACGCAGCCGGCGTTGAGACAATCTCCGCCCAACAAGTGTCTTTCCACCAATGCCACCCTGGCACCCAACCCGGCCGCACCGGCAGCCGTCACCAACCCAGCGGTACCGGCGCCGACCACCACCAGATCGTAGCGCGGCAACGGCTTCGGATTTCCCCAATCAGACGGGGCAACCTGGGTCAGCAAACGAAGATCATGCGGATCTTGAGGCAGAATTTTCACGGAAAAACCTCATCAGGTGCGTGTGGGCATTAATCATAACCCCGTTCCATCGACGCGACCCTCACCGATGTTGCTCGCTGAGCAGCGCATTGACCGTTTTGACCGGATTGAAGGTGATGCGAGGGACTTCCACGAAAAGCGTAATCCAGTCCGCCATCGCACCGTTCCACAAGCCAGGGAGTTCCATCGCCTTGAGTTCGCGACCATCCTTGGATTTGTTGGCAATAAACACTGCTTCGGGGTCCACATAGCGGTGCAGGTCGAAGGGTTCATCGCGGTAGTCACGGACGGCGCAAACGATATCTACCGGGTTGAAGTGGGTAGCCGCGTTCCAGATAGCCTGCTGTTCCTGGGAAAGATGGTCCACTTGGGCGCTTTCGACAATCTGACGCGACCACAAACCATCGCTGGATTCCACCCAAAACGGGCCGCCTCCGGGTTCCCCCACGTTCTGCACCATGCCACACACCCGCAAGGGCCGATTTAAAAAGTGCCGAAGATGTTGCTGCCATTGTTCAACGGTCCCCTCGGAAAGGCTGGCCGGAAGCGGCAAACCCAATTCATCGGTGATAAACCGGGTAGCCTGGTCGAGGATCTGATCCGACGCCATCCCATCCACAAGCGACCGGACGAAAGCGTGAACCTTCTGCTGAACGACCACCAGATAGCCGCCCAATACTTGCTTCCAGAGAATGGAGGTTTGCTGCAAACGATCGGGAACAATATTGTCGATGTTTTTGATGATGATAAGGTCACCGCCCAGGTCATTAAGGTTGCCCAGCAGAGCACCATGCCCGCCGGGCCGAAACAGGATGCGGCCATCGTGTTCCCGGAAGGGGCGGTTGTCGAGGTTCACCGCAATGGTATCGGTCGATCGCTTCTGCTCAGAAAAGCTCACCGCCAACCGGACCTGGTAGGCCCTCTCGAAGCGCCCTTGCACCGCCTGCAACAGCGCCGCAAATCCGTCCCGATGCTCCGGAGAAACGGTGAAATGGAGGCGGCATATACCTTGGCCGTCTCGCAAGGTGTGGACGGCTTCCACCAGGTGTTCCTCAAAAGCGGTCCGACTGCCATCCGGATAGCGGTGGAATTTGAGCAAACCCTTGGGAAGGCCTTCGTAGTGCAGACCCTGTTCGGTCAGCAGGCACGCCAGCACCGTTCGCCAGGGCAGCTGCTCCGCCGCCCCCCCCGCCGGCACGCCGGCAGCCGCCATGGCGGCTTGCAGGTCATCCCAGAAGGCGAACCGTGGGAGCCCGTCCCAAAATTCCATGAAGCTGGCCGCGCGCGAGTCCCCGCTGGACGCTTGTTGCCGGATTTCATCCAGCGTTTGCAGGTTCGATTGGCGATAATAGTGAGAGAGGACCTGGAACATCCGGCTGGCCGCGCCCGAAGCAGGAACAAACTTGACAAAGCGACCCATCGCCGCTGCTTCAGCCTGAATCCGCCGGTAGGCTTCCACGGCCTCGACCGGGATCCGTTGGATACCATCGCCAACGGTACAAGGCCGCTGTAGTTTGATGAAACAGGATGCTCTTTCGAAAATTTGGATTTGAGAGCGAATCTGGCTTTCGGTGATTCCAAGAGCTTGAGCTTGCCGGCTGTCCGCTTCGCTCAACGACCAGTTCCCCATGCACCATCCTTTCCTGTAGCTGACGCCACTGAGAGCTTGTGTAAGTTTGCAGGTAGGATGTCATCAAGGCTGGCAGCCCGTCAACACCGAATTCCCGATGAGCTAGTTTCCATGTGGGAGTGAACGATCAACGCTCGTGACCGATTAAGTTGCTCACGGATCAATGATTGCGCAACCATGGAAGGTTTCGTAAAAAGACAATATCTGCGTTGCACTGCGTCCTTGGTCTGGCGGCACACCCACAAGTGCCCTCATTGCTCGGGATTTTCTCGCCTTGAGCTTGTCGCTTGTGACCAAACCATTTGCTTTTCATCAGCGCCCATGGTTGGTGGACAGCCATTGCTCGCAGCCAACTGGCAGGATTATAACCCATAATATTTGCGGTGAAATCGTTAAGTTGCAGCCTATGCGCGCGGAGCGCGATTGCCATGCGCCTGACTCCGAACGCCTAACCTTACTTGCGTCCTATTGCCTCCCAGTGCGATTGCCGAAAGCATAACGCCCTACTCAAACGCCGAACGCCGAAACCCGCCATTCCACGCTGCGGTTCGACTCGACCTCCCGGGGGCCGTGCCCGAAGTTGCTGATTTCGTCTACGTTTTTTCCAGCCGATGTGATAAGGGGACAGGGCATGCCCGACGGGTTTCTGTGGCTCGCCAACATGCTCAACCATTTTCCGTAAGGCCATGATTTGAGTTGGCCTCGCCAGCTTGTTCAAACCGATCCTCAGTGTCATCGTGGAGTGACTGGTGCGAGCCCACATTCTCAAATCCGATGCGACCCTGCTGCTGGCCGCCGTCATCTGGGGCTTTGCCTTCGTCGCCCAACGCATGGGCATGGCTCATGTGGGGCCCTTCACCTACAATGCCATCCGGTTTGCCCTGGGAACCTTGTCGCTGCTGCCGCTCCTGATTGCCAGCGGCCGATACCAATCCAGGTACCGTGACATTTTGCCGCCGGTAGAGCGACGCACTATCATCCTGGGCGGTGTTCTGGCCGGTCTGACCCTGTTCATGGGTTCGTCCCTGCAGCAGTTGGGGATCGTTTCCACTACGGCGGGCAAGGCCGGTTTCATCACCGGCCTGTATGTGGTGCTGGTGCCGATCGTAAGCCTTTTCTGGAAGCAGAAACCCGGATTGGGCACATGGCTGGGCACCGTTCTCGCTCTGGTCGGGTTGTACCTTCTCAGCATCACTGAAGATATGAGCATCTGTTCAGGCGATGTCCTGGTCGTGGTGAGCGCCTTTTTCTGGGCTGGACATGTCCACGTCATCAGTTGCTATTCCGCCAGGATCGGTCCCGTCCGGCTAGCGTTTCTGCAATTCGCGGTGTGTTCCGTCTTGAGCCTGATCACCGCGCTGCTGGTTGAAACCATCAATGTCTCAGCCATTGGTGCGGCAGCACTTCCGATCCTCTATGGCGGTTTCTTTTCCGTAGGGGTCGCCTTCACCCTTCAGGTGGTGGCGCAACGCGATGCCCACCCGGCTCATGCGGCCATCATCATGAGCCTGGAGACGGTGTTTGCCGCTCTGGGAGGCTGGCTGATCCTCGACGAGACCCTTTCGGCCCGCGGGATCATGGGCTGCGCCGTGATGCTGACCGGCATGCTGGTATCGCAGCTGCACATCCAGGTGCGTTTTCCCTCGCGAAACCGCCAGCGACTACCAACCAAACGGGACAACTCCGAAATGACCGCCCCTTTCAGGTGATACCATGTCTTTACGCCTCTACGGCAAACTCGTTGCCACGGCGATAATTTGGGGCGGGACTTTCGTCGCCGGGCGATTGCTGGCTCAACAGATGGGCCCCTATTCGGCGGCCTTCCTGCGCTTCGCCGTGGCTTCCGTTTGCCTGTACATCTTCGTCTTGAGAACCCACGGCAAAATCCCACCGCTCAAAAAGCGACAGATCCTGCCGGCCCTGTTGCTGGGACTGACCGGGGTGTTCAGCTACAACGTGTGCTTCTTTTCGGGACTGCAGACCGTGACCGCCGGACGGGCCTCGCTGATCATCGCCACCAACCCGGTGTTTATTGCGCTGCTGGCGTCAGTTTTGTTCCGCGAACGCCTGAGTGCCCTTCGGCTCGCCGGCATCGCCCTTTCGGTGACCGGGGCGGCGACCGTGATCGGTCATGGGCATCCCCAACAGGTGTTTCAGGGAGGCCTTGGCCGGGGCGAACTGTATATTCTGGGATCAGTGGCCAGCTGGGTGGCATACTCACTGATCGGCAAGGCGGCTATGCGAGATCTGTCGCCGCTGGTGGCCGTCACTTACTCCTGCATGATCGGGGCGCTGGCCCTGCTGCCGCCGGCTGTCGTGGAAGGGGTGTTGGGCGGTTTGCGACATTACCCCTGGAGCGCCTGGTTGAGTATTCTCTATCTGGGGCTGATGGGTACCGTCATGGGTTTTATCTGGTACTATGAAGGAATCAAGGCCATCGGCCCGGCCCGCGCCGGGGTGTTCATCAATATCGTGCCGCTGAGTTCCGTCCTGTTGGCCTTCTTTCTGCTGCATGAACCAGTGGACATCTCCCTGCTGGCCGGCGCCGCGCTCATTATCACCGGAGTCTACCTCACTAACCGCAATCCCGTACTCCTGACCGCGTAACAACTTGAAGGGGATGAACCGACACACACATTGAATGCATTGAGCAATCGTTTCCGCTGGTGGCGTTTTTCGAGCTTAAACCGTTGATGTTGGCATGATAATAGGTCTTCTAAGCCATAAAGAGCAAGCATCCGGGGAGATGCTCCTAACTCTCATTCCAGTTGATTCGCCAGTCCGTGTTGCAATGAGCGGTGGTTGTGTTGGATGAAAGTCCGTACCAACGCAGGCGGGCCGCTGAATTTTGCATTGGCCACACGAGGAACAAGATGGAAACGTTACGGGACAGGATACAGCGGGCAACAAAAGAGGAAGTGGCCGTTGTCCCATATGATCCCCTCTGGCCGAAGCTGTTCAACAAGGAGAAAGATCACTTGTTATCCTGCCCGCCGAGGCAGTTATACTCTTTAAGGATTGAATACTTCATCTCTCATCATGTTTCTGGATGCCCGCCTGCGCGGGCATGACGAGCTAGAACTTCCAATTCGGTCGTCATTCCTGCGAAGGCAGGAATCCAGGAAGGTCTGTGACTCAGGCAGCCCCAGGAGAAAAACGCAACATCTCATCCTTAACGGGTATAATCAGGCGCATCGAACACTTCGGAAGCACTGCTGTCCCTGGTCTTCCGGCCAAGCCCATTGTGGATATCCTCGTCGAAGTAACCGACCTCGACGAGACCAAACACCGAATAGCCCCTATCCTTGAAGCGCAGGGGTATGACTATTTCTGGAGGCCGTCCTGGGGGGACTACATTCCGCCCTTTTATGCATGGTTCATTAAATGCGATAAGGAAGGGAACCGAACACATCACATCCATATGGTTGAAGACCACTTCGAACACTGGAACCGCCTACTTTTCCGGGACTACCTCATTGAACATCCAGAGGTTGCGAAAGAGTATGGAGCCCTTAAACTGAAGTTCTCGCAGGTTCACCAAAATGACTGTGTGGCCTACACCAAGGCCAAGACAAATTTCGTCTTGCGTGTAACGGAGATCGCAGAAGAGCACTACGGAAATGCCGAACGATGCGCTGCACCGGATCGCTAATCAATGCAGCTCCCGGTGAAGTTCATGTTGGGTTGCCTTGCGTGACCGTGTGGATACGTTGATCAGATATGGAAGAGGAACGACGAGGTGGATCATAAACACAGGGTGAGTCCTTGCTGTCGGCAATCTTGGTGGGAGGAACTATGACAAGTCAACCTTTCGCTGTTCCAGTTTTGCTCTGGTTCATCGCTGCCGTGCCGCTCATTTTGGGCCTCATACCACGAAATAGATTCTACGGGGTTCGGACCTCAAAGACTCTGTCCGATGACAGGATCTGGTATCCACGTGAATCGTCTTGCCGCCGTGACTCTAATGATGGGCAGTGGTGTGTATGGCCTAGTCGCGGCACTCGTGCCGTATGATGGATTGGCAAGCGATAACTTCGTGAATCTGGGGAATCCATTTGGCGGCCTTCGTCGTGCCTATCGTCATCAGGTCTGGGTTTGAAGCAATCCTGGTACTCAACACGCTCTTTCTGAGGAGCGAAGAACGACGCTCGAAGGTGCATCGCCAACCTTCGTAAGTGTGGCCATTTGATTGTCTACCTGGTGGGAAAGGCTGGTTGAACCAGAGCCGCTCAAGCACCATTTCGCCATCAAGTATACCAGCTCCCTGGCATGCCATTGTTGGGTTTTGTTCGTTTTCTACAGGCCGCCCCAGTGCATTTTCACGGCAAGATATCGGGAGGTTGAGTGAAGTTGTGATCATGATTTTGTCGATCAGGGCTCTATAGTCGCAGGACTAGATGGGCCGGCGATTCTCAGGACCAATCCATCGACCCCTTGAACCACGGCCCTATCGCCAGGTCTTTGCGGATCGCAGCTTGTGGCCTTCCAGATTTCCCCGTCAACAAAAACTCGTCCTTGTCCATCGCACCATTTTTTGACCTCGACCACCTTGCCCAGCATCCCGTCAATTCCACATCGGGATCTTCTGTTGCGGGCAACAACAGACCACACCAGAGGGAAAAGAACATGCTCGATAACCTCGAAAAGGATGAATCCTACGATCAAAATGGTCAGGATGTTCGTGATCATCGTCTGTTTCGAATGTGAAGGTCTATCTTCTCATATTCAGATCTGGCTTTCCCAGCATGCGGAGCCGTCATGGTCTGCGCCCCTTACCCATTCCTTTTCCTGCGCAGAACTCGTCTTTCGTCAGCACTCCATCGCCGTTCGTATCTCTGGATTTGAAAGACCTCCTGACCACGACCTCCAGGATGACGGACAGCCATGAACTCATCTCTGGTGACCACGCCGTCGTGGTTGGTATCCATGGCATCAAAGCGATCCTGGCACATCATCCTGGGGACACCTGAGCCAGGTTGTCCGGACTGGTTCTGATCCACCGCCCACCCAATTCCGACCTTCGCCACCACGACCAAGGTAATGAGAACTATCATCATCGATTTGTGCCACTTCATGTTCTCTCCTTTCTCGACACTGGTTTTCCGTTACACTTCCGGCACGATACCCATCTATTTGAGCTCTTAATTGCTTTCCAAAGCAGAGGTGCCATGATGCAAGAGCAGTGTAGGGTACCTGTTTCAAGCGTACAACAATTCAAGCCAAATCCGACATTCAAGATTCTTATAAACTATCATGAACGTCGGAAAGGGTGGCATCCAGCATGAGGCAATATGTAATAAAATTGCATACTGCGGCCTGTCCTCTTTCTTTGTTCACGTGTGACAGAGTACGGACCAGGATGCCCAGGGAGAATTCCGGAAAGATAGATGTTCTTTTCAATCCAAGCCCTTCACATGCAGGTCAATTTGGGCACGACCTTTGCTCGGCATATATTCGTGGAGGAATGTCGATTATGACCTCGGTATTTCGAACGTATCGTGTCCCATTGGCAGCTACGGCTTTGATAGTTGTGGCCTTGGCCTCTTGGGCATGGCAGGATTGGCGGAACTTCGCCGATCACGTTGAAGAAAGGGAACGACATCGGGCGGTTGGCATATCCAGGATGCTGGCAGGCGCGATTCATTCCCTGGAGGAGAATGGGCGTCTGAAACGTGACGAGATCGAAAGAATCAGTCGAGCACATGATCGGCGATTCCCCCTATCAGTTTCTCGTCCTGGAGCAGAATGGCAGGCGTGTCCTCCAGGCAGGGGATATCCCTGCTGCTCTAACCTTGCCCTCCGTGGAAACAGAGAGCTTTGCGAAAGGCTTCTATCTTTTCAGCCGCAAGGTCTACTTGCATGGGGACGATGGATCGGAAGAACGCTTTGGATCCCCATGCTAATGCCGGTGAGTCTGCCGGCTTGGGAATCAGTGGCGGTGAACAATTGATGATTCTCGGCGGCGATGTCCGAGACCATGGGTATCCAAAGGCACTCACACATATGCTTATGCCCCTCGCTACCGCCATCCTTCTTCTGACTGCCAGCGTTGCTGCCTGGATCATGGTGATTCGAAGCCGCCTTTTGGCCGAACAGCTGAGGACGGAGCGAGCTCGCTCGGCTCACCTGGAGGACCTGGGGCTTGCTGCTGCCGGTCTGGCCCACGAAACAAAGAACCCTCTGGGAATCATATCCGGGATTGCCCAGCAAATTGCCCGCAATCCGGAGGTGCCGGAGCAAAGCAAAGTTATGCTCGAGACGATTATCGATGAGGTGGACAAATCGGCATCTCGCCTGGGGCACTTCATGACATTTGCCAAACAGCGGGAGATCAATGCGGTGAAGTTGGACATCCAGGAACTGGCCGCCAGGATTGCCGAGATACTTCAGCCCGAGTTTGATGCGGCAGGGGTCACACTGGAGGTGAACTGCCCTCTCCATGACGATCGTTGCCGATGAAGACATGCTGCGACAGGTCCTTGTCAACCTGCTTCTGAACAGCCTTCAGGCCTCGCCGGAGGGCAGCAGGGTGGAGGTCCGGATGGAACGACATGGGGCACGGGCCACCCTTGTGGTGGCAGACCAGGGGTGCGGCATCTTACCGGAGTTGCTCCCGGACATCTTCAAACCCTATGTGGCGGGCAACCCGGACGGGCATGGCTTAGGATTGGCCATTGTCAAGCGCTTTGTCGAAGATCACGGATGGACGATCAAGGCCGACTCTCAACTCAACCGGGGCACAGTGATCACGATCTCCGGCATTGAGCTGGTGCAAGGTGAAAGGGACTAGGGATGAGCACACGAATCCTCATCGTTGATGATGAAGTGCGGTATCGTGAATTGTACATGCATATCCTTGATTCTGCTGGATTCAAGACTCAGGCGGCAGCGTCCGCGGAGGAGGCCTTTACCATCATCCAGAAGCATGTGCCCGCCATGGTGGTGACCGACGTGCGCATGCCCGGCGCCAGCGGCATCGAGTTGCTTCGTATGGCACGCAAGGAACACCCTGGTCTTCCCTTCCTCCTGGTGACGGCTTACGCAGATGTACGCGACGCTGTAAACGCCATGAGACTCGGAGCCGTTGACTACCTTTCGAAGCCGGTGGACCTGGATGAGTTGCTCACAGCCGTGCGCGATGCGGTGGGTATCCACACCGAAACACCAGAGCTGATGGTGCCTCCCGAGGCACTGAGAGGAATTGTGGCCGAGAGCCCGGCCATGCGCAGCGTGTTGCGGGACGCCTATCGAGTCGCCCAAAGCGATGCCAATGTATTGCTCACAGGAGAAAGCGGAAGTGGCAAAGGAAGTCGTAGCCCTCTTCATCCATCAGAACAGCCCTCGTCGGAACAAGACCATGATCACCGTCAACTGCGCAGCTATCCCGGCAACTCTTCTGGCCAGTGAACTTTTTGGCCATGAGAGGGGAGCGTTTACGGGCGCTGTGACCAAACGTCCGGGACGGTTCCGTGAGGCCGAGGGCAGCACGCTCTTTCTGGATGAAATCGGTGATATGCCGCTCGAATTGCAGCCCGCACTGTTGCGCGCCATTGAGTCCAATCGCATCACCCCCCTCGGTAGTGACAAAGAAATTGAAGTCGACTATCGACTTCTGGCAGCGACGAATCGAACCCTCCTTGGAAGATGTGGAGTCCGGTCGTTTTCGCCAGGATCTCTACTATCGGCTGAACGTCATCGCCATCGAGATACCGCCCTTGCGTGAGCGGGCGGAGGACATTTTACCATTGGCCCGGCATTTCCTGGCTCAGGGAAAGAGTGAAAACAAGAGGCTTTCCCGGGCGGCAGCCCAGGTCGCTTGTGGCCCACCAGTGGCCGGGCAACGTGCGCGAACTGGCCAATGCCATCGAACGCGCACGGCTTCTCTCCCAAACGGACGTGATACTTCCCGAGCATCTACCGCCCGCGGTTCGCACGCCAACTTCCCGAGTTGTCGACGAGACGCGGAAGCCGGCCATGAGCCCTCAAACGGATGTCAAGACGCTCGAACAGAACGAGACCGATATCATCCGCCGCGCACTGGACCAAACCGGTGGGAACCGCACGCGGGCTGCAGAGCTCCTGGGGATTACCCGGCGGGGCCTCATCTACAAGCTGAAGCGACTTGGAATAACGTGATAACGTGAAAAGTGAGCAGTAAAGGGTGAACAGAAACAGTGCCATAATACGAAACTTGTTCCTTGCAGCCTGCGGATTTCCGCCTCCGTGCCTCGGTGTGAACAATCTTCATATGAAAAGATTTCACAGTTGTGCAAAGATTTCACGGTGAGGTGGAACCGTGCGGATTGGCGCAAAGCTTGCTGGTTGCGATGGTGAAACAAATGGAACCTGATGGAGAAGGGGGACATCGCTTTTGTAGGCAAAGAGCGTGGCGATCTTTCAGCCCCTCTCCCGGCGGGAGTCGGTTTGCCGCCGTCATCTTGGTGGAAGCGGTTCGCGAGGGCACTGATAACCTGCTCAATGGACCAGCCAACCCCCAGAATCCTTGGCAGGTCAAAAGATATTCCATGGAATTTATCGAGTTATGTGACATCTGTAAAACTTACCGGCTTGGCGAAATCGAGGTGCCCGTTCTTAAAGGCGTCTCCCTGAGTATATCGAGGGGAAGTTCGTTGCCCTGATGGGCACTTCTGGATCGGGCAAGACTACCCTCATGAACATTTTGGGATGCCTCGACCATCCCACTTCCGGTCAGTACCGGCTGGATGGAGATGACGTGGTGGGCCTCTCGGCCGACGAGCAGGCATTGCTTCGAAACCAGAAGATCGGCTTTGTCTTCCAGAATTTCAACCTCCTTCCCCGTACCAGCGCCCTGGAGAATGTGATGATGCCGCTGACCTATGCGGCTCAGCCGCTATCGGCGCGTGAAGCCCGAAAGCGTGCAGAAGTAATGCTGCAGCGGGTGCGATTGGGGGATCGCCTCGATCACGACCCCTCGCAACTCTCTGGCGGCCAACAACAGCGGGTCGCCATTGCCAGGGCACTCATCCATCAGCCGCCTCTGCTGTTTGCAGACGAACCAACCGGAAATCTCGATTCGCAAACCAGCGACGAAATCCTGCAGCTCTTCAAACAACTCAACGAGGGCGAAGGGGTTACCGTCATCCTCGTCACCCACGATGAGAATGTCGCCCGCTACGCGAGACGTGTCATTCGGATCCAGGATGGGGTTGTAGAAGGCGGGGAGACTTCGGGCAATTCATCAAAAGTGACTGCACAGCCCCTAAACGAGAGAACGATCAGAAAGAAGCACTCTATGGCGGGATCTCTTATGCGCGCCCACCGAGTACTGCTTACGGCTCTGACGGGCCTTCGCCGAAACGTCATGCGGGCTGCCCTTACTACGCTGGGCATCATCATCGGCATTGCGGCGGTCATAGCCATGATGGAGATCGGGCGTGGCTCATCAACCGCCATCCAGCAAACCATAGCCAGCATGGGAGCTAACAACCTGCTTGTCAGCCCGGGAACGGCAGCGAGTGGCGGGGTGAGCTTCGGTGCAGGCAGTTCCATGACTCTCACCCCGCAAGATGCGGATGCCATTATGAGTGAATGCCCCGCTATACGCGCTGTTGCTCCCATCGTGCATGCACGCACTCAAGTGGTCTACAGCAACCGCAACTGGGTGCCTGCAACAATGGATGGGACTACAGCGGGCTTTCTTGGCGTTCGTGACTGGGGATTGGCAGAAGGGGAGCCTTTCACTGATAGTGATGTTCGCAACGCGAACAAGGTGTGCATCCTGGGCCAAAGGCTGGTTAAAGAGCTATTCCAGGGCGAATCTCCCATCGGCGAGGAGGTTCGGGTCAATAACGTCCCGCTAAAAGTGATCGGCACGCTTGCCGTGAAGGGGGCAAACATGATGGGAATGGACCAGGACGACATCCTGCTGGCCCCGTGGCCCACCATCAAATACCGGGTGACGGGCTCCTCACTTGGAAACGTCAATCAGAGCGCCACGGCTTCGACGGGAAGCAGGGGCGAGGTGAACACGCTCAACCGGCTTTATCCGGGCTCCCAGGAACTCTACCCGATCCCCTCCGCCTTCCAGACGGCCAACACCCCTCACCCAGTGCGTTTTGCCAACGTCAACCACGTCCTGGCCGCGGCCCGATCAGCCGAGGAAACGCCTACTGCTATTCGCCAGATCACCGAATTGCTGCGTCAACGACATCGGATCCATGCAGACGATTCAGACGATTTCAATATACGCGATATGACCGAGATCACTAAGGCTCTATCGTCTACGGCAACTTTAATGACGAAGCTGCTGCTGATGGTTGCCCTGATCTCTCTTATCGTCGGAGGAGTAGGGATCATGAACATTATGTTGGTCTCAGTTACCGAGCGAACGCACGAGATCGGTTTGCGGATGGCCGTGGGCGCTCTGGGACGTGCCATCCTACAGCAGTTCCTGGCGGAAGCGGTAGTCCTGTGCTTCTTTGGAGGAATTGCCGGCATTCTGATGGGTCGGGGTATTTCGTATATCGTCAGAGTGTTGCTTCAATGGCCGACCGAACTGTCTTTGGATGCCATCCTGGCCGCCTTTGCCGTTTCGGCTACAATTGGGGTTGTGTTTGGCTACTACCCGGCATGGAAAGCTTCACGGCTGGACCCCATCATTGCGCTCCGCTACGAGTAGCTGTGCTTGAACTCGACGCTGACTACCTGAAATGGAGGAGAGATTCATGTGCTGACTACGGAAAGCCGACCGCAGCCTGCAGGAATCGGAAGATCGAATGTGGAAACTGCATTGGTCAGATATGCCAAGGAGCGGCTGAGTGAGTCGCAAGTAATCAGTACTCGATGCGGCGGCAGAACTGTTTGCCGCAAGAGGAGCTGAAACTGACGACCAACGGTTTATCCCTCCGGACTACCTTTCTTAGACTTGAACCCAACCAATCCTTTGCAGCGACGAAAAGCCTCCCCCAATTTTCCCTTTGCCTGTCTGATATGTGACACGGCGGAGATGGAGATGTGTGCTCTCTTATCAGAGGATGTCATATTGGAATTCTCTGTTCTATTGTGCCTGTGAGTTTCTTTAGTTCTTGATTGTTCCATGCCATGCCATAGTCTATCATCATTACAGGTATAGAGCATGAAACTTGGACAATAATATTTGGTCCTGTCCCATCGCGGGAATTTCTCCAGATACTCAAGAAATTCGTTTATCAGAAATCCCTCTTCCTCCCTCTCACTGGGACCGATGAAGAGAACATTTCCTTCAATGAAACACTTGCCACTTTTCGCATTCGCAAAACCTCCATGGGCTTTCCACCAGATTATATCCTTGCTTTTTTCAATTATCTCATACTGAGCCAGTCTATATGATCTATCTTCCATTTTCACTCCAGTCCAAAGACAGGGGGAAAGGTCCAAGAATTATTCCATCGAAAGGTGACCGATCACCAGCATTGATATCATAACAATGATAATCACCGGTTGGGTGTGTATTTTGTGGACGTTCCGAAGAAGATCCTTTTGGCATAACTTGAACTTCAGGATGATTCCCAATGCAATGACAGCACCCATGGTCAACAATCCCCATTCCGGCAGAGCAGTTGACTTGCACTTGGATAGTGTCCAATGGATAACGGCAATTGCGAGGATCACTGGATTGAGGAAATAATGGAACCTCATGAGGTATTTCTTTTGAGTACTGTTGAACCGGGAGAGGGTATTCTTTGTTTCCGGCCCTAAGGGGGCAAACTGCTTCAATCCCCTTATTATGATACTCAATGCGACAGTCAAGTTTGCCAAAGCAAGGCTCCAAGCGACGATCTGTCCCGTAGTCTCGTTACCCTCATCGTGTCCCCGTCCCAAAAGGCCTCCGAGCACTCCATCGCCCTTCCTATCACCATGCTTGTCATAATGCTTCCCCCTTTCCTTGTAGTCATCCGCCATGCAAAAAGGCGTGGTTGTAAGGAAAACGATTGTAAGCAGAAAGCACATGAAAAACATGATGAATTTGCTCCTTCTTTCCTTTGCCTTCATCCTCACACCTCCCACCCAAAAGACGATACGCCGCCCTCCCTTCTCTCTGTGCCATCAGACTGAGACTCGATGGGCTCCTGTTGCCTTGAGGGTTCTACCATACGATCTGGCATACCTCGCGAACCCAAACGTGCAAACGCTATGCCGTGCTAAGGAGGTCTTTCTTGTCGCCCGGAAGTATCGAATAGGGTAAAAGTGTTTCTTCCAAGAGCCTCAAGGAACAACCCTTACATGTTGCAAGGAAATGCACCCATGAATGAGGATTTCGATCACTACCTTAGACCGACGTCGATTTTGGATTCCGATCACCCCGTTGTAATCGAGTTTGCCACCGCCACCCTCGGCGCCACCACAGACCCGGTTGAACGCGCGGTTCGGCTCTACCTTGCGGTGCGAGACGGGATCCGCTACGACCCCTATGCACCGTTCTATCGCCCCGAGCACTACCGGGCCAGTTTTGTGCTGGAGCGGGGACGCAGTTTCTGCATTCCCAAGGCAGCGTTGCTGTGCGCCTCGGGTCGCGCCTGTGGGATACCATCTCGAGTCGGATTCGGCACCGTGCGCAACCATCTCGCCACGAAGCAACTCATCGACTACATGGGTTCCAACTTGTTTGTTTACCATGGCTTTACCGAGTTTTTCCTCGCAGGCAAGTGGGTCAAGGCCACCCCAGCCTTCAACCGTGAGCTGTGCGCCCGTCACCAGGTCCCACCGCTGGAATTCAACGGCCGCGAAGACTCCCTGTTTCACCCCTACAATCTGCATAACCAGAAGTACATGGATTACGTGGAATACCATGGATCTTACGATGACATCCCGGTTGCCGTCATCCTCGAAGCCTGGAAACATGCCTATGGGGAACAACGGGTCCAGGACTGGATGGACATGATGGAACGCGGTGAGGACGTTCGCAAGCGCGACTTCGCCGCCGAAGAAGTCATCGTGTAGCTCACAGACAACGCGCAACTTCTGTGGACTCGATTGGAGAATGCAGGTATAAGCCCTTCCTGCCAGCAAGGCATCAAAGAGTTCGGTCACACCCAGGAGGTATAATGAACCGACAAAGACTTGAGCGTGGTTTTCGGTTGTGGCTCATTGTCTGGATCCTGTCCACGATACTGCATGTGGCGGGCAGCATCTATCCGGCCCAGTGTGGCCAGGAAAGCGCCGGCAACGCTCCCAAGGCCATGAGTCTGGGGCAGGCTTTGGTTCTGGGTGTGGTGGAAGGCTTGACCGAGTACCTGCCGGTCAGTTCCACCGGCCATCTGCTGCTGGCCGAACGCATTCTGGGAATCGGCGCCCAACCGGGGGCTTCCGACGGAGAGCATCAACGCACCAAAGAAGCATCCGATGCCTATACCATCTGCATCCAGGCCGGTGCCATCTTGGCTGTGCTCGGGTTGTACCTGCGCCGCGTGCGACAGATGCTCGTAGGGCTGCTGGGGCGTGATCCGCATGGATTGCGCCTGGTGGTCAATGTCGTTGCTGGTTTCTTGCCTGCAGCGGTCATCGGCCTGTTATTGAACCGGATCATCAAAGAATATCTGTTTGGCCCCTGGCCAGTAGCGTTTGCCTGGCTGGCTGGCGGGATTGCTATCCTGGCGGTGGACAGGTGGCAGCGGCGGCGCGGCGGTCTCACCCGAGTCACTAATCGATTGGAAGATCTCACCTGGCCAAGCGCGTTTCTTATCGGATTGTTACAATGCCTCGCCATGTGGCCCGGTACAAGCCGCAGCCTGGTGACCATCGTCGGCGGCCTGCTGGTGGGCCTGTCACTGACGGCAGCAGTGGAATTTAGTTTCCTCCTCGGGGTGGTCACGCTTAGTGCCGCAACCGTTTACGATGCGCTTCAAGCACGGCAAACTGATGCTGCAGATCTTTGATCCCCTGTCCTTGACGGTGGGTGTGGTGTTTGCGTTTCTCGCCGCGGTGTTATCAGTGAAGTGGATGGTGGGTTATCTCAATCGGCATGGACTGGCTGTTTTTGGCTACTATCGGGTGATCCTGGCACTGGTTGTGGCACCACTCATCTTCAAGGGTTTCCTCTGATTTGGAATCTAAAGGTTTCTTCAGGTGAACTCGCCACCCTCAAGCCAATTCAATGACCCATGTGCCCGCATTCGGCAGGATCCTCGATTGGTGATCACTCAACTCAGTCTTGTTTTTTCGCCTTTCAATGTGGGGCTGCGCTCAGCATCCGCCCCGACCTGACGCTGTTGCATAAGCGCTGAATTGTCCAAGGTTGGGGCAGACAACGATTCTTGTCATGGTTGGGCAAAGGGTATATGTTGATAGTCAAGATATCACTGCGAGGAGACGGAAGGCCCATGAATGAGCACACCCAGATCATTGTTCGTCTGTGACCGATGTGTGGGGTGTCACGAGACCCCGGCCTTGTGCTGCCGCCTGTCCAACTCATGCCTTACAGCGGCAAACGTCGTGCGAGTACGCCACAGATCGCCGTCGCTGAAATCACTCGCCAGTGTTGAAGGCCGATGGCACCGGACAACTGGTACCACCGTCGCGCTAGCAAGCGGAGCGTTGTGTCTCCAATGGTTTCAAACATTTGACCTCCATGATTGGCAACCCCGCACTGCCTGGTATCTCACCGATCATCTCAGCCTGTGCGAACTGATGGAGCGTTTTGATGCGAATTGTCATTGTCTTGCCCACCTATAACGAGAGAGAAAACATCCGACCTTTGATCGATGAGCTACAGCAACAGTTCAACCAGTATCCCTCACGATATGAACATCCTGGTGGTGGACGATAACTCCCCTGATGGTACCGCTGAGGCGGTCCGCGAAGCCATGACCGAGTATCCCAATCTTTATCTCATCACCGGCAAGAAGGAAGGGTTGGGCGCCGCCTATATCCGGGGTATGACCTACGCCCTGGACACCCTTGGCGCCGATGCGCTGATGCAGATGGACGCTGACTTTTCGCACAAATGTGAAGACGTACCGCGTTTGATTGCTGCTTTGGATGGGGGAGCTGATTTCGTCATTGGCAGCCGCTACGTCAAAGGGGGCAAGATCCCTGACAACTGGGGATTGACCCGAGTGATGATGTCTCGCTGGGGCAACCGATGTGCACGCTATATCGCCGGACTCAATCCGGTTCGAGATTGCACGGCGGGTTTCCGCGTCATTCGCGCTTCAGTGTTGAGGAAGATCTCCTTTGACGGTCTGCGGGTGCAGGGCTATGCCTTTTTGGTGGCACTCCTGAGCAAGGCCGTTTACAACAATGCTGTCGTCAAGGAAATCCCGGTTGAATTCGTCGACCGCGTGCAAGGCAGTTCCAAACTGGGAATGCGCGATATTCTTGAGTTTGGCCTCAATGTCTGGATGATCCGACTCACCCGTGCTGAGCGATTCATCAGTTTATCTTGAACCGAACCTCACGAACGGTGCTCCATGTTGGACTGTTGCCATCAGCGATGATCATCGGTCATCATCCGAGGAGGGAAATCTCCCACGGAACCGTGCCACGTTCGCGGCGCCACACCCACAGTCAATCTGGACGGGAACTCCTCCTTGGCTGTGGCGAGACATCGTGCCTCACTTTCCCTGGAAAGGGTCCGCTGGGTCCTATCGGGAAGCTTACCGGCCTGGCGCCATCCTGGTATCAGACCGTCATCGGCAAGATGCACATCAGTATCTTGACGAGGACTTGCCGACACCGACGCTATAGTGCTGACTCCAAGGGAAGTCGTTGACGTTGCCAGGCAAATGTGTTACTTGTGCCCATACCTAGTCCATTGTTTTTAGTAAGAATTTCGCTCATCATTGAGGACGTCATGATCGCATTCTACCGCCGCTGGTTCTGGTTGCCCATTTTCGTGTTGGTCGCTGGTTGCGCTTCACTTTCCAGCCAACCCCCCTCATCGACATCCGGAACTAGTCGTGATGGTTACCAGACTCTGGTCCCCAAATTGTCCTTCCAGCAGGCAGATGTTTATTTCGCCTATCTGACGGCTCAGCAATACCTGCGTAGCAACAAGATCGACAAGGCCATGGAAGCCTATGCGGTTGCACTCAAGCGGACCCACAGTCGCCTTTTCTGTTGACCGAACTGGCCACCCTCTACTTGCGACAGGGAAATACCGAAAAGGCCCTGGAACTGGCCCAGCAGGCTCCAGCGACACCCTTTTACGAACCGGCCCACATGCTACTGGGTGGTCTTTATGCCGGACTGGGCCATGGGGCGCAAGGCCATCGAAGTCTATCAGGAAGTGATTAAGAACAACCCCAAGAACGACAAGGCCTACTTGTTGCTGGGTACGCTTTATGCTCAGGAAGGCCGATTCCTCAAGGCTCTGGACACCCTGGATCACCTTAAGGAACTCTATCCGGGAAACCCTATCGCGCCCTATTACAAAGGCCGGGTGTTCTTGGACATGAAACTGTATGACAAGGCGGAAACCGCCTATCGCGAAGCGCTGGAAATGGACCCCCTATTTGAAAGCGCTCTCCTGGACCTGGCCTATGTCTATGAAGTTACTGAACGACCACGTAAAGCCGAGGAAACCTACCTCCAGACTCCTGTCCTTCAACCCCAACAGCGTCGATGCCCGTAACCGGCTCGGCAATCTCTACATGCGCCAGAATCGATTCGTTGAAGCCCTCTATCAGTTCAAAGATCTCAGCAGGAGCAACAAAACGGACACGGAAAGCCGTCTAAAGATCGGCATCATCAGCCTTCGCCAGGGCAACTACGACGACGCCATCCAGGCCTTCACCCTGCTTCTTAAGGACCAGCCCCAGTATGATCAGGCTCTCTACTATCTTGGGTTCGACCTATGACGAAAAGGGTGTCATGAATCAGGCCATCGTGACCTTTCGTCTGATTCCAAGAAAAGCCCGCTGTGGAATATCGCACAGATCCGGCTGGCCATGATCCTGAGCCGCATGAAGGATTTCCCGACGGCCATGGATGTCCTCGACAAGGCCATTGCTGAACAACCATCTGTGGCCGAGTTCTATCTTTACAAGGCGCTCATCTACGAGGAGCAGAAGCAATATGAGCTAAGGCGCTGGATGTCATCAAGAAGGCTCTGGAACTCGCTCCGCGACAATACCGAGATGCTTTTCCGCCACGCGATCATCCTGGATAAGATGGACAACAAGACCGATGCCCTCGCCGTCAGCCGCAAAATCCTGGGCCTGGATCCCGACAATGTCAATGCCCTGAACTACATCGGCTATTCCTACGCAGACAGCGGCATCCGACTCGGTGAGGCCAAGCAACTCATCGAAAAGGCGCTTAAACTGAAGCCCAACGATGGCTACATCACCGACAGCCTGGCCTGGGTGTATTTCAAGATGCACCAGTACCACAAGGCTCTGGAACTGATGCTCAAGGCCGTTGAGCCTGGTGCCCAACGATCCGGTGATGCAGGAGCACCTGGGGGATGTGCTACCAGAGTCTGGGAAACCGCAATAAAGCCCGGGAGGCCTATCAGAAGGCACTCGAACTCAACCACGAACAGCCCGAAAAGATCCATGAAAAAATCCGGAATCTGGACTGACCCACCGGTCGCTGTACACAAGATGCACACCACGATGAAGACCCCCTTTGTGTCGACTCTGCCGGTGGCTTGCAGTGATTGCCTGGTCTTCTACTGGGCACACTGAGCTGTGCCCTCTTTCGTCCCGTCCGAGAATACCCACCATTTCCTCACGCCGCCGAGTTGTTGGCTGGATCTGAATGCCCGTGCAGCTTACTGGCAGGCTTTCCAGGCGCAAGCGGCGATTCGCCTTCAAAGCGCCAGCGGCAACTATCGGCTCCAAGCCTTTCTCACTTGCCAGTCCGCCTGACCGGTTGCGGTTTGAAGCCACCAATCCCGCTGGACAGACCATCTGGGCATTGATCATCAACCCTGAGTCCGCCATGTTCTGGCTGCCAATGGAAGGTGTTTGCTATCAGGCCAGAAAGGGCGAAACTATCCTTCGTCATTTTGCCGGCGCCCCGATTCCACCCGCGGTGTTTGCTTACAGTTTTGTCGGAGTCATTCCACCTGAGCATCTCCAGGCCACCGGGTTCAGACTGGTCGAAAAGGGCAGCCAGGTGTTGGGCCAGTACTGGGATTCCAAACGACAATGGCGGTTTACCTGGGAACTTCTGCCTCAGCCGGCCGCCCTGCAGTCTTTGAAGGCGGTGGCCAGCCAGGGTTTCGAAGCGGACGAATCCACGGTGGAGCATCAGTACACCATTCGTTTCGAACCACCGGTGACTATCGAGCCCCATAATCAGCCACAAAAGGTGATTATCAGCACCCGGAACTGGCAATTGGAGGCGACCCTCAAGCAGCTCTTGAAATTGGATGTGGTGCCGCCCCACGCCTTTGATCCCATCAGCCTGCCGGGAACCAGAATCGTGAACCTGGATTCACCGTAGCCATCGTTTCGGCGATGCCTGCTTCTGTTGGACCTGATGAGGTGCCGGTGTGCCAGGGAGCTGCAGGTGAGAATTGCAGAGTTCAGCCACGGTTGCTCGGCACCGCTGATAACGTGCACCGCAGCAATATGGCTTGCCTGGAGGGATTTGCACCATTATGCCCACCGAAAAGCGTTTTGTCGTTGACAGCATGTTCGGCAAGCTCGCCAAATGGCTGCGAGCTATTGGGGTTCGACACGCTTTACGTAGCATCTCAAGGACCTCGAGCAGTTGGATGATTATGCCCGACAAGGCTATCAGGTGGTCACTCGTAATAGTCGCTGGGCGAGCCACCCCGCCACGGTCTGGGTAACCGCCGACGATGCGCGGGAGCAGCTTCGGGAGATCGTCGCCGTCTTGGCCATCACTCCGGCGGAGACCCGACGTCTTGTCTCGTTGTTTGCGTGCAATGTGCTGTTGCAGGAAATAGTATGCGGGCAACATGTTGCCGGACATGTTCCGGATTACGTTTATGAAAACCGTACCGTTTTCTACCAATGCCCCCAATGTCAGCAGTTCTTCTGGGCTGGCAGCCATCCTTCGCGCATGGACGATTGGCTCCGTGCCACGCTGGGATGGTCGTTCTCGCCCGACGATCCAAGGAGGTCAACCATGAACACGATCATTCGTAAGATGATCCAGATTGTCCAAGAAGCTTAGTTATTTCGCCCTCCAGTATGCGGATGTCGCCTCCAATGGCTGTGGAGTCTTGCTCAAGGTCGCAGTTGCTGCAGAGATGGCACCGAAGGCTGGCCCAAAGGGAGGTCCAGAAGACCTACGCCGGCCTTGGCGCGGAGGTCTACAAGGCTCACCGACTCGGTCAGGAAAACGATTGGGCCGGCCTGCCGGACGTGAAGCAGCAGTTGAAACGCGTGCAGGAAGCGGAATCCAGGGTTTTTCAGGTAGACGCAGCGGCGGAACAAATCCACAACGATTTCAGTGCCAGGAAGGCCGAATTGCAGGCTTACTACGCAGGCAAAAGGCAGGAAGCGGCGGCCCAAGCGGCGGAACCATCCGGCCAGACGGCTTCACCAGACGCGGATGTATCGTAGCCACGATCGGCCAACCGCCGCGGCAGAAACCGGGCTGATTGAGTAGCGATCGACTGCGTAACGCGGCCTCAGGAGGTCAAGGAGAAACCTCGACCATACGGCACGAGAGGCCTGAGCGTTTGTAGGATCAGGTTTGCGCCCGCCGGCCAGTGCGAGTCCCAGAGGCTTTGGACCATTTGCCCAAACTCTAGGATCGTCCGCATTCGGTGGGATCTCCCTGGATTTTGGCCAGGGCATGAGGAAGTGCCGCAAGGATAACTTCGAGGTTTTCCAAGGCGCCGGCAGGACTACCCGGGAGATTGACGATGAGTGTGGCATTCCTGATCCCTACAACCCCACGGGAAAGCATCGCATGGGGCGTCTTGATGAGGCTTGCGGCCCGCATGGCCTCAGCCATTCCCGGCACCAACCGCTGCACAACCTGGAGGGTTGCCTCGGGAGTCATATCTCGAGGCGCCACTCCGGTGCCGCCGGTGGTGACTACCAAGGCCACTTTTTCGTGGTCGGCACAGCGGATGAGCGCACCAGTGATGGCGCCCATGTCGTCCGGAACCAGCACGCGAAATTTTACTTCATAGCCTTCCACTCGCAGTCGGTCCGTCACTACTTGCCCGGAATGATCCTCCCGCAAGCCCTCGGCCCCCTTGTCACTCACGGTAATCACCACTGCTGTTCGCCTCGGAAAACAATGGGGCGCCATCGTCTTGATTATCTGTGTCAGCTCATAAGCACCAACCCCTATTAGTGGTTCTTCGACCACCAGTCTATTGGCTTGCTGGGCCACCGCCGGAGAAATAGTCTTACTCTTCGCTAGAAGTTTCAGATCGTGAGACGCCAGCCCCCCCACCATTCTGATGGCCAGGGCAAAGGGGGTCTTGGGGTTCTTCACCAGAGCCAGCCGTACGGCATAATATCTTGTACCATTCACGATTGCTGAGGATGGCCCGCAACATCTCTTCAGATGTGCCGCGAGAGTTAGCAATGGAAATCACTTCGCTCTCGGTGATGCGAGGGTTTTTCAAAATGGCCATCTGAACTTCTCGGCTCGGATCGCGAATGAGTAGTCGCCGTGCTTCGGTGTCTCCGATCAAGGCCAGTTTGATCCTCTCATTAACGTTCATGCTCTGGAGACGAATAGCCAGCTTCTCGAACCCTGCAATCCTTATCGGGAGTCGTTGGCCCTGAGACTCAAGAGTCCCCTGATCATTTCTCTTCCATAATGTGCCCCCTTCCGCCTGGTATCACCTCGACTTCAGGCAACAATGGCGGAGCCGCTCAGGGCACTCCGCCATTTTGAACCACAAATCGCCATGGGCAACCCTTTGTATGGTCAGCCGCTACTTCTCTTCCTGCTTGGCACGCTTCGATGATCTTTTCCTGAAGCTGTGCAGGAACTTCTTCGTAGTGAGCGAAAAGCTCATGGTGAACATACCACGGCCCGCGGTCATCGCACGAAGTTCAGGTGCATACTTGAGTACTTCCACCAAGGGCACCATGGCGCGGACGATCTGCCGTTTGCCTTTGCTTTCCATGCCCAGCACCTTGCCGCGGCGTGAGTTAAGATCGCCGATGACATCCCCCATGCAATCATCGGGCACCGTGATTTCCATGGTCATGATCGGTTCCAAGCAGGGTCGGTTTGGCTTTGAGTACGGCCTCCTTGAAAGCCATGGAACCGGCGATCTTGAAGGCCATTTCCGACGAATCGACAGTGTGGTATGACCCATCCACCAGATCCACCTTGAAATCCACCACCGGATAACCTGCCAGTGCGCCCGCCCAGAGCAGCTTCGCCGATACCCCTTCCCACGGCGGGAATGTATTGTTTCGGGATGACCCCACCGACAATTTTGTCAAAAAACTGATAGCCTTCACCTTGTGGCAGACGGCTCCATCTCGATCCAGCAGTCCCCATATTGACCGCGGCCACCCGACTGCTTCTTGTATTTGCCCTGCACTCGCGACTTGCCTTTAATGGTCTCTTTGTAGGGTACCTTGGGCAAGCGCAGATTCACTTCCACGCCGAACTTGCGTTTGAGCTTTTCGATGGTGGCTTCAATATGCACTTCCCCCATGCCGGACAGGATCATCTCCCTGGTTTCGTCATTGCGCTCCAGTCTCAGGGTGAGATCTTCCTCCATAAGACGACTAAGCGACGAGAAAATCTTGTCCTCATCGCCTTTGCTCTTGGGTTCGATGGCCAGCGAATAGATAGCCGGAGGGAGTTCCACGGTCGGAATGGATCACCGCGTCCTTTTCTTCGCAGAGGGTGTCCCCGGTGGTGGTTTCTTTCAGCTTGGCGACGGCCACAATTTCCCCGGGACCGGCGGCTTCGATGGGTTCCTGGGATTTGCCCTTGAGACGCAGCAGTTGGCCCCAACGTTCTTTGGTTCTCTTGGTGCTGTTATAAACCGTGGAATCAGGGGTCAGGCTCCCGGAAAAGATACGCAACACCGAGAGGCGGCCGGCGTACGGGTCGCTGATGGTCTTGATCACCAGGGCGCTAAGCGGCGCGGTCGGATCCGGTTCACGCACCACCTCGCCGTCCTTTCCCAGCGGCCTTGAAGACCCGCGCCCCACGATCCTGGGGTGACGGCAGACAGCTCACGATGACGTCCATCAGGGGCTGAACCCCCATGTTAATCGGCCCGCTGCCGCAGACAACCGGCACCAGTTTGCCGGAAACCACTGCCTGACGCAGCCCATGGGTGATTTCCTCAGGACTAAGCACCTGGCCGTCCAGGTATTTCTCGAGCAGTTCGTCGGAAGATTCAGCCACTCCTTCGATCAATTCTTCACGGTACTGTTGCACCTGGTCGGCAAGATCAGCAGGGACCGCCTCCACCAGCTGGTTTGCCACTGTCTCCCTGGGTGAAGAGGTGGGCCTTTTCGCTCAGGATGTCGACCACTCCCTTAAAGTTTTCGGCCGTCCCGATGGGAATCTGCAAAGCGACACAGTGCTTGCCGAAGTTGTTGCGAACATCTTCCAGGGCTTTGAAAAAATCAGCTCGTTCGCGATCCATCTTGCTGACAAAGATCAGCCGTGGCTGCTGGAACTCCTCGGCAAATTCCCAGACCTTTTCGGTTTGCACACGTACCCCGTCGATGGCATCGATGACCACCACCGCAGCATCCGCGCCCTGCATGGAAGTCTTGGTGTCGGCAATGAAGTTGAAATCCCCGGGGGTGTCAATGATGTTGAGCTGATGCTTGTTCCAGACTGCGGTGTTGAAGGCCGTGCTCATGGTGGCCTTGCGTCTTCACTTCCTCGGGCTCGTAGTCCATGACCGAGGTCCCTTCATCGACCTTGCCGAGTCGCGTCGTTACTCCGGCATCAAACAACATGGCTTCCGCCAGGGAGGTCTTTCCTGCCCCGCCATGTGAGATGAGAGCAAAAGTTCGAACCTTGGCAACATCCTCTTTCATACTGATCCCTTTCTCTGGTCGTTTATGGTCGTAGCGGGAGCACCACGGTCAGCATCGACCACTCACCTTGCCGGACATTCTCAGGGAGTTGGGACAAGCTGGTAGGCCGCCGTCCGAAATCGCTCGGGGTCATAGCCCATCGCGGCAGGCACGACTCACAGTTCCCCCGCATGAGTCACATAGTGGGCAACACCGGACAATACTTCTGAAATCCTAAGGAAAAACACAAGCCTAGAAGGATAGTTCATGAGACAAGCCAAAGTCAAGCCTTAGTTGCCAGACATGTCAGGCGTAAGAGCGTGAAGGCGAGTAGAGGGTTTTCCACGCTCAGCGACGGACATGCAAGGGCGGCACGCATGCCCACGCGTCATCCGGCAGAATCACCGTCTGCACGACAGGAAAAAGTGCTTCATCTATTCGGTCACCGATGGTAGCATCGCGGCGAGTCTGACTGTAGCGGGAACCTTCCCGATCCGACAACCACACTCGCGAGGTTTGTGGCGCATCTTGCCACCCACGGCCTCGCCGTACTCATATCTGACCGTCGATGTTGCTCTGGTGACTGATGGCAAACCGGCAGAGAAGGGGTTATCATGCAACACTGGAAGCGTTGGCTGGTTCTGGCAGGCGGCTGTCATTCTGCTTCTCGGCATGATCCACCTGGTGTTCACTTATCTTTTTCTGGATTTTGCTGGTCGATCATCTCTGGTTCCAGTCCCTGGGCTACGAAGGGTACTTCTGGTTGCGTTTGTTATACCGCTACGCCGTGTTTGGCGGTGTCACCCTGCTGTTCTTTCTGGTGTTCTTCATCAATTTCGGGCTTGGCTTCCAGATATCTCGGCAGCACCGCACCCAGACTCCACCAGCTCCGACGCCCGCCTCCGCCAGCGCTACGTGGAGTTGGCCAAGCTGTTTCGCAGTGGATCGCTCAAGGTTTACACCCCCCTGTCGCTGGTTCTGGCCGTAATCATCGCCTGGCCCCTGTTTCAGCAGTGGGAATCGGCGTTGTTTTACATCTTTGGCGGCAAGGCCGGGAGTCACCGACCCGGTCTACGGCAAAGACATCAGCTACTACCTGTTTTCCCTCCCGATCTACACGCTGATGCAAAAGAGGCTTGTTGATCGCTTTCTTGCTCCTGTTTGTCAGTCTTATCGTCCTGTACTACCTGGAAAGCCGCATGTTGTCTCGACAGGAACAGTTTCTGCCGCGCGGCGCCAAGGTCCATCTCAGTCTCGTTGATCCTGCTGATCTCGTTTATTGAGATCTGGAACTTTTTCCTGCAGCGTCATCTATTGCTCTTCACCAACACCCATGCCCTGTTCTACGGTCCCGGTTTCGTCGAAATGCGCGTTATTCTGCCGTTCATTTGGACAACCCTGGTGCTGCTCGACCGGGACCGCCTTTTCCCTTATTGCTTTTGTCAAAGCCCGCAAGGGTCTGAAAACCTTTGTCCTGTTCGCTCTAGGGTTTGTGTTGGCATTAGGCGTGTCGCTACTCCGAGTTTCTGCCGCATTCCGTCGACAAATACCTGGTGAAGCCCAATGAGATTCCAGCCGCGAGAGTCAATTCATCGCCAATAGCATCCAGGCTACGCTGGCAGCCTACAACCTGAACCAGGTGGAAACCCGGGAATATACCCTCAAGAGCGTGCCCAGCCTGGCGTCCGATCACCACACTCCAGCAAAATCTTCACAACATTCCGGTCTGGGACCGCGATCTGCTGGTTGACGTCTACAAGCAGCTCCAGGGGATTCGCCCCTACTATGATTTTGTCGATGTTGATGTGGATCGTTACACGCGTCAATGGTGTCTACCAGCAGGTGTTTGTGGCCGCACGGGAGTTGAACATCAAGGGCCTGCCCGCTTCGGCCCAGAACTGGATCAACGAACATCTCAAGTACACCCACGGCTATGGTGCGGTCATGTCACCGGCCGCTCAGGACGGGGAAGAACCCTTTACCTGGTTCCTGCATGATCTTCCTCCACAATCCGACTATGGTTTCAAGATCCAGCAGCCGGGAATCTACTATGGGCTGAAGGACTACGGTTACGCCATTGCCCCCAATAACGGTCAGGAATTCGATTATTCCTTGGGAAACAACGTGGTGAGCGTCAATTACCGGGACGAGGCGGGGTCGCACTGTCATCGTTTTTCCGTAAGCTGCTCTTCGCTTTTCTACTTCAAAGAGAAAAACATCGTCCTCCCCGGCCAAGACCAACTCCAACAGCCGCATCCTGTTTCGCCGCAATATCCTTGACAGCATCAGGACCATCACCCCATATCTGCGCTTGGATCAAGACCCTTACGCCGTTGTCACTCCTCAGGGGATCTTCTGGATTCAGGACGCCTTCACCACTTCCTCCTGGTATCCCAATGCCCAGCCCTATGAAAACCAGTTCAATTACATCCGCGATGCGGTGAAGATCGTCGTGGACGCCTACCATGGCAGCGTGGACTACTACGTCTCCGACCCCAAGGACCCCATCATTGCCGCTTACAAACGCATGTATCCGGGGGTTTTCAAGGACCTGGCGCAAATGCCGACGGAACTGCAACAGCACCTGCGCTACCCCAAGGACCTCTTCGACATCCAGATGAGCATCTACGCCGCCTACCATCAAACCGATCCTCAGGTCTACTACAAGCAAGAAGATGCCTGGGAATTTGCCAAGACCTATCAGGGCAACAAACCGGTTCCTCTCAAACCCTACTTCCTGACCATCAACCTTATTGACGAATCGAAGCAGGAATTCCTGTTGCTGCGCTCCATGTCACCCAAAAACCTGGACATCCTGCGAGCAGTGGTGGTGGTGGGCAATGATCCGCCCAATTATGGCCGCATCCTGGTCTATTCCTTCCCGAAGGGCTCCGTGGTCTACGGCCCATCGCAGATCAGCGCTCTGGTGAACCAGGACCCATACATTTCCCAGCAGTTTTCTTTGTGGGACCAATCCGGCTCCGAAGTAGAACGAGGCAACATGCTGATCTTTCCCATCGGCGGCACGGTTTTGTACATCCAGCCGGTCTACTTGAAATCCAGCGCCAGGTTGAAGATCCCGGAACTTCAGCGATTGATTGTGAGCCAGGGAGAAATGGTGGTGATGGATGCATCCTTGCAGCGCGCACTCAAAACCTTGGAAGAACGGCTGAAAGCTCGGGCTGATCAGCGGGAACAGCGCCGTGGCCAATTCCAGGTCACACCGCCGGCTACGCCGACGGCGCCGCCACAGGCCCCAGCTGGCGCGCCGTTACCAGCACCTGCGGCACCGTTGCCACCACTAGTGCTGCCTGTCCCGCCGCCACCGTCATCAGAACCGCAAGCGCCAAAACCCGGCCCCCCGGAGTCAACGCCACCGCCGACATCGGCAGTCCAACCGCAGCCGCCCAGCCAACAACTGCCACCGCCAGTGCCGTCTTCCCCACCACCACCGTCATCAGCACCACCGGCGGCAAACCCCAGCCCCCCGGACCCAACGCCACCGTCGACGTCGGAGGTCCAACCGCAGCCGCCCAGCCAACAACCAGCGCCGCCTGCCGAAACCACCAGCGTCTCACCGGGCCAACAGCTGTGACAGGAAGGCAACCTGTTGGTGGAACGCCATGCGCCCGGAGCCTTCTGGCATTTTGTGCCGCTATGGGTTTTCACCGATATTTGCCCCTAACATCGCCTCGCCCAGGAGGAGATTTTTGGGCCGATTCCAGCGGTGATTCAGGTCAAGGACTTTGATCAGGCTTTACGGGAAGAAGTGGGGATGGAGATGTCTCCGCGTTGTGCTGGTTGTTGGGGTACCGGCTGGCGTCTGAAGTGTTCTCACTCTCTTTCAGTTTGCCATATGGCTATGGCTTGAGCACAGGTTTGGCAGAAGTGCTTTGTGCAACCACCCTTTGTTTTCCACTTCATTCTTCTGGCAAAGGGTCCAGCAACAACCTGCCCGATCGGAATATTCAGGTCGCATACGGAGTTGTTGCAGTACATGTCCGCGTCCACTGCAGGACGCAGCAGAGCCCACAGCTCCATGCCCTCCTCGTTTGGTGAGCTAGTTTCCATCCTGAAGTGTCCATTCCTGGATTCCCGCCTGACCAAGCAGCTGAAATCCAGCGTCTGAAATTCACAGGACCAAGAGCGCTTACCCCTGAGGGCTTGACCAGTCCAGGCAGTAGGACCTCCAGGAACAGTCCTGGCGGTCACAATCATCCTTTCGCTGAAAGCAATCGATATTTCCTTCAGCTCGCTGTATGCTTCTAATCAACCCGGCCAGATCCAGGTAGTTTTGCCTCTTGTGCGGTCCCACCCCATCACAGAACCCCGTTGAGCCCTCTTTCAAGGACACACCAGTTTGCGCCGGAAAACCCGAAGCTGTGCTCGCATCTCCGGTGGGTTCAGCAATCCTCTCGTCAGTGGTATCCCCATTGGAAACTGTTTCCCTATTTGTATTCGTTTTGTCTTTAGATCTCTGCTGCTGCACGTGGACGAATTTCATAGTCCGATCTCCACATTGAGCTTTTCCGCGAAAGGGGGCGGCCATAGGGTCGCTTTAGGGACTTCGGTCCGGCGCAACTGGTGTTATCCACTCCCACCAAGAACGCCCTTAGCCCGGGAGGGCGGTCACAATGGTTGGCGTTCTGACCATATCAAAGAGTTGCCTCTTGGCGTTCTTGTACCGCTCGAAGTAGAGCATGGCGATCTTCTTCATGAATTTGTAGCCCACCTCGGCATCGGCTTCACACAAGTCATAGAGCTTATCTGCATCGATGGCTATGACTTCGGAATCCTCCAGACATACTCCGGTCAGAGTATACTGCTGTGGTCTCATGAAGCAGGCAGCGCCGAACAATTCACCCCGTTCGCGCATTTCAAAGGCAATTCCCACCTGATCCCCGGGTTTTAGTTCTCGCAGGCTCACCAATCCCTTGCTCACCACAAACAGATACTTGGCCCGATCCCCATGCTCATAGACATGAGAATAGACCTTAAAGGCCTTCTTTTCGCTGATCTTTGCCAGATTTTCCAGCTGCTTATCTGAAAACACGCTGAAAACCTCAAATTTCTTGAGCTCGCCCACGTCTACCATAGCAACCCTCCCTTTGATTTCGTTACGGACCACTTCACGTTCTCGTCATGGTACCGACTGCAACGCAATGAAAAGCGCAGCACTGCTACAACATCACAGCTTGGTTGCGCCCGCCGAGATCAGCCAACCAAGCGTTTATCCTGGCGCTTGCAGAACTCTCCCCAAAACAGGACGGAGAAATCCGGAAGTAGCTATTGGGACAAACCACTGCTCCAACCACGACCGCAGGATGCGAGGTGAGGACATACTGCAGGACCGCAGGAGAAAAGCGATGGCTGTCGTACTGACACAGAATGCGACATTCACCCCCACCCAGAGCGTTGTTCAATCCCGCTTCATATTCAATCAAACGCTCAGATCCCGCGGCCGCCCCCCGTCCTCTCTCCAACCCCTTCCATCAGTATCGCGATATGTTATGAATAATGATCAATACTTTGCGCTTTGTACATAGAGCAAAGCACTCATTTTGGTAGGGATAAACCCCAGGAAGTGGGAAATTTCGATACTAGGCAGGGGATGAACGTAGCTGGCACAAAGATCCTTTTCGCCAAGTGTAGCCCGACAGTACTCGACACGCCTTAAAGGAGCGAAAATGGCTCCATTTCCCAAGTTCCGGCCGTGTAATTTCAACAAGTTACCGAGACAGCCCTCGCCAATATTACTGCAGTGTCAAGTGATTAGCTTGGCCCAACGTAACATCTCAATAAGTCCGGGCAGGATATCCGTTTCGAAAGCTTACTGATTCCGGCCCTTGCGCGAGAGTCTCCAGTCCGTCACCCCCGCATGCCTTTAGCGGGGGGCCAGTCCTGCCGCAGGCAGGATCAAATCCCGCCGGAGTGGCACTGGATTCCCGCCAGGAGCATGCGGGAATGACGATCAGAGTCGTGCGCCCCCAGTTTTTGATATGCCAGGCCCGACCCCGTCCGCTGCCGTTCACTTGGGCTTGGCCCGACCCCGTTCAGCGTTCAGGTATACCCGTTCAGCGTTCCCCATTCCTTATTTTGATTGAAAAACGTACACTATGGCGTACAATAAACATGAGAGTCAAACTCCCAAATGCGAGGTGAGAGACATGCAAGAAACGAATGTGGTTGAACTGCGAAAGCGCATCAAGCATTACTTTGATGCAGTGGAAAGCGGGGAGGTGGTGCGCGTTTACCGCAACGGCAAGCCCATTGCTGAGATCTTACCGCTGACAAAGCGGGAGGCTTCCTGGAAGCGAGAAGTGCCGCGCCTGACTGTTCCGGGCCTGTCTCTCAGTCGGGAAATTCTGAAAGACCGGGTGGAATCTGACGCATGAGAGTCTTCTTTGATACCTCTGCTTTCGTCAAAAGGTACATCGAGGAACCCGGCACGGACAAGGTCATCGAGATCTGTAGGCAGGCCGACGATCTGGTTCTCAGTGTCATTTGCCTGCCCGAAATGATTTCAACACTCAATCGCCTCGTTCGCGAAGGTAAGCTGTCCTCCCACGATTACCAGAGGACTCGTGATCTCATCTTGACGGAAATCCAGGACACTGAGGTTTGTTATGTCACGCCGGACGTGATCACTCGAACGATTAAGTGCCTTGAGAATAGCCCCCTTCGTGCCATGGATGCACTCCACCTCGGCTGCGCTCTCCTCGTAGAACCGGACCTGTTCGTGTCCTCAGATCAGCG
The DNA here is from genome assembly GCA_963828705.1 of uncultured delta proteobacterium. Taxonomy (GTDB): domain Bacteria; phylum Desulfobacterota; class Syntrophobacteria; order Syntrophobacterales; family Syntrophobacteraceae; genus CAWDJT01. The sequence goes on from CAWHGA010000035.1 coordinate 38,877, forward strand.
ACAAATTGAGGCAGCAAGACGGGAGGGGTTGAGCGTCATTCAGGCCTGAACTTAGTGCAAGCACCAGAACAAAGATTCAAGAACCGACCCTCATCTTCATCTATCTCCCCTCCTCACATGCCAGGTCAAATCTCTCCCCGGATTCGGGATCAGTGCTTCCACAGGTCGATGTCGATCAAACCTAGCTTGGCGGCGTAACGCAAGAGTTCCATGGTGTTGTGCAGGTTAAGCTTTTCCATGATATTGGCCCGGTGGTTCTCAACGGTCTTGGGACTGATAAACAACTCGGCGGCAATTTCCTTGGTGCTCCGTCCTTCGGCCACCATCCGCAGGACCTGCTGCTCCCGGGCGGTGAGGGCACCATAGCCTCGATCGGTGATGCGTGCCTCCTTGTCGGGGAATTCCACCAGTCGTTTAACAACACTCTGCGAAAGGGAGCTATCCAGGAAGTACTCGCCCCGGCAGACCGCTTCCAACCCCTGTACCAAACGCTCGGTCGCAGATTCCTTGACAACATAGCCGGTCGCCCCGGCCTGGAAAGCTTCGGTGATGTAGTGGATTTTGGAGTGCATGCTGACGATGATGACCCTGGTCTGCGGCAATATGCTGCGAATGGCGCGGGTCAGATCAATACCACTCTTGTCCGGTAAGGAGATATCGACAACGGCCAGGTCTGGTTTGAGTTCTTTCGCCAGCTCGAGGCCCTCCCCCGCATTGCCGGCTTCCCCCACTACGGCAAAACCCGGACTGCGGGCGATGAGCACCTTGAGCCCCTCCCTGAACAGCGGGTGGTCATCCACGATCAAGATAGTCTTCTTTTGCGCCATTTCATTTCCCTTTGAAGGGTATTTCAATGCGAATCCGGGTCCCCTGCCCAGGGTGCGATTCGATTTTCATGACACCCGCGAGCAGGGCAACTCTTTCCCGCATCCCAAGCAGCCCCAGGCAGTGTTCGTCGTGGGCGTTGCCCATCCGGTCGAAAACGTCAAAACCTTTGCCGTTATCTTCAATGCGTAGAATAATACTGGGGAAAGAGGCCACCAGGCGAATGACTACCCTGCTCGCCTCTGCATGTTTCCTGACATTGTTGAGGCTCTCCTGCACCAACCGATACAGCGCGATGTTGGTATCGAAATTCAGGTCCAAGTCGTCAATACCACCGGTGAAAAATTCCGTCTGTATCCCATGGCGTGTCGAATAGTCGTCACAATAATCCTGCAGGGTCTGCACCAGCCCGAGCTGGTCAAGAACAACGGGGCGCAGGTCATAAGCCAGATTGCGTAAGCTCTCGATGGTTGCCTGAAGCATTTGCGACAGCCATGAAACCCTGTCCACCATCGAGGAGGGGGCGTCCAAGTGATGGTCCAGCAACGTGTCCAATCCGATCTTTAAGGTCAAGAGTTCCTGGCCGATACTGTCGTGGAGATCGCAAGACAAACGCTGCCTTTCCTTTTCCTGGGCCTTGATGAGTTGTCGAGAGAGCATGTGGATCTGCTCTTCCGCCTGCTTGTGGGCGGTGATGTCAATAGCATAGACCAGAAGGGTATTGCTATCAATAGGGACCCACCATCGGTCCCACAACCGCCCAAAACCCTTGGTATCGCTTGCCAGGACAGGTTGGCCCGAGGCAAAGGCTTCATCCGCTCGGCAGAAGGCACATTGAATATCTCCAGGTGGGATACAGCCGGGGTGCTCCAGGAGGAAACGTTTGTGCTTCTCCTGGATATATTCACCACCAGAGAAACTGCGCCAGCACAGATCATTGATGCGTGCACCCATTTCCTGAGCGATCCGGTTGGCAGCCGCGACCGTCCGATCTTTGCGGATCAACATGGCCGGATGGGGCAGGCTGTTGAGCAGCAAGTCGTTCAACCGCGCACTCTCTTGAAGAGAATCGCGCAGCTTCCGTTCGCGGACCACCTTTTCCACCGTGCCGGGCAGAAGTCTGAAGAAATCCGCAGATTTTACCAGGTAGTCCGAGGCCCCGAGTTTCATCGCCTGGACCGCGATGTTCTCGTTCCCCTGACCGGTGATCATAATGACCGGTATGTTCCTCGACTCCCGCTGCATCACTTCGAGGAACTCGATGCCGGTCATCCCCGGCATGAGGTAGTCGGCAATGATGACATCCGGGCTGAGGTCATCGAGTCGCTCCAAGCAAGCGCTCGCCTCAACAAAATGAAGGATCGTCGCAGACGGGAATTCCAAGCTCACGGCCCGTTTCATAAGCTCAAAGTGAGCTTCCTGATCCTCGATGATAACAATCTGCAAAGCGTCCATTTCGGCAATCACTTCTAAACTGGTCCATCATTTCGCACGTGGTGGGACTAGTCGACGCGGGTGGGTGGCTCATTGATCAGCAACCAGTAATAATCTAGTTGCCGAATTTTTTCTTCAAATTCCTTGAACCCTACCGGCTTGGTCAGATAGCTGTTGGCATAATGCTGATACGACCGGGCAATATCCTCCTCCCGTTCCGAGGTGGTGAGCATGATCACCGGGATTCTTTTCAGACGAGGATCTTCCTTGACTCTCTTGAGTACTTCGATCCCATCGATACCGGGGAGCTTGATATCCAGCAGGATCAATCCCGGCACAGGATATTTGTCCTTATCCGCAAAATTTTTATGATTGAAAAGATAATCGAGGGCTTCTTCGCCATTGGAAACAATGTCGATGCGGTTGGCATTGCCCGCCTTGCGAATGGCCCTTTTGGTGAGTTCCGCATGCGCCTCCTCATCTTCCACAAGTAAAATGTTTGATGGTTCAAAATCCATCGGTTCAAGCCTCCGCGTCTTTAAGGGTGAAAAAAAATGTGGTGCCTTGGCCCGGCTCGGATTCCAGCCAGATTCTGCCGCCATGGTGTTCGACGATCCGTTTTACGATTGCCAGTCCGATGCCGGTTCCTTCCTCAATCTTTTTGGCCGGCGGCAGGCGCTGGAAAACCTCGAAAATCTTTTCAAAATATATTTTTTCGATACCGATGCCGTTATCGCGGACAAAGAACACCTTCCGACCATCCCGGGCCTGCACGCCCAGCTCAATCCGCGGGGAGGGGTTTTCCTTGCCAACATATTTAACCGCATTGGACAAAAGGTTTTCCATGAGCTGAACCAGGCGCTTTTTTTCACCGTAAACCAAGGGGAGATTTTCCGAACGTTGACCTGAATACCTCGCCCTGATCCGGGGCTGCAGCGCTTTTAGAACCTCTTCGATTACACCGGCAAAGGCAAACTCGGTCTTTTCGGTAAGCGCCCGATGCGGGTAAGCTCCAGCAAATCGTTAATTAAAAGCTCCATTTTGCGGGCGGCGTCGCTGATATAATTAATGTATTTTTCGCCGTCCGCGGAGATCCGGTCTCCGAAGTCTTCACGCAGGGCCCCGACAAAACCTTCTATGGTAACAATGGGCGTTTTTAGGTCATGGGAGACCGAATACATAAAGGTTTCAAGTTCCGCGTTTTTGGCGGCAAGTTCGGCGAGCAGGGCTTCCAGCTTCTTTTCATTGTCGCGAAGCACCGCCTCCACTCGTTGGCGTTCGGTCACTTCGCGAAGGGCCTGGTCACGCGATTCCCGGTACAACTCCATACGCCTGAGGAGGGCGTAAAGGAGCAGGGAAAGGACCGCCGAAAGGGCCAGACCAAATGCCAGCACATTGCGATGCCGGCCGGATGCTTTCGCGTAGTAGTCGACGCTCGGTTCCAGATCCACCTGCCAGTGTCGGTCGGCAAAATGCACATCTTGTTGCACAGAATTCGGCTTCACTCCCGGTTTCAAGTCGCTTGACGCGCCGCTGGTATAGATGAGCTGGTTGTCTTCGTACAGTTTGATGGAGAAATCCTCCCAAATGCCGCGGGGAACACTCATCTCCATGATTTGCGACAGCAGAAACACCCCATCCAGAAATCCCTGAAGCGTTTCTCCTAACACCAGCGGAACGAGAATGTGGAATCCCATCTTGCCATCTTGGAACTCGGTGCACGAGGTCACGTTACCCGTGGAGCTTGCTCCGGTCTGGACCAATGCGACATGGTGATGCGAATCGGGATGCTGAGCAAGCTTATTGCCTCGAGACGGAGAATCGTCTTTGGTTGGAAAGGCCCAACGCACTGAGCCGGCGGGATCGATCCACTGGATCTCAGTAAAGCCTTGGTAGTGCCGGAACAAGATGTCAGCAAAACCGTAGAAACGCTGTTCGCTGAAGTCGGGAGGCTGCCGCTCCACCCAGCGGTCCGCCATCAACTTCAAAGACGCAATGCGGGCATTCATCAAACCTTCAACCCGAATGCGGAACTGCTGCGCCGAAGTCTCCGCATGCCGCAGAATGATTTCGTGTTCGTGGTCAACCTGATTCCGCCAGAGAGCCACTGCCCCACAGCCGAAGCAGATGAAGGCAAGCACCGGCAGGACTCTTTTGATGGTAGGGTACCTCATAAGCTGATCCTATCCGTTCACCGCTCAAAAACGCGTTCCATGCAGAACCATGCGCTCGGTCCCTATTAACGGACCGGTCAACCCTCACATCTGACATTATCAACGGGGAACGGATTCGAGCTTGATTGTCGACTCAAAATTTGCCCAGGATTGTTTGCCATTGAGTCGCCGAAGTCAATGTGTTTCCTTCATAGTGAGGAGCCTTAGAAATCATCAGTTTAGGCTTGAGTTTTCTCCGCGAAGAGCTATACTGCTGGCGGTTAACTACCCAGATTCCAAGAGTTTTTTGGTATTCTCCCGGATCCCGGCTCATGAGCTTTCCCCCGTCAACTCGCGTCATGGCCGGCAAGCTTGTTCTCATGAACAACCTTACCGTGTCAGGAACGGTCCGGGGCCGACCATCACTTCCTGGATTGGCCCTGGCGCCAATGAAATCTGACAGGCTGAAGTTAGAAAATCCCTCGCTTCAAGCGGATATGGTTATGGTGCTGGCAGCATGAACATTGTGGTAATGTCGGATACTCATCTCTACGAAGTGACGCCCCAATTCGAAGCGCTCTGCGAACGCTATTGTCGTGGTGCCGATCTGGTGATTCATCTAGGAGACATTGTCGGCAACGCGGTCCTGGATTATCTGCTGCAATTCCCTTTTGAAGGGGTCTGCGGGAACATGGACGGCGCCGGCATTCGCCGGCAGTTGCCGACCAAGAAGATGCTGCGTTTGGGGAAGTACCGGGTGGGACTGATCCATGGGTGGGGAGCGGCCGGTGAACTACCCGAAACCCTTTGCGCCGAATTTCAGGATGTGGATGTGGTGATGTTCGGTCATACCCACCAACCTTACCAGCATCGAGCCAACGGTATCCTCTGGTTCAATCCGGGGTCGGTGTCGGCGGGGCGGCGAGGCGCACCCTGCAGCCTTGGTTTGCTTCGCGTAGACAAGACATTTCATGCGGATATCATTTCGGTGTAGATTATACGAGGAGACGATTCATGCAAAATCTTTGGGCGCCTTGGCGGATCGAATACATTCTGGGCAAACGCGAACCCTACTGCATCTTTTGTCCCGAAGGCGACGGGCTAAGCGACGAGGCCCGGCTGATTCTGTATCGGGGTCAGAACGTCATGGTCATGATGAACAAATACCCTTACAACAATGGCCACCTGCTGGTGGCCCCCTGGCGCCACGTGTCCTCTCTCAATGACCTCAACGATGCCGAGCGGCTCGACCTGATGCGCTGGGTGACCCGCTGCACCGCGATCCTCACCAAGGTTATGAACCCAAACGGTTTCAACATCGGCATGAACCTTGGCGCTGAAGCCGGTGCAGGCGTCGAAGAACATCTGCATTTCCATGTGGTTCCTCGCTGGCGCGGTGACACCAACTTCATGACAGTGCTTGCCGATGTCCGCAGCATCCCCGAACACCTGCAGCAGACTTACACCAAATTCCTGGTTTTCTTCAGGGAAGGGAATACCCATGAAAGTGTTTAGCTGGATCACCGGCGGCCTACTATTGGCCATTGTGGGTCTGTTCGTGTATCAGAACCTGCCGACTTTCAACGGTCTCCTGCCGTTCAGGCTGGACTTCCATATTCATGAGGCTTTCACCTGGTTCCATCGGGTGTACACGGTCATTGGCATGGCCGCCTTTCTGGGGTTTCTGTTGGGTTTGGTGGTGATGCTCAAACCCTATCTCAAAATGCGGCGGATGCTCAACGAATGGCGCAATCCCAAAGATCCGGCCCAGGCGCAACAGCAGCCCCAGGAGACCAAGACAGACGAGGAAACACCGCAGGCCCTGGACAAGGAACAGGCTTAGAGGGTCGTCCCACAACCCTATTCGTTTCCCGCCGCCGTGGCCTGCGTTATGTATTTCTTCACCGTCCGCCGATCCAGGCCGGTCCTTCGAGAAACCTCCTCGTAGGTTCCAAACCGCTCATGGAGCAAGGCACAGTAAGCGCTCACAAGTTCTTGCGCATTCAACCTGCCGGTTTGTATGCCGGCAACCAGCCGGCCGAAATCATCCACCACGACCGTACCACGATCCCCGGTGTATTTCCTGGTGAGCAAAACCCGTCGTATGGCCTGTTCTAACTCCCGAATATTGCCGGGCCAGCCGTAACCGATACCCAGTTCCCTATCGATGACCGAACAAACCAGCTGAGTCATTTCTTTCGGGTTTGCCCCGAGGATTCGCTGGATCAGGTGGCTTACCATGCCGCCCATTTCTTCCGGGTCCTCCTGCAGCCGTTGCCGAAACGGCGGAACCACAATGACGTCTGAACAGAGACGATAGAAAAAGTCATCGCGGAACAGCCCGGCTTTGCGCAACTCGGGCAGCGCTTTGTTGGTGGCGGCAATAACCCTGCCACTGAAACGTAGCGATTCGTGACCGCCCACCGGCGAAAAAGTCCGATCCTGCAATACTTGCAGAAGTTTCACCTGGACTGGAATCGATACGTCCCCGACCTCATCCAGAAAGATAGCGCCATGCGGGCTGCAGCGGGCAAAGATCCCTTGATGATGATCGATAGCGCCGGTAAAAGCCCCCTTCCGGTGACCGAACAACTCTGACTCGATGAGCGCTTCGGGATACTGTGACAGGTTGATGGCAATGAAATTGCGCGTGAAACTTTCAGTGAAACAAGCCTTCCGGTCATCATAAGGAATATACCCGGAGCGGCCAATGGCAGCGGCAGCGGCACCTTTCCCGGTACCGGTTTCGCCGAGCAGCAGTGTCGAGAAATCCTCCATGCGGTTCCACAGGTAGCGCTCATACCAGCGCGCGTCATGGGTGAAAATGTTGTTCCACAAGTGCCGGCGCAGCTCCTTCATGGATCGGCTACACCCCACCAGCCCCTGGTTGATGAAGTAAAACGCCCGCCGCACCTGGTAAAACATCGCGAAAAAGCGCTGTGCCTCGGCAGCGGCAAAACCTCGCCCGGAGAGCATGGCCAGCGTCTCGCGGCCGAATGACACCGGGCGGGGATCATGGCCGGCCTGGATCTGGTCCATGATCAAGTGGTCGAAGTGGTCGTAGAAGTAATGAAACACATCAAAGAGAAAAGCGCTCTGCAAACTGGCGCGATCCTCACCCCGATAGCGGCGAAGATCAGCCCTGTCAGCCGCTGCCAGCTTGGCGACCCGTTCCCGAACCCGCTCGATCACCCGGTCCACCCGCTCATCATAGGCAATCTGCGGCGAACAACCGGCAATGCGAAGATCCCAGCTCCTCCCGATCATCACTGAACGGGTTACTGAACGCCGCCCGGGTTACCAGACCGAAAAAAGATCGATCCGCAGCTGAGAGTTCCATAGTAGGATTC
>CAWHGA010000036.1:0-53741 GCA_963828705.1 uncultured delta proteobacterium
GTAAAAGTGTCCGGTAGTGAATCCATGTGTGGAAAGCCTCAGATGGGCAGACCTTGCATCCCTGCCGTGGAAACAACCGTTATATTGGGCGTCTGCCTCCAGAAGAACAGAACAATCCCACCAGCCCGTGACATGCATGGCACTACTTATTGAAATATTGCAGAATGTAGCTGCCGGCCAGAAATGTGATGATAACACCAAGAATCAATTTAAGATACTTTTGAGGTATGTACTTTTGCAGTCTGGCCCCGACGTACATCCCGGCAAACCCACCGACACCAAAGAGGACCCCAAGGAACCAGTCTGGAGCACAGGAGAGCCCCGCCTTGGCCGGTATGACGCTGTAAAAGAATACACCGGCAACGGATGTGAGAAAGGTGCCCAGAAGAGCCGCCCCTGCCACCGTGTAAATGGGTAGGTTAAAGACCGCCACGCAGAAGGGAGCGATGATCGCTCCACCGCCTATGCCGTAAGTGCCTCCTATGATGCCAACGACAAGAGCCAGCGCGAGCATTCCGAAGGTGCTGAAAGCAAACCGCTGCCCCCAGAATTCATACTCAACTCTCGAAAGTGAGAAGGAAATAGTCTTCACCACCGCCTCCGAAGGAAGTCCCGAGGAAACGCGCGAACTCTGGCTCTCCTTGAGCTTCCTGGCATGCTGGTTGAATTTCTCTTCCAACGCCCTCATTTCCTTTTTTCCTTGCTGGGAGCGCGCGGTCATCTCATAGAGCAGGCGAACCCCGATGTAAAGGAGCACAAGGCCAACGAAGAACTTGAAAGCACGTGGATCTGGAAGGTAGAGCACTCGCAAATAATAGCCGATGAAAACTCCTGGAAGTGTCCCAACGATCACGACCCAGGTGAGAGGCCAAGCCATTCGGCCTTCTTTGAGGTAGCGGTACACTCCGCTCGGGTATGGCAACGATGTTAAAGACAAAGTTGGTCGCGCTGACCGATGGCGTCACAAAGTGAAGCACACTCACTTGAAAGGGCAGCAGGAGAAATGCTCCGGATACTCCTCCCATTGAGGTAATGGTTGACACGACAAAAGCAACCAGAGGTGGCAAGAAGACCCACGTTTTCACCCCGGAAACCGGAAAGGTCACGTACAGAAAATCCATCAAGCTCATAACTCCTTATCACGGTTTGTCTTCAAGCAGTCACAGATCAACTGGCAGAATCCGGTAAGCCCTTCCAAAGGATTGAGATCGAGACTCATCCAGAGGGCAAGCGGTCGCAGTCTGAGCAGTATTGAGCCTCCAAATTGCAAAGCATCAACAAGTTGTTGCATCCTTCTTACCGCTCTTTATCCCATTAAACAGCTTAGAAAGCCAATACTTGCGTTGTGACGAAAATATTTGTTGTATGATGAGTGTGATGTAAGCGGAGATATAGCAAAGGGACCTGATCGAGATGTGGAATACACAGCAATTCAAACAACTGCCGGGGTTGGAGTAGGAATGTGGAAATGTTTCCAAAGGTCAAGTCAGTTGAGGCACTTTCAGGAAAACGCTTGAGGATCACCTTCGATAACGGTGTCGTGCAAAATTACGATTGCAACCCGCTGCTGGATCTGCCCGCCTTCCGCGAGCTGAATGACGAAGCCTTTTTCCGCAATGTTCAGCCCGATACGCATGGATACGGGATAATCTGGAACGACGACGTCGACCTCGCCGAATCAGAACTCTGGATCAACGGCACAACCGAACAGGCGGATTGAAGATTGTGTAGCCCGCTCAGGTTCTTCGCCGAACTTGGCCGGGGATCTGTGGACCGCTTGGCCGGTCTCAGGTCGTGGACTCCAAGCCCGCCCTATGAGAACTGCTCAACGATAATCTCGTAGAACTTGCGCTTTTGCGGGGGGGGAGCAACTCCTTTTCTTCAAGGGTGTGCTCGATGACTTCGTGGTCGAGCTCCGACTGCGTTTTCGACGTAATTCTGATCAATCAGCATTCGATCGAATGGATCTTTATGGTGAGGTGCTAATCAATCCAAGGCTCGAACGTGTTCAAGTTTACAGGAGCCCTGTCTTCGTAGTAGAGAGCCGCCTCGTAGATTTCGGAATCCGCCTCTTCGTGAGAGGTTATTCGCCGCATAAGATGGCCGCCCGCGCTCTTAGAAAGACCTCTTCCGCAGGCGCTTCCTTGTCGCGGTGACGAAACTCCGCACGTCCTTCCGAGAAAATTTCCAACTCAAGCCATTTTGTGCCATAATGATTAAAATGTCTTCCTTGCTTTCAATATCATTTTTGGATGGTGAGTGTGGCTTCGAAATCTCCTCATCTGATTCTTATCGCAGGTCCGAACGGCGCTGGTAAGAGCACTGCCGCACCAATACTTCTGCGTGATTTTCTGGGGGTTGTGGAATTCGTCAACGCAGACGCGATCGCACTTGGCCTCTCCAGTTTTCAGCCCGAAACAGTTGCTATCCATGCAGGTCGCATCATGCTAAAGCGATTACATGAACTCGCAGAAAGAAGAGCGGATTTCGCTTTTGAGTCCACCCTTGCCAGCCGGAGCTTTGCGCCGTGGATCAATGAATTGAAACAGAAGAGGGGTTACTTTTTTTATCTGATATACTTGTGGCTGCCCTCTCCTGAAATGGCCGTTGCCCGGGTGAGGGAAAGAGTACGGGCTGGTGGCCACAATGTGGCCGAGGATGTCGTCAGACGACGGTACGAAGGAGGACTTCGCAACTTCTTCAAACTCTACAGACCTTTGGCGGACGGCTGGTCCTTTTACGATAATACGACGGTATCCGGCCCACGTCTGATCGCCAAGGGTGCGGGAGATGTGGACAAGGAAGTGCACGACCCAGAAATTTGGGCAAAACTACGCGGAGTGAATTCGTAATGCAGGAGACCGCAAAGAAGGATATCGGAAAGCTCTTGGATGACCGTGAAGGCATGGATCGCGCTCTTGCCAGAGCTGTTCGGCAGGCTGTGTTGCAACACAAGAGAGCGGGCAATCCCGTGGCAATTTGGCGCGACGGAAAAGTTGTGTGGGTTAATCCTGATGAGATTGAACTCCCGGACGAAACCAGTTGAATAGATTGACCTTATCTGTTGTCCTTAAGCATGCGTGACCAGTGTTGCCGGCCTGAAAGTTGTGCGACAGTGACAGCCCCAATCATTCCGCGGCTCCACTCCTGCATGGTGGATTCCAGTTACATCGGATTCAGCTCTACGGCTGGCTTGCACTGCAAGACTCGGTTTGCAGGGATGACTCTGCAGCAATTAAACGCGCAGAACCAAAGAACTGAACTCATGACTGGCAATGCTCCCTCAGCACTCCAGGATCGAGGGCAGCCTTTCGGGAGGCCGGCACCACGCTACATGCCGGCCCCGAGTTCATCCCCGGCGACCCAATGGCGTCCGTGCTGATCGTGATTCTCCTGTACAACACAACAAATCGCTTCGGGGACGCCCAAACAACTCAAGTTCATTGAGGAATTCTGATTCCATGCTCACCGGCGACATTCGCAACCAAATCGACCGCATCTGGGACGCTTTCTGGTCCGGGGGGATTGCCAACCCCATCGAAGTCATCGAGCAGATCACCTACCTGCTTTTCCTTCGCCGACTCGACGACCTCCACACGCTGGAGGAGAATAAAGCCACGCGGCTCAAACGGCCGATGGAGCGACGCATCTTCCCCGACGGCAAGGACGACCAAGGGCCGCCCCTATGAACATTTCCGCTGGTCGCGCTTCAAGCACTTTGAGGCCCGCGAGATGTTCACGGTCGTGGGCGATCACGTCTTTCCGTTCCTGCGCAACCTGGGTGGCAACGGCTCCACCTATGCGCGGCACATGAAGGACGCGCGCTTCACCATTCCCACGCCGGCGCTGCTGGCCAAGGTGGTGGACCTGATCGACCAGGTGCCGATGGAGGACCGCGACACCAAGGGCGACCTTTACGAATACATGCTCGGCAAGATCGCGACCGCCGGCCAGAACGGCCAGTTCCGCACTCCGCGCCACATCATCCGGCTCATGGTGGAGATGACCGCACCTCGGCCGAACGAAATCATCTGCGACCCTGCTTGCGGCACTTGCGGCTTTCTGGTGGCTGCGGGCGAATACCTGCGGGCGCAGCACCCCGAAATCCTCCGGGACGCCAAGCTGCGCGAGCACTTCCACCATGGCCTGTTCCACGGCTTCGACTTCGACAACACCATGCTCCGCATCGGCAGCATGAACATGCTCCTGCACGGGGTGGAAAACCCCGACATCACCTACCGCGACTCCCTGGCCCAGGACCATGCCGGGGAGGACGAAAAATACACCCTGGTCCTCGCCAATCCGCCCTTTGCCGGGTCGCTCGACTACGAGAACTGCGCCAAGGACCTCCAGCAGGTGGTCAAGACCAAGAAGACCGAGCTGCTCTTCCTCGCCCTCTTCCTGCGCCTCTTGAAGCCCGGTGGACGCGCCGCCGTCATCGTGCCCGACGGAGTGCTCTTCGGCTCCAGCAAGGCCCACAAGACCCTGCGACAGATCCTGGTGGAAGAGCAGAAGCTCGATGCCGTTATTTCCTTGCCCGGCGGCGCGTTCAAGCCCTACGCCGGCGTTTCCACCGCCATCCTGCTCTTCACCAAGACCAATTCCGGCGGCACCGACCACGTGTGGTTCTACGACGTGACCGCCGACGGCTGGAGCCTCGACGACAAACGTCAGCCGCTTCTTCCCGACGAAAAGCTCGGCCCCGTCCCCGCCCAGCCGCTCACCGAGGAGGAACACGCCAAGAACAACCTGCCCGATGTGCTGGCGCGCTGGCAGCAGCGGGACACGGTGGAACGCCAACGCCCCCGCACCGCGCAGAGCTTCTGCGTGCCCAAGGCCGACATCGCCGCAAAGGGCTACGACCTGAGCCTCAACCGTTACAAGGAAGTTGTTTACGAGGAGGTCGAGCACGTCCCACCGAAGCAGCTCCTTGCCGAACTGGCGAAGCTGGAGCGGGAGATTGAGCAGGGGATGAAGGAACTGGAGGGGATGTTGAGATGAGCGTGGCGACCAAGTCGACGTTGCAGGCAATGTTTCATGGGGCCGTCAAAGCTCGAGCAACCGGGGATGTACTCAAGATCGAGCCGTAGGCATTGGCCGTGTTTGACGGCCGCAAGGCGATTTCGTTGACGCTGAAATGCAGAGACCGCACTCACCGAAGCAGAGTGCGAGGATCGGTGACATCTTGATCTTCGGCAACCGGCGCTACGCTCGGCGATCAAGGCGTTCTGAGCGAGACTGACCGGTGGCGCTTCGGGCTACGCGTGAGTGGTTGAGTACTTCACGATCTGAGGCTCATGAGCACGTTCTTCTGATTTCACGGGTCTACCATCCGAAGCCACGGTCGGCCCGGCGCAGCCGATCATCACAATCATCCGTACCGAAGGACATCGAAGGGTTGAGATTCCCCTCCCGCCGTTGGCAGAGCAACGACGGATTGCGGCGATCTTGGATCAAGCCGAGGCGTTGCGGGCCAAGCGCCGCCACGCCCTCGCCCAACTCGACACCCTCACCCAATCCCTCTTCCTCGACCTGTTCGGCGATCCGGTCGCCAACCCAAAGGCTGGCGCCAGCTATTGGGTGAGCCATCTCAGTTTCCGATGGGGATTTGGCTTGAAAAGCGATTCTGACTTCCCGGCAGGCGCCGAGTCGATTCGGTCGGTTAACAGCGGTGGGGTAAATCTTGATCGCTGACACGAACTGCCTATATGACTACCACCAAGGCATGTTGTCCGATTCGGCGGCTTATGGTTCGGCCAGGTGATATGCTGATGACACTGACGGGGCCGAACGGCCGAGATGTCTACAGACCCATCGAATCTGATGCGCGAGTTACTTTCGTCAAACCAGACGCGTGCGAATCTCGCAACCGATCCGGCTTTCGCAACCAGTGAGTTCCTATCGTTCGTTGTTGAAGCTTCAAACGGGCCAACTCAGACGCAGGGTCATACGGCAGACACACTCTCATTAGCAAAGGAGGCGCTTTGGAGTTCTAGCTTCCCGCCCTCACCCTCCAGCGCGAGTTCGCCGCGCAGGTGTCGGCGGTGGAGCGGCTGAAGGCGGTGCAGCGGGCATCGCTGGCGAAGCTGGACGCGCTCTTCGCCTCGCTCCAGCACCGCGCCTTTCGCGGCGAGCTGTGAGATGTGCGGTCGATGTGGCCTTGACGAACATATTCCTCTGAGGTTATATTCCTTCCATGGCATGGGATGTTGAGTACACGGAGGAGTTCGAGGCCTGGTGGGATGGTCTCAACGAAGCCGAACAGGAAGATGTTGCGGCGGTTGTCATCCTCCTCGAGGAAAAGGGACCGCAGCTGGGTTTTCCCTACAGCTCGGATGTTCGAGGGTCGCAATTTGGTCAGATGAGAGAACTGCGCATCCAGCACAAAGGCGAGCCGTACCGGGTGCTCTATGCTTTCGATCGTCGCCGTGTGGCTCTGCTGCTGATCGGTGGCTGCAAGGGTGGTGATGATCGCTGGTACGAAAGCAACGTCCCGCTGGCCGATCGACTCTTTGCAGAGCACCTCAAGGTGCTGGAGCGCGAAGGAGGAAGCTAGTCATGGCAAAATCGTTCAAGGTGCTCAAGGAGAAAATGTCTCCCGAGTCTCTCGATCGTGCGAATCAGAAGGCACAGGAAATGCTGGCGGCCATGCCGTTGCAGGAGCTCCGACAGGCGCGGATGCTGAGTCAAGAACAGCTGGCAAAGGCTCTCCACCTCAAACAGCCAAGCATTTCCAAGCTGGAAAAACGAACCGACATGTACATCAGCACCCTCCGGGGTTTTGTGAAGGCCATGGGCGGAGATCTCGAGATCGTTGCCCGGTTTCCCGAGGGGAGTGTTCGTATCAGTCAGTTTGAAGATCTGGATACCGCGACCACCGCTGAGTAGGCTGTTTCTCGTGTTCCTTGAAACGACGCTACCCGTTGCGGAAGTGGAGGAGGTGCGGAGGAATCAGTGATGAGCAACTTCACCTTCCTCAGAGCCGAGTGGCCCGAACTGCACGACGCCGCGACCAAGGCGGAGGGGCTGGTCTATCCCGACGCGCGGGCGGCCTGCTTCTATGCCCGGCGGGCGCTGGAAATCACCGTGGCGTGGCTCTACCGCAACGACAGGACGCTCAAGCTCCCCTATCAGGACCACCTCAGCGCGCTCATCCATGAGCCCACCTTTCGGCAGGCCGTCGGCCCGGCGGTTTTCAACAAGGCGAAGATCATCAAGGACCTGGGCAACCAGGCCGTCCACAGCACCAAGCCGGTGCGGCAATTCGATGCCCTGACGGCGGTGCGTGAGCTGTTCCAGGTCTGCTTCTGGGTGACCCGCACCTATGCCCGTGGCCCCAAGCCCGCCGACGGGCTGGCTTTCGACGCGAACCTGCTGCCCAAAACCTCGCCCATCCCGCCCCAGACCCTGGCGCAGTTGCAGACCCTGGCCGCGCAACTCGCTGAGAAGGATATCCGGCTGTCGGAACTGCTATTGGATAAGGCCGCGCTCGATGAGGAGTTGCAGCGGCTGCGCGAAGAGGTGGCCAGGATCAAGGCCGCCAACGCCGCCCAACCCGACACCCACGACTACTCCGAAGCCGAGACGCGCGATTACTTCATCGATCTGCTCCTGAAGGAAGCCGGTTGGGCACTGGACCAATCGCAGGACCGTGAGTTTGAAGTCAGCGGTATGCCTAACCAGCAGGGCAAGGGCTTCGTGGACTACGTACTGTGGGGGGACGACGGCAAGCCGCTGGCGCTGGTGGAAGCCAAGCGCACCAAGCGGGACCCGCGTGTGGGCCAGCAACAGGCAAAGCTCTACGCCGATTGCCTGGAACAGCAGTTCGGACGGCGCCCGGTCATCTTCTATTCCAACGGCTACGATCATTGGCTGTGGGACGACGTGAATTACCCGCCACGCCCGGTGCAGGGATTCCTCAAGAAGACGGAGCTGGAGCTGTTGATCCAGCGGCGCGGCACCCGGCTACCCCTGGCTGGCGCCAAGATCGATCCAGATATTGTCGAGCGCTACTACCAGACGCGGGCGATCCGGCGGATCGGCGAAGCCTTCGAGCAGGACCGCGACCGCAAGGCGCTGTTGGTGATGGCGACCGGCGCGGGTAAGACCCGCACGGTGATTGCGCTGTGCGATCTGCTCATGCGCTGCAACTGGGCCAAGCATGTGCTCTTCCTCGCCGACCGGGTTGCGCTGGTGAGGCAGGCGGTGAACGCCTTCAAGAAGTTTCTTCCCGCATCGTCCCCGGTGAATCTGGTGACCGAGAAAGACACCGAGGGACGGGTGTATGTCTCCACCTATCCGACGATGATGCGGCTCATCGACGAGACGCGGGATGGTCAGCGGAAATTCGGCGTGGGCCACTTCGATATCGTCATCATCGACGAGGCGCACCGGTCCGTGTATCAGAAATACCGCGCCATCTTCGATTACTTCGACTCCCTGCTGGTGGGGCTAACCGCCACGCCCAAGGACGAGGTGGACCGCAATACCTACAGCCTGTTCGAGCTGGAGACCGGCGTGCCGACGGACGTGTACGGGCTGGAAGAGGCGGTGAACGACAAGTTCCTGGTGCCGCCGAAATCCGTTTCCGTGCCGCTCAAGTTCCAGCGCGAGGGCATCCGTTACGACCAGCTTTCCGAAGAGGACAAGGAACAGTGGGACGCGCTGGAGTGGGGCGAGGACGGTGAAGTGCCCGACCGCGTCGAGGCCGAGGCGGTCAACAAGTGGCTCTTCAACAAGGACACCGTGGACAAGGTGCTGGAGCACCTGATGACGCGGGGCCTGACGGTGGCGGGCGGCGACCGGCTGGGGAAGACCATCGTCTTCGCCAAGAACCACGCCCACGCCGAGTTCATCGCCGACCGGTTCAACGCCAACTACCCGCATTACAAGGGCCAGTTCGCGCGGGTGATCGACTTCCAGGTGGAATATGCGCAGAGCCTGATCGACGACTTCTCCACCCCGATAAAGCCGCCGCACATCGCCATCTCGGTGGACATGCTGGACACGGGCATTGATGTACCCGAGGTCGTGAACCTGGTGTTCTTCAAATTGGTGCGGTCAAAGACCAAATTCTGGCAGATGGTGGGGCGCGGCACGCGGTTGCGCCCGGATCTGTTCGGCCCCGGCAAGCCCAAGGAGTTCTTCTACATCTTCGATTACTGCCAGAATCTGGAGTTCTTCAGCCAGAACCCGGAGACGACGGATGGGGCGCTGGGGGAATCGCTCGGCAAGAAGCTCTTCACCGCGCGGCTGGAGTTGATCGCGGAGCTGGACCGGAAGGCATCCGACATGGTGCGCGAAGGCTCGGACCCGGAGGCGGAACTGCGCCGCGCAACCGCTGAACGTCTGCAGGCCGAAGTGGCCGCGATGAACATCGACAACTTCATTGTCCGCCCCCGGCGACGGCTGGTGGAGCAATATGCGAATCCCGCTGCGTGGACGTCGATGGGGGAGGAAGCCTTTGGCGAACTGGCGAGGCAGGTTGCCGGCCTGCCGAGCGAACTGGTGGATGATGACGAAGAGGCCAAGCGCTTTGACCTTCTCATGCTGCAGTTACAGTTGACACTCCTGCGAGCGGAGCCAGGCTTTGAGCGGTTGCGCGACCAGGTGCGCGCCATCGCCGGGCTGCTGGAGGAAAAGTCGAGCATCCCGATGGTGCGTGAGCAAATGCTTCTGATTCAGGAGATTCAGACGGACGACTACTGGCAGGACGTGACCACACCCATGCTCGAAACAGCCCGCAAGCGGCTGCGCGCTTTGGTGAAACTGATCGAAAAGGCAAAACGACAGCCTGTTTACACAGACTTTGAAGACCAAATGGGCAGCGAAACCACGGTAGAACTGCCCGGCTTCGGAGCCGGCGCTGACTTCGAGCGTTTCCGGGCCAAGGCTCGGCAGTTCCTGCGGGAGCACGAGAATCACCTGACTATCCACCGCCTGAGATGGAATAAGCCGCTGACGGCCACAGACCTCGACGAACTGGAGAGGATGCTGATCGAGGCCGGTGTTGGGACAACCGAGGATCTCAGCCGCGCCAAGCAGGAAAGCCATGGGCTCGGCCTTTTCATCCGCTCCCTCGTCGGTCTGGATCGCGAAGCGGCTAAGCACGCATTCGGTCAATTCCTGTCAGGCAAAACTCCTTCAGCCAACCAGATAGAATTCATCAATCTCATCATCGATCACCTGACGGAACACGGGGTCATGGACCCTGGCCTGCTCTACGAATCGCCTTTCACGGACATCAACCCCCAGGGTCCTGAAGGTATTTTTCCATCGGCGCAGGTTGACGAACTGGTTTCCCTGCTGAACGAGATCGATCAGAGTGCCGCTGCATGAAGGGGGAGTAGTTCGTTTATGCTAAAAGAGGAGCAAGCCGAGGGACTCTTACTTCGTTGTGAGAAAGCCTTGCTAACTTCCCAATGAGTCCGGGCGGAAGCAGGACTTATTGAGAAGTTACCGTGCTTATGCCGAAGGTGCTGATCAGGTTTGGGGAAGGGAATTCTGTGGATCAACCGGCGAAGAGAGAAGAGCCTGAAAGGTGAAGAAATGAAGGTCCTCCTGATAAATCCGCCCTCAACAGGCATTTTTACGACTCTCGGAGTGAGCCTCCCCCCCATGGGTCTGCTTTATATAGCCGCCTGCCTGGAGCAGGCGGGATATGCCGTTCGGGTAAAAGATCTTCAACTCGAACCGAAGGGCCTTTCAGAAAACGATCTGAAATCAGCCGATTTCATTGGCATCACCTCGGATACTACCCGTATCGAGAAGGCTCTCAAGATCGCCGCCAGGGCCGCCGCCATGGGAAAACCCGTGGCCATGGGCGGCCCCCATCCCCAATTCATGGCTGAAGAAATACTATCGACCGGACATGTGCACTACATCATCAAAGGCGAGGGTGAATTAACTTTCCTCAACCTTCTGGAGCTTATCAAAACCAAAGGTGATCCAGCCGGACTGGCAGGCATTGTCTTTTCTGACGGCGGCAAGGTGGTTGAAACCCCTGCCGCTCCGCCCCCCGATGTTTCCATGCTTCCGTTTCCCGCACGTCATCTTGTGGATATTCACAGGTATACAGCCAGTATTGGGGGCATTCCCCTGACTCCCATAGTTACCAGCCGCGGTTGTCCTGGTGCTTGTTCCTTCTGTTCATCATCGAGTTTTTTCGGTCGGGTCTGGCGGAGTAGAAGTGCGGAATCAGTGCTGGAGGAGTTGGAGTCGGTTTATCACGATTACCGCTTCCGGGGAGTGGCATTTGTCGACGATAATTTCACCCTTTCGCCCGCTCGTGTGATTCAGATTTGCAACGGCATCCTGGCACGCGGCCTGGACCTCAAATGGTGGAATTTTTCAAAGGTCCACACCATTGTTAGAAATCCGGACATGCTCAAGGCCATGGCAGCAGCAGGAGCAAGGTCGGTATTTCTTGGAATCGAGAGTGCCGGGGCCGAAGCGCTTACGGCTTTAGGGAAAACCGGACAGGCCGATGAGACGGCTGAAGCAGTATCTCTTCTGCAGAGTAACGGCATCGAAGTATATGGGAGCTATGTCATCGGTCATCTTAATGAACGGCGTGAGGATGTCGAACGAACCATTGATCTTGCCACCAGACTCGATACCAATGTGGCCCAGTTTTCCATTCTCACCCCTTATCCCGGTGCAGCTCTCTATGGACAATTGAAGGAGAGGATCTTTATCAGGCGCTGGAAGTTTTACGACGCCCTGCACCTGGTTTTCCGCCATCCGTTCATCAACCGCCATCTGCTGCAATTCCTGCTCTTAAAGGCTTATTATAAATTCTACCGCCGTTCGCACAAATCAAGAACCGATTTCAATGATTACCGCAACAGGCAGAATTTCACCGCAAGGAAAATCCTGAGATGTGCGTATGATTTGTTTTTTTAGAAGGATGGACCGTGCGTGTTTTGCTCATTTCTCCCAATACGGAAATGCTTCCTGATCCGGTCTTTCCGCTGGGACTGGCCTATGTGAGCGCAGCTCTGGAAGCCAATCATCACGAACACCGGGTGCTGGATCTGTGTTTCGTGGATGACTACGGGCAAGCCCTGGAACAGGCAGTAGCGGGGTTTGATCCTCAAGCCATCGGCATTTCGTTGCGGAATGTGGACAATGTGGCCTACCCCAACACCCATTCCTATTTGCCTTTCTATCAGCAAATCATGGCGCGGTTGCGGCGGCTCACGGCGGCGCCCATCATCCTGGGAGGCTCGGGGTTCAGCCTGATGCCGCGCGCGCTCCTGGCTTTCCTGAAAGCCGACTATGGCGTTTGCGGCGAAGGAGAACAGGCTTTGCCACGCCTCCTGAACCATCTCCAGCAAGGTTTGCCGGCGGGAAAACTTCCCGGCATAATCAGCCAGACGGCAGCGGGACAGCAATCTTTGCCGTCGCAGCCGTTGTCAATGCAGGAGATGGTCATGCCCTGCCGGGACCGGTTTGCCAACGAGCAATACTTGCGCTTTGGCGGCATGGGCAACATCCAGACTAAGCGTGGCTGTTCCTTTTCCTGTATTTATTGCACCTATCCTCTCATTGAAGGTCGGGAGGTCCGACTGCGGAGCCCGGGAGATGTTGTCAATGAAATCGAACATCTATGCCGGCTTGGCATCGACAGTTTTTTTGTGGTGGACAATGTCTTTAATTTCCCACCTCACCACGCCAAATCCATCTGCCTGGAGATTCTCAGACGGGACCTCAAGGTGCGCTGGAGCTGTTATCTGCATCCGCAGTATGTGACGCATTCACTGCTGACTCTTATGAAAGCAGCGGGCTGCAGCGGTGTGGAATTCGGTACCGACGCCGGTGACGATGCGCACCTGAAGCGCATGGGCAAATCGTTTGGCGCGCTCCAGGTTAAGACGTGCCTCTGAACTCTGTCATCGGGTGGGACTGCCTTTTTGTCATTCCTTGGTTTTTGGCGGCCCCGGGGAGGACCGGCATACTATTCAGGCGACTTTGGATCTGATGGCCGAGGTATCTCCCACCGCAGTCATTGCCATGGTTGGTATTCGCCTGTTTCCGGGGACCAGGCTGGCAAAGCTTGCGGCAAGCCGTGACCTGATCGGGAGTGATGCGGCCATGCTCCAGCCAATCTTCTACCTGGCTGAAACGGTCCGCCCCAATATTCTTGAAGTGCTCCAGGCTCATGCCGCAGAACAGCGTCACTGGATTTTGCCGGGTGTCAATGTCAACATGAACCCCAAACTTCAGGAGAAGCTGCGGCGTTTTGGTCTCCGCGGCCCGCTCTGGGAACATATGCAGATAAGAAGGAAATAGCTGGTTCTGGAAATGGATGCGATGAATCGTTCAAACGACCGGGATGACGTCCACAACGTCAATCTGGTCACGGTGGATCTCGAAGACTGGTTTCACATCTGTGAAGTGGAAGAGTTGCTGCCGCGCAAGGACTGGGGGAGTCTGCCGTCCACCTTGGTGGCGGATACCGAAAACCTTTTGAAGCTGTTAGCAGCGGCAAAGGTCCGTGCCACCTTTTTCGTGCTTGGCTATGTGGCCGAGAGATACCCGGAACTCGTGGCCCGTATCCATCAACTGGGGCACGAAATCGGCTTTCATGGCTGGGACCATGAACTGATCTACCACCTGGCGCCAGCCGAGTTTCGTCGCATTCTGCGTCGCGGGGTGCAGTGTCTCGCTGACATAACGGGTGCCAGACCCATCGGTTTTCGCGCTCCCCAATGGTCGATCAATGATCGCAATCCCTGGGCTTTGGAGGTGCTGGTAGAAGAAGGTTTTCGCTATGATTCCAGCAGAGCGCCGCTGAAATTTATCGGCAGTGAGTCTTATCCACAACAGCCCCACGCTCTCCATTTGTCCGCCGGTCTGCTGTGGGAAATCCCTCCCCTGGTACTCAAGACCCCCTGGGGCAATTGCCCCGCAGGCGGCGGCTGGGGGCTTCGCTGTCTGCCCTATCGGTTGATTAGAAGACGGGTCAGTCGTCTCAACAGGCGCCGACTTCCGGCCCTGTTCTTCTTCCATCCTCGGGAATTCGGCCCAGCAAGGACCATCGACGGCCTGCCCTTGGCCAAGCGATTTGTTCTGGATGCACGCATTTGGAGCACGCGGGGCCAGCTCTCCAGGCTTCTTGCCGACTTCAAGTTCATTTCCATCAAAGAATATTTGAGGTTCGACGCACCTGGTGCGGGTGATAGAACTCCGAGAGGCTGGGTAGCGACTAGTGATTTCGACACCAAGGTGAAAGACCCCTTATTCCGGGTCTGATATTTCGGCAACAACCGATATCCGTGGGGAGAACAGGTGCACTATGCAATACAGTGAGGCTTCACTAGGTCGAGTGTTTGTGTTGCGGTTGGAGGATGGGGACCGCTTGCCGGATACCATCGAACAATTTGCCCGTGATCGGCAGCTGCGCCAAGGCCTGGTATTCTACCTGGGCGGGGCAGGCGATGGCAGCCGACTGGTGGTCGGGCCGGAGGAAGGTCGCGGCGATCAGATCATTCCCATGGTTCATACCCTGGCCGGGGCTCAAGAAGTCCTGGCAGTCGGCACCATCTTTAGCAACGAAGCCGACCAGCCGGTGATGCACCTGCATGCGGCGGTCGGTCGCGAGGGCAATGCCACGGTGGGTTGTACTCGCGCCGGCGTGGACGTGTGGCTGGTGGGGGAAGTGGTGATCCTGGAAATCATCGGCGCGAAGGCGCAACGCCGACGCAATCAGGAAAACGGGTTTGAACTCCTGGAAGTTGGACCAGGGAAATGAGCAAGCTTTCTTATGGAGCCGTCATGCCTTCTTGTTCCAGGGGGCAAACCGCGTGAGCAGCAGCATGCCGGGAATCCCCCCGAGGACACTCACCGCGAAGAACGAGGGCCAACCCAGGTGGTTGGCCAGGAACCCAGTGGGAGCTCCGGCCACGACGCGCGCCAAGGCCATCAGACTGGATAACAAAGCGTATTGTGTGGCAGTAAACCGCTTGTCGCACAGGCTCATGAGGAAGGCGATGAACGCCGCATTCCCCATGCCGCCGCAGATGTTTTCAATGCCGACGGCGATAATCATGGCGGGATAGTTGTGTCCCAGCAGGGCCAGTATGGTAAAGCCAAGGTTGGAGACCGCCTGGAAGAATGCAAATATCCACAGGGACCGGTTGATGCCGAGTCTGGCAATGATGCTGCCGCCCGCCAGCGTTCCCACAATGGTGCTGACCAGGCCAAAACCTTTGTAGACTGTTCCCACATCGGTTCGGGTGAAGCCCAGGTCCAGGAGAAAAGGGGTGGTCATGGCACTGGCAATGACGTCGCCAAGCTTGAAGACCACAATGAAAAGCAGCATCTCGATGGCCCCGCTACGCCGGAAATAGGCCGCCAGCGGTTCCCAGACCGCTTCTTTGAGGCTCCTGGGAGGGACCACCCGCTCTTCAGGTTCGGGCGCAAGCAGGGTAAAACCGATGCAAAGCAGCATCAGCGAGGCCATGGAAGCGTACACCTGCCGCCAAGGGAAATGGTCGGACAGGATCAAAGCCAACGCCCCGGAAGTAATCATGGCCACGCGGTAACCCACGACCGCGGTCGCGGCTCCTGCTCCCAGTTCCTCGGTGGCCAGGACATCGGCACGATAGGCGTCTATCACAATGTCTTGAGTGGCACTCAAAAAAGCTACCAGTAGAGCCATCCCGGCCACCCATGCGGGCGCGGACCGCGGTGAAGTCATCCCGAGCAGCAGGATGGCGGCTGCCAGCAACATTTGGCTGACAACGATCCAGCCACGGCGCCGTCCCAGCCAGGGGAGGGCGAAGCGGTCCAGCACGGGAGACCAGAGCATTTTGATGGTGTAGGGTAGACCGACCAGGGAGAAGATGCCGATAAGGCTCAGGTCCACCTTTTCGGTGGTCATCCAGGCCTGTAATGTGCCCGCGGTGAGGGCCAGGGGCAGTCCCGAAGAAAAACCCAGCCCGAGCAGGCAGAGCACCCGGCGGTTGCCGTACACCAGGAAGAAGTCTCGCAGTCGATTTGTCATCCGCAACGTCAGTCGTGTCACAGCCGGGTTCGGCTCGTCCATGCTCACCCGGTCTCGCCCATGAGATTTGCTTTGATACATCAGATCATCGGCTTTCTTGATCAGTTTCTCCAGGCTGTCACCCTCCCGGGCCACGCATGCTCCAATCGAGACCGTCGCGTGAATCCGTTTTTTGCCTTCGATCAGGAAGGACGATCCGACCAGGCTGCGGAAACGATCGGCAATCGCGTATAGACCCTGAGGGTCAACGCGTTGAATGATACCGACAAACTCCTCCCCACCCCATCGACCGAAGACATCAAAGGGTCGAGAATTCGTAGCCAATGTGTTGGCCACCATTATGAGGACTTTGTCGCCGATGTCATGGCCGTATTTGTCATTGATCCGTTTGAAATGGTCAATGTCCAGGAACAGCAAGCCAAAGGAAAATCCGTAACGGTTCAGTTCATCGAGCCGACTCTGGATATTGATCTCGATAAAACGTCTGTTCCCGAGTCTGGTAAGCGGATCGAGCATGACGAGTTCTTCGAGCTGTGCAACGCGAGCCAGGATACTGGCCTTGGGGCTGTTGTCGGAGAATAGTTCCACGGCTCCAACGACTTTGCCTTCAGCATTGCGGACCGGAACAACGCGCACCGAAACCGAAACTCGGTGGCCATCTTTGTGGTGCAGGAAAACTTCTGCTCTTCGGGGAACACCAGAGGCGATGACCTCGACCAAGGGACAAAAGCTTTCGCACAGCTCTGTTCCCTGGTCATCGACGTGGCGCAATATGTTTTCCCAACATCTTCTCCCCACGACTTCTGAGGCAGAGAACCCGGTAATCTTTTCCGCAGCTTTATTCCAATAATGGATCTGTCTTTCCGTATCGACAAAGTAGACTCCATCAAGCAGATGATCCAGCAACTCTTTGTAGTCGAACTTCATTTCAATCATGCTGGCAGACCTCCAGGAATCACCTGTTGTTTGCGGGAAAACCGGGCGGAACGCGCCGATGCAGAGGCGATTGGACCAATCCCCTCACCTTCAGAAGGTGTGCCCAGCAACGCCGAGCTTCACCTTACGAGTTATGGTAGCACAGCACTCGACTGATTCAGTATAGGTTTCTGTGTCACCCTCGGCGAGGGTATGGGCATCCCAGCGGGCGCTGAACCATCGATCGGTATGTGGGAGTTGCCCGTGGCGGTGTCCGGGGGGAACCACTGAATCGGCCATAGGCAAGGGTTTTCGGTGGGAAGAAGGTCTCGGCAGAGTTTGCTCGGAAGTCGGTTTCGGTTCCGGTGATGTTGGAGTAGATGGTCCTAATCGATGGATGAGTCTTGAGACTCGATAGCCCGAGACGGGAGATCCTGCTGACGGCAGTGCGACAGCACACGGCTACACTGGCGGCCAGGAGCTCTCGGCTGCCGCCAACCGTTGATACCGATGGTTTTTGGTGAGGAGACGCATTTTCACAACATGAGAACGCCATTTTCGATGCGATCGCTGGAGGAATTACTGGCCTCTCGGTCGCTTTCGCCAGAGCCTTATTTGGATGTTGCTCGTCGCTATCCATTCCGGGTGTCTCGCCACCTCCTCGAATTGCTGCGTGAACCGGGTGATCCGTTGTGGCGCCAGGTCGTACCAGACCCACGGGAACTGGAAGATACCCTGGGCTGGGAGGATCCACTGGCGGAGGAGACGCTCTCACCGGTTCCCCATCTGGTTCACCGTTATCCGGATCGGGTTTTGTGGCTGGTTTCCCGGGAATGTGCTGTGCTCTGCCGATTTTGCACGCGCAAACGGCGCTGGCAGAATCGTGGTTCCCTGTCTGCAGCAGAGCTGCAGGCAGGTTTGGATTACATTCGGGGGCATCGTGAAGTCCGTGACGTGCTGCTTTCTGGAGGCGACCCGCTGATGCTCTCTGTCGAGCAGTTGGGTACCATACTAGCCAGCCTCCGCAGCATCCCGCATGTCGAAATCATCCGCATCGGCACGCGCGTTCCGGTGGCGGCACCACAGCGCATCACCCTCGCTCTGGCGCGGCTCCTGGCCAGGCACCACCCGCTCTACATCAACATCCATTTCAATCATCCGGTGGAAGTCACAGCTGAAGCAGCAAAGGCCTGCACCCGTCTGGCCGATGCCGGCATTCCTTTGGGGAGCCAGACGGTGCTGCTCAAAGATGTCAATGACGACTCCGCGGTACTGGCGGATTTGTTCAAACGGCTGCTGCGGCTCCGCGTTCGGCCCTACTACCTGTTGCAGATGGACCTGATGCGTTCCACCGCCCATTTCCGCACCCCGCTCAGCAGCGGATTGCAGATCATACAAGCTCTCAGAAACCGGATTTCCGGCCTGGCCGTTCCTCAGTTGGTGCTGGATCTGCCCGGAGGCCATGGCAAAATCCCTCTGGTGCCACGCTACGTCGAGCGAGTGGAGCAAGACCGGCTGCATCTTACTGATTTCCGCAACCAGTCCTGTGTCTATCCGCTGCTCCCCGGGGAGGCGCAGGCACTCGCTTTCTGGCTCAACGGTAACCAAAGGGACCTGCGTTTTGAGTGAGAAAGACAGAAGAGCAAGACCGACGATTGAGATGCGAGGGGATCGTTCAGGCGGCTATTTCTATAGACTTCAAGAAAAGACCTTGGGGTTGCGGCGCCCTTCATCGTCATTCCCGCATGGTTCTAGCGGGAATCCAGGTATGGAAGCTGGGCTGGACTCCCGCCAAGAACATGCGGGAGTGACGTAAGCTGCCCCAGGAACATTCTATCAATAACTATATGATGATTCCGGGGTGAGGATGCAGTGATGGTGAATCGAAAAAAGATGCTGGTGCTGTTGGTTCTAATCGGGGGCGTTGGCCTGGTGAGTTACCTTGTCGTGCACAAAAGGCTGCTCCGGGCGGATACCACCATCAAGGTATCCGGCAACATCGAAGTGACCGAGGCTCAAGTCAGCTTCAAAATCCCCGGGCGAGTCCAGGAACGGTTGGTGGATGAAGGTGAGATGGTTGTAGCGGGACAGTTGGTGGCGCGACTTGATAGTACCGATCTGGCCCAGGAGGTGGCGATGCGCCAGGCCGAAACAGCTGCCGCGGCGGCGGCCTTGGCGGAATTGGAAGCCGGCTCCCGCCCCGAGGAAATCGCCCAGGCCGCGGCTGCCGCAGATCGCGCTCAAGCGCGGTTCGATGAGCTGACGGCGGGTTTCCGGTCTCAGGAAATCCGTGCTGCCGAGGCTGCCGTGGAACAGGCCCGAGCCGAGGCGAAGCGTTTGCAAAGCGATTACCAAAGACAGAACCAGCTCTACCAACGCGAGGTGATATCCACACGTGAATTTGAAGCCTCCCGCTCGGCCTCTGAAGCGGCCGCGGCGCGTTGGCGCGAAGCCGGCGAACGGCTGAATTTGCTGCAGGAAGGTACCCGCCGAGAACAGCTCGATCAGGCACAGGCCACACTCAAGGAAGCCCGGGAGCGGTTCAACCTGGTAAAAAATGGCCCGCGCCAGGAGACCATCGATCAATCCCGGGCCCGTCTCCAACAAGTCCGAGAAGCTCTCGGCCTGGCCCAGACGCGCTTGGGCTATGCCAGCCTGGCATCGCCTTTGAGCGGGGTTGTTGTCTCCAAGAATATCGAGCCAGGCGAATTTGTGGCGGCGGGCACGCCTATAATCACGGTGGCGGACCTCCAGCACGTATGGCTTCGGGCCTACATCAACGAAACCGATCTGGGCCGTGTCAAGATCGGTCAGACAGTCAGCGCCACCAACGATTCCTACCCCGGGAAGCGCTATGAAGGGAGAGTCTCCTTCCTGGGTTCTCAGGCGGAGTTTACCCCCAAGAACGTCCAGACGGAAAAGGAACGGGTGAAGCTGGTCTACCGCATCAAGGTGACCATCGATAATCCCCAGTTGGAACTGAAACCGGGAATGCCAGCCGACGCGGTGATCCTGGTGAGCAATGCAGGGAAATGAGCAGTTTCAGGCTACGAGAGAGGAATGCGAATCTCTGATGGATGCCATCCGCACGGAGGGGTTGAGTAAGACCTTTGATGCTGTTACCGCGGTGGATCGGTTGACATTTGCCGTATCCGAAGGCGAGATCTTCGGCCTGGTGGGTCCCGATGGTGCCGGCAAGACCACCACCATGCGGTTGTTGACTGCCATCATGGATCCGAGCGGCGGTGATGCCTGGGTCATGGGGCGGCATGTGGTGCGCGAGGCTGAGGCCATCAAGGAACAAATCGGGTACATGAGCCAGCGTTTCGGGCTCTATCCCGACCTCACGGTGAGGGAGAACCTCGATTTCTATGCCGATATCTACGGCGAACCGCGCCGTGGTCGCGAGGCCAAGATCGAACGGCTGTTGGCTTTCAGCAACCTGACCCCGTTTCAGAAACGCCTCGCCGGCAATCTGTCCGGCGGCATGAAGCAGAAATTGGGGCTGGCCTGCGCCCTCATTCACACTCCCAAGGTGCTGTTCCTGGATGAGCCGACCAATGGCGTGGATCCCGTGTCGCGCCGCGATTTCTGGCGGATCCTCTACCAGCTGTTGCGAGAGAAGGTGACCATCTTTGTTTCGACCGCATACCTGGATGAAGCCGAACGCTGCAACCGTTTGGGATTGATGCATCGCGGACGACTCCTGGCTTGCGGCACCCCTCAAGAGGTCAAATCGTTGATGCGTGGCACCATCTTTGAGATCCGCTGCGACCGAACCGCGCCGCGGCGCCGCGGCGCTTCGTCAAGAAATGCCGGCCGCTACGGTGGGACTTTTCGGCGACCGCATCCACCTGGTGTGCGAAGACCACGAAGGGGTCGAAGAAAGAGCGCAAGACATTCTTTCCCGAGCGGGCCTCACGTCGGTCCAGGTGCGCGCCATCGATCCCACCCTGGAGGATGTGTTCGTTTCGGTGCTGGCGGGGAGGGCAGGGATGACAGCCGCGCCGAACGGGATCAGCGGTGGTGGTGAACCGAGTTGGAACGGCGTTTCGGCGCTTTGTGGCGGTCAACCGGGTGAGCTTCGAAGTGGCGCGCGGTGAGATTTTCGGCTTCCTGGGGCCCAACGGGGCTGGCAAGTCCACCACCATCCGCATGCTCTGTGCGGCATCCTGGCACCCACCGGCGGCGGCGGTACCGTGGCGGGTTTCGACATTCGCCGGCAGCCTGAACAGATCAAAGCCCACATCGGCTACATGAGCCAGCGATTCTCGCTCTATGAAGATCTGACCGTTGAGGAGAACATCGACTTCTACAGCGGCATTTACTGCATCCCGGCCCAGCGGCGAGGAGGAACGCAAACAATGGGTCATCCGCATGGCGGGTCTGGAAGAACATCGCCACGCGCGCACCGGCATCCTTTCCAGCGGCTGGAAGCAACGACTGGCGTTGGGCTGTGCCATCCTACACGAACCCCCCATCATCTTTCTCGATGAACCCACCTCCGGGGTCGATCCCATCAGCCGCCGCCAGTTCTGGGACCTGATCTACGAACTGGCCGGGAAAGGGCGTGACCGTATTTGTCACCACCCACTACATGGACGAAGCGGAATACTGCGACCGGCTGGGGCTCATCTACCGGGGCGAGTTGATCGCCAGCGGCACGCCGCTGACCCTCAAGACGGAATGGATGCAGGACGCCGTGCTCGAAATCGCTTGTGATGATCCGCAAACGGCCATGGAGCATCTCGAATCCCTGGCGGGGGTGAAGGAAGTGGCTCTATTCGGGAAGGGAATCCACGTGGTGGTGACCGACGCCGACCAGGCAACGGCCGCTATCCGGAATCGGTTGGCGGCAGCCGGTCTTGGTCGGGTAAGGGTCGAGGCCATCGTGCCCTCGCTCGAGGATGTGTTCGTGTCGCTCATTGAGGCGCGCGACCGAATCGAGGCAGCCGCAGTCGGAGGTGCGAGGGTGAAAGTGGGCCGCATCTGGGCCATAGCCCGCAAGGAGTTTCTGCACATCGTGCGCGATCCACGGAGCCTCGGCATGGCCATTGCCATCCCCATGCTGATGCTGGTGCTGTTCGGCTACGCCCTGACCCTCGATGTGGACAACGTCCCCATGGTGGTCTGGGACCAGAGCGAAACCCCGGTGAGTCGCGACTTCATAAGCCGCTTCAGCGGCTCGCGCTATTTTGCGGTGCATGGCCATATCCGGAGCTATAGCGAAATGGAGCGAAGCCATCGATGCCGGCCGAGCGTTGCTGGCGCTCGTTATCCCGCGGGACTTTGCCGCTGCCATCGCGTCCGGGCGGACCTGTCGGGTGCAGATGATCGTCGACGGCAGCGATTCCAACACCGCCACCATCGCTATGGGCTATGCCGATGTGGTGGTGCTGACGTTTTCCCAGCAAGTGGTGTTGGATCATGCCCGACGAAGCGGCCTGCGCCCGGCCGCCGGCGCCGATTGAACTGCGGCCGCGGGTCTGGTTCAACGCCGATCTGGTTTCTCGAAACTACATCATTCCGGGACTTATCGCCGTCATCATGATGGTCATCTCGGCACTCCTGACCTCGCTGACCGTGGCCCGGGAATGGGAACGCGGCACCATGGAACAACTCATCTCGACGCCGGTGCGCGGTCAGGAACTGATCCTGGGGAAGCTGCTGCCATACTTCGTCATCGGCATGCTGGATATGGCCATTGCCGTGGTCA
Organism: uncultured delta proteobacterium; assembly: GCA_963828705.1. Taxonomy (GTDB): domain Bacteria; phylum Desulfobacterota; class Syntrophobacteria; order Syntrophobacterales; family Syntrophobacteraceae; genus CAWDJT01. The sequence continues at coordinate 22,641 of CAWHGA010000036.1, forward strand.
TGGGTGAGTTCCTCTTTCAGGTGCCGCTTCGCGGCAACGGGGTGTTGCTCTTCCTCATGGCGGCCATCTTCCTGGTGGGGGCGCTGACCATGGGGTTGTTGATCAGCATTGTGGCACGCAATCAGCTCCTGGCCAATCAGATGGCGCTGGTGGCTACCTTCCTGCCGTCCTTTCTGCTGTCCGGTTTTGCCTTCGCCATCACCAACATGCCGCGCCCAATCCAGGTCGCCACCCACATCGTTCCGGCCCGATATTTCATCACACTGCTTCGCGGGATCTATCTGAAGGGCATCGGCCTCGAAATTCTGGCCCTCGAGGCGCTGTTTCTGAGCATCTTCAGCGCGGTGGTGTTGATCCTTGCCAACCTCAAATTCAAAAAGAAATTGGTGTAGCCATGTTTGAACGCCTGCGGCCGATGCTCATCAAGGAATTCATCCAGGCTTTTCGTGATCCGCGGATGAAATTTGTGATCTTTGTGGCTCCGGCCATCCAGGTGCTGGTCTTTGGCTACGCGGTCACCACCGATGTCAAACACATCACCACGGCCATCTGTGACCGTGACCAGAGTGTCCTAAGCCGTGATTTGGCGGCTCGTTTCGCCGCTTCGGCGCATTTCGACATTGTCGCCAACCTGGAAGACGGGAGGCAGGCCCAGGGGTTGCTGGATCGCAGTGAGGTGCAGGCGGTTGTGGAGATCAATGAGAGCTTCCAAGCGGACATTCAGGCCGGCCGCAGCGCCCCACTCCAGGTGCTGGTGGACGGCAGCGATTCCAATACCGCCGGGATCATCCTCAGCTATTGTGTGCGACTGGTGCGGCAGTTCAGCGATGAGATGCTGACCGAACGGACCTCCCGCATCCGTGGCGCGGCACCGCCCGGCGGCGGGGTGGTGCTGGAAAGTCGCGCCTGGTTCAACGACAATCTCGAAAGCCGCATCTTCTTTATCCCCGGAGTCATTGCCATCATCGTTATGCTGGTGACCCTGATGCTGACCAGCATGGCCGTGGTGCGGGAAAAGGAGATCGGCACCATGGAGCAGATCATGGTGACCCCAATGACTCCCGTCGAGTTCATTCTGGGGAAGACCTTGCCGTTTGCGCTCATTGGTTTGATGGACGTTATGCTCATCACTCTGATCGGGGTGTTCTGGTTCGACGTGCCCATCCGCGGAACCTTGCTGGTGTTGCTCCTGTCGACCATCCTCTACCTGATGACCACCCTCGGCGTGGGGTTGCTCATCTCAACGGTCAGTGAGACCCAGCAGCAGGCTATGATGAGCACCTTCTTCTTTTACTTTCCGGCGGTTCTGCTTTCCGGCTTTATGTTTCCCATTGCCAATATGCCGCCGGTGGTGCAGTTCTTTACCTATCTCAATCCGCTGCGCTATTTTCTGGTCATCATTCGCGGGGTTTTCCTGAAAGGGGTGGGAGTCACCATCCTGTGGCCACAGATGCTGGCTCTGGCGGTCATGGGAGTGTTGACCCTGACGCTGGCGACGTGTCGTTTTCGCAAGACGCTGAGTTAGGGGATGGTTTCAGCCTACGAGGCTCAAGTCGATGCCGCCCAGAAATGCGTCGAGCATGCCATGTCGCTGTCGAGTATGTGTCGGTTTCGATCTGCACTCCGACGACCTCCGGAGGTTGCGTTGCATGCTGTCACCGCTACGTCTGATGGTCATGATGACAGCTTCGCTGAGCGGTTTAAGGCCTGGTTGGCACCCATTTTCAATGCTGTTCGAGCTATTGGTAAGGAGAAATGACGGAGTGAGCTTTCGATCCACATTCATCCGATGTTTCAGTGGCTGGCTGATTCTGCTTGGCTGTGTCCTGAGCGGCTGCGCGATGTGGCAGCCGGCCGCGGCCCCCAAGGTGGAGGACTACTTGCCCACCAGAGCAGAAGGTGCAGCCGTGCCGACATTCAGCGCTGCTGGCAGCGGACCGACGGTTGGAAGCAGCGACACGGATGCATCGCCGGCCGGGCTTACCCTCGATGCCTGTGTGCGCATCGCACTGAAGCGGAACCCGGCAATTCGGGCCGCGCAGCACACCGTGACGGCGGCTGGCGAAGCCGTGGGTGAGGCTCGTGCCCCGTATTATCCTGACCTTGGTCTGAGCGCCGGCTACAGCCGGTTCCAGCGTCACGTTTTCCTGCCAAGTGGTCTTACCGTGCCGGGGAGGACGGTGCCGAGTATCGTTGGCCCTACCGATGACTGGATGAGCAGCCTGCGAACGCGCCTGACGCTCTTTGACAGTGGAGAGCGGCATGCTCAACTGGAAGCGGTCAAGGCCCGCAAAGGAGCCACGGCGGAACAGGAGGCCAACGTCAAGCAGGACGTGATTTTCCGAGTGCATCAGAATTTCTACCGCCTCGCCGCGGCCCGGGAAGCGCTGGTCGTGGTGCGAGCGACCCTGGCGCGTGCCGAGGATCATCTGCGTCTGGCGCAGGAACGCAAGGCCGCTGGGGCCGTGCCCAAGGTTGATGTGATCCGCGCCCAGGTGGAAGTTGCCAACTCCCGCCTGGCAGCAGTGCGGGCGGAAAGCCTGGTGATGGTGGTTCGCGGTGATCTCAATACGATCATGGGGTTGCCGGTCGATCAGACGCTGGAGGTGGACGTGCTTTCGGGAGACCAGACCAGCCCCGAGGTGGTCGATATCTCCCAGGCTTTGCAGCAAGCGGTGCATGCTCGGCCGGCTTTGAAGGCGGCGCTTCAGCGGGTAGCGGCGGCACAACGCAGCGTGGATGGGGCAAAAAGTGCCTATGGTCCAAAAATCAAGGCGGAAGCCGGCTACGGCTGGCAGGATTCGAAGTTCCTGCCGAAGGACGAGGAATGGTACGCTGGAGTGTTCGTAGAATGGCCGCTGTTTACCGGTTTCTATCGCTGGCACCATGTCAATCGCAGCAAAGCGGAACTCTCCCGTGAGGAAGCGGACCTGGAACAGGCAATCCTGACTGTCTCTCAGGAGGTTTGGAGCGCCCATGCCAAATGGAGGGAGACTGGCGAAGCCGTGCAAACCGCCGCAGAGGCCCTGCGAGGTGCCGAGGAGTCGCTACGCTTGACGCGCGAACGGTACGCCGTAGGAGCTGGCACCCTGAGCGATCTGCTCGATGCTCAAAACGTCCTGGCACGCGCTCAAACCACACTGGTGGAAACCCAGTGGGACCATCGCATCGCCCGATCCGCCTTCCAACGGGCGGTGGGCGCCATCGATGCGGGCGAGATGCCCTGAATGGCGGCGGTAACCTTCGGGGTTTCGACTGGAAGAGGTGGGGACTGTTATACTCGTTAAGGATTGAATACTTCATCTCTCATCATGTTTCTGGATGCCCGCCTGCGCGGGCATGACGAGCTAGAGCTTCCAATTCGGTCGTCATTCCTGCGAAAGCAGGAATCCAGGAAGGTCTGTGACTCAGACAGCCCCAGGAGAAAAACGCAACATCTCATTCTTAACCGGTATATCTTGCCGGGGACTTACGCATCAAGCGGGCAGATCGAACAGACTGGGGAGGTCTCAATCGGATATGATCTTGCCCAAGTGGGGTTGAGTTTCCGGTTGGTCGCGAAGCATCACCTTGCTTTCTCCGGGTCGGGCAGTGACATTTTCATAGGCACCGTCGTCTCTTCGAACCAGCTTGGTGAAGCCCAGGTCCCGCAATTCGGTGTTGGTTTGGGGGGTGCTGATGTTGGGCAATGAGATCAGCTTGCGCACCGGAGCCTGGCAATTTGGGCAGAGATCCAATTGGGGTTCGTGGATGGATTGCCGGATTTCGAAGACCCGACCCCACCCGCAAAATTGTTCGGTATGTTCGTATTCATAGATGGGCATGGCCGATACCCCTATCTTGGATGTATTTGTTGTTTGTGAGAGGTTGTCGCCAAAGCTGCCGTGTAAACCAAAACGTCATTCCTACGAAACTCTATGAGGTTCATCCAATGGGGTGAAAGCCCACTGCATGGGTGATTCCCGCGCAAGCGCATTGGCGGCAACTTAACATCACGTTATCCATCTTGATACCTTCTGATCTGGGGTGACCCAGGCAACGAGTTGCCTGGGTCCGAAGGACAAGAGGCACAGTCATGTTTTGCTCGCTATCATGGTCCTCTTGCCCTACGGGCACGGCCAACCAGTTGGCCGTGTCACCTGTGTCGCGTTTCATTGCATTCAACACGACCTACCGTAGGTTGCGTTGAATACAATGAAACGCAACGTCTGCAATAGTTATTATTGGACGGTTCCCAAGTACACATCCAGGCAAATAAGCGACCAACAAATGATCCGTCACCCCGGCGGCTGCCGGGCTCCAGGAAGCCTTATGAAATCTGGATTCCGGCTTTCACCGGAATGACGAACGGGGGATTTTCATCCTTGGTTGTGCCCGTCAGGGCATGGCAGTTATTGACAAGATACACCATGAATGAATAGACAGTTATGAATGAATAGAGGGGATGGTGTCAAACACACGCGCCTGGACGCTCATGGTTCACGCCGCCGTTGGTCACCAACGTTCGGCTGATGATAACCGACGATGTATGATTTCTCACGGAGGGATTCACCCTTTTCACCTCGCATGCCAGATCGGGGGGTTATTATGAAGAGTTTTCGCATTGCAACCTGGACAGTTTTTATTCTCCTTGTTTCCGTAAGCATCGGCATTGCCGACGCGGTAACGGTACGAATTCTTCATGTCAACGACTTCCACGGCTTTGCCGAATCATACACTCCGTTCGGCTCCACGGATCCGCTCGGCGGTGTTTCCCGGCTTGCCGCGAAGGTAGCGACCCTTCGGGCCGAGAAGCCGACCCTGTTGCTGGCGGCGGGCGACATGATCCAGGGCAACAACTGGGCGAACCTATCCCGGGGGGAGTCGGTGATTGAACTGATGAACCTCATGGGATTCGACGCCATGACGGTCGGAAACCATGAGTTCGATTTCGGCCAGGAGGTTCTGAAAAAGCGGGTTGCCGAGGCACAGTTTCCGGTCCTTGGGGCCAATGTTGAAGGTATCGATTCGCTTCGACCTTACGTCATCAAAGAAGTGGGCGGAGTCAGGGTTGCGATCGTTGGTGTGGTCACCGAGGACACTCCTGTTTCCACTCACCCGCGCAATGCCGTCGGTTTGAAATTCCGCCCGCCCGCCGAAGTCCTGTCCCGCTATGTCCCCGAACTCCGCAAACAGGCCGATGTGGTCCTCGTCCTCTCTCATATCGGCTACACAGTGGACCGGCAGCTTGCGGAGCAGGTTCAGGGGATCGATATCATTGTCGGTGGCCATTCCCACACTCGGTTGGAACAGCCGTCCCGGGTCGGCGCCACCGTCATCGCGCAGGCGTGGGAACACGGCAAAACACTCGGGGTGATTGATATCACTGTGGACAACGGGATCATAACCGCTGTGGACGGTCGCCTCGAAGAGATCCGGCCGGACCGGGGCGAACCGGACCCGACGGTGCAGTCCCTGGTGGAGAAATACCGGCGGCAGGTGGACGCAGTTCTGGCTGGCAGGGTGGGAGAGGCCGAAGTCCCCCTGGATGGCGAGAATGTGCGGAAAAGGGAGACGAATCTTGGCGACCTCGTCGCTGACATCATGCGCCTGGCCTCCGGGGCCGATGCGGCCGTCATCAACGGCGGCGGGATTCGGGCGAGCATCGCTAAAGGCCCGGTTCTGGTTAAGGATATCTACACCGCCCTCCCCTTCGACAACTACATCGTCGCTATCCGGCTGACCGGAAGGCAGGTTTGGCAGGCCCTGGATCACGGGGTCGCCCAGGTCGAGAGCGGGGCAGGCGCCTTCCCACAGGTTTCGGGTGTCACCTTCGCCTATGACCCGACCGCACCGGCCGGTTCACGGGTGCGGGAGGTCCACATTGGCGGAAAACCGATCGATCCTGACAGGGAATACGCGGTCGCCACTAACGATTTCCTCGCCGCCGGCGGAGACGGTTTTACCGCCTTTGGCGACGCCATCAAAGCATCGAAGGACTTCGCCGTTGTCGGCGGTATGCTGAAAGGGGACAAACTCGTCTATAACGATTCCGGGCGCTGGCTTCGCGACGTGGTCATTGAGTATCTGAGGGAGAAAGACCGGATCGCCCCGACGGTCGAGGGTCGAATCACGGAGCTCCGCTAGTGTGTGTGTACGTGAACGACAAACCGGTTGATCTTCTCCCCGGAATGACGGTGCGCCATGCCCTCATCGGAGCTGGCTGCCTCGCGGACATTCGCGGGAACAAGCGAGTCTACGACCAATGGGGAAACGTGCTCGGTCTGGATGGTGCGCTGTCCGAAGGGATGAGGATCTATGTGAGGTAGCGGCCCATGACGGACGAAACCGCCGGCGTGATGAGTTGCTTTTCGCTGCTCGAATCCCGCGAGCCACGCCCATGAGGCGAGCACCAGTCTGCGCAAGAAATGTGGAGTAAGGCGCCAGGCAATAGATCGTCATCCAGGTTTGAACCTTGATCGTCATTCCCGCGAAGGCGGGAATCCAGCAAACACAGCACTGGACTGGATTCCCGCCAACAACATGCGGGAATGACGATCTGTTAGTGCGGCGGATGTTTGTTCTTACCAGGCGCCTGAATTGCAGCGCACGCGCCTGATGAGGCCATCAGGCGCGTGTTTGTTAGAACTTGAGCTCGGTAGTCCGTTGCCTGAAGTCAGCACAACGGATCGCTTTGCAGATCATTTCCTGCTGAATTCGAACAGGAAGGTTGCGGTAACGGTTGCATCGGGTTGCGTGGGGGCCGCGAAGCGCCATCCCCTGATTCGATCCGTCAGGCATTTTTCGATGGCGCTGAGCCTTGGCCTGGCCGAAATGATCTTCACATCCACGACTTTTCCCTCCCCATCGACGGTCCATCGCACTGTGACCTTTTCGCGGGCGCCCGCTTTGAACCCGGTTGGCAGGCAATCGAGGATTTCCTTGGTTTTCTCTTCAATCGCTCGTCTCACGGCCGTTTCCGAAAGTCCTCCGGCGACCGACAGACTGTCGATCTTGACCCTCCAGTCGGACTTGTGCTTGCCCTTGCCGTCATCGCTTTTCTCTTCCTCTGCCCCGGCAAGGACGTCCTTTCCGGTTGGCTGGGTCTTGCCAGCGACAGTCCCGGTAGGTTTCGATTCGCTCAAACGGGTACTGGACACCGAGTGTTCGGCACTGTCAAGGGACGGCGCAGCGGGACGCCCATAGGAGAGAAAACCGCCACCTCCGCGGGATTCGCGAGCGGCCATCTTGGGCATTCCTTGCGTGGGGAGCGAAGCCATTGGAACGCCACTGCCGACGGCATAGTCCGAAACCCCTTCAGGGAGTGGAAGCGGCTGATTGACCGTGGTCAGATCCCCTTCCTTGCGCCGCACTTCCGAATCGATGGCCACGAAAGAAGTGTATGCCGTAAGCAGGTTGTACTTAAGGCCCAGGTCTGTCACTTCGGCAATCCTCTGGTCGCTTTGTTGGAGGACATTGTAGTCGGACAGACGCGTGATGGCCGATCTGGCCCACAGGCTGCGCAGGGCCGAGTTGGAAGCCTGCGGCTGCACCGAGGCCACGTCGATGGTGTGTTCATAGTTGCGCTCTCCGCTCAGCCCGCGAAGAGAGATCTTTCCTTTGGGCTGCCCGCGCCATTTCCCGAAAACGATCACGGGGCGTTCAGCGAAGACGTCCGGGACGCTTGCGGGTTCGACATCGTAGGTGTCGAAGCCGCCGAAGTCGAGTTTGATCTGGGTGAGAAGCGGCGACTGCACATACTGGCGGAACTTTTCGGCCCTGGCCGGCGCTTCGTTGGGATTGGCCAGCACGAAGGATTCACCGGCGCCGGCGCGGGCCATACCCTCGATGAGGAAACGGTTGACGCTCGAACCGATCCCGAAGGAGAAGAAGTTCGCGTCGCCCAGATGCTGGCGGATGAGGTCGAAAGCCTGGGTCTCGACCGTGACGTAACCGTCGGTGGCGATGATCACGGTGCGGGCAGCTCGCTCGGGTCGAGGCAGAGCCAGGGCGCGCTGCAGCGCCGGGAGCAGTTCGGTCCCGCCGCCGCCTTTCTGATGGTCGATCAGATTGATGGCCTTGGCGATGTTTTCAGGGTTCGCGGGCACCGAGCGTTCGGCCATGAGCTTCGACCCACCGGAAAAGAGCAGCACGTTGAAGCTGTCGGTGGGCTTGAGTCCGCCGATGAGATCCTTCAGCAGCTTCTTGGAGATTTCCAGAGGAAATCCGAACATCGATCCGGAAACGTCCACGATAAAAATATATTCGCGAGGCGGTATGGTCTGCCGGCGAAATCCGCTTCGGTGGCTGTGCCATGAGCAGAAAGAAGTTCTCGTTTTCGCCCTGGTAAAGCAGAAGCCCGGATTCGATGCGTTCGCCCGTTAGCCGATACTTGAGAATATAATCTTTGTTGCCGGCGAATTTCTCCGATGTGGCGAGCGCGACCACCGCGCGCGACGGATCTTCATAGCGGATGTCCACGACGTGAGAGGTGCAAGTCATTTCCTGGATGGGCATGCCGGCGGCCACCTGGACCTTGATGTCGAACGTATAGGTCGGTGGCTGCTTCTCATGGAGGTATGGATTCGCGACCCATTTTTCCGAAGGAGGTGCTTCGGCGGCTTTCTGGTTTGAATAGCGCGGTCCTACGACGGTCGGATAAACGAAGTCGTAAACACCGTCGGTGGGCGTCAGCAGTTCGGTGTAGGAAAGCTCAGTCTTGATTTCGTCGCCGGGCAGGATGTTGGCGACGTTCATCTGAAAGACGTTGGGCCGCTGCTGTTCGAGGAGCGACGCGCTCTTGCCTTCCTTTTTGGCCTGTTCGTAGGCAGCTCGAGCCTCTTCCCGCTTTTGAATCTTGGCCACGATGACCCGCTCGCCGATGGTCATCTTCATTCCGTAGACGGCCGCCCGGGTCGATGCGGGAAATACGTAAATGGCCTCGATGGGCCTCTTTCCTTCGTTCTTGTAAACCTGTGTCACCTTAACGTCGGCGATGACTCCGGCGATGTTGACGACCGCCGAGGTGGACTTCAGCGGTAACTGATCCAGGTCCGGATGGTCGCTTTTGACGAAAAAGTACGGTGAGAGCGTCTTGTCTCCCGATTCCGGTTCTTCGGCCGCCGCGACCGGAACCTGAAAGATCGCCGTCAGACCGGCCGCCAGCCCAGCCCGAGGCGGGACCCTGATGCCCAAAGCCGAACAGACCTGTCGCAAAACCGAACAGGCACGTCAGGACGAACCTTTCCAGAAATCGTTTTGCCTTTTCCATGAGAAACCTCCTAATTCCGAAAATTGACAAATCGTCATTCGCACTTTGCAGAAATCGCCGAAGCTTATCGCCTCACTCTGTTCGACAGGCGACCGAAGGAAATGTTCCCAAAGTTTGGCGATTTTTTGCGCAGCCCGGACTGGGAGTCAACCACGAAGAGCGCGAAGGGCACGAAGATCAAAACCGAAGAGTTGACGAACGTCTATACCGGCAAGTCATCAGGACACCATTCCTTACCCTTGCCTGTTCTTCGGGCTCTTCGTGTCCTTCGTGGTGACCGGGACTCCTAAGTTGACGCATACATGCCGGCGCCGGAGCGACGACCAAATCCAAGCACTGGCTATGTCATGCCCGCGAAGGCGGGTTTCCAGGAATCTGGGGTTGGGGGAAGGGACTTTTTCATGTTTGCTGGTGGTCAATACGGCCGTGAAGCTTAGTTGGTTTCCATCCGGAAACCCCATGTTCTAGGCTCAGTCGTAGGGGCGGGGTTTATGCCCGCCCGAAACATGCGGAATAATTCCAATATGTTACGGGCGGGGATAAACCCCTCCCCTACGTTACAACGCCCAATCAGCCGGGGTTTCTGGATGGAGACTAGTTGGCGAGCTCAAGTGTGATCTGAACGGCGACGGTTTCAGCGTTCCGGGTCAGGGCGCGAGCTTCAGCAGAGTCGCGGGTTGGCCCGATCCGGTGCAGTAGGTCCAGGAATCGCCGAAAGGATTGAGTCGGGATGCGGGCAAGCAGGGATTCGGGCCGACTGGTTAGGTCATTGTACTTGACAGAGACGATGCTTCCTCCCACGTTCTCAACGCAGCCCCTGATTTCAGCCAGAGCCGTCACTGGATCCATTGGTTCACGAATCACTCGCTCATCAAGCGTTTTTGACCTGTCAACGGAAGGCTTCGATTCCCTGGCACGGGCGGAGCTCCATGCGGAATTCTCTTCGAAGGCGGAGCGGGAATCCTCAACGGCTTCCTTGCCAGGCAGCGTTCCGGCCCCTTTCGATTGCGATGGAGACACACTCCTTGCCGCAGCGGATGGGGTCGCAGGCCGAATTCTTGGCGCCGGGGGAGAAGGTGAGGCTGCTCCCCTGCTGGATTTGAGCGCCGACGAGCGGTCACGAACCTCGGTCGGTTGGTCGCCACCTCCCATTCGGTCGTCTCTTTCGGCTAAAGCCGTCGAACTTCCCTTCGCCTGACCGAGCAGAAGCGCAAGTTGAATAGGCCTGACTTCCTCGGCCGGCGCCGAAGTTTGAGCCGAACCCAGCGCCGGAGCTGGAACTGGAGCCGTGCCCGGCGTCAGCGTTGGAGCGGCAGCACCTAATGCGGCTTCGCTCGGCTGCGGAGGCGGTTCAGGCTTGAGAGCCAGCTGCTTCTGAGACCGCATTTCCTCGTCCAGGTCGGATACCTCCGTGGTTGGAGCTTTCGCCTGTGAAGGTGCGTAATCCCGCCGTGCTTCCTGCTTGGCTCCGTGGAAGATGAGCACAACCAGAAGGGCGGCCATCGCCAGTCCGGCCACTTCCATTGGAATCTTGATGTGTAGCGGGAAGAATAGTTTCGTCTTGAGCCATCCAAACCAGGAAACCTGCTCGTTGAGTTCGATGCGCGCATGGACTTTCTCGATAAAATCCACCGGAGCCTTAACCTGATCCAGCGAGCCAAACGCCGCAATGCTTGACCGCAACGCCCTCAGATCCTCAGCACAACTCTCGCAGGCGGTAAGGTGCTCCTCCAGCGTTCGCCTCGTTTTTTCGTCGAGGGCGCCGTCGATGTACTCTGAAAAGAGTTGGTTCACCCGAGAACACTCCATTCAGATGACTCCCTTCAGTTTCTCTCTGAGCTGTTGTCTGGCTCGGGCCAGTTTGGACTTGAGCGTACCCATATTGTAGCCCGTTGCGCTGGACGATTTCTTCATAGGTTAACCCTTCGACGTCTCGCAAAACGACCACGGTCTTGGCATCCGGTGAAAGATCGTCAATGGCGCCTTGCAGCAGTCTTTCCCTTTCCTTTGCGGCCAGTTGAGTTAGCGGTGACGGCGCCGGATCCTCGATTTGGCGAACGGGCCTTCCTCCATCAGATTCCTCCGGCGGGTCATCGATGGGGATCATCTTTCTGCGGCGCCGGTATTCCCCTGACTTCAGCATATTCTTACAGGTGTTGACGGCAATGGCGTAAAGCCAGGTGGAGAAGCTCGATCCGAAGCGAAAACCCTTGAGCGATCGATAGACCTTGACAAAGGTTTCCTGGGCGCAATCCCCGGCGTCTTCATAGTCGCCGAGCAACCGGTAGCACACATTGAACACTCTGTCCTGGTGGCATAAGACCAGCTTATCGAAGGCGCTCCGGTCACCGGCCAGAAAGGCCTTGATCAACGCCGTTTCTTCGTGCTGCTCCATCCCTGGTTGTTTGCCGTCTTCATTCATTTTGACAACCGTGGCGCCGATAAGTTCCCTCAAACACTGCAATCCCATCGCGATTATACAGGGTTCGTCAGGTTCCACAAGCCCGCGGCCCCGGCAGCGGGAATGCCAGGGCATCAACCTTGTGTTCGCACCTAAAACCATCCATAATGAGTTCGCACAATCGGGAGGGTACTCAGCCACCATGGTCTCTATCCGAATGGGTATCTTCTCAATAAGCGTGGGCGACGGTGGCCAACGAGGCATACCGGCTGGCTGCCATGCATGGGGCCAGGATCCAGGGGGTGGGTGCTGGAAGACAGAATTGGTTAGCTGGATGCGAACGCAAACCGCAACTGCTGCCTAATGGAAGGAAGGATGCATGACGGAATTCAAGAATGTCACGGTTGTCAAGAAGGCCAACGTGTATTTCGACGGCAAGGTTAGCAGCCGCACGGTTCTTTTCCCGGACGGTTCCAAGAAGACGCTGGGAGTGATGCTTCCCGGGGAATATGAGTTCAGCACCGGAGACAAGGAGGTTATGGAGATCCTTGCCGGTGATTTGGAAGTTTTGCTGCCTGGAGAGGCTGGCTGGAAGGCGGTTAAGGGCGGGGAAGCGTTTGAGGTGCCGGCGAAGGCAAAATTTGGCCTCAGGGTGAAAACCCTTACCGACTACTGTTGTTCCTTTATCAAATAAAACTAAGCTGATAGACTCCTTTGCCGTAACATCTCAATAAGTCCGGGCAGGATATCCGTTTCGAAAGCTTGCGGATTCCAGCCCTTGCATAAGAGCCTCCAGTCCGTCACCCCCGCATGCCTTTAGCGGGGGTCCAGGGGTCTCCAATCCCGCCGGGGCGGCACTGGATTCCCGCCAGGAGCATGCGGGAATGACGATCAGAGTCGTGCGCCGCCAGTTTTTGAGAAGTACCCTTTGCCGGCACTTGATTGGTTGACGGCAAGGGTCGACTGGGCTGGCCAGGTTGGGCACGGGAGCGCAGTTGGAATACCCTGGCTAAATTTACTATTGACGCGGGCGGCGCGATTGGGTAGCTTGTAAGGACAACATCGGGAGAATGAAATGAACCGCACACCTATGGTTGAGCTCAGACTGAAAACCGGGGCGGGATCCCCAAGCGGATCTTTCTTTGGCTTTTTTTGCTTTTTTAGTCTGGATCCGCCTGGGTAGTTGGTCGTAATCGCAAGACCCCGGGTGGATCGACGGTCCTCCCGGGGTTTTTTATTTGGAGCCCCGAGGAATAATCCTTGGGGCTTTTTTTTGACTATGTGGCAGGAAGCCATCAGATGGGAGGGGGACGTTGTGATTTTGGTTCTGAATAAAGGCATTACCGATGAAGAGGTCGAGCGGCTCAAGGATGTGCTGCGCTCGGAAGATTATCTTATCAAGGAAATCAAGGGCGTGGAGGAAACCATCCTGGGTGTGGTGGGCACCATCAAGAAAGACTCGCGCCATTTCGAGATGCTTCCCGGGGTCTCCAAGGTTGTGCCCATTTCCAAGCCGTATAAGCTGGTGAGTCGGGAACTGCACCCGCAACCGTCGGTGATCCGCGTCGGGGATGTGGCCATCGGCGGCGATCGTCTGGTGGTGATTGCCGGTCCCTGCGCTGTGGAAGAGCGCAAACGCACTCTCGAAATCGCCCGGTTGGTGCGTAAATCCGGTGCGGTCCTGTTCCGGGGCGGCGCCTTCAAGCCCAGAACATCGCCATACGCCTTCCAGGGCCTGGGGGAAGAGGGTCTCAAGATCCTGGCCGAAGTCCGAGCCGAGACCGGGATGGGTGTTGTTACCGAGATGACTTCCCCCAGCCAGGCCGATCTCATGGTCAAATACGTCGATGTGGTCCAGATCGGTGCCCGCAACATGCAGAATTTCGAACTGCTCAAATGCGTCGGCCGGATCGGCAAACCGGTTTTGCTCAAACGAGGTCTCTCGGCGACCATTGAAGAGTGGCTGATGTCGGCCGAATACATTCTGTCGGAAGGAAACGACCAGGTCATTTTGTGTGAACGCGGGATTCGCACCTTTGAGCGGTTCACCCGCAACACCCTGGATTTGACCGCCGTTCCCGTGATCAAGGCGCTGACGCATCTGCCCATCATCGTTGACCCCAGCCATGCCACCGGGCTCCGCGAGAAGGTGAGCCCGATGGCGAGGGCCGCCATTGCTGCCGGGGCCGATGGCCTCACGGTGGAAGTCCATAACGAGCCGGACAAGGCGCTTTCCGACGGCCCGCAGAGTCTCTACCCGGAGCAATTCGAAAAGCTCATGCGGGACCTCTACGTCATTGCCCCAGTGGTGGGGAAACAGCTGGATTTCAACTATCTGGAAAAAGCGCAGGAAGATGGGAAGTCTCGCGCAACCGGGCAGTCGGCCACGCAACGTGGTCTATCCCGGAGTGCCCGGTTCTTTCAGCCACAAGGCCTGTCTGCAATTCTTCGGCACTGAGGTGCAAAACCAGAGCTGCCCGGTATTTCGGGAAGTCTTCGAAGCCGTCCAGAACGGGGACGCGACCTTGGGGATCGTACCCGTGGAGAATTCTCTCACCGGCAGTATCCATGAAAACTACGACCTGCTGCTGGAATATGATCTCCATATCGTCGGAGAACTAACCCTGCGGATCGAGCACAACCTGGTCGGCCAACCGGACACGACCCTTGAGCGGATCAAACGGGTCTATTCGCACCCACAGGTATTCCAGCAATGTAAGGAATTCCTGGAAGCATACCCCGACTGGGACCTGGTGGCGTGTGGGGATACCGCAACGGCCGTGCGCCGGGTCAAGGAAAACAACGACCCGGAGGAAGCCGCCATCGCCGGCAAAGAGGCTGCGGAACTCTACGGCATGAGCCTGGTGCGTGAAGGGATTGAAACCAGTCCACGCAATTTCACCCGTTTTGTGGTCATTTCATCCGGTGCATTTCTCGACGGCCCTAAGAACAAATCGTCCTTGATCTACTCGGTGAGCGATCAGCCGGGGAGTCTGTATGAAACCTTGAAGATGTTCGCCGAAAGGCGAATCAATCTGGTCAAGCTCGAGTCCCGCCCGATCCATAGCAAGCCCTGGGAGTATCTGTTCTATGCCGACATCGAGGTCGACATCCAGGACCCACAGTACCGGCCATTGTTGGAAGAACTTCAGAAAAAAACCGAATTTCTAAAGGTTTTGGGGAGTTATCCGAAAGGCTTTGCTAGCGGCGGTTAGGTGGGTCCGATTTCAAAAAAAGGCAGGGGCGGGTTGTGTCCGCCCCTGCAGTAAACTTCCTGAATGGTTTGAACCACTTTTGGGGAAGTCCTTAGTGCAGCCCCACGCATTTAAGGGTCCAAAACCCTGCTTTCGTCATTCCGGCGGAAGCCCATTGGCGTCAACTAGCGATTTTCCTTCGGGCAGGGGGGATTAACGACATCGCGAAACCCCCTGAATCCACCTGCAAAGGGGGCCGCATTCCCGCAATGTCTAGCGGGAATCCAGGCCTAAAGGTTCCTGGACCCCGGCTTCGCCGGGGTGACGGTCCATTTATTGGGCACTTTATCCTGTGGTCGCGTCCTTAGATAACGCCCTTGTCCTTCAGGGCACTCAATTGATCCTGCCCGAACCCCAGTTTCAGGTTGTAAATGTACTCGTTGTCGGCCCCCACGGGGCGACACAGCCATTTGACCCGCGGCGGTGATTCGGTCATCTTCCAGGCCTGGTTGGCGATGGTCAGGTCCTTGTAGATGGGGTCTTCGAGTCTTTTCGAAAGCCATCCGCACCCACCAGTTGTCCGCCTTCATGGTTTCCATCGGGGCCGAAATCCGGCCGGGAACCACGATGCCTTCACCGATATTCTTGTTGTAGCTCATGACCGCATCGTAGATTTCATCATAGGTGTGGGCCATGGTCCACTTCTGGATTTCCTTGTACATGACCTTCATGTTGTCGAGATTGAGGCGGTCGAAAATGGTTGGAAACTGCCCGCGCAGATCGGGCCGATTAAGGATGGTGCATAGAGCTTTCCAGTTGATGTCGGAAAAGCCGGAAAGGAAGGCATACCCATCCTTGCATTTGAAGTAGGTGTAAGGGAACACGCCCACGTCATAGTTGCCCACCCGCGGAATGGTGTCCTGGAAGTCCTGGTAATAGGTGAGGCCGTAGTTGATGCAGCGGCCGAAGGCTTCCGCGGAGGAAACGTCGATAAATTGGCCCTTGCCGGTGTTCACCCGGTAATGCAGCGCCGCCATAATGGCCACCGCCGCCCAGGCGCCGCCGGCATACCAGCCCATCCAGTTACCCTGTTTGGTGGGCACTTCCGATGGCAGGGGGTTGCTGGGATCATCGGGGCGTTCCCCGGTCACCGCGGTGATTCCGGAATAGACCTGGTTGACCACGTCGACGTCGGCCTTGCCGCAGGCCGCCTTGGGACCGAACTGACCGTAGGTGTACAGCGCGCAGTAGATGAGCTTGGGATTTTCGACACTCAGCTGGCGATAGCCGATGCCCCACTCATCCATGGTTCCGGGCAGGCCGGTTTCCACCAGCACGTCAGCACGTTTGGCCAGCTTGCGCAGGACTTCCTGGCCTTCGGGCTGTTCCAGGTTGAGGGTCACATGGAACTTGTTGCGGCCTTCATTGAGATAGCCCAGGCCGGTATCCATATGGAGCATGCCCCAGGGGCTGTAGGTGCGGGCGGCGTCGCCTTCAGGGGGTTCGATCCGGATGACTTCGGCGCCGAGTTCCGCCAGGACGGAGGTGGCGAAGCACCCGGCCATGTTGGCGTAACTGCAGTCCAATACGGTGATATGATCCAATGCTTCCGGTTTTCTGCGGTTCTTCGCGGGGTCATCCAGTTCCTTGATCCAATCACCCCAGACCACGTCTTTATCTTTATCGTGATGTCCCATGAATTGTCCTCCTGTGTCTGATACGCTTCGACTATAACGGGGTTAGGGGGAATCAGGCCAAAATCATGCCGCGCTTGCCGTCCCAAAATTCGGGAGGTCTTCTGCCCGGAGGGGTATCCACCCACTTGCCGATGACGTTGCGTTCCTTGAGCCCCTTGATCTTGTCGAAGCTCATCCCCAGGAAGCGTTTGAGGATGAATTCATTGTCAAAGCCCACCGCTTTCCCAACCCATTTGATCCGACCGGGAGTCTCGGACATCTTGGGGACAATCCCTTCCTCGACAACGTCGCCATAAATGGGGTCATGCACGGTGTAGGTGAAATTGCGTTTGATGAGATGTTCATCGTGGAAATGATCTTTGCCGTTGCACACCTTGTCGGCAGCAAAACCAAACTTCCCGGCCAGCTGATCGATCTCCGCATAGGTCTTGCCGGCTGCCCAGGAACGAATGATGTCGAGGAGAGCCACGGCGTTTTCTTCCTGCAGGCGGGCCAGGTGGGTGGTGTACTTGGGGTCGCTGGCCAGTTCCGGCTTGCCCATGCCGGCACAGAGTCCTTCAAACTGCTTGTCGGTGGCGGCAGCGATGCCGACCATTTCATCCTTGGTCTGGAAAATATCCGACGGGCAGATGGCCACGTCACGATTGCCGTAACGCTCCCGACCTTTGCCGGTGAAATGCTGGTAGAGCCAGGTCCAGTCCATGACCCGCATCAGGTTTTCCGCCTGGGAGTATTCAATGAATTGGCCTTTCCCGGTGCGATCCCGATAGGCCAGTGCTCCCAGAACCCCGGCGGCACCCATGAGGCCACCAAAATAATCCGCCAGCCAGATGCCGGATTTCAACGGCAGTTTGTCTGGAAAACCGGTGATCCAGGCCATGCCTGATTCGGACTGGGCGATGGCGTCATAGGAAGGTCTTTCCAGGTACGGACCCCACTGGCCAAAGCCGTTTAGGGCAATGTAAATGATTCTGGGGTTGATCTCCCGTAACTGACGGTAACCGATTTGCCATTTGTCCATGGTTCCGGCCCGGAGGTTTTCCACCACCACGTCGGAACGCTTGACCAGCTCCCGAAACACTTCTTTGCCTTCTTCCACCCGCACGTCCAGTGCCAGGTGGTATTTGTTGCGGGCTTCCTTAAGCCACCCCATGGCGCAGCCACGGAAGAACTTGGCAAAGGGGGTCAGGGATCGCATGGTATCCCCGGCGCCGGGTAGCTCCACCTTGAAGACCGTTGCACCCATTTCCGACAGGTAGCTGGGAAGGGACGGTCCCAAGATCAGTGTACAAAGCTCCACAATTTTAATGTCCGCCAGCGCTTCCGGTTTCTCAAAAGTCTTCGCAGGATCCAGGAGTGCTTCTGCCCATTCGAAATAGTCGTCTTTCGCCATGTACCGTCTCCCTGTTTGGTTCGTTGATGCCGAGTTCGTCATTCCTTTATGGATAGCTTGCCAGGTTTGTTCAATACGTTCTCACGCCTTGGTGCAACTTCCCGGAAGCTCCGCTCAAAGCATGAAACCACACTCCCTGGTAGTATCGAGGCGCATGATGTCCGTGAGTTCTTCCAGGGTATTGATGTTGTATTTCATGCATTGGAACTGAAAGATCTGAGCAGAGAAAAACGCGTCCGCCAGAGCGTTGTGTCTGTAGTACTCCCTGAGTCCATAGCACTTGAGCAACGCATCGAACGAGAACGCTTCATAGATCGCCCTTCCCCCATGTGTCCTGACGATGCCTTTCTCGATGGAGGCAATGTCCACCAGCTGCCGGTTGAATGGGATCCTCTCCTTTCTGAAGAATCTCTGCAGGAAGCGGTAGTCGACCTCAACGCAATACCCGACCAGCATTCCATCCAGCGCGCCAAGCAGACGATCCGCCTGATCAGCAAAACAAGGCGATTGTTTCAGATTCCCGGCGCTGATGCCGTGGTACTTCATGCTTTCCAGCTTATACCGGTCAGGGCAGATGGTTGTGTAATAAGCATCGCCTGCCATGATCCGCATGTTCCGAATAGGGACTGCCGCGAAGGCGACGATTTCATCCCGCTTGAAATCGAGGCCGGTCGTCTCCAGGTCAACCGCAACCAAGCTCATTTCCTCCAGCCGCATCACAGGCCCCTCTCTACTCCATATCTGCGCTTGAGGAAGCTGTGGAAAGAAGCTATGACCTTCAATGCCTCCTTCAGCAGGAGCAGGTCCATCTTGTCGAGTTCCTGGACGCCTAACCGGATATCGGTCTCCCTGCATTCCATGATTGCCCTGGACTGGTGCCTGACATTCAGACCCTGCAGGAACTCATAGCACTCGAGCAGGTCCGAGTGCAGGTCACCACTCAGTGCACTCATCGCATGGAGGGCCTCAATGCGCTCCTTCGTATTCACGACCTCCAAGACCCGGTTCTCCAGCACCATGACCCGGATGCCACTTACGATGGGATAGATGCCGCACTCTTTCAGATTGAACCCGCGCTCCAGGTTCTTGATCCCGTATGTCCCGATGGGGATCTGAACGCTTGTCGCCTCATGGGCCAGGTAACGGATAGCCTGGTTCGTCACGGAATCATGGATGGAATTCAGGAGCTCTTCGTATAGCCCCATATCCCCATAGATGGGACGAATGTCGAGGAAAACGGTCAGGCAGTGCAGGTGATCCGGCGTGGGTTCTGAGAACCACCTCTTGAAATACCCCTTCCAGACCTCTATTTCCGCATTCCAGCGCTCGTCTGAAGCCATGTAAGACGCGGTGCACGTGGGGATCCCGATCTCGCCCAGAATCTCCGTCACCGCCTCTGCAAAAGCCCGCGGGGGTACACCCCGGCATAGGATGGCATTGTCCTGCTCGGTGGCGATTGCCTGCTCCATTCTCCCCGAGCTTCCCATGTGTAACCAGAGGAAATCACCGGGTGGATGCTCCTGACCGGCAAAATGCAAAACCTCCTTGACCACGGTGTCATGGACTGTGGTGATGATTCGGCAGAGTTCATAGAAGCGGAGGTTCCTCAGGGACAAACTCGCGATCGCATGCTGTACACCGGTGAAAGCGGCCTTGAGCTCCTCGACGTCGGATGCCTTGAGTATCTTGCGGTAGAACGTCAGCAGGGAGGAAGCCGGAGCGAACTGTGTGAGTATGTCCTTGCTGGTCACCACGCCTCGAATGGTATTGTCATCGGCCACGACCAGGTGATCGATTTCGGCGTTCATCATAATACTGTAGGCATCGAGGAGATGCGTATTCATTCCCACGGTCATCACCGGCGAGGACATGTACCGAGAGACGGGCTCCGACTTGCTACCGGTGATGACCACCCTCCTCAGGTCCTTGCTCGTGAATATACCGAGGGGCTCACCATTCTCCCTGGCGGCGACGATTGAGCCAACCCCGTTGCTCTCCATTGTGGTCACAGCACTCAGAATGGATGCATCCGGAAGACATGTCACGGGCCTCTTGATCACCAGTTCCCCGACACCTCGAGCGAAAGCGCCTTCCTCGACGATTTCGGGCTTGCGCATCAGCTCGGAAAAAGAGCGGAATTTGCGGCTTAGGAACGTCTTGACAAAACCGGCTACCTTGGGGTTCCTTGTGAGGACCGACCTGAAATGCTCTCTGCCAAGGACGTAACAGACCGTGTCCTCAAGAGCCCTGGCGCCCAGCGGAGATCCCACTTGTCCACCACCGCGGAGATCCCGAACAGCTCCCCGCGGGAAACATAGTCGACGGTCTCCTCATCTCGGTAGAGACACACGAGCCCGGAGAGACAAGCGTAGATAGGGATGCGCTTTTGGCCCTGCTGGTGAATGGCGGCGCCCTTCCTATAGAAGGCGACCTGAGGCCGGAAATGAGAATCCCCAACTCCTCCTTGGACATAAAAGTAAACGGCTTGATCTTCTTAAGGAACTCTTTTGGGGGAAGCATATCGTTGATGTTGCTCGCAGTCTCCAGCGGGGGGCGGGGTCACATAGGCATCAAGCCGACGGGGTGCTCTGTTGCATGCCCCGAGGGAGCGAGACTCCAATTGAACAGTCTATGACGAAGCGGGCAACCGGGTGGCACCAGCAGCAGTTGCCCAGAGTTGAAAATCGTCAACCGGTCGTTTCAAGACAATTTCCGAACCCTGTTGCACGGCCGCGCCGCCATTGTCCACTGAGAACCAATCAGCCAGTGCGGCGCTGCCCGTGGGTCGTCCGGGTTGAGCCGTAACGGCTTCCAAGCAACGGCCTTTAGATCCTCACTGCGCCTGATTGCAGACGAAGGGATACGTCGGGCAGTGGATTGGCTTCGTCGTCGCCTGAGAAAAGCCGAGAGGAATCCGCCGATTTGGTCCGGGTCAGCGGTAACACCGTGCTTCTGCCACGCTTGGCCACTGCCAGCTCGTACCAGTTGCGCATTGAAGCGACCTCTTGCTGAAAGCCGACAGCATTTGTTCGGTCTTGTCGATCTTTTCATCCAAGCTTACGAATGGGATCGGACATGCCACCGGCCCGGCATAGGCCTCATCGGCAGGCGCATCCTCGGGGAAATCCTGAAGGACAGGCCCCTCGGAGGCCTCCAGCAGCATCAGCACACTCACCAGGACCCTCGCCTGAAATGCGGGATCATTGGGTGGCCCGAGCGGTCGGCCCAGCTCAAACGGGACCCACAGGGCCCTGGGAGGTCTAATGATCTCACTATGCTCGCGTATAAGGCTTATCTGGGTGGTCGCCACCCCTTCCTCTTCAATGTAATGTGACAGCCCGCCCACGGCGCGCGTGCAGTTCGGTCAAACCGGCACCAACAGCACTCCGTCAGACGCCGTCATTCTTAAGCATTCGAGCGAGTCCTCGGGCGGTTTCCTCCATCTGACGAGGATCGGTGGCACCCATCAACGAATAGTGATAATCAGCCAGACTGCCGATGACCTTCCGGTCGGCCAGTTCCCGAAGTCGGTCCAAAGGAAAGACCACGTTCCAGTCCTGCTGAAATCCCGTCCGATCAAAATTCGTTGAAATGTGACTCATGACCAGATCATTGGCTTGGATCTCGGCGGGAATGATCCGGTAATCAGCAGCGCCCACGGCAAAAGGCCGATCACTACGTCGCTGGAGTCCGGCAGTGGAGACAAGGGCAGTCGCCGTTCCGCCAAAGCCGGTCCCACTACCCAAGGCGTCGTCTCATACGTTGGGCACGGCAGCGCCCGTAGATGCTTGCTTTCATCTTCAGGCATTCTTTCCAGACGGGCCACTCCCATCTCCTATCCATTGAAACTCGCTGAAGTTAGTATAGAACCTTAACCTGAAAGCCCATAATGGAGTTCTTTTTGCATGGTATCAATTCGGGAAAATATCTCTTTAAGCATGGTTTGTTCAATTCTGGTAAGCTTTCTTGGATTGATATAATTATCGGGCTCGTTTTTTCTACCATCACAGCATTTATCTGCCTGGCAAAACGAAGCTGCATTAAAAAGCTGTAGGCATGCTCAAGCTCATTATACGTATCCCAGGGAAGCTTTTTCTTCAAAAACAATTGATGCAGTCTTTCCTGTGTATTGGTGTCGGATAATCCATGTTTCAAAGCATAAATTCTGGCAAAATCAACAATTGGCACCATGACTTTTTTGATGTCAAAGGAGTCCCTGTGTTCTCCCTTGGACTCAACTATGAAATTTCTAAAAAAACCTATGGGCGGCTTGAAATGCTGGGCGTTTTCCGCCATATACCGGAAAAAGAAAGACCACTCGGAAAGAGAGCTAATAAGAAAGCCTCGCAACTCATCTACAAGCTCTGATTTTCCATAGGCGCATCGGAAATCAAAAAAAATGGTGGACCTGAGCAAATCATCCGGTTCAGCCACACGTAGCCAGGAGAGAAAATATGTTTTCCACACCGAAACAGGCTGACACCATTTGGGATTTTTCGCCATGATGTCTCCCGGGCAGAAATCGTATCCTACCTCATTCAGCCAGGTGCATATGATTTCACCCAACCGCAGGAAATAGGATTGGGGCCTCCATCGGTGTTCCGGGGAGGTCCTCGAAAATGATGGCGTTGTCTTGATCTGTCTTGAGGGTTTGCTCTTTGCGGCCTTCGCTGCCCATGACCATAAAGGCAAAACCGCAGGGAGGCTGACCATGTTTTCAATGGCAAATGCGATGACCTTGTTCAGTATGGCGTCGGAAATAGTCGTGATGAGGCGGGTGATATTTCGGGCTTTGGCTCCGTTTGAAATAAGACTCTGGATGACGCGTGGCAGAAGTTGATGTTGTTGCTTTAGCTCTTCGATGCTGACTGCTGCCGATATCTCACGAATCAGGAACAAGGGTGACTGGCTCTGGGCCGTCAGGATATCCTTGTTGGTAACAATGCCGATCACCTCACCGTCTGAGCCTGTCACGCCAAGATGTTTGAGGCTTCCCTGCATCATGGTCATCAGAGCTTCAAACACCAGCGCCTGGGATGAAATTGTCTGCAGCGGAGAAGACATGATTTGTTCCACAGAATTTCTGATGTCCATGCCGCTTGCGATCACTTTTCGTCTCAAATCATTGTCTGTTACGATTCCAACATAGGTTCCTTGATCGGACCGTATAAAGACGCTGCTGCATTTATGTCGATTCATCAGTTCTGCCGCTGACTGAATTGATGTTCCGGCAGCACATGAAATGAGGTCTTTCTGGTATATGCTCCCTACCGGCTGGTTTAGGAACTGGAGCGCCTCCTCTCCCGGCTGAATTGTCTTTGCAACAATGGAGGCGTAAGAACTGTCGAGCATGCGCTTTCCGAACGTATCGGTAAAGTAATCCAGGAACGGCTCGTTCTTCTTGCACACATCAAGAAAATATTGTTTGGGCCATATATAGATATGTGAGTCTTCGGCGGTTTTGAGAGACCGCATGGAAATGGAATTGTTTATCAGCATGGAAATGCCGCCAAACACGTCTCCTTCGCTCAAGAAGGTGCTGAGAAGGTTCTGGTTCCCTTCCTCGAAGTATCGTTCAACCGCGCCATCCCGGATGATATAAAGTGATTCTATCCTCGAAACGCCCTGAGTCAAAAGCATTGATCCTTTTGGGTGAAAAACCAGACTCAATTCCGAGGCGATTTTCTCGATTTCTGTATCGGGAAGGAAAGAAAACGGAACAATGCCTGACAAGAATTGAAACGCCTGCCCGAAAGCAAGGATCGCCGCGTAGGACTTGTCGATCATGCGACGGCTGAAGGCATCCACAAAATACTTATTGAAAGAGCCATGACTTCCGCACAGACCCAGAAAGATATCGACCGGAATGGTATAGCAGATTGCATCCTGGATGACTTTGCCGGTCCTTATAGCGATTCCTGCATTCATCAACACAGAAACCCCGCCAAAGATGTCCCCATCCCTCATAGAGCTTATCTGAGTTTTTCCATCTTCTCGTTCATAAAAGAGCTCGATTTCGCCACCTTGAATAATGTAGATGCAGTCTAACTTGGAACGTCCCTGTACAAATAGGATGGTTTCCTTGGGATAGAACCGGATGACAGTGGATTGGGCAACTCGCTGAAGCTCGTTCTTGGGAAGAGATGAAAAAGGGGGAATGCGGGATAGGGAATTGAACGTCTTGTCATTATCCATGGGAGCCATCATGTTGTGTCACCGCAGCCGATCGATCCATTGGATGTTCTTGCGTATCTTGTGACCCTGGAGTCACCAAGGGCAAGGGTAAAGACCGTATTGTTTGCTTAGCAGAAGCGGTGTCCATGATAAACAAACAATGCCCCCATAAAACGGGGGCATTGTTGAAGCACCTCTTTAAGCCTTCTTCAATTCCGGTGAGTGGATCTGTTTCATAAAGGCATTCACATCCGCGGGCACTTTTCCGTCTATCTTGGAAACAACATAAACCGTTAAGAACGCCAATGGGACTGTAACCAGGCCGGGAATTCTCCACTGCATCCAGACCGGCAGGGTCTTTACAAAGAAAATCATGTACAGCGAGGAAGCAAGACCTACCACCATTCCCCATGGCGCCTTTTTCCGTCATGCCGCGCCACCAGACTCCCATCAAGAATATGGGCGCGAAGGTGCTGGCGGCCACGTTAAAGGCAAGCCCTACCAAATGACCGATAGATGCCGTCTTAACCAACAAGCCAAGTACCCCATAAATGACACCGACAATGACCACCGCAATCTTGCCCGCCACAACCTTTTGTTTTTCCGTGGCAGTCTTGTTGAGAAAGTGGGTGTAAATGTCATGGCCCAGAGCACCGGAACAGGCAATGAACAAACCGGACAGGTTCGAGAACACCGCGGCAAAAGCCCCGGCGACAACAATTCCCAGCATCCACTTTCCGCCGACAATATCCGACAGAGCTGGTACGACCATGTTCATCCCACCGGTGACAAATGCTTTCATAATATCAGGAGACAGTGTACCGGCTTTTGCCCCTGAAAGGAACAAATACCGGCCGACCGCACCTAGGTACAAGGCCATCGCAAAGAAAGTGCTGGCAATGACAATGGCGAATAAGGCGGAGTATCTGGCTTCTCTGGCAGACGGGTTGGTATAGAAACGAAGCAAAATGTGGGGCAGGCCCAAGGTCCCAAGGGACAAACCGATCACCATGGAAATACATTCCGTCAGACTCTTGAACAAACCGCCGCCGATAAAAGACCATTTCGCCCCGTTCGCAACGATGTCCGCACCATCCTTGGCGTAGGCCCCGGTACCGGGTATGGCGCCGGTCCAACTTTGAACCAGTTCCAGAACTTTTCCGTAATTAAAACCGGCGTAAATAGCGGCTGCAAAAAGTATCAGGAATGCTCCGAAGCGAATCCAAATCTCCAGTGCCTGGTTTATTGTGGTGCCTTTCATGCCGCCTACGCCCACATAAAAGATCATTACCACGACAATCATGATCACGCCGAATTCATAGGATGTGCCGAAAAAGAGTTGCAGAATTTGAGCTCCGCCCAGTACCTGGGGAGCAGCATAAAAACCGGAAATCGCCAATACCACGATCACCGCAAACAACCGGGCGGACGGACTATGGAATCTTTCCGCCAAGAAATCGGGGACGGTAAATTTTCCGAATTTCCTAAGCGGGCCCGCTATAAATAGGGCCAGGATTGTTAAACCGACGGAGAAACAAAAGGTATAGAATATGCCGTCGTATCCCAGGGAAAAGGTCAAACCCGCGAGCCCCAGAAAGGTGGCAGCGCTGAGGTAATCTCCGGCAATGGCAGACCCGTTCATTAGCCAGCCGAAACTGCGTCCTCCGACATAGAATTCCACGGTGCTTGTGGCATATTTCTTGGTCGCATAGGTGATGACAACGATCGTTATCAAGAGAATTATGGTAAATAGATATTTAGGATCCATATAAACCCTTTCTTATATTCCGGCATGCTCCGGATTAGACGATTTATGCAAGTTTTTTCTGGTAATAGAACACGTGCAGCCAGGCAATAAACGCTGCCATGAACAGTGACACAAGGGAAGTTGCAAACCACGTAACGGTCATTCCTCCCCAGAGAATGGTTTTCATCAATCCTGGTGATGTGTAGTTCAGAATGGTTACTCCAAGAAGAAACACATAGTAGATAATGGTCAGAAACACGCTACCCTTTAGTTCTGCGGCCATCGTCGCGGCTGTCTCTGCATCCAGCGGGGGCAAATCCTTGTAGTCAATAGTCCCAACTTTTTCATTGGCCATAATGTATTCCTCCCCTGTTTGACCAGATAGCAATCCTTGCTAGGGTTATCCGGAAGGTCTTCGGTATGCACTCAAAACGCAGGTTCCTCCCGAGTTCAATCCACCTTCTGCCGAACTCTGTCCCGGTACTCCAACTTCGTCAGTGGCACCCCTGCCTGGGGGCAGCATCCTTGACGTCGGGTCACCTCCTCTCATCCTCGGTATCGCGTCTCGCTGCCGTCGCTGCATTCACCTCTCAGCATTGACCGGTCTCACCTCTTCTCAATGGCGCATCCCCTGGTTGGGATGACAGTTCGCAAGCAAAAGGCAGCCTCCCAATCGAGGTTGGTTGTTGATGATGCTAGTGGGTGTGGGCGTCCAGGCAAAAGAAAAAGGTTGGAAAAGCAGCAATGCAGGATGGATCAAAGATCTGACGGGTGAGCAACATCGGGTGCCGCCCTGCCGTTTATTCCGCCATCGCCGAAGGAAGGATTCTTGCCGACTACCCCATGCCACATAGTCAGCCTTGAGCCGATGCTGAACCAACCGAACGATCCCGAACCGCTGCCGGTGAGACACCTTCCGTCCAACGAACCATGTCAGGCCCTGGCAGATTTGCTGAAGGGTCTCGGCTTTTGGAGGTGGTGCCAACTGCGGTAGAAAAAGCACAGGTTCCTCGTGTCGCATGAAAAATCACTTTAACCCACATGGATCTTCAAAGGGATATTGAAGAATCAAATCACGGTCTGTAGAAACCCCAGGAAGAGCATGAGCCAGTGAAGGCCGCATGAGCTTAAAGGTACCGGGGAGCTACAGTATGAACCACGTGCCCTTGCTAACACAGGGCTTGAAACCTGGTCAAGGGGAAACATAAAGTGGTTGCAACCAATCTGCTGATGTCCGACACATTGGCAGTTGACAAGGGATGACGCTGTAATCTAAAGGATGGACTGAGTCCTGTGGAGTTGCGCCAACTTCTGCCAAGTGCGGGGAGAATGCGGCGACTCACGGAACGGAAATGGTTTCCCGATGCCCCCTTTCCAGGCAGATGCGCACCAGGCACGTGACCGTTGATGAGCTCGGCGACGACTGCATGCGGGAACGGAATGAGAGTAATCCACTGAGGCGAAGCCGCCCCTTCACCTGAAGACCAACCATTTCTCCGCCCGACAACCGCCACTGCAATCGGTTTCTTATACGGCTCCGTGGTAGGCAGCCGGTGGTGCATGGTGGTTGCGCCCGGTCCCTCCTGTGTGGTGTCCGATCAGACTGGCTATTGCAGTGGTGACACTCGTCAACCCTGCTGGGAAGGTAGTGTGATAGGATCATTTCGTGTGATGACTACGGCTTGACCGCCTTATGCAATGTGAGATCTGAGGAGGAACCACATCATGGGCAATAGAATGTTTCGTGAGTCCGCACTAGAGAGCGTGGAGAAGGAACACAAGGAATGGTTGGCTGAATACCAGAAAGCTCTGAACAAGGTGCCGGAGCGAGTCGAGCGGTTCTCCACGGTTTCCGACCTGGAAGTGAACAAACTCTACAGTCCACTCGACATCAAGAACAAGGATTTTGCCGAAGACATCGGTTTTCCCGGCAAGTTCCCTTTCACCCGAGGGGTCCAGACCAGTATGTACCGGGCACGTTTCTGGACCATGCGGATGTTTGCCGGCCTTGGTGGTGCCGAAGATACCAATCAGCGTTTCCACTACCTGATCAATCACGGCGAAACAGGGCTGAGCACCGCTTTCGACTTTCCCACCCTGATGGGATATGACACCGATTCCCCGCTGGCCCGCGGTGAATGCGGCAAATGCGGTGTGGCCATTGACACCGTCGATGATGTGCAGCGCCTTTTTGCCAACATCAATTTGGAACAGGTCACCACCTCCATGACCATCAACCCGCCGGCATCAATTGTTTGGGCCATGTACATCGCCAATGCCGAAAACGAAGGCTTCAAACGCAGCAAACTGGGCGGCACCATCCAGAACGACTGCCTCAAGGAATTCATCGCTCAGAAGACTCTGATGTGCCCTCCAGACCCCAGCCTGCGCCTGGTGGTGGATACGGTCGAGTTCGGCACCCGCGAGGTGCCGCGCTGGAACACCATCAGCATCAGCGGCTACCACATCCGGGAAGCCGGGGCCACCGCCGCCCAGGAACTGGCTTTTACCATCTACGACGGGATCACCTACGTGGAGGAATCGATCAAACGAGGTCTCAAGGTCGATGACTTTGCCCCGCGGCTGTCTTTCTTCTGGAACTCCCACATCGACTTCTTCGAGGAAATTGCCAAGATGCGGGCTTCCCGCCGACTCTGGGCGCGTCTTATGAAGGACCGGTTCAAGGCCCAAAATCCCAAGTCCATGCTGCTCCGGTTCCACACGCAAACCGCCGGCTGTTCGTTGACCGCTCAGGAACCCTACAACAACATCATCCGCACCACCACCGAGGCCCTGGCCGCCATTTTGGGGGGAACCCAGTCGCTCCACACCAATTCTCTGGATGAAGTGTACATGATCCCCAGCGAAGAAGCTGTGAAGATCGCGCTTCGCACCCAGCAGATCCTGGCCGAGGAAACCGGCGTGACCAATGTCATTGATCCTCTGGGCGGGTCCTACTTTGTGGAAGCCCTCACCGACAAGATGGAAGAGGAAGCGGTCGAATACATCCGCAAATTGGATGAACTGGGCGGCATGGTGGCTGCCATTGAACGCGATTACCCGCAGATGGAAATCGCCGACGCGGCCTATGCTTATCAGCAGCAGGTGGAACGCGAAGAAAAGATCATTTGCGGGGTCAACCGCTTCCCGGCGGAACGGCCGGAGCTGGAATTTGTCCTGAAGATCGATCCGGAATTGGAGCGCAGGCAAATCGAGCGCACTCAGCAGTTCCGCGACAGTCGCGACAAAGCCAAGTACAAGGCGGCCATGGACGAAGTCCGACGCCGTTGTGAAGGGCCTCCCTGCTGGGAAAACAATGTTATGCCGGCCCTGATCGATGCGGTTCGCGCCGGCGCGACCGAGCAGGAACTGTGCGACCTCTACCGTGAGGTGTTCGGTACCTATACCGATCCGGGCACCTTCTAGACAGTTCCAGAGTGAAGCCAACTTGCAGCACTGATCATTAGAACTGAAAGAGGAGGAAGGTTTCCATGAGTGGACAACGGAGACTGCGCATATTGGTGGCCAAGCCGGGGCTGGATGGCCATGATCGAGGAGCTCGTGTGATTGCCCGCGCCTTCCGTGATGCGGGTTTTGAAGTGGTCTATACCGGCTGCCATCAGACCCCGGAACAGATTGTTCGCACCGCCGTCCAGGAAGATGTGGACATGATTGGCCTGAGCATTCTGTCCGGTGCCCATACCTATTCGTTTCCTCGAGTGATGGAACTGCTCAAGGAAGAAAACGCCGAAGATATCGCCGTGGTGGGCGGCGGCATCTTCCCGTTGGAAGACATCCCCTGGTTGAAGTCCCTGGGTATTAAGGCGCTCTTCGAACCCGGGGCAAAGCTTCAGGATATTATCGATTGGGTCAAAACCAACATCACACCGCGCCAGGCCATGGTGGCCTAATGCTTACGCCGCAGACGGTACAGCTGGTGTCCTGGACGCGGATGAAAGCCGGTATCCAGTTCCCGGGCTCCTTCCTTGGCACGACGGTTAGACACCCTAAAGCGTTCGCCATGCTGCAGTGGGGGACACGGCGCGTGCATGCAAGCGCGGATGCGGGGTGATCCGGGGTGACACGGCCAACTCGTTGACCGTGCCTGAAGGGCAAGAGGAAGGGCTTCGGTCCGAGCTGCAGGCAAGCCCCTGTCCTTCGGACGCCAGGCAACGAGTTGCCTGGGCCGCCCGAGCCCTCTTTCCTCGTCACACCCACGGTGTTAAGTAGTGGGTAAAGGCACAAACGATGAGCATAATCGACCAAATCTTGGCAGGGGATGTCCGGTCCACGGCACGGCTGCTTCGCGACATCGACGATCAGATTCCGACCACCCACGATCTTTTGAAGGAGCTCTACCCGCACACTGGCAAAGCCTATGTCGTCGGTTTCACCGGTTCTCCCGGGGTCGGCAAGAGTACTCTGGTGGACCAGCTGGCTCTGCGCTATCGCCAGGACAATTTGACCGTGGGGATTCTCGCGGTGGATCCCACCAGCCCGTTTACCGGCGGTGCCATCCTCGGCGACCGCATCCGCATGCAGCGCCATTTCCTGGATCCCGGCGTGTTCATCAGGAGTCTTGCCACCCGTGGCCATTTCGGCGGATTGACCAAATCCACCAACGATATGATCAACGTTCTCGATGCCATGGGTAAGGATGTGATCCTGGTGGAAACCGTCGGAGTCGGGCAGGACGAGGTGGAAATCGCCAACACTGCCCACACGACCGTGCTGGTGACCATTCCTGGCATGGGTGATGAGATCCAGGCCATCAAGGCCGGGATCATGGAAATAGGCAACATCTTCGTGGTGAACAAAGCCGACCGGGAGGGATCACGCAAGACCATGCGCGAGTTGCGCAACCTTATCGAACTGGGACTGCGGCGCCGTGATGGTGAAGGTTGGGAACCGCCCATCCTGGAAACCGAAGGAGCCAAAGGGCGCGGCATCGAAGAACTGTACGGCGCCATTCAGACTCACCGCAACTATCTGCTCACCAACGATCGCGGCCAGTACGACGACGTGCTCCAGAAGCGGGCGCGGACTCAACTGATCGAGGCGCTCCGGGAAGAAGCCGTCAAGGCCCTGATCCAGCGTCTGGAAGCCCGCGGTATTTCCGTGGACAGCCTGGTGCAAAGCGTCGTCCAGAAACACGCCGACCCCTATTCCCTGGTCCACGAAGTCCTCGAAAACGAACTCCGTTAAGATACGACCGGGATGGCATGCAAATCCATGCCATCCCGGT
>CAWHGA010000037.1:0-48192 GCA_963828705.1 uncultured delta proteobacterium
TTATTGGCTTATCTGCATGTTTTTCTTACCTCGTCAGTCCTGTTTGAGCCGGCCCTAAAGGGCTGGTCGGTCCTCTATCCCAATTTCAAGCTCACGCCTTTTATCAACGCCTATCAGTTAGTGACCCTGTTCTTTCTAACGGTCATTCCATACACAGTGGCAACCATCGTACCTTCCTGGAGGTCTGCAACGATTGACCCGGACTCGGTAATGAGGACGTAATCAAAATGATCCGTCTCAACGACATCAGAAAGGTCTTCAACGCAGGCAAACCCAATGAATTCGTGGCGATCGAAGGGGTGAATCTCTCCATCGATTCCCATAAGGCCACTGCACTGAAGGGACCGAGCGGGTCGGGGAAAACCACCCTCTTGAGCATATTGGGCTGTATGACCAGACCGACCTCGGGCAGGATCAATCTTCAAGAGAGGGAGATAACCAGCCTTCCAGAGCGGTTCCTCACGGAAATCCGACGGGAGACCTTCGGCTTCATGTTTCAGCAGTTTAATCTTATCAAGGGCATGACGGCCCTGGAGAATGTGATGATCCCGGCCTATCCGACCGGTGAGAAGCATTCCTTGTTGAAGAAAAGGGCGATGGACCTGCTCGGCCTATTTGATCTCTCGCCCAAAGCTTCCTCCAAGGTGGAGTGGCTTTCCGGCGGGGAAGCTCAGCGGGTTGCCATTGCCAGGGCAATGATAAACCGCCCAGCCATCATCATCGCTGATGAACCGACCGCTCACCTCGATACTAAGCTTTCGAGGGAGTTCATGGAAATCATGAGGCAGCTCAAAGCAGAGGGCAAGACGATCCTCATCGCAAGCCATGATCCCATCGTCTATGAATCGGATGTCATCGACCGAATCGTCGCTATGAGAGATGGCAGGATCGTCTCCTTAGGGAATGTTCCATGATTTTCCATCCCGCCATCCTGGCTCTGCTCCTGGGTTCGATCCTGACAACAGCCATGCTTTGTTATGCGGCCTACTATGCCGTGCGAATCCTGAGGAACTGGGACATCAACAGTGGAAGTGAACTGCAACTGGAGCTCGAGCGGCGGACGTACCTCATTTCCACAATTATGAGCTATGCCCTGGGCTTTCAGCTCCTTTCCCTCTTTCTCTTTATATACACCGCTGATACTCTGAGTTCACTCTTTGTCGGGGCTATGTGCGCTGCCGGGAGTCTCAACGTGAATGGCTTCGGCTATCCGGTCGCCATTCTAAAGTTGGTCAACTTTATCCTTGCCGGTCAGTGGCTCATTGTCAATTTTGTCGACAACAAAGCCTATGACTATCCATTAATAAAGACGAAATATGGGTTGCTGCTCTGCATCGCACCATTCCTGGTTGCTGAGGGCATTATGCAGGCCAAATATCTACTAGATCTTAAACCTAACATTATCACTTCGTGTTGCGGAACACTTTTTACCACCGATGCGAAGAATTTATTGGGTGAGCTCATTGCTCTTCCACGTATGCTATCACAGATAGCATATTATTTTAGTGCTGTCGTCACTATTGCTTTTGGTACGTATTTTTACTTTAAATCAAGATGGGCATATCCATTTTGTATTTCAAGTATTTTCATGTTTTTGGCATCGATTATCGCTCTGATCTCATTCATAAGCATCTATTTCTATGAATTGCCCACTCACCATTGCCCATTTTGCATATTGCACCAGGAATATGGATACGTAGGATATCCAATTTATCTGACTTTACTGATGGGCGCTATATCAGGATTGGGTGTTGGATCCATTGCACCTTTTCGAAAGATCATGAGTCTCAACCAAATTATTCCCAAAATTCAAAGAAGACTTGCCTTGATATCAGTCCTGTCCTATTCAGCTTTCGTGTTGATTGTAAGCTATGGCATTTTTTCTTCACACCTGAGTATGGCGGCATACTAGGCCACGGCATCAGGCATCCAATACTCTTCAACCGTCATGCCGATGAAAACGTAAGCGTTCCCTGGCGGAGATCCTGCAAAAACACACCAGGACTTTTGAAATGCTGGCTGCGAGGTGATCTGCTGGGTTGCAGGACTTCAGCTGGTTAGGGCTGGACCGATGTGGATGGTTGACCGCGGTTCCGAGCCCTCCTGAACTTCTCACGCTGTTCCAGGAGATACTTGAGATTATCGGGTTTCATCTCCAGAGCGCGCTCAATGCTTTCCAGGGCTTCCGCGTAACGGCCATTGGCGTAATAGGCTTCCGCCAGGGTGTCGAGAACATGCGGTTCGGGGGCCAGGCGGGCGGCTTTCAAAGCCAGCTCCAGAGCTGCCGGCGGATCGGCGTAGGGCGAGGGAGCGGTGGCATAGAGCCAGGCCAGGTTGTTGAGGACCTGGGAATCATTGGGGGATTGTTGCAGATGCTTCCGCATCAGGTCCCTGGCCTCGGCAAATCGGCCCTGCTCCAACAGTACGCTGCCGGCCACCCCTAACAGATCCTCGGTGGCGGACCATTCTTCCACCCTGCGTTCCAGTATGGAGAGCACAATCTCTTTCTGCCAAGACTTGGCCAGAGCTGTTTTCTTGAATTGGAATCCGGCCGCGGCCACCCCCGTGACAATCAGCAGAAACACCATCGCCATGCCGTAGAGCTTGTGATGGTGCCGGCGCTGGAGTTCCGGCCGGTGCCAGCACTCCCAGAGAAATTGGATCCGTTGCCGAATGCTGAAATGATGCCAGCTGGGCAGGTCGTGGCTATGGCCGCTGGCAACGGCGATCTTCTCCAGTGACGAAACCAATGTCAACGGATGCCCGATCAGTTCCAGTGCGTACAGGTCGGCTTGACGTTCGCTGTTGCGCATAAAATAGCCGAATACGATAGCGAAAATAGAGCACCATCAGGACGATGACAGGGATACTGTAAATCACCGAAAACAGGGTCTGCTGGTTGGAATCCGGCGACAATGCCCAATCCAGCAGCATCTTCTGCTTCAGCAGGAACAGCAGAATCAGGTCGTTGAAGGCGTAGGCCAGGAGTGAATAACCAAGAAAAAAGATCAGGTAGAAGGGAATGTGCAGACGCCGCACGTGGCCCATTTCATGGGCAGCAACGGCCTGCAGTTCGTCGTCATCCAGCAGTCTGAGAATCCCGGGAGTCAGGAGGATATAGCGCAGCCGCGGCAAGATGCCGATGATCCCGGCGGTGATGGCGTCCTCGGAAACAATGGGCCAAAACAGGAACCCTCCGAGCCGAAACCGATGCTTCTCGCAGAAACTTTCCAGCGCGGTTCTGGCGGGGTTGGGGGGTATCGGTTGGCACCGCCACAAGCGCACCACCAGCCACGGGGAATAGATCAAGAAAGCACACAGGACCACTCCGAACAGCAGCAGTTGGCCCAGATCACTGGCCAGAAAGGTCCAGTGAAAGGTCTTGGGAAGCCACTGCAATCCATCGGAGATAAAGGAGAAAAGCAGCCAGGGAAGGAGCAATGCCAGATAAAAACGGGCATTGCCCCAGACAAAGGCACTGCGCGTGACCATGGTCGCATGGATCTGCCGGTGATAGGGATAACTGCAAAACCAGATGATGGCCAGATGCAACAGGTAGAAGCCCAAAGCGACCACCCCGGAGACCGTCATGAACTCGGCAAAACCGGGGACCACTCGCAGATAGAATTTGACATCCAGCACATAGACATGAATGGCCAGCACCAGGATCACCAGCACATTGAGCCGGCCCTGGATGCGATGGTACATGGAGGTTGTGGAGGCGGTCGAACCCTGGCGGCGCAAAGCGGTTCGCAGCGGCCGCAAGGCTATCCGGCAGGCCAAAACGAAAAAGCCCAGGAGGGCCAATACCAGGAAGGCGGTCTGCGCCGGCGGGTGCAGCGGCTTGCTGCCCGGCTGTTGAAGCGTCAACAGCAGCAAGGTGATGATAAAGGTGATGATCTGGCTGTACATGGTGCTCCGATGTTGCAGGGTCTAAGATCTCAGGGAATTGATAATGTCTGTTAAGGATTGATTTTGCTATACAAATGGGGTGAACAAGGCGGCGGGCTACCCTGAAATCACGATTCACAATCCTCAGGAGATGATTCCCGATGCAAACCAAAACCTTTGATTGCGCTGAAATGAAGCGCCGCGGGGCACTGCAGATTCACGCTGAAACCAGGGGTCTGACCCCGGAGCCGAAGGGCGCATCCTGGAGCTAAGGAGCCGCCCCCAAACCGGTGTGCCATTTCGCCGTGTTTTTTATGTCGCGTTTCATTGCATTCAACACGACCTACCGTAGGTTGCGTTGAATGCAATGAAACGCAACGTCTGCAATGATTATATTTGGACAGTTCCTAACGAATAACCCGCGAAGTGTCTTCACCTGCCTGGTTCATGATTCCTGAAAGAAATATTGCCTTTGCCCAGCAGATCGTGGAGGTGAATAATGCCCTCGAGGCGCAGCTGGTGGTCCACCACCGGCAAGACGGTGATGAGGCGCTGTTCCATCACTTCCAGAGCGTCGGCCACCAACTGGTCAGGGGTCATGCAGGTGGGATGCGCCGTCATCAGCTCGTCCACGACTCGGCCGCGAAGCTCCCCATAACGCCGAATGGCCCGGCGCAAATCACCGTCGGTAAAGATCCCTTCCAGCTTGCGGTCGTCCCCCAGGATTAGCGTCGCACCGAGACCCTTGGCGTCCATTTCCGCCAGGGCGGCTTCGACACTGCTGCCCAGCGGCACAACGGGGATTTGATCGCCAGTCAGCATCAGTTCGCTCAGCTTGACGTGGAGCCGTTCGCCCAGATGCCCACCGGGGTGGGTCCGCCGGAAATCCTGCACCTGAAAGTTGCGCTTCTTGATCAATGCCACCGCCAGGGCATCGCCCATGGCCAGCATGGCGGTGGTGCTGGCCGTGGGGGCCAGACCAAGCGGGCAGGCTTCGCGCGGAACGCCGGTATAGATCGCCAGATCACTGTACTTGACCAGGGCCGAATCGAGTCTGCCGGTGAAGGCGATGATGCGCGTACCGATGCCACGGAGACTCGGCAGGATGATGTTGAGTTCATCGGTTTCGCCGCTGTTGGAAAGCGCCAGGACGATATCGCCGTTACGCACCACGCCGAGGTCGCCATGCATGGCTTCGACCGGGTGGAGAAACAACGCCGGGGTACC
Organism: uncultured delta proteobacterium; assembly: GCA_963828705.1. GTDB lineage: Bacteria > Desulfobacterota > Syntrophobacteria > Syntrophobacterales > Syntrophobacteraceae > CAWDJT01. The sequence goes on from CAWHGA010000037.1 coordinate 5,119, forward strand.
GGTGCTGCTCAGCGTCGCCACGATCTTTCGGCCGACCATACCCGACTTGCCGATGCCGGTGACGATCACTCGGCCGCGCGCCCCATAAATCCATTCCACCGCGGTGGCGAAGGATTCGTCCAGATGATCGAGCAGATGGAGGATGCCTTCGGCTTCGATCTGCAGGACTTCACGGGCGATGGCCATGAGTTCCCCGGGGTCGAGGTCGACTCCCGAGCGCTTCCGGCAGAGGTCGGTGGCGTGCTGGGTGTCGATTCAGGCATGTTCAGCGGCCCGCATTGCCTTCTCAAAACAATGCTTGCTCACCTGCTCCTCGAAGGTCACCGGATAGCAGCCGGTGAAGCAGGCCATGCAGAAAGGATGATCGTCGCGGGTGGCGTTGGCACCTTCCAGGAGCCCATCCAGGCTCAGGTAATGCAGTGAATCGAGACCGATGTAGTCGCGGATGGATTCCACCGAATGGGAGGCGGCAATGAGCTCCCCCTTGGTGGAAAAATCGATCCCGTAGGGGCACGGAAAGCGGTGCGGCGGGCAGCTCACCAGCATGTGGATTTCCTTGGCGCCGGCTCTGCGCAGCGTCTCGATGCGAGTGCGGCTGGTGGTGCCGCGAATGATGGAATCTTCCACCAGAATCACACAGCGTCCCTGAAGCACTTCGCGCACCGGATTCAGCTTGACGCGCACGCCAAAATCGCGCATCGCCTGGCTCGGCTGAATGAAGGTGCGACCCACATAATGGTTGCGGATCACCCCCATCTCGAAGGGAAGGTCGGCCGCTTCGGCAAAGCCGAGGGCCGCATAGTTGCCGGAATCCGGAAAGGGCATGACCAGGTCGCCAGTGCCAGGGAGTTTTCCCGGGCCAGCAGGTGCCCCAGGCGTTTGCGGCACATGTAGACGTTCTGTCCGAAGATGTTGCTGTCGGGACGGGCGAAATAGATGAATTCGAAGATGCAGTAGGCGGGCCGGACCTTGGGGTAGGGATTGAGGGAGCGCAGTCCGTGCTCGTCGATGATGACGATTTCGCCCGGCTCCACATCGCGGATGTAGGTCGGCTTCGATGAGATCCAGGGCGCAGGTTTCCGAAGCCAGCACATAGCTGCCGTTGAGCTCGCCGATGCACAGAGGCCGAAAGCCGTGGGGGTCGCGCGCGCCGATGAGCTTGTCTGCGGGTGCACATCACCACGGAATAGGCCCCTTCCACCCGACCCAGCGCTTCCACCAGGGCCTCTTCGAAGCCGTATTTGAGATTGTGGGCCAGCAGGTGCACGATGATTTCGGTGTCCATGGTGGACTGAAAGATGGCCCCCTGGGCTTCCAGTTCGCGCCGCAGCCGGGCGGCATTCACCAGGTTGCCGTTGTGGGCGATGCCGTAATATTCATTGCCGTGGAGCACCAGAAACGGCTGGGCATTGGCCAGCAGCGAAGAACCGGTGGTGGAATAGCGCACATGACCGATGGCCAGATGACCTTGAGGGCCTTCAGCGTATGCTTCCTGGAAGACCTCGCAGACCAGCCCCATGTGCTTGTATTCGCGCACCTGGCGACCGTCGGACACCACGATCCCGGCGCTTTCCTGGCCGCGGTGCTGCAGGGCGTAGAGTCCGAAGTAGGTGAGCTTGGCCGCATCCGGATGGTTGTAGATGCCGAAAATACCGCATTCCTCTCGCCGTCGTCGGGCGATAATGATCAAAAGCGGTGGTCGGTATGGTGATGAAGATTTCATGTGCATGTGCCTCTGACTTAACACTGGTCTGCAAAGCGCTTCCTGGTGGCAACGTCCGTACCCTGGTTGCAATGCGCTACGGCTTCGTGCTTCTCTCGCATGATATTCCTGAATGGTCTTGACGCCCCAGTCGCCGCGCTGCAGCGCTTCCACCGCTTCCGCCATGGCGCGCGCGCCGGAGATGGTGGTGGTGTAGGTGATGCCGTAGACCAGGGTGGCCCGCCGGATCTTGTAGGCATCGGACGAAGTCCGCTTGCCCAGACTGGTGTTGATCACCAGCTGAATCTTGCCGTTCTTGATGTGATCCAGCACGTTGGGCCGCCCTTCACTGAGCTTGTGCACGTACTCGTGCCTGCACCCCGTGATTCAGCAGATAACTGGGCCGTGCCTTTGGTGGCGATCAGACCGAAACCCATGTCGCTGAATTTGCGCGCCACCGGCAGCATCCTTTCCTTGTCCAGGTCATGGACGCTGACGAACACCGTGCCGCGCGTCGGGCAGTTCATAGCCGCTGGCCGCCTGCGCTTTGGCAAAGGCAATCCCGAAATCGTTGCCGATGCCCATCACTTCGCCGGTGGATTTCATTTCCGGACCCAGCAGGATGTCCACACCGGGAAAACGCGAAAACGGAAAAACCGATTCCTTCACCGACAGGTGCTTGGGCGTCACTTCCCGGGTGAATCCCAGTTCCTGCAGGGTCTTGCCCAGCATCACCTTGGTGGCCAGCTTGGCCAGCGGCACCCCGATGGCCTTGCTCACGAACGGGAATGGTCCGCGAAGCGCGCGGGTTGACTTCGAGGATGAAGATCTCGCCCCTCTGCAGGGCGAACTGGACGTTCATCAGCCCCACCACGCCCAGTTCCCGGGCCATGAGTTTGGTCTGACGCATGATTTCCGCCTGCAGTTCGGCGGAAACACTAATGGGCGGGAGCACGCAGGCGCTGTCACCGGAATGGATCCCGGCCGCCTCGATGTGTTCCATGATGCCGCCCACCACGGTCATGCGGCCGTCGCTGATGGCGTCCACATCCAGTTCGACGGCATCTTCCAGGAACTGGTCGATGAGGATGGGATGGCCCGGCGACACGTGCACCGCCGTTCCCATGAATTCGCGCAGCATGTTGTCGTCGTAGACGATTTCCATGGCCCGTCCGCCCAACACGTAGGACGGCCGGACCACTACAGGATAACCGATGGCCGCGGCCGCCGACAAGGCTTCGTCGACGGTGAAAGCGGTGGCGTTGCGCGGTTGTTTGAGCTCGAGCTTCTGCAGCATCTGCTGGAAACGTTTGCGGTCTTCGGCAAGATCGATGGCGTCGGGGGAAGTCCCGAGGATCTGGGCGCCGACCTTCTCCAGCGGCACCGCCAGGTTGAGCGGCGTTTGACCGCCGAACTGAACGATGGCGCCCTTGGGCTGTTCGGTGTCGCAGGATATGGAGCACGTCTTCGCGGGTCAGGGGTTCGAAATAGAGCTTGTCGGAGGTGTCGTAGTCGGTGGATACGGTTTCCGGGTTGGAATTGATCATGATCGATTCATGGTTTTCTTCGGCCAGCGCAAAGGACGCGTGCACGCAGCAGTAGTCGAATTCGATACCCTGGCCGATGCGGTTGGGACCGCCGCCCAGGATGACCACCTTGGGGCGGTCGCTGGGGCGCGCTTCGTTTTCGGTTTCGTAGGTGGAGTAGTAGTAGGGCGTGTAGGCTTCGAATTCGGCCGCGCAGGTGTCCACCAGTTTGTAGACCGGCACGATGCCGTGCTTGAGGCGTCGCTGGCGGATGGTTTCTTCGTCGGTGCCGGTCAGCTGCCCCAGGCGCACATCGGAAAATCCCCAGGATTTGGCCAGATGCAGGCGTTGCGGATCATCCGCCAGGCCGTCGCGGCGAATGGCCGCTTCCATCTCGATGATCTGCTGGATGTGGTGCAAGAACCACGGATCGATCTGGGTCAGTTCATAGATGTCCGGCACGCTGAGCCCCAGCTTGAAGGCTTCGCCGATCTGAAACAGGCGCTCGGAATTGGGCCGGCGCAGGTTTTCCTTGAGCTCCTCGAGGTATTCGGCACCGGCGTCGGCGGGCGGGTCCACGAAACCGAACCGGCCGATTTCCAGCGACCGGATGGCCTTTTGCAGGGATTCCTTGAAGGTGCGGCCGATGGCCATGGTTTCGCCCACCGATTTCATGGACACGGTGAGAATGTCCTGGGTCTTGGGAAATTTTTCAAAGGTAAACCGGGGCATCTTGACCACGCAGTAATCGATGGTGGGTTCGAAGGAAGCACGGGTTTCGCGAGTGATGTCGTTGGCGAGTTCGTCGAGCGAATAGCCTACGGCCAGTTTGGCGGCGATCTTGGCAATGGGGAAACCGGTCGCCTTGGACGCCAGGGCTGACGACCGCGACACCCGCGGGTTCATTTCGATGACCACCATCTCACCATCACGCGGGTTGATGGCAAACTGGACGTTGGAACCGCCGGTTTCCACCCCGATTTCCCGCAGAATGGCAATGGAGGCATCGCGCATGCAGCTGGTATTCGCGATCGGTCAGGGTCTGGGCTGGGGCCACCGTGATGGAGTCGCCGGTGTGCACCCCCATCGGGTCCATGTTTTCGATGGAACAGATGATGACCACATTGTCCATGTAGTCCCGCATCACTTCCAGCTCGAATTCCTTCCACCCGAGCACCGATTCTTCCAGCATGACGGTGTGGATGAAGCTGGCGTCGAGACCAGCCTGGGCCATCTCCAGAAGTTCTTCGCGGTTGTAGGCCACGCCGCCGCCCGTGCCCCCCAGAGTGAAGGACGGCCGGATGATGATGGGGAAACCGATCTCTTCGGCGATGGCTTCGCATTCCGCCATGGTGGTGGCGATGCCGCTGACCGGGACCCGCAGCCCGATCCGTTGCATGGCGTCGCGAAACAGAGCCCGGTCTTCGGCCTTCTTGATGACATCGACGCGGGCCCCGATCATTTCCACGTCGTATTGGTCCAGCACCCCCATCTCGGCCACCTTGACCGCCACATTGAGCGCCGTCTGGCCGCCCAGGGTGGGCAGCAGGGCATCGGGGCGTTCGCGGCGGATGACCTTGGCCACGGTTTCCGGGGTGATCGGTTCGATATAGGTGCGCTGCGCCGTTTCCGGGTCGGTCATGATGGTGGCCGGGTTGCTGTTGATCAGCACGATTTCGTAGCCCTCTTCGCGCAGGGCCTTGCAGGCCTGGGTGCCGGAATAATCGAATTCACAGGCCTGGCTGATGATGATGGGACCCGAACCAATGATGAGGATCTTGTGGATGTCAGTTCTTTTCGGCATGGATGCTACGTTCCTCGCGAGAGTCTCAACCCTTTTCCCGCATCAGCTCGATGAAACGGTCAAACAGATAGGCGGCGTCATGCGGTCCCGGTGACGCTTCCGGATGGTACTGGACACTGTAGAGCGGCAGTTCCAGGTGTTCCATTCCTTCCAGGGTGTTGTCGTTCAGATTGAGATGGGTGGACGCACCGCGACACCGGCAAGCGAATCCATGTCCACGCAGAAACCGTGGTTCTGGGAGGTGATCTCCACCTTGCCGGTCTTCAGGTCCTTGACCGGCTGATTGGCGCCACGATGGCCGAACTTCAGTTTGAAGGTGCGCCCGCCGAGAGCCAGGCCCAGCAGCTGGTGCCCCAGGCAAATGCCGAAGATCGGACGCTTGCCCAGCAGGTCGCGCACCGTGTCGATGGCATAGTCCACTGCGGCCGGATCACCGGGGCCATTGGAGAGAAAAATGCCATCGGGGTTGCTGGCCAGGATCTCATCGGCGCTGCGTGTGGGCCGGAAACACCAGCACCTGGCAGCCGGATCTGTTCCAGGCTGCGCAGGATGTTGTACTTGATGCCGAAATCCAAGGCCGCCACTCGAAACCCAGGGGCAGCCTGCGACCAGGTCGTTTCATCCGGCACCGGTCGGCCGTCGATGCCAACGATAGGGCTGCTGACAGGTGACGTGCTGCACCAGATCTACCCCGGTCAGGCCTGGAAAGGCCCGCACCTGTTCGAGGAGGTCGGCGACGTTGTCGGTGTCGGTGGCAATGACCCCGCGCATGGCGCCGGCCTGACGGATGTGGCGGGTGAGCGCCCGGGTGTCGATGCCTTCGATCCCCACTTTGCCGTGGTCTTCCAGGAATTGGGCGAGGGATTTGGTGCTTCGCCAGTTGCTGGCAAAATCCTGATATTCGCGGACGATGAATGCTTCCACCTGGATGGCGGCCGATTCCATGTCTTCATCGTTGATGCCGTAAATCCCGGTCAGGGGATAGGTCATGGCCACGATCTGGCCCTTGTAGGAGGGATCGGTGAGCACCTCCTGGTAACCGGTCATGCTGGTGTTAAAAACCACTTCCCCCAGCGCCCGCCCCGAACCGGCAAAGGTATAACCGCGAAACACCGTGCCGTCTTCCAGTACCAGCAAAGCCCTAGGTTTATCCCATATGGAAGCCATCATTCGTCCTCATGAAAGTCTTTTCGCAAACACCCGCAGGTGACGGTTTTTCACACCTGGAGCACCTGGCTGGCAGCTCTTGGCAAAACCATGCAATTGTAGCGCTAATTGTTGAGATGGCAACCCATTTCGTGGCCGAGGCGGATTGGCGGGAATAGCTCAAACATTGAGGCCACATACAACGATCCAGCTCAATCTATTGGCTGGAGCGCTAGAATCGCCTGCAAATCTTCCGGGGTGTCCACACCCTGGGTTTCAAACGGAGAAAGCGCCACCTGAATGGCGTGGCCATGTTCCAAGTGCCCGCAGTTGTTCCAACTGTTCCAGGTGTTCCAGCTTCCCGGGTTCCAACTGGGTGAACTGCTGCAAAAAGCCCTGTCGATAGGCATAAAACCCCAGATGGCGGAGGAAGACCTGGGGGGTCCGGTCCGGATCGCGGCGGCAGGGAATGGCGGCCCGCGAGAAATAGAGCGCCCGCCACCGATTATCGACCACCACCTTAACCACATTGGGATTGGTAAAAGCGGCAGCATCGGTGCTTTCACACGCCAGCGTCGCCATGGGGCAGTCCCGTGCCTGAATCAGAGCATCGGTCAGCAGATCAACCATGATCGGTTGCAGCAGCGGTTCGTCCCCTTGGATGTTGATCACCAGATCATCATTGCCGAGTTCGAGCAGCCGCCCCGCTTCCGCCAGACGGTCGGTGCCGCTGGGGTGGCCGCTGCCGGTCAGGATCGCTTCACCGCCAAAGGCACGCACGCGTTCCAGGATGCGCTCATCGTCGGTGGCCACCAGTAGCCGATCCAGCCGCGATGATTGCTTCGCTCGTTCATAGACCCACTGGATCATGGGTTTGCCGGCAATATCCGCCAGAGGCTTGCCAGGAAAGCGAGTGGATGCGTAACGTGCCGGGATGATGCCGATGATCCGCATGGGCGGGTTCTTCCGTTGGGTTAGGGTGAAGCTGCCCCATCAGCCTTTGCGTTCAGGGATCGGGCGATTCATTACACAGCACAGATGTTCCTCATACCATTTCTTTTTCGGCATCTGCAATCTCTTCATGCATTCCGCGGGGCAAGGGGTCCGGTTCAACCATGGGCCAGCATGTTGGCAGTTTCTATTGCCTTGAAAAAGTGTCGTTTCCCATTAGAATGCTGGGACAAGCTTCGCGGGAATGATCGGGAATGAGGTTGTCTGTTTACCCGGCAGATTCGCGACCGCCCCCACAAGGACAATGCTGTTCAGTTAAGCCCCTCTGACCTTAATGTGGGGGCCCCTTTTCGTCATCCCGGCGATAACTGGACTCCGGTCTTTTCGAACACTTCTGGCCCCCGGCTTTCGCTGGGGTGACGGTATGGGACAACGTGAATTCACGGTGAGGGGCTGTCAAAAATGACCATTACAGACGTTGCGTTTCATTGCATTCAACGCAACCTACGGTAGGTCGTGTTGAATGCAATGAAACGCGACACGAAGAACACAGCAAAATGGCACACGTATTTTGGGGCGGCTCCTAAGTCAACCGTATTGCCCTTAAGGAGAGACATTTTGACCAGAAGATCCGAGTCCGGCAATGGCGCGCCCGCGGGTGTCGATACAGCCGTAAAGGCGACCGCTGAGCCCAAGCCAACGCGCAATTCCATCCCTGTGGCTCGGTGGCTCTGCATTGCCATTGCCTGCAACGCAGATCATGCCGACGAACTGGCGGCGGTGGTGGCCGAACGGTTCGCCGTGGGTGTCGAAATCACGGCCGACGGTATACGTTTCTACCTGCCTCATGAGGCCGATGCAGCAAAAAACTGGGAACCGGAACTCGGTGCGGCTTTCGATGAATTCCGCGGTCTCTACGGGGTGGACCAGCCGCTGTCACACACCAGTCACCTGGTCGAGGACGAAGGCTGGGGCGAACGCTGGAAGGAACACTTCAAACCGCTCCGCGTGGGGCGCCATTTTATCGTCTGCCCCACCTGGGAAGAACCTCACGCCGGCAAGGGCGACCGGGTGATTCGCATCGATCCGGGGCAGGCCTTTGGCACCGGCCACCATGAAACCACCCGATTGTGCCTGGAATGGTTGGAAGCATACGATGACCTCCTGTGCCGACAGGATCGAGATCAGACACCACCAAGTCGGTGGCCGTCCCTGCTGGATGTCGGCACCGGCTCCGGCATCCTGGCCATTGGTGCTGCTTTGTTGGGATGGCACCAGATCGTGGCCATCGATATCGATCCTGAAGCGGTCCAAGTCGCTGCCGAGAACCTCCAGTTGAACGGCATGAACAAAAGCATTCGATTGGCCACCGGGGATGTTTGTCAGGTACCCGAGCGTTTCGATGTGGTCATGGCCAACGTCCAGGCGTTACCTCTGATCCAGATGGCAGAGGCCCTGAAGGTAAAGCTCAACCCGCGGGGACATCTGGTCCTGAGCGGCATCCTCCAGGAGCAGCGCGACATGCTGGTCGCTGCCTTCACCGAGCAAGGCCTTCACCTGGTCGCTGAACGGCCGGCAGGCGAATGGTGCCTGTTGGAGTTGGTCCCGGTACCTGGCGGCATAGACGGGAGTCGACCATGAAAATCGACAATAAGAACGAAATTGGTTCACATCTGCTCATCGGGTTCCAAGGGATCACGGCAGGGGAGCAACTGGTGCATCTCATCAGGGACTTTGCCGTTGGCGGCATTGTGCTGTTTCGCCGCAACATCCAAAACCCCGAACAGCTCAGGGACTTACTGGAAGAGGCCCAGGCCGCCGCCCGCGAAACTCTCAAACGGCCTCTGTGGGTGGCCATCGATCAGGAAGGCGGCTCGGTACAGCGGCTGGTTCCTCCCTTCACGCAGCTACCGGCTGCACAGCAATTGGCGGCGGATGGGCCGGAAGCGGTGGCCGACTGGACTGCCACCGGCGCCCGCGAATTGCGGGATCTCGGCATTCACATCAATTTTGCTCCGGTCCTGGACGTGGTTCCCGCAGGGGAAAACCATTTCCTCGGCACCCGATCGCTGGGCTCCGATCCTGACGAAGTAGCCCAGTTGGGGCGACTGTGGATTCGCACTCTGCAGGAAAACCGGGTTTCGGCCACAGCCAAGCACTATCCGGGGCTCGGTCAAGCCAAGCTCGACCCTCATGACCATGCGCCGGTGATCCGCTGGCCCGATGCTGCCGCCCGGGAACTGGATCTGATCCCGTTTCGCGCGGCCATCGATGAAGACGTCCACTGCATCATGACCTCTCATTCCCATTACCCGGACCTGGACCCCCGATGGCCCGCCACCCTTTCACCCATCATCAACCAGCAGTGGTTGAGGGAACGTCTGGGGTTTCAAGGGGTCTTGTGTAGCGACGACTTGGACATGGCCGCCGTGTACGGCCGCCAAACCTGGGGCGATATCGCAATTCAAGGATTGCTGGCCAGCATCGATTTCTTCCTCCTGTGCCAGGATCCTGATCATATCGAACCTTTCGTTGGAGCCCTCTGGGATGCCGTCGGCGGCCGGTTCATGCTGGCCGATGCCCACCAGAAATCCCTGCGGCGCTTGGAAAGACTCGCGCTGAGGCATTATCCGTGAGGTTTTGAGAGGAGTACACCGATGTCACCAGCAACCGGACAATGGATCGAGAGCGGATCGGATTTGCAGCTGCAGGTGCCGGATCAGCCCAATATCGGATTCATCGAGGGCAATGGCGTTGGCCCGGAGATCTGGGCGGTCACCGGGAAGGTGTTGGATGCGGCGGTGGCCAAGGCCTACGGCGGCAAACGGCAAATCCACTGGTTAGAACTTCTGGCCGGGGAAAAGGCCTTCCGGGAAACCGGCCAGTGGCTCCCGGATGCCACCATCGATGGTCTGCGCCGCTGCCTCGTGGCCATCAAGGGGCCGCTCACCACACCCGTGGGCGGCGGCTTGAGAAGTCTCAACGTGGCCCTGCGCCAGATCCTGGACCTTTACGCCTGCGTTCGGCCGGTACGCCACTTCTCCGGCGTGCCTTCCCCGATGAAGCATCCCGAATTGGTTGACATGGTGGTGTTTCGGGAAAATACCGAAGATGTCTATGCCGGGATTGAATGGCCGGCCGGCTCGAAGGAAGCCGAACGCCTGGGCGCCATCCTCCGGGAGGAGTTCGGAGTGAGCCTGCCCGAAGGCTCCGCATTGGGGATCAAACCTATGAGCCGCGCCAACAGCCAGCGCCTGGTGCGGCGTGCCATCCGGCATGCGGTAGACCACGACCTGGCATCCGTGACCCTGGTTCACAAGGGCAACATCATGAAATACACCGAAGGAGCCTTCCGCCAATGGGGTTATGACTTGGCGGCCACGGAATTCGCCGACCGGACGATCACCGAAGCCGATCTGTGGGCCAAACACTCCGGGAATCGCCCTGCCGGGAAGGTGGTCATCAAGGACCGTATCGCCGATGCCATGTTTCAAAACGCCCTGCTTCATCCGGCTGAATACCAGGTGCTCGCCACCCCCAACCTGAACGGAGACTACCTGTCAGACGCTCTCGCAGCCCAGGTGGGAGGTCTGGGAATGGCTCCGGGAGCTAATATCGGTGATCACTGCGCCATTTTCGAAGCGACTCATGGTACTGCGCCCGACATCGCCGGGTTGGATCAGGTCAACCCCGGCTCCCTGATTCTTTCCGGGGCCATGCTGCTGGAATACCTGGGCTGGCTGGAAGCGGCCAGGCTGGTGACCCAGTCGCTGGAACAAACCATCGCTGCCGGGATCGTTACCCACGATCTGGCGCAACAGATGGAGGGAACTGCGGACGTGACGTGTTCCACCTTCGGTCGGGCCGTGGTGGATCGTCTGTGAGCCCGAAAAGGTGTGAGCCGTGACGGGAAAACTCAATAGACTGGCGGCGGCTTTTCTCGATCTCTGCCTGCCGCGCACCTGTGCCGGCTGCCAACGGAACTGGATGTTGTCCGAACAGGGATGTTGGTGTCCCGAATGCCTGCAGGGCCTGGTTTGGGTTCGATCACCGCTGTGCCCTTGCTGTGGGATTCCTTTCCTGGACAGTCCGCAATCGGCGGATCATCTGTGCGGGGATTGTCTGAAAGGGAGCTTTGCCTTTGATGCGGCGCGATCCGCGGTGCTGTACGCCGGCCTGACCCGGAACCGCATCCATCAATTGAAGTTTGGACGCCAACTTCACTGGGGCCCTGCTCTGGTGGACCTGCTGGCGGCAACCGTGGGCTGGAAGGAGGCGCTGGGGCCGGTGGATCTGATACTGCCGGTACCACTTCACCGGCAGCGCCTGCGGCATCGAGGTTTCAATCAGGCCGGGCTGATTGCTCATGGAATCGGCAAGCTCTCTTCGATCCCGGTGCGCTACGGCGTGCTGGTGCGTCATCGCGCCACCCAGCCCCAGACTCAGCTTGGGCGGCGCGAACGGCTGGAAAACGTGCACGGCGCCTTTGCGGTGGCGAAACCGGCCGCGGTCCGAGATCGATCGATTCTGCTCATCGACGATGTGTTCACCACCGGCACCACCTTGAATGAATGCGCCCGCGTGCTGAAGCGTGCGGGTGCCGGCCGGGTGGCTGCATTCACGGTAGCTCGCGTGGTGCCTGATGCCCATTCCCATGTGTTTGACGATGCCCCTGGACCTCCAGGGTCACGTTGAGTGTTGGCACCAGACTTTCCACCGTCCTTGCACGGCGCTGGCCGGGCGGCACCATTCAGGAATAGAGGCGAATCATGAAACCATCAAGTCCCAGGCAAATCGTTGCCGGCTGCTACCAATTCCGAATCCATCCCGGGCAGGTGAAGAAAAACCTCCGGCAAGTGGAAACAGCGGTTTCATGGTTTGCCGACCAGGGCTGCCGCTTGCTGGTACTTCCCGAAATGTGGTCGTGCGGCTTTTTCTACGACGACTTGCCAGCCATGGCCAAAGAGACACCGCTGGTGCTGGAAGCTCTACAGCGCTGGTGTTGCCGCCACGACCTGATCCTGATCGGGAGCTTGCCTGAACTGGAGGGCGATGCGGTCTTCAATACGGCCTATGTGGTGGATGCAGACGGGGAGCTGGCCGGCGCCTACCGAAAAATCCATTTGTTCTCGGTAACCCGGGAACATCATCACTTTGGGCGGGGGGCGCAACCGCTGGTGTGTTCAACCCAGGTGGGACGGCTGGGGATTATGACCTGTTACGACCTGCGTTTTCCCGAACTGGCCCGACGTCTGGCTCTGGACGGCGCTGAGATCTTGTGCCTCGGGGCGCTCTGGCCGATGGCGCGAGTGGACCACTGGTCGCTGCTGCTGCGTGCTCGCGCCTTGGAGAATCAGGTGTTTGTGCTGGGCTGCAACGGCTGCGGCAGTGAAGGAAAAACCGCCTATGGCGGCCGTTCAGCGCTGGTGTCACCACGCGGCGTCGTGTTGGCGGAAGCCGACGACCACGAGAGCCGCCTCCTGGCCACTTTGGATATGGCCGATTGGAGTGAGTTTCGCCGGCAGCTGCCCTGTTATGAGGACCGATCGCCGGGAGTCTATCAGCTGTTGTAGGGTTCGGGGTCATGCCGGGGGATAATCCCCAATGCTGTTGAATTAAGCCCATCGGTTCGGGCGGGCATAAAGCCCGCCCCTACGTCAATCGTTGTTTCATGCTGTAGGGGCGGGGTTCATCCCCGCCCGCTATGATCGGACGAGACCGCTAATTCAACACCATGGGGAAGAATCCCCATTCGTTCCAGCCAACGGCGACTGGGCCCCACAAAAAAATGGCCATTCACCAAATCGGGTTTATTGTAGCGAAACGGCTGGCCCAGGGGATCCAGCATGACGCCCCCGGCCGCGGTGACAATGGCCTGGCCCGCAGCGGTATCCCACTCCGAGGTGGGGCCGAGGCGTGGGTAGAAATCCGCTTCTCCGGCTGCCACCGCGCAAAACTTGGCGGCACTACCCTTGATGATGGTTTGGTGAGCAGGCAGCAGCCCCAGTATACGATGCAGGTCCGGCGATGGGTGGGAGCGGCTGGTGGCCACTCGAACCGGCAGTGATGCTGTGGGTTCGACGATAATTAGCGGGCGCTGGCGGCCTTCGGCAAATTCCCAGCAGCCCCGACCGGTATCGGCCACATAGAGCCGGTCGGCAACGGGGATGTGGATCACGCCCAGCACCGGCAGATCGCCTTCCACCAAAGCGATGTTCACGGTGAATTCGCCGTTTCGTTTGACGAACTCCTTGGTGCCGTCCAGCGGATCCACCAGCCAGAAACGCGGCCAGGAACGGCGGACCGCAAAAGGAACATGCTTTCCTTCCTCGGAAAGAAGCGGAATCTGGGGATACCGATCCTGCAAACCCTGCGCGATGATGGCGTGGGATTGGGTGTCGGCCAAGGTAAGAGGGGAGTGATCGGATTTCTCTTCCACGGCGAAATCGCCGGCGTAAACTTCGAGGATAGCGGCGCCGGCGCGCCGGGCCAAGTCGCCCAGGAACATAAGATCATCGGTCACGGTAGGCCTTCCTTGTGGTGCGAAAATGCAACGATACCCGTTAAGGATGAGATGTTGCGTTTTTCTCCTGGGGCTGCCTGAGTCACAGACCTTCCTGGATTCCTGCCTTCGCAGGAATGACGACCGAATTGGAAGCTCTAGCTCGTCATGCCCGCGCAGGCGGGCATCCAGAAACATGATGAGAGATGAAGTATTCATCTTGACCCGAGTATATCACTCGGCGACGCTTGTTTGCCGCCTACGATTTAGTGAACTCGTAAAAGGCCGGAAAACACCACTTCTTGTCATTCCGGTGAAAGCCGGAATCCAGGAATCTTGGACGCTTGCAGTGGCTCTGGACCCCGGCTTTCGCCGGGGTGACGACTTTTTACGAAAGCATCACGATTGGTTGAAGCTCATAAGCTGGTCAGGACCGACGGTCCTTGCTGCCGGTGATCACAGGGAAGCGTTCATGGATCCTCAGGGTTGTGATTTTGGAAGCTTGCCAAGGAGCGTTTCGCGGGACCGCCTCAAAGCCGTCCGCGCCGTAGTCTTTGATTTCGACGGGACGCTGGTGGCGACCCGCATTGATTTTGCCGCCATGCGCCAGGCCATCGTCGATCTCATCGGACGTTGGGACCTGGGGCCTTCGATCCTGGGCCAACCCGCCTATGTCCTGGAAATGGTGGCCGCAGGCTGCCAAGCTCTGCAAAATGAAGAGCAGCGCGCTACCACCTTTGAACGTGAAGCCATGGATATCATCGAAGGCTTCGAAATGCAAACCTGTCCCCACGCCGCGCCGTTTCCGGGAGTCATGGAAACGCTGGTCCAACTTGCAGCCAGGGGCTACCGCGTAGGCATCATCACCCGCAACGGCCGTAAGGGCGTCGAAGCTATCACCTCGCGCTATCCGCTCCACCATGAGGTGTTGTTCACCCGTGAGGACGTAACCCAGGTCAAACCTCACCCCGAACACCTGCTCACCGCCATTCGGGCTCTGCGGCTGGAGCCACATCATGTCCTCATGGTGGGGGACCATCCGACCGATGTGATCTGCGGTCGTGCGGCAGGAGTCCTAAGCGCGGGCGTTTCCATAGATCCCCTGCGGATTGCGGAGCTGAACCGGGCAGGCGCCGATTTCCTGATCTCATGCGTGAACGAACTGCTGCCGCTGCTCAAAGGCGAGAGCGGCAGCCCGGATAAGTACCTGCAACGGTGACATGCCATTTCTCGCGATAATCTCAGTTTTGCGAGGATTTTTTGCCATCCTCAGCAAAAAGTCGCGCCAGATGTGCGTATGCTCGACAGCAGGCCAAGTTTTGACACTCCCTGCAAAAGGTGTTAAGTAACGCCGATTGAGGAAGAAATGGATTCGTCGTGCCCGTCGTAGGGTGTATCGCTCATGCGGGATCACGCCCGCCCGTAGTTGGCGGGAGCGCGAGGTCCCAGCGAGGGCCTCCGACTGGACAATCAACAGCTCGACGTTCGTGGCCGCAGCACCCCGGCCTATCATTCAGTCCCGGCACATCGCCGCCGGGCAGGTTCAGGAAGGAAACGACCATGGATCGAGACCAACCATCATCACCGTCGGCAACCCCGGCCAATCCTTTGCAGCCGATCATGGAAGTGTTGCGGGGAGAAGATCCCGATACGGTCTGCGCCCGGCATCAGATAAGCCGAGCCGCACTGGATCGGCGCCTCGAGGAATACCACAAATCCCAGAGGCAGGTGGCTCTGGCGGACCAATTGACGTTCAAACCAGTGGGGCGAAACGAACGCTGCCCGTGCGGCTCCGGCAAGAAATTCAAGAAGTGCTGCCTGCCCAAACATGAGGAAATGCGCCAGAATCTCCCCGTGGACGCCCTGCAAGAGGCCGAGGAACTGGCGCGCCGCCGGGAACAACTGGAGAAGGATATCCAACACGGCCGGGACCTGCTCTTATCTCTGGAATACGAGAAGGCGGGGCGCTTCGCCACCAAACTGGTGGAATCTTTCCCCGAAGATGACCGGGTGCATGACATCCTGGTGGTCAAGGATCTCGCCACTGGCCATTACGAAGAGGCCTTCGTGCGAGCCCGGCGCCGCTGGCAGGTGGCTCAGGAAGAAAAAGTCTTCTATCAGGAAAATGGTTACCACAAACGAGAAGGCAAGGACCGCAAACAGATCACGTATTTCTTTTCGCCTTCCACCTGGCTGGACCAATTCTGGATTGCGCAGCGAGCCCGCACCTATGCAAAAACCTATGTTGCCGATGGCGATCCTGCCCTGAGTGAATTGGCCAGGAAGTTGTTGATCGCCAACGACAGCAAGCGTTTTCCCGGCCGCCAGGAGGAAGGTCTGGAAATGCGCCGCCAAGCTCTGGCGCCGACCCTGGTGCAACTTCAGGCAGCCGGCCCAGCCATCATTGCCTATCTGCTACCCCTGACCTACAACTTCTCCTGGGCCTGTCTCTTTATCCCTGAAGTGTTGTACTCCTTGGGGACGGATGAGAGCATCCATCTGCTGGCAGAGCTTTCCATGTTTCGCATACCGCACTTTGCTCAGTCTTGCCTTGCTTTTCTGGAAAAGTGTGGGCCGCGAGCGCTCCCACAGATCACGCAGGTACTCGATGAAGACCCGGCCTTTGATGAGCTAAAGACCGGACTCATTATGGTCCTGGGAACCATCCACACACCCGAATCCTTCGCCCTGCTCGCCCGCCTGACCGAACACGGAAACCCCTTCATGGTCCACTGGGCCGTCCAGGCTCTGGGACAGCATAACAACGCCGAAGCCGTGCCCTATTTGGAAAAGGCGAAGGCTCGGTTGGACGAACTCAGCGAGGTTGGCGGTGCCATTCGCCAACTGGCGGCCGATAAACTGTGAGGTAGGACCCGCGAATCTGCCGGAGGTCAACTCATGGCCAAGGGGAAATCAAAGGTTTAGAAACTATAGATCCTGACCGCACATCACCCGCACATCCTCTGTTAGAGCGCGTCCCCGGCGTGCCTCACACTCCTGGTGTCTATCTGTTCAAGGACCAGAATGGTGGAGTGCTCTATATCGGCAAGGCCAGGGACCTTAAGAAGCGGGTGGGCAGCTATTTTCGCAACGTCCGGCAGTTGGATATCAAGACCCGAAGTTTGCTGGCCAAGGCCGGGGACCTCGAATATGTAGTGACGGGCACCGAGAAGGAAGCCCTGCTGCTGGAATCCAGCCTGATTAAGAAACACCGCCCGCGCTACAACGTCATCCTGCGCGACGACAAGAACTATCCGGCGTTGCGCATCGATCTGCGCGATCCCTATCCACGTCTTGAAATCGTGCGCCGCTTCAATAAGGACGGCGCCCTCTATTTCGGCCCCTACCCGTCGGCACATGCGGTGCGCGAAACCCTGCAGTTGCTCAACCCGATGTTTCCTCTGCGGCAATGCAAGGCCAGGCAGCTCCAACCGCGCCGGCGTCCCTGCCTGAACTACTCGCTGGGACGATGCCTCGGAGCCTGCGCCGGCAAGGTCACTCAGGAGGTCTACCACAAGGCCGCCGAAGAAGTGGTGTTGTTTCTTCGTGGCAAAACCGATGTGCTTCAGCAGCAGATTAAGGAACAAATGCAGGCCGCAGCTGCGGCCGAAGAGTACGAACTGGCCGCCGTTTGCCGGGATCGGCTCAAAGCCATCGGTACCACCTTGGAAAAACAGCACATCTTTTCCAGTCGATTTGTCGACCAGGATGTTTTGGGCCTGCATCAGGATGAAGCAGGAACTGAACTGGCGGTGCTGTTTGTTCGCCAGGGGGTGTTGGTCGGGCAGCGCAGCTTCGATCTGCACGAAGCCCGAGGGGACCAGGCGGAACTCATCCCAGCATTTATCGAGCAGTTCTACGGTAGGGACCGATTCATCCCGGAAGAAGTCCTAGTGCCGACGGTTTTGGAAGAAACCGCGCTGCTGGAGGATTGGTTGTGCGAGCTGAAGGGCAAACGGGTCCACATTCTGGCGCCCCAGCGCGGCGACCGCCGGCATCTGCTTCATTTGGCCCGGGAAAACGCCAGGGAACGGCTATTGTCGCGGCGCAAGTGGCAGGAAGGCAGAGCCGAAACCCTGGAACGGCTGCAGGCGATCTTCCACCTCCCACGGCTGCCACATGCCATGGCCTGCGTGGACATTTCCAACCTCCAGGGACGCCACGCGGTCGGGTCGATGGTGGTCTTTCGGGGCGGCAAACCGGATAAAGCCAGCTACCGCCGTTACCGCGTCCGGCAACAGGATGAACCCGATGATCCGGCCATGATGGCCGAAATCGTGGCCCGCTTCCTGGATGAGGAGGCCGAGTTGGCGGCCGGCCTGGATCTTTTGATCGTCGATGGCGGCAAGGGACAGCTCAATCGTATCCAACACCTGTTAGCTGAAAGGGAACTCGCAGCTGAACTGCCGCTCATGGCTTTGGCCAAGGAAACTGATGCCGATGTAGGGTTGGAAGGGCGTGGGTCGTTTGACAAGGTGTTCTTACCGGGTCGGAAAAACCCGCAGTTCCTCAATCGTGCTCCGGACGTCCTGCATTTGCTGCAGCGGATTCGCGACGAAGCCCACCGTTTTGCCATTTCCTATTACCAGAAACGTCATCGCAGCGTTCAACTGGCCTCCATCCTGGACACCATTGCCGGGATCGGACCCAAACGACGCCAGTCGCTCATCCATACCTTCGGCAGTCTGGAAGGACTGCGCCGCGCCTCCCTGGGCGATTTGGAAGCCGCGCCGGGAATTCCGGCTGCGCTGGCTCGGAGCATCTTTGCGTCATTACACGGGAACGACGACGACTCTGATGGTGAAGCAACTGCAAGATCATAGAACCATTGGGGAAAAGGTGCCGAGCCTCGGGAGAGGTGAAAGGTTTGAGCTGAAGCTCAAAGCACAGATGATCTCTACGCGATTCGGGACATGTCGGCGAGGAAGGGAGGCAGACCGGCGAGGAGAATCTTGCTTCAAGCTCGGCTTCGTGGTAGAAAATCGAAAGCTCGCGACATTGCGCATGACGGTGATGGAGTCCGCCGTATAACCGCCAGTGATGGCTGATGACTCCTACCAAAGTACCCGATTTTCGAATGCTTGGTAGGAGTTTTGGTTGCAATGCAAGTATGAAAGCTCCTGCCGGGTGAAAACCTGGGGAGCTTTTTTTGCTGCACCATTCCTAACCATTTTTCCTCAGACAACGGTGCGGAAGAACCACCGGGCGGCTGCCGAACACACGGAAGAGCATGCGCTGCACTCCTGCATACGAAGTCATTGGAGCTTGCTGAAGAGGATTTGGCCTATGACTGATACCTGGTTGCTGGCAACGTTGTGGTTGGGGTTGGCCTTGATCGCTACCCTCTTGTCATCTGGTTTAGGATGGCGACCGCGCTCTCGGAGATCGTCGTCGGGAAGGTCGCCCAGTTGATTATCGGAGCGCTGGTCGGCGGTGCGATTTTAGGGACAAGCGAGCCGTGGATCAAGTTTTTGTCGGGTACGGGCGCGATAATCCTGACCTTTCTCGCAGGGGCCGAGCTCGATCCGGATGTGTTCAAAGAGAAATGGAAAGAAGCCGTGGGAGTCGGCCTCGCCAGCTTCTTTGCGCCGTTTCTCGGATGTACCGCGGTGGCGTATTATGTGCTGCACTGGAGTCCCCAAGCCAGCTGGATTGCCGGAGTAGCCCTGTCCACGACTTCGGTGGCGGTAGTCTACGCGGTGATGCTCGAGTTCGGTCTGAACATCACCGTCTTCGGGAAGACCCTTCTGGCGGCGTGTTTTATCACCGACTTAGGAACGGTCCTGGCACTGGGACTCATCTTCGCTCCGTTCACAGTGAGGACGGCGGTGTTTGTCGTCGTGAGTGTTGCGGTGTTTGTCCTGCTGCCGTTCTTGACTCCGCGCTTTTTCAAACGCTACGGCGGACGGCCTTCCGAGCTCGAAGCGAAGTATCTGCTGCTGTGTCTTTTCGGGATGGGTTTTCTGGCATCATGGGCGGACAGTGAAGCGGTCCTGCCGGCGTACATGATCGGAATGGTGCTTGCCGGAACTGTGGGTAGGGACCATGTCCTCATACGACGACTTCGGACTCTCACCTTCGGGCTGCTCACTCCGTTTTATTTCATCCGGGCCGGCTCCTTTGTGTCTGTGGGTGCACTGATCACGGCCCCTTCGGTTTTCCTGATTTTTCTGGCGACCAAAATGGTGACCAAACTGGTTGCCATCTATCCAGTGACCAGGCTGTTCAAGAGTTCGGGACGGGATGGCATGTACACCACGCTGCTGATGTCCACCGGGTTGACCTTTGGCAGCATCTCGGGCCTGTTCGGGTTATCCCACGGAATTATCGATACTTCTCAATACTCGTTTCTAATCGCGGCGGTGGTGGGAAGTGCTGTGGTACCTACTATCATTGCCAATGCCTTCTACCTGCCCAGGCATCTTTTACAGAAGCCCAAAGAGAACAGTGCGTCACCAGGGACAGTCGGCAATGAAACCATGCCGGCGATGAAAGGAGAGGTATCCTATGATCAATAAATTGCTTGCAGCTTATGACGGTTCCCAGCAGTCAGAAAAAGCCTTTGCGATGGCCCTGGACATGGCCTCGCATTATTCGGCCAAGGTGATCGTGATCGCCGTTGCCCGCCCTCCGAGCCCCCGATAGCCGTTGAGATGGAGGCCGTTCTTGAGAGCGCAACCGAGTATTACCAGGGGCAGTTTCAAAAACTGAAGGAGAAAGCCATACTGCTGGGTATTGAGGCCCGCTTTGAGGTAAGGGTGGGCCATCCGGCGGAGCAAATCTCCACTTGCAATTAAGAGTAAGTGGAAGCCATCGTTATGGGGAATCGGGGTGAGAGCTGACGAGTGAAGTCCCCCTTTGCAAAGGGGGGAACTTTATTTACGGACAAGTCCTTCCCCGCTGGCGAGTTCGACCAGGTTCTCTTCAATGTGGAGGAGATGGTCACGGACGGCATCATTACCGCTCGTGATGTCGACGTCGTATCCTACAAAACCCGTGGACTGCTGATGCCACGGCATACGCGAGTCCGCGAGATCATGACCCCGGCTCCGAAGAAGGTCACGACAACCACGCCGCTCAGCGAGGTTGCCAAATTGCTGCTCTCTTCGACTTTCACGGGTCTTCCTGTAGTCGATGAAGAGAACCGGCCGGTTGGAGTCATTGCGCAGGGAGACCTGGTATACAAAGGCGGCATGCCAATGCGGTTGGGTCTTTTGGCCGAATCGGACCGTGAGAAAGTGAGTATCGTGCTGGAAGCCCTTGCCCGGAAGCAGGCAGGCGAGGTCATGACACAACCGGCCGTTATCATAGCTCAGGACAGCTTGGTTACGGACGCCGTCAAACTTATGCTGAACAGGAGCTTAAAACGTCTGCCGGTAGTCGATGCCACCGGCAAGCTGGTCGGGATCCTTTCGCGCGTAGACGTGTTTCGTACCGATCATACGAGAATGTCCGGATTGGAAGGCCTTTCAGGGGCAGAGCATCCAGGTGGGGAATCTGCGATTCGTCTCCGACATCATGCGACGGGATACCTATACCGTGCTCCCGGATACGCCCGTCGATGAAGTGATGCGCCTTATCGACTGCAGCGACATCCAGCGCGTCTGTGTAGTGGACAAGGAAGGGTATTTCCTCGGATTGATTTCGGACAAGGACCTGCTCATCGCCTTTTCCGAGCGCCATCCCGGCATCTGGGATTATTTTGTGAGCAAGATTCCCTTTACCGAGCGAAGCCGCAGGAACAAGGAACTAACGGAGCACTTGCGCGCGAAAACTGCCGCTAAAGTCATGAATACCAACATCGTGACGGTCCGGGAGGATACCTCCGATCGATGAGGCTATCCGGCTCATGATCGAGCGGGCCATCAAACGCCTTCCGGTGCTCGACTCGGAGCCGGAAATTCAAGGGGATGATCAGCCGGGACTCATTGCTGCGCGCGGGATTCGATTCCTTGTGACGATGCACAGGGTAATACTGGCCCCTGCCCTTTTGCGACAAGGTGAAATGCGTAACAGCGAGACCGCAACAAGTGACACTCATTGTCCACGGCATTTGATCATGCACTGCCATCGATGCTTGCTCTGGGGCATGCGGCGGCGACCAACTTGGGAACGACGAGGTACATGCCGAAAGCCGCCAGAAGCCCCATCACGCCGCCAAAATAGAAGGGTGCCTCGGGCCCGACCATCTTCCACAGAAAGTCCCCCGATCAGCGATGCGGGGAGCAGACCCTATCCCCACCAGGGTCGCATGGATGCCCCAGCATCGTGGCCCGGCTCTCACCGGGGCACAGCTCGGCGACCAGCGCCTTTTCGACGCCTTCCGTCAACCCGCTGTAAAGCCCGTAGACACGCGAACAGGACCCACACGTGTGAGTCCTTCGGAGGCAAACGAAAAACCAAGGTATACGAGGCCGTAGAAGAGATATCCGAATACGAGCAGGGCTCGTCCTGCCCGATATGTCGGAAAGCCGGCCCGCGGGATAGGCGCTCAAGGCATAGACGATGTTGCACACAAGGTAGGCCAGGATGACGTCTGCAGCCTGAAATCCGAGGTTATTTGCCCGAAGGAGCAGGAACTGATTGGACGAATTGCCCAGAGTGAACAGGAAGGCCACGAGAAAGAATGCCTTGAGGCGCGGATCTGAGGGTTCGCCACCCGGCCAGAGGATGCACTTTGTGCGCTCGTCCTTGGCGAGGCTTCTTTTCCCTGACCAGGAACAGCAGAAGGACGCCCGATGATCGCCGGGAATCATGGAGAGAAGGAAAATCTTCGTGTATCTGACCTTTGGTGTCGCGTAAAGAGGACGTACGCGATGGCAATGCCGATCACGGCTCCGAGGGTGTCCAAAGCCCGGTGCAGGCCGAAGGAATGGCCCAGACGACCGGCCTGCAGACGCCTCGGCGATCAAGGCATCCCGGGGGGCCGTCCGCACCCCTTTGCCGAACCGGTCCACGACGCGCCCCGCAAGGACCCATCCCCAGGAAGTGGACAAAGTAAAGGAACAACTTGCCGACCGTCGCCGAACCGTAGCCCAGGATAGCCAGGGGTTTTCGTCTTGCGGGCTTTATCCGAGATGTAGCCCGAATAAGTCTTCAGCAGGCTGGCGAGGCTTTCCGCGATGCCTTCGATGATGCCCACAATGGCGGGAGTGGCCCCCAGGGTTGTGGTCAGATAAAGCGAAATCCAGTTTTTTCAAAGCTTCCCGGACCCCGGCTTGTGCCGGGGTGACTGTCTTATTGAGTGTTGACGGAAGCTATTCAAGTTCTGTTTGGATCCGGAATCGCTATGTTTTAGGCTCAGTCGTAGGGGCGGGCTTTATGCCCGCCCGCAATGCGCAATAATTCCAATATGTTTCGGGAGGGGATAAACCCCTCCCCTACGATACGAACCCCCACAGCCGGGGTTTACGGATGGACGCTAGTTCACGATTTCCCAGTTGGTTTCAAACGTGGTGTCATGAAGAGTGTACGCATATCCCAGCATCCTCCCTATCCCTGGCGTCACTCCTTCTTTCACGCGCCAGAAGCAAAGATAGATAGCCGGGACCAAACTCGGAGGATCATTGACCGTATTCTGCCACAATTCCCGCTTCTCCATGATTCGCCACAGGGTGCCATATTTCTTGTTGCGTACGGTTTGTCCCACCCTTGGCAATCTCTTCTGCTGCAAGACTTCTTCGTGTGTTTCTACCATGGCTACACCTCCCCAGGGAATTCCCCATTGTGACCCACTAACGTCCCAGACCGACCGCCCGCGGCGGCCCCACGTGAGAAAGCAACTTGAGTTTGTGTCGGTCCTCTGTGCCATCGGTGGTCAGGAGACCGCACGGCGCTATCTGTCTTCTGGAAAATGGAAAACTGAAATCCTCGACCGAGCGCTCGCAACGTTGTTGCGCACTCATCCAAGAAAAAACTGGCGCTCGATCATCTGGAGGCAGGGATCTCTGGCGATACGACCCCTACCTATTTCAGTAGAAGTCATCATCCCAAAGCTACTGGGCGGTTCAGGCAGACTTCATTGCCTTCACTTGTAAATATAACCAAGGCTATAGTATTAGTCGAGTGTGCCCTACCGCCTGGAGGCGATCCGGCGCCTCCCTGGCAGGTCTGGAAGCGGTTCGGGGCATGCCTGTCCAACTGATAAAATCCAGCTTCGCGTTCCTCCAGGGAATGGGAAGGAGTTCACCCGCCCTTGTCAGTGCGAAGGATTCCTGCGATCCCTGAACTACCGGGGTGTTTTGCAAGGTGGCGTCAGGTTCACCGGGTGCGGTGCCGGTGTGTGGCGAGAAATCACAGGACCGCAGGGAGTTGCAAATCCGTTGGCCACTGTTTACACTACTATCCTTAAAACTGGCTGGCGAAGAACCGCTGCAGAATCTCATCATGGTCATCGTCGCGAAACTCCATCAGGACGGAGCACCATTGGGATCCACAGTTCTCCGAAAGTTATCGATCCCCATGATGGGGATTTCGGTTCTACTGACTATTTCAACCGCCAGCCAATAATGGTAAGATGCCACCAATCCTGGAGAGGTCGTCTTAGATCTCTTGTTCAGCGAAGGAATGCTGATGGCCCTGCTCTCTATACTGACCTATCCCGATGAACCTCTGCGCTGCCATGCAGCCCCGGTTGACAATATCGACCAGCAGATCCGGAAGCTCATCACCAACATGACGGAAACCATGTATGATGCTCCGGGAATCGGTTTGGCCGCCAATCAGGTGGGCCAATCGCTGCAGATCGTGGTCATCGATTTGCACCGTGAGGAAGAAGAGCATGGTTTGATTACCCTGGTTAACCCGCGGATCGTGGCGGCTCAGGGGGAGATTTCGTTCGAAGAGGGTTGTCTGAGCGTGCCCGGCTATTTCGCCCACATCAAACGTCATGAACAGGTGACGGTGGAAGCTCTGGACGTGGACGGCAATCCGCTGCGCATTGAGGCTTCGGGTTTATTGGCGGTAGTGCTCCAACATGAATTGGATCATTTGCTCGGCCGCCTGTTTATCGATCATCTCAACCCCATCGTCCGGGATATCTTCAAACGAAGATGGAAGAAGAAGCAAAAACAGGCGCAGACCTAGGGTCGCATCAAAACCTTCCATCCCTGGTTTTTCTGGGGACACCGGATTTCGCGGTTCCGTCTCTGCAGCTACTGGCTGACACGGGTGCCGATATTCGCCTGGTGGTGACCCAACCTGATCGAGCCCAGGGCCGCGGCCGGAAAGTTGCTCCTCCTCCCGTCAAAATACTGGCTCAGACGCTTGGGATTCCGGTCTTCCAGCCGCAACGGCTGCGCGCCCCCGAAGCCGTGGAACATATCGGTGTCGTGAACGGCGAATGCCTGGTGGTGGTTGCTTACGGTCAGTTGCTGCCCCAAGAGTTGCTGGACCGGGCACCGCTTGGTGCGATCAATGTTCATGCGTCGCTTGTTGCCGCAATACCGTGGCGCGGCGCCGATCCAGCGAGCGCTGATGGCTGGGGAGCGGACCACCGGGATCTCCATTATGTTGCTGGATGTCGGCATGGATACTGGACCAATCTTTCAGCAGCAGCGGATTTTCATCGACGAACGTGACACTGGTGGCAGTCTCCATGATAGGCTCGCGACCCTGGGAGCGGAACTCCTGGTTGGCGCTTTGAAGCTCTGGAAGGCCGGCGCCATCACTGCCAGCCCTCAGGATGTCGCTCGTGCCAGCTATGCTCCACCGATTCGCAAGGAAGAAACTCGATTGAACTGGCACCAGGAAGCCCGGAGAATCGTTAATCACATTCGGGCCTTTGACCCCTGGCCAGGAGTACACTGCCGCTGTCGCGGTCAACGCCTCAAATGTTTCGGTGCGGCGCTGCTGCCCTGGAAAGGGCAGGGGCAGGCGGGAGAAATCCTGGGGCTGGGGGAAACCGGACTAGTAGTTCTGGGTGGTGACCAGCAGGCGCTGAGTGTCGGCGCACTGCAACTGGACGGGCATCGGCGGCTGTCCGCGAATGATTTCTTGCGCGGCCACGAAATACCTCAGGGAACGGTCCTGGAATGAACAAAGACCACGGCACTGTCAGCAATTCCGAATCGCTCGGCACCCTTTCCGGTGGCTGGAAGAAACCCGAGAAGGTGACCCTGATCGGTCTGCTCAGCCTTGCCTGTACCTGTATTGTCCTCATTCTGGTTCTCATGTATGTCGTTCCCACCTATGGTTTGAGCCGCATCCACCCCAAACTGCCGTTGATCCTGGGCCTGGTGACGACGGTTTTAGCCCTTGGGATCATGCTTGCCGGCGGGCTGTTGATCACGGTGACGGTGTTGGGGCATGACGTGCCGTTCTCCCGCAAGCTGCGCGGGATTGCCGTCAAAGGCCTGCTGCCGGTGCTCATCGTGACAGGGAAGCTGGTTGGGCTGAAACGCGAACAGGTGCAGCATGCCTTCGTAGCGGTCAACAACGAACTGGTGTTGGCCCACTGCAAGAACGGTCGGCGACCAAACCGCATCCTGCTGCTCATGCCTCATTGCATCCAGGACAAAGATTGCCCGGTGAAGGTCACGCATAATGTGGACAACTGCAAACGCTGCGGGAAATGCGCCATCAAGGACCTACTGCAGCTTTCTGATAAATACCAGGTGGATCTCGCAGTGGCCACAGGCGGTACCATCGCCCGCCGCATTGTCGCGGAAAAACGCCCCGATCTCATCATTGCCGTGGCCTGCGAGCGCGACCTGACCAGCGGCATTCAGGACACCACCCCCTTGCCCGTTTATGGCATTTTCAATCAGCGGCCTTTCGGCCCTTGCCTGAACACGCAGGTATCGGTCGCGCAGGTGGAAGCGGTGCTGGCCGATGTCCTGTCCGACCAATCGGGACAACTCCCGGCGAAGGTCTGACTGTTACTCTCACTAACCCCAGTGAAGGACGCGACTCCATACACTCTCATGCTCTCCTGCTTTCGCACCCATACCCCTCACGCTCTCCCGCCCTGGCGGGTATTCATAGAAGCGAGTGATTCGTGATCAATGCCCGCACACTGGCTTATCAACTGCTCCTCCATGCCGAACAGAACCTCTCCCATCCGGACCGTCTGATCCGGACCATGCTGGAACGCCATCCGCATCTGGATGAGCGCGAGCGAGCCCTGTTCACCGAACTGGTCTATGGGGTGATGCGCTGGCAGGGGCGACTGGATTGGCATATCGATCAGCTGAGCACGGTCAAGCCGAAGAAGATACTCCCTTCCATCCGAGTCCTGCTGCGCCTGGCCCTTTATCAGATCCTGTTCCTCGATCGCATCCCCGACCATGCGGCGGTCAACGAAGCGGTGAAGCTGGCTCACGCATCCCATCCGCCGCATCTGGCCGGTTTCGTCAACGGTATCCTGCGCGCCGCCATTCGCCGAGGCGACGCCTGGGACTGGCCGTCTTCCCAGCCAGCATCCGGCCGATCATCTGGCAGTGACCACTTCGCACCCGGCATGGCTGGTGGCCCGCTGGCTCCAGGAACTTGGTGTCACCGAAACCGAAGCCTTGTGCCACGCCAACAACCAGGTGGCGCCGCTGGTGTTCCGAGTCAATCCGCTCAAGGCCGATGCCGCCCAGGTCCTTGGCTGGTGCCGGGATGCCGGCATTCGCGCCGAACCGTCGCCGATTCTGACCGATGCCATCCGCCTGACGGGCCCCCGGCAGGACATGGGTAGCAGCGATATCCACCGTCAGGGTTGGGTGCAGATCCAGGATGAAGCATCGCAGCTGGTGGGGCACCTGGTGGCTCCCCAGCCAGGAGAACGAGTGCTGGATTTGTGTTCGGGTTTTGGCGCCAAAGCCACCCACATGGCTATGCTCATGGGCAATCGCGGCAGCATCACGGCGGTGGATGAAAGTGCCTGGAAACTGGAGCAACTGCAGCTCAACGCCGCACCGGCAGGGGATCGACATTATTCAGACGGTACCGGCCAACATCCTGGAACTGGACGTGGAACTCTGGCAGGGATTTGACCGGGTGCTTCTGGACGCTCCCTGCAGCGGTTTTGGCACCTTGCGGCGCAACCCCGACATCAAATGGCGCCGCCATCCCAAAGACCCATACCGCTTTTCGCAACTCCAGGGACAACTCTTGCAATCAGGCGGCCCATTTTGTTAAGCAAGGTGGAGTGCTGGTCTATGCAACCTGCACCCTGCTTCGGGAAGAAAATGAAGCGGTGGTGGAGCGGTTTGCAGCTCAACATCCACAATTCTCTCTTGGAAGAGGCGGCGGGAGCTACTGCCGCAGAGCGAACCAGTCACACACGGCAGGACCATTCCTGAAGACCTGGCCGCACCGTCATGACATGGATGGATTCTTTGCGGTCCGCTGGCGGCGGGCCTGAACCCAGGGAGAGTAGGCAGGCACAGAGCTATCCTGGCAGGATTACCTGGAACAACGCAGGCAGGAGGCAAGGTGAAGAAACTATCCGCATCCATACTGTCAGCCGATTTTGGCAGACTGGCGGCGGAGGTGCAGGCACTGGAAGCGCGAGGAATCGACTGGATTCATGTGGACGTGATGGATGGTCAGTTTGTGCCCGAACATCACCATTGGGCCGGATGTGGTGCGGGCCATCCGTAAGGTCACCAGGCTGCCGCTGGATGTCCACCTGATGATCTCCGATCCGGATCGCTATCTGGAAGCGTTTGTGGATGCCGGTGCCGACTGGCTGGGTGTCCATGTGGAAGCCACCCCCCATCTGCACCGCACCGTCCAGCGTCATCAAGGAACTGAAGGTCCACGCCGTAGCCTCCCTGAACCCGGCCACACCGCTGACTGCCATCGAATACCTGCTCCATGACCTGGATATGGTGCTCATCATGACCGTTAATCCCGGATTTGGCGGCCAGACATTCATTCCGGGCATGCTCCCCAAAATCCGCCAGCTTCGGCAGACCATCGATGAAAGCGCCTTGTCCGTCTTGATTTCCGTTGATGGCGGGATCAATCTGCAAACCATCGACGCGGCGGTAGCCGCTGGTGTGGACGTGTTCGTGTCAGGTTCCGCCGTCTTCGAGAAGGGCTACTACGCGACCAACATTCAGGGCATGAAGGAACGCATCAAGGGGGGGGTGAAGCAATAACAGCAGGGTCAGCAAGAAACGAAAGCCCCTCCCTCGGAAAGGGAGGGGCTTTTTTGTGTGAGGGCCGGGGCGGCAGGCCAAGATTTTGGCCAAGGCCTGCTTACCTCTGGTTGATGGCGCGTCAGTGCCCACTGCGGGTGCCCGCTGGGACGGCAGAAGGTCCAGAATTCCTCGAATTTTACCGGGTTACGCTGGTCCCCGGCAACCACCTGGCCGCTCTTGTCGTCTACGGTGTAGTCTAATAGGTTGGCCGTGAACAGCACCGTGATGAAATCATTGCCGGATTCCTGCCAGGCTTCGGTGATCTCCACCTTGCGTATGGCGATGTTCTCCAGCCTGTTGATTTGGCCTTTCTGCTTCATCTCGGCAAATTGAATGAGAAAGGTGGCGGTCATCTCGTCGGTCAGGATATTCT
Source organism: uncultured delta proteobacterium (assembly GCA_963828705.1). Lineage (GTDB taxonomy): Bacteria > Desulfobacterota > Syntrophobacteria > Syntrophobacterales > Syntrophobacteraceae > CAWDJT01. The sequence continues at coordinate 34,257 of CAWHGA010000037.1, forward strand.
CCGCGCCTTCCACGCTGCGATTCATCCATGCCGCTTGAATACGGAAAAAAAGGTCCTGAGCGGTTTCGGTAAACCGGACCTCGTTGAAGACAGGATCAAATCGATGGATCTGCTCCAGACCGTTCTGGAGGTTTCTCGCTTCCGGTGACATTTCCAGTTGGTCGTAAGATTCCACCGGCTGTTGCAATGGTGCCGCCATAACCGCTCGGTTGTTGATAATCGATCGAACCGGAGGATTGATAGGCGAGCCGCTCGGAACGCCGGCGCAGGAACCTGAAGAGAAGATAGATCCCCACACCGATGAGAATCAGATCCAGCAGGCCGATGCTGCTGCCGCCAAAACCAGGCCCGGCAGCCCCGTAACCGCGGCTTCCGAACAGCATGTTACCAATCAGCCCGCCGGCAAGACCGCCCGCCAGACCTTGAGCAAATGGACTCCGCATAAATCCACCTGAAGGTGAGGGACTTATCCCCGGTCGTGACCCCTGGGGATGGCCGCGAACTCGGACCGGGGGAAGAAGGCCCGACTGGCGCCGAATAGCTGCGGCTGCCGCGGCTGCCCGATGATGACCTGCCACCGCCGGCCCTGGCCCAGGCTGCGGTTTCCACCAAGATGAAGTTGGCCATCAGCACCATGGCCACAATGGCCAGTATCGTTTTCCATCGGAATTTCATCTCCATAATGCCTCCACCCTCCACCATAGAATGTTGTTATTCTTTCAAATGCATAAAACATTTACTGGGTGAAGTCAATGTGACCTGGAAAAGTGACAAGCTCAACAGGCACCACCGTTTCGGTGTTCGGATTCGGCGTAATGGTCATCCAAAGCCGTCGGTCAGGCACTTCGACGGCAGAGGACCTGAGTAAGAACTTGAAAACTGAGTTGCTCCAGGCTGTCCACCAGATGGTCGGCAGCATGGAGCAACTCGGCAGGGGCGGTGTGAGTGACGGCCACACAGTACAACCCCGCACTCCTGGCCGCCAGGATACCGGTGGCGGTATCTTCGATCACCACACAGTTGTGCCGATCAAGCGTGCTGTTCACACCGAAACCCTGCAGGCGCTTGCAAGCCAGGTGGTAGGATTCCGGATCGGGTTTGCTGCGCTTCACGTCATCCGCCGCAACGATGATATGGAAGGCCGAGTCCAGCTCCAGAACCCGCAGAATCAGCCGGATTTCGTCACTTAAAGCCCCCGATGCGATGGCCAAAGGCACCTCGTTACGAACCAGGTCACGCACCAGGGAAACCGCTCCGGGAAAGGATTGGACCCCATTGGCCACGATCGCCTTGAAGGCCAGGGATTTCGCCCGGATCAAACCGATCAAAGCGGTTTCGTCCAGAGTGCGGTTGGCTTCACGAAAAGCCTCACGGAAGGCGTCTCGGTCGTCAAAGCCGATGAAATGCTCCAGGTACCGTTCATAGCTGTGCCCCAGACCCAAAGGTGCCAGGACTTCCTGAAATGCACGGTAGTGGAGTGGTTCCGAGTCGGCCAGCACGCCATCAAAATCAAAAATCACCGCTTTCAGCATGGCGACAGGTGAACTCCCACATTGGAATGGTATGGATGTTGGCCAGTTATGGTGCGCCTCGAAGACAAATCCGAACCCGCGGCACCAAAATACAGTTGTCTTAAACCCACAATCGGCGATTGGCATCCAACGACACCCGACGGTATCTTTGTTGCTCTCATAGCAGAACCTCTGCGGCTTTTCAATTGGTCAAGAAATCATCCGGTGTGGCGCGAAATCCTCATTAAGGCCCGTTGACCCGTTGGGTTACAATGAATCATGAGATTGGCATTCAATCGGATTATTGAATAAGGTCAGGAAATGCCTCGCCTTCTGCTCACTTTCACATGAATTTGCAGACAGATTCTTCGCCCCGGCATGCTGGTTGCCCCGGGCTTTTCATTGCCATTTCCAGATCGTTTTGGTTATAAGGGGTACGCTGACGGCACAGGTTCGGACACTGTGGCCGGCAAATCAATAGATGAGCGAGAGGGTCAACGGCATGAGCAAAGGCAATCAGACGGTTTATTCGTTTCCCAAGAATCCCACCGAAGAAATTCGAGTGTCGCTGAGCTCCTACAAGGGCAAACAATACCTGGACCTCCGCATCTACTACCTGGGAGATGATGGCGAGTTTCATCCGTCCAAGAAGGGGATAACCATCGCACCTGAATTATTGGATGAATTGGAGGTAGCGGTGCGGAAGTTGCGAGAAGCGGTGGGGGAAGATTAGATTACGCCTCACAACGCTTGCCGGATGAGTCGAGGATCCCCTTGCCCAGGGTCCGTCGCCCGTTGCCGCCATGCCCGCAAATGAAGTCGCTGGTGCGTCTGGGAGCGAGTGCAGTATGGGTTGCGGCAGCGTTTCCTGACCTGCTTAGCGCGCCCCTTATGGTTCCCGAGTTTTCTCCTTCGGTGTGGACAAATTCCCGACTACTTCGGTAACCCGCCTTACAAAGCCTGATTTCCTTGTTTGCCGGTACGGATACGGATGATTTAGTCAATCGTCGCAATGAAAAATCTTCCCGTCGCCGATCTCACCGGTTTTGGCTCTCATCCTGGATGCCCGCCGTCACCTTGCCGGCGACAGGGCGATGGATCACAATGGGTCTTCAATTCCGAATATTCTTGGACGATGGCGACAATCTGCCGGCAACCAGACGGAAGGCCTTGCCGAAGCGTGGTTCTTCGGCCCGCAGGGCACCATGCGGGCATACCTCCAGACAGCAGTAGCAACGAATGCAACGATCGTAGTCAAAGTGAACCCGCTGGCGGTCATGACTGATGGCTTTGGCCGGGCAGTACTTCCAGCATTCGCCACACAGCTGGCATACTCCGCCCAAGGTAGCCGGACGCTGAATCAGATGTTTGCGCAGCCAGCCATGGAAAATACGTGGGCCGAAGACCAGCGGGGTCATCGCGGGCAGACGAAAGTCCCGCACCCGGGGGAGATCACCGTCCACCTGAATGGGGCCTGAAGCGAGCTTCATCTGCATAGCGATGCGGTTGGTCAGGAGTTGCTCCGGCGGGATGCCCAGCATGCGGCAGACGGTCATATCAAGTGCGGCCGCATCGGTGCTGGCCAGGATCACGTTGAGCGGCCGCGGGCGTACCGCCGAGGTCCGGGTCCGTCGCCTTCCATGGCCAGGATTCCGTCGAGCACGGTGATGGCAGGTCGCACCGCGCGATAGATGTGAACCAGCAGCTGCGCGAACATCTCGCGATCCACCCCGGCCCGCAGGTGCCATTCAGGCTTGCGATAGCCAACTATGCAGCCAAAGAGGTTCTTTACTCCCAGAGTCAAAAGCATCTGGCCGTGGGTCTTGAGTTTCGGAAGATTGATGACTACATCGGCCTGCAGGGCATCTTCGGCAATTTCGAGGCGCTGAAAGGGTTCACCGACATCGACGAGCGACTGGCCGAAAAGGCCCGAACGGTTACCGGCAGCCCGTTGATCGCATCCTGGATGCCGCTGGTTTTGAGCACCTTTTCGATGGAGCCCATGGCCGGGCTGTCGGAGATCTGCACGGCAGCGCCGCAGTCCAGGACGTACTCAACCACCGCGCGGACCACCAGAGGATGGGTGAGCATGGCCTTTTCGGGGGACGCCGGCGCCAGCAGGTTGGGCTTGACCAGGACCCGGCTGCCGGATGGGATGATTTCCCGCCCGCCGAGGGAATCCAGGATGGCGTGGATTTGTTGCCGCAACCCGACCGGATCATAGGTGGCCGACTGTACGATGACTCTTGGCATGGTCGCTCACCTCAAAGATTTCGATCACGACCGTCTGGGCGTCGTTCCCGGACATCCACCTGAACAAGGGCTCTCAGGATCGGCAGTCTACAAGGAATGCCTATGACTGAAAAACACTATGAGAGTCTCACCCAACTGGGCCAGCAGGTTACGCCCCCTGCCAGCCCACAAGAAGCGCAATTGGAAACGTTTGTCAACCCTCATGCCGATGTCGATTACGTGGTGCGGCTGACCGCCCCGGAATTCACCACAGTATGCCCGATGACCGGCCAGCCCGATTTCGCCGCGCTGATCGTGGATTACGTGCCGCGGGAGTGCTTGGTGGAGAGCAAATCGTTCAAGCTCTTCCTCTGGAGTTTCCGCAATCATGGCGTTTTCCATGAAGAAGCCACGGTGTATATTCACAAGCGACTGGAGGAGGCGCTGCAGCCCAAGTATCTGCGCGTGGTGGGTTTGTGGAATGTGCGCGGTGGCATCACCATCGATGTGGCCATCGAAAGCGGTGCTTGCCCGGTTGGCTGTCAGCTGCTGCCGTTGGGCAAATCCGATTACCGCGGCGGACGCGAATAGGCGGTCAGCCGTTGCGGCCGTTGGCCCATCCCGGTCCGCAAGGAGTGCTGTTATGGCCGGTGATATCTTTGCCCAAATCCAGAAGAAAGCCGCTGCGTATTTCGAGAATTCCCGTGGCAGCCACGACTGGAGCCACACCGAACGGGTCTATCGGCTGTGCGTGCGGATTGGCGAAAAGGAAGGGGCCGACCTGGAGATCCTGCGGATTGCCGCGCTGCTCCACGATATCGGCAGGGAAGAACAGGACAGCAGCAAGGGGAAGATCTGTCATGCCAAAGTGGGGGCCAAACTGGCGCGATCCATCCTTACCGAAGTGGGGCTCGAACCTGACAAGCTGGAGCGGGTCATCCACTGCATCCGGACTCATCGCTTCCGCGGCAAGCATCAGCCCGAAACCATCGAAGCCAAGGTTCTTTTTGACGCGGACAAATTGGATTCGCTGGGAGCGGTCGGCATTGGCCGAGCGTTTCTCTTTGCCGGCGAAGTGGGCGCCACCGTTCACAACGGCGGCATCGACCTCAGCCAGACCACGTCCTATTCCAAGGAAGACACCGCTTTTCGGGAATTCGCCGTGAAGCTGTGCAAGGTGAAGGACCGCATGCTCACCGGCGAAGGCCGACGCATGGCGGAAGAACGGCACCGATTCATGGAAGCCTTCTTCGATCGGCTCCACGACGAAGTGGAAGGCAAGATCTGAAGCCTTCCCTCGCTGTGGGATACACCTCTCATTCCACCACCTTGCCGGGTCGAGGCACAGTCCGCATAGCTACCTGTCCATTTGTGGCGGAGGCACCGTTTCTCGGTTAAGATGCGGCACCATGTCAGGTCGATTCGAGGGAGTTGAGCAAATGCCCGGGAGCCCGGCCGAACTTCCTTCGCGGACGGCTAGGCCAGTCAGGGATAGCCTTCATTTCTGATCTTGAATAGCGCCGCATCGATATTCTTGTTGCATTCCGGTTTGTTGTGGTCGCGGCAGGCTTCCAGGGGACTTCAGTTCTCCGAATCGGTTTCCACTGGCTGTCCCGCGTGCGGCAGCGACACCGTGAAGACCACATGGGTCTGTTCCTGGCTGAAGGACAGCACCCCTCCCATGGTCTTGATCAGCCGGTAACAGAGCGGCAAACCGATGCTTTGCCCGCCTTCATCGAAGGGCAGGAAGAGGAGTTCAGGGTTCTTGATTTTAGGTTTGTTGGTCTGATTTCGAAAATCGATGTGGACCCGCTGAACTTCCTGGTAAGTCCGGATGCTCAAGGCTTCGCCTTTGTTCATGGCACCAATGGCGTTGCGGATGAAGTTGATAAACACCTGACTGAGGACATCACGGTCGGCGCGGACCATCGGTTCCTGCTGGTCCAGGTCGAGGCGGCAGTAGATGGAGTGTTTCTCGATTTCCGGGGCCAGCAGGTAAACACAATCGTTGATGAGGTCATTGACGGCGCACTCTTGGTAGTGAATCTCCACGGGTTTCAGGTAATTGCGGATCCGGTCGAGGATTTTTTCCAATCGCTGGGATTCGCTCAGGATAATGTCCACTTCCGGGAGTTCCGGGTGTTTTGCCTGCAGCCGACGCGCAAACCCACCGATGGAAACCAGGGGATTGCGGATCTCATGAGCCACTTCCGCAGAAATTGCCCCCAGGGTATTCAGTTTTTCTTTCTGAACCAGGGCTTTTTCCAGAAACACGTGGTCACTGATATCCACAATGATGCCCTCAAGATGATCCACCCCCTGTGCTGAATGGTTCTCCCATGCTGGTATGAATTTGGCCATGGCGTGGATGGTACGCCCGTTCTTGTGGACCAGCCGGCACTCCATCGAGGGCGGCGGTTCACTCGCGGCAAAGATCGAGCGAATGGTGCCTTCAACACGAACCCGGTCGTCCGGGTGGACACGTTCCAGAAGCCATTGCGGCTTTTCCAGCGCCTCTTCCGAATTGTAGCCCAGAATAGTGGAACAGGCCTGATTGACAAAATCCAGCCGCATGTCGCTGCGCAGCCCATAAATGAGCAGCGGCAGGTTCTGCACCAGTTGCGAATAGCGGTGTTTCGCCCGTTCGATCCTTTCCCTGAGAAGGATTTTCTCCTGGAAACGCTTCAAGCAGAGCCTGAATTCCGTAAGCGTGAAGGGTTTCCGCAAATAATCGTAAGCCCCCAGCTTGATGGCTTGCACAGCGTGATCAACGGTGGTGGAGCCGGTGATAAAGACGACTTCCAACTCGGCGCTGTCTTCCTTGAGTTTGGCAGCCAGTTCTAGCCCGCTCATGCCCGGCAAGTGGATATCCACAAAGGCCAATTGAAAACGCTCCCTTTTCGACACCTCCAGAGCATCCTCGGCTTGGGTACAGATAATGGGTCGGTAACCCTCCTGGGCAATCACATCCTCCAGCATCTGGCCCAGGGCTGGGTCGTCATCAACCACCAATATCGGTTGTCCGGATGGTTCGTGAGCGGACCGCATCAACGCCTCCGTAACGGATGACCGCACAGGAACATCGGTCGAGGGTGTGACGGCAGAATTACGGGTTCTGTCTTGTTCCAGCACACACAATCCGCCTTTCTGGTTCCGTTGCCGGTTGGGTTCAACAAGCGGGAATCTTTGAACCTGGCCGGCGCCTATTCGGAAAAGACCTCGAACCCGTTCAAGTTACCATTCAAACACAGCTATCGGTGGGATCACCACAGGACGAGCAACCTGAGAAGAAGGCTCAGGTTTCTTTATCATTTTATTCACACGAGGGGAAAATCGGCTAGAGCCATTGTGAACATTTTCCGGGAAGTCCCACGGACGACGCATTCTTTCGATCTGATGTCAACCGTTGTGCAGGGAACAAGATTGGGGAACACGCGGTGAGTCGCCCCTTCTCCCCGGCTTGCCGGCCGCCGGGGGGGAGGCAATGCTGCTGACTTAGGTAAATCCACGTTGGCCCACCCCGTCACCCCGGCGAAAGCCGGTCCAGTGCTACTGTCAGTGTCTAAAAGTCCTCTTTTGAAACGTCAACCTGGAAGCGCAAGGTTGATGTTTAATTCTCGTTCAAACCCCGTCCGATGACGGGGCGCCGCCGCTGGATTCAGGCTTTCGCCCATTGGCGTCAACTTAACATGAGTGATCGCAAATGCGTGGCCAATTCCATGGGTGACATGGCCAACTTGTTGGCCGTGCCCGCAGCGCAAGAGGTCCAGCATGGCGAGCAAAATCTGGCCACGCCTCTTGTCCTTCGGACCCAGGCAACGAGTTGCCTGGGCCACCCAAGATCACAACCTGCCAAAATGAATGGAATATTCCTTCTCAGAAGCTGAAGAACACCTTCTGCAGCACCTTGGGCGTAATACCCGCCATATCCAGGTACATGGTAATCCCACCCATGAAGAAGGGCCAACCGGCACCCATGATCATGCCCAGATCCACGTCACGGGAGCTGTGGACGACTTTTTCGGTCAGAATCAAATCCACCTCACGGGCCAGGTTGCTGAGTACCCGTTCACGGATTTCTTCAGGGCGAAACTCGCGTTGCCCAGTCTTCACCCACAGTTTCTCCACCTCGGGGTCCACCTTCTTGGTCTTGTTCTGCAGCAGGTAGATTCCTGGTTTCTTTCCATCCACCAGCTTCTTGAAGTTGGCATTGAGAGGGAAGCGATCTGGGCCAAAGGCGCTGTTGAGCGTCTCGCTCACGTGGTAGGCCACAGCCGGGCCCACCAGCGACAGCAGATCGAAGGGTGCGATGGGAAGCCCCAGGGCCAGCAAGGCGTCATCGACCTGCTGGAAACTGGCGCCTTCATCCACCATGGACAGGCAGTCCACCAGCATCTTGGTGAGCACCCGGTTGACCAGGAAGGCCGGTGCATCCTTGACGAGGATACCGGTCTTTTTGAGCTTCTTGGCCAGATCGAAAGCCGTCGCCACCGTCAGATCATTGGTTTGCTTCCCCTTGATCACTTCCAGTAGCGGCAGTACCGCCACCGGGTTGAAAAAATGGAACCCCACCACCCGTTCCGGGTGTTTCAGGTCCGAGGCCATTTCGCTGATGCTGAGCGACGAGGTGTTGGTGGCCAGGATACAATCCGGCCGCACCACCGCTTCCGCGGCCGCAAACACCAGCTTCTTGATCTTCATTTCTTCAAAAACAGCTTCAATGACGAAATCACAGTCGGCAAAATCCTGATCATCCAGGGTGCCCTTGAGCAGGCTGGCCAAATAGCGGGCGCGGGCTTCGGGCATCTTGCCCTTTTCCACCATCTTTTGGAATTCCCCGGCCACATAGGCACAGCCCTTGTCCACGATGTCCTGCTTGATGTCCTTCATCACCACCGGGACCCCCAGGCGGTAGATGAAAAGCTGTGCCAATTGCGATGCCATCAGCCCCGCGCCGATGATCCCCACCTTGTTGATGGCCTTGGGTTTGACTTCCGGCACCCCCTTGGGCCTCTTGGCGTAGCGGTTCACGAGATCGAAGGAATAGATACCGGCCTTGCAGTACCGGCTTTTGATGAGGTCGCCCAGGGCCTTGTTTTCCTCCTCGAATCCCTGGTCGACATCCCAACCGCAGGCACCTTCGATGAGTTCCAAGGCCCGATAGGGAGCCGGGGTTGCCCCGTGAACCCGGGCATCCACCATGGCGCGGGCTTTACCGATGATCTGCTTGACGTTGGCCGGTTTAAAGGGCGGACGCTCCACCTGGACTTTGCCGGCCATGATATCCATCAGGAACTGCAGGGATTCATCGAGGAATTCGGTGCTGTCGAAGAGCCGATCGGCCAGCCCCATTTCATAAGCCTTAACACCGTTGATCATGCGGTTTTGGTTGAGCGGGTTGGCGATAATCAGTTCCAGAATGTTTTCCAGACCCACCAAACGGGTCCCCAGGGTGCAGCCACCCCAGCCTGGGATCAGTCCAAGGAAACATTCGGGGAAAGCGATGGCGGTGACACCACGAGAAACCGTCCGGTACTGGCAATAGAGGGCGATTTCCAGCCCACCGCCCAGGGCGGCACCGTTGATGGCCGCAACCGTCGGGAAAGGCAGTGCCATGATCTGTTTCATGGTGTCATGCCCGACCTTGCCGATGCCGTAACCCTGCTCGAAGGTGGTGATGAACGGCACCTGGGTGAGGTCCGCACCGGCGGCAAAAATGTAATGCTTGCCGGTCAGGAGTAGCCCTTTGACGTTGGGTTCCTTGACGATGACTTGCAGCGCTTTGCCCAGGGATTGCATTGCGCCGGCGTCAAAGGTGGTCGGTTTCTTATAGTCCATCCCGTTGTCCATGGTGACAATGGCAATCTTGCCCACGGGAGATTCAAAAAAGTTACAATAGAAACGAGTTACCCCTTCGCCCATGATGGTTCTCCTCTCTTATGCACTGGCCACAGCGCTTGGTTTGGCTGCTGTTTGCAGGTTCTCCCAAATGACCGATCCGCCTTGACCCAGCCCTACGCACATGCTGGCCAGCCCGTAGCGTACATCGGGGCGTTCGGCGAATTCGTGCATGAGATGGATCATCAGGCGCGGACCGGAAGCCGCCAGTGGATGGCCAAAAGCGATGGACCCGCCCCAGGGGTTCATGCGCGGATCATCAGGGAACTTCAGACCGAACTCGCGCATAAAGATAATGGCCTGGACGGCGAAAGCTTCGTTGAGTTCGATGAGTCCGATGTCGTTCATGCTGAGGCCGGTTCGGGCAAACACCTTCCTGGTGGAAGGCACCGGGCCGTAGCCCATGATTTCCGGCCGTACCCCGGCATAGGCGAAACCCACCAGCCGCATTCTGGGGGTGAGTCCCAGTTCCTTCGCCTTGTCGGCGGTCATGAGCAATACCCCGGAAGCACCGTCGTTCAATCCTGAGGAGTTGCCGGCGGTAACGTTGCCCTGGACACGGAACGGGGTCTTGAGGGTTTTGAGCCCTTCCAGAGTGGTTTCCGGGCGGGGCTGCTGGTCGCGGTCGGCCACCACCCAACCTTCCTTGGTGTAGACGGTCATGGGGACGATGCCTTGCTGGATCTTTCCTTCCTGATAGGCCCTGATCACCTTCTGCTGGGCATGGTACGCGTATTCGTCGGCCATCTCCTTGGTCACTTCCGGGACACATGTCATGCAAGTTTTCCGCAGTCTTGCCCATGTTCAGGGCATCCTCGGAAACCAGCCGGTCGGCCAGGAAGCGCGGATTGGGATCAGCCGTGGCACCCATGGGATGATGCCCCATGTGTTCCACACCCCCGGCGATGGCGATGTCACAGGCACCCAGCGCCACTTCCGCGGCCGCACAGGTCACTGCCGTCATGCCGCCGGCACACATCCGGTCCACGGAAAAACCGGAACAACCATCGGAAAGCCCGGCCAGAATCGCTGAAGTCCGGCCCAGGGTCAGACCCTGATCGCCTTCCTGAGTGGTCGCCCCCCAGATGTTTTCTTCCACCATCACCGGGCTGACCTGAGGATTGCGCCGCAGCAATTCCCGAATAATTTTCACCACCATGTCGTCGGCGCGAGTGAACCAAAAAATCCCCTTTTCCCCGGCCTTACCGAAGGCCGTCCGGACACCATCCACCAAAACGACTTCTCTCGCTTGCATGAGAGTTCCCTCCTTCACTAAGGTTGCAGGCGATACTGCATCGCCCTAAAATGCTGTTTCCCTGACTTAGACCAGAGCAAACCCGTCGTCCGAAATGTCCAGCGCTGATCGGTCGCCGATCATTATACCGCGGGCCTTGGCGCTGGCCTGTGAGAGTACCGAATTAACGAAGAACTGGGCTGAAGCCACCTTGCCGGCATAGAAAGCGGCGCTGCGGTTGCCCTGCACCAAAGCTTTTTGCTGGGCTTCGGTTTGGGCGTTGTGGTCGCGATAGATTTCCTGCAGACGGCGGTTGGCCAGGTAAGCCTGCCAGATCAGCATAAAACCCATCACCACATCGCCAAACAGATTCAGGTAGGGCAGAGCATTGAGCACCGGGATCTCGAAGTCCTCGCTCATCCCTTTCAACGCGAAATACTTGGTCACCTGAATCAGGCTCTCCTGGGCTTCTTCGAAGATCTTGATGAGGTCCCGCAGCTGGAAGTCCTTGCGGATGCGAGCCAGGATTTCGTTGGTGAATTTGATGGCGTTTTTGAAGAGCCGGCCACGCTTCATGGCGATTTTTCGTCCGATCAGGTCGAGCGCCTGAATGCCATTGGTGCCTTCATAGAGCGAGGCGATCTTGCAGTCGCGCATAAACTGTTCCACCGGATATTCCGCCGTAAAGCCATAGCCGCCGTACACCTGGATGGCGGTCTCACACACCCGGAATCCGAGGTCACTCCCCAACGACTTGCAGATGGGGATGAGCAGATCCACGTAACCCTGAAACAGGTCCAATTCCTCATCGTTTTCCGCGGCTCGTACCCGGTCCAGGCAGTAAGCAGCTAGATACAGCATGGCGCGAAGCCCCTCGGTGGTGCTCTTCATGCTCATGAGCATGCGCCGCACGTCCGGGTGTTTGATGATGGGCACCCGCGGGGCATCGGCGTCTTTCATGCGTTCCACCGGAGCTCCCTGGATGCGCTGTTTGCTGTATTCCAGAGCATGGAGGTAGGCGGTGCTGCCCAGGGCAAGCCCCTGCATGCCAGTGAACAGCCGGGCTTCGTTCATCATATGAAACATGATGTGCATGCCCTTGTTTTCCTCGCCCAGCAGGTAGCCGATGCAGTCGTTGCTTTCGCCGAAATTCATCACGCAGGTGGCGGACCCGTGAATGCCCATCTTGTGCTCGATACCGCCGCAAGCCACGTCGTTTTCCACCAGGTTGCCGTTGTCATCGTAGCGGAGCAGCGGCACCAGGAAGATGGAGATGCCCTTGGTACCTTTGGGAGCCCCTTCGATTCGAGCCAGCACCATGTGGATGTTGTTTTCGGTGAGATCGTGCATCCCTGAGGAAATGAAAATCTTCTGCCCGGAGACGTTGAAGGCACCGTCCGGACGACGGGTAGCCTTGGTGCGAAGATTGCCCACGTCGCTTCCGGCACCGGCTTCGGTCAGACACATGGTGCCGCCCCATTCGCCCGAGAACATCTTGTCCATGTAGAGTTCCTGGATTTCGGGGGTGCCGAACAGCTGCACGATGCGCGCGGCCCCGTGGGTTAGACCGGGATACATCAGGAGCGACCAGTTCGCGGCGGCAAAGAATTCCATACAGGCATTGGCCATAACCACCGGAAAACCCTGCCCGCCCACTTCCGGCGGGTCCGACATGGCCAGCCAACCGCCTTCGCAATAGTGGTTGTAGGCCTGACGAAAGGCTTCCGGCACCTTGACCTCGCCGTTTTCGTAGCGGCACCCTTCGCGATCGCCGATTTTGTTAGTCGGGAAGAATTCCTTCTCCGCCAACTTCTCCGCCTGTTCCAAGGCCATGTCGAACATCTCTTGGGAGTGTTCTGCATAGAATGGCTTCCGGCACAACTCCTCGACCCTAAGTTGTTCATAGAGAACGAATTTGACGTCTCTTTCGTCCACCAGCAATTTCATGAGTTCTTCTCTCCTTCATATGGGGTTGCGTCACCAGTTGGTGGGGCCTCCACAACCTGTTCGGATGGCTCTAGTTGTATGCCTCGCAGAAATAGGTCCACCAGGGGTTCGGTCAGAGGCTCCAGCGGGTAATGCCGCCCGGCCAGCACCCAGGTGGACACCACTTCATCCAATGCGCCAAAAATGAACCGTTTGATAAGACCAATTGGGATGTCCTGACGAAAGATTCCGGCCTGTTGTCCAGATTCGACTATTTCCCCGATCAGATCCAGGTAACCCTTGAGCTCAACCTTGTCGTGTTCCCGCATGAAACGGCTGCTCTGCCGCAATTCCACCTGGAACACGGCAGCCAGGTCAGGGTTGGCTTGAAATTCCGCCAGATGCATCCGGATCAGTTTGGCAAAGCGGCCCCGAGCATCGGGTTCCTCCTGGGTTCCGTCGCGAAATTTGGTGATGACCAGCTGCATCTTGTCCTCGAAAAGACGAATCAGCAGGTCGTCCTTGTTCTTGAAGTAGAGGTAGATGGTGCCATCAGCGACGTCTGCCAGGCGGGCGATTTCCGCCACCTTGGAATTGAAAAAGCCCTTTTGGGCAAAGACCTTGACGGCTGCATCCAGAATGCGCTGACGCTTGTCCGGATTATGTTTGTGCGATGAACGTCGGATGGCCGAATCCTCCTTGCTGATGCGCTGGCTCCAGGCGCTGCCGCGCTCCGGGGTAACACTCCGAACATTTCGTTCAAGCTGAACACACAGGGATAACCACCATAAACATTATGAATGAATATTCATTCATAATTTGACCAGAACACTTTGGGGTTGTCAAGAGGGTTTCTTCGGAGAGCATCCGGCAGAGGCAAAAACCTTACTGCGCGTCCCCTTTGCCTCTGCCCTTCCCTAAGAGCCTTGACAGCCCTCTACGATGGGTGATAGCCGCTGTATCTGCTACGCATCAGAGGTGACATTAGCGATACTAACACATTCCTCCCTTATTCCTTGACCCACACCCTTTCCCAGCATATAGTCTAGCGCCACGTAAGCTCATGACATTTCAGCTTGTTTGAAGTCCTTGCAGGTTTTCGTATGCCGTATTGAAATTTCAGCGAAACTTAAGA
>CAWHGA010000038.1:0-290965 GCA_963828705.1 uncultured delta proteobacterium
ATACATAGGTCTCTGGGAAATTAAACCCGAGAGGGATACGTAGAGCGCCATAGGGCGGATTGGAGGATTTCGGGTTGTTTTTTACCAGAGGTGGGATCGATTTTTTCCGTGAGAAGGTGTGGAAGGGGGCGAGCAGGGCTCTTTGATGGCAAACAGGGAAAGAGACATATTCTCTTTCCCTGTTTTTATAGTCTTTGTTTTCTCTGTTTATCCCTCAATATCACCAGGGGAAAAATTTTCGTTCACATCGTTATATTTTCCCTTAAGGTGAGGCCAAAGGCAGCTGGATTTACGCCTGCGCTGGAATCACCCATAGCGTAACCTGTTGTCGTTCCAGTGCCGGCGGGAATCCAGGAAGCTTGGGAAGACTTCCTCGACATGACCACCGTGAAAGCCATCTTTACCTGCGGTGCCGGTGCCTCCAGCCACCAGTTCTCCTCCGGCTCCCATGCGGAAGGCCGCACCACAGCTAAGGTCGGCGATTGCCTACATCCTGAACAACAAAACGGCTCCCAACGTGTCCGATGCGACCATCGATTCACCGCAGAGGACGGAGAACACTGAGAACCCATGAGGGTTTTCTGTCCGTAGAGGGGCACGAACTGTCCGGAGTGGACGATTTCCTCATGTTTTCAGTATCCTCCGCGATCTCTGCGTACTCTGCGGTGAATGCTTACCCCACCCGGACGCTAAAATCTACTCGACGACCTCCCCGAATTTAGAGTTGAAAATGTTTTCTCAGTTGGGTTAGTTTGAAAACTTTCTCTAGAGCCCTCAAGTCTGTGCACCAGGAGGGATCTGGGAACGACGGACAACAGCACGATCCCAAGAGGATTATCAAATTGACCACGGAGGAGATTCTATGGCTGATGAGCTTAACGGAAACCGGAGCATTCTTGTGGTGGGAAGCGGCATGAGCGGCTTGAGCGCTGCTTTGGAAGCTGCCGAAGCGGGGTTCCAGGTCTATCTGGTGGAGAAGGAACCCTATCTTGGCGGCCGGGTCGCCCGCATGAACAAGTACTTTCCCAAGCTGTGTCCACCGAGTTGCGGCCTGGAGATCAACTTCCGCCGCATCAAGAACAATCCTCTCATTCGTTTCTTCACCATGGCTGAGGTGGAAAAGATCGAGGGCGAAGCCGGGAACTTCGATGTGACCATCAAGCTTCAGCCACGGTACGTCAACGAGAAGTGCACGGGTTGTGGACAGTGTGAGGCGGCGGCGACCACGGAGATTCCCGACCCCTTCAACTACGGCCTGAGCAAAGTCAAAGCGGCCCATCTGCCTCATGAATTTGCCTTTCCCCTGCGCTATGTCCTGGCCCCGGAAGTGATCGGCACGGAAGAGGCAGCAGCATCAAGGCCGCCTGCCCCTACGATGCCGTTGATCTGGACATGAAGACCGAGCAGTTCGATCTCAAGGTCGGTTCCATCATCTGGGCCACCGGCTGGCGGCCCTATGACGCCGAAAAGATCGGTTACTACGGTTTCGGCAAGCACAAGAACGTGATCACCAATGTCATGATGGAACGGCTTGCCTCGGCGAACGGACCCACCGCCGGCAGAATCACCCGCCCTTCGGACGGCGGGGAGGTCAAGAAGGTCGCCTTCGTCCAGTGCGCCGGGTCGCGGGATGAGAATCACCTGGCCTATTGCTCCGGGGTGTGCTGCCTGGCTTCACTGAAGCAGGCCACCTACCTTCTGGAACAGGATCCGGAGGCGCAGGCCACGATCTTCTACATCGACATCCGCGCGCTCGGCAAGTACGAGGACTTCTACACCAAGGTCCAGGCAGAGGATCGTGTGACGTTGATCAAGGGAAAGGCGGGGGAGATCACGGAAGACCCGCAGACCGGACTGGTGACCGTGCAGGTGGAAGATCAGTCCACGGGCAAGATCCTCAAGGACCAGTTCGACCTGGTAGTGCTGGCGACGGGAATGGTCCCGAGCACCGCCGTCCAGAAGATTCCGGCCGAGGTGGCCTACGACGAGAACGGGTTTGTCCTTGCCAGCCAGGCCGTGCCGGGGATCATTGGCGCCGGGTGTGTGAGAAAACCGGTGGATGTGTCGACCAGCGTCCAGGATGCGACGGCGGCAGCTCTCAAAGCCATTCAGGCGACGTGCAGGAGGTAGGCAGATGGAAAAGAAAATGGGCGTCTATATTTGCACCGGCTGTGGCCTTGGCGATGCACTCGAGATCGGAGCACTGGCCAAGGTGGCCACCGGTGAATACAAGGCTCCGGTCTGCAGGGAACACCCCTTCTTTGCAGTGCGGAGGGCGCTGAGTCCTGATCAGGGCCGATCTGGAGGGAGAGGGTCAAACCATCGTGATCGCCGCCTGTTCGCCTCGGGTGATGACCGATGTCTTTGATTTCGGCCCGGACAGTTATCATGGAGCGGGTCAACCTTCGCGAACAGGTGGTCTGGTCGCATCCTGCCAACGACGAAGACACGCAGATGCTGGCCGAAGACCAGCTCCGCATGGGGCTGTCCAAGGCGAAGGAAATGGAGCCGCCGGAGCCCTTTCGTGGCGGAGGACTTCAGCAAGCGCATTCTGGTGGTGGGCGGTGGGCTGGCCGGTATGACCTCCGCCAACGAAGCGGCCAAGGCCGGCTATGAGGTGGTGCTGGTCGAAAAGAGCGACCGGCTCGGTGGCTATCTCAAAGAGGTTTTCAAGCTTCCCTCCCTCCCAGCCGCCTTATGAGGAACTCCAGGAATCCGGCTCGACAAGCTGGCCAGGAAGTGACCAACCGGGCCGGCGTGAAGATCTACCCGGCGCCCGATCGCCAGATTTCCGGCGCCCCCTGCATGTTTCGATGTGCAGATTCGACAAAATGGCGGAGAAGCCGCGGAACGGGTTGGGGCCGTAGTCCTGGCCACCGGTTCTGTCCCGTACGATGCCAGGAAGCTGGAGGACCTGGGTTACGGAAGCTCTCCGATGTCGTGACCGCGCCCCACTGGAAGCCATGTTCAAGGCCGGCAGCGTGACGCGTCCCTCCAACGGACAGCCGGTGAACAGCGTGGCCTTCGTCCTCTGCGCCGGTTCCCGTGATCCGCAGCACCTTCCCGTACTGTTCGGCCGCCTGCTGCGTGGAATCGCTCAAGCAGGCCAAGTACTTCAAAGAAGCCAATCCCGGGAATGCCGGTCTACGTCTTCTACAAGGACATCCGGGCCAACGGCAATTACGAGCTCTTCTACAAGCAGCTGCAGAAGGATGGGGTCTTCTTCGTCCGCGGGACGGTTACCGGCATTGAAGACGACGGTTCCGGCGGGCTTATGGTGGCCGCTGACGACGTGCTCACCCGTTCGCCCATCTTGTCCGAAAGCGTGGACCTGGTCGTCCTGGCCACCGGTATGGTCCCCACGAGCGCTTTGGGTGAGCCTTTCAAGGCCCAGGCTGCCAAACCGGGAGAGGAAGAGGCAGCCGTTCCCTCCGACACCATTCTGGTGTCCAACCTGCTGAACCTGCAGTACCGGCAGGGACCGGAAATTCCGGCCCTGAAGTATGGATTTCCCGATTCCCACTTCATCTGCTTCCCCTATGAATCCCGGCGCACGGGCATCTACCCGGCCGGAACGGTGCGTGCCCCGATGGACTACGCGAGCGCCGTGGAAGATGGTACTGGCGCTGCGCTCAAGGCCATTCAGTGCGTGGAGATGACTTCCCAGGGGAAGGCCCTCCATCCGCGGGCCGGCGCGACCTGAGCTATCCGGAATTCTTCATGCAACGCTGTACCCAGTGCAAGCGCTGCACCGAGGAATGTCCGTTCGGGGCCATCAACGAAGACGAGAAGGGCAATCCCTTGCCCAATCCCACCCGCTGCCGCCGTTGCGGCGTCTGCATGGGGGCGTGTCCGGAGCGCATCATCTCCTTTAAGAACTACTCGGTGCCGATGGTCGGCAACATGATCAAGAACATCGAGGTCCCGGAAGAAGACGAAGAAAAGCCCCGGATCTTGGTACTAGCCTGTGAAAACGATGCTTATCCGGCACTGGATATGGCTGGCATTCGCCGTCTGCAGTACAATGCCTGGGTACGGATCATCCCTGTTCGTTGCCTGGGATCAATGAACCTGGTTTGGATCGCCGATGCGCTCTCCAAGGGAATCGACGGTATTCTGCTGCTGGGCTGCAAGCACGGAGACGACTATCAGTGCCATTTCGTCAAGGGCAGTGAACTGGCCAACATCCGGCTGAGCAAGATCATGGAAACCCTTAACCGCCTCGCCCTGGAATCCGACCGGGTGTGTCTGGAACAGCTTTCCATCACGGACTACCAGCGGCTGCCGGAGATCCTCGATGGTTTCGCCGCGAGACTGGAAGCAGCTGGGCCCAACCCCTACAAAGGGTTCTAGAACCGTGACTGTTGACTGCTGAGGAGATGCCAATGGAACCGAAATCTGTCTCGTTGGAAATGAGAGACTACATCATATCGATGGGGGCGGAGACGCTCAACTGGTGCATGCAATGCGGTCTGTGCACCAACCTGTGCCCGTGGCGGCTGGTGCCGGGCGAGACCAGCGAACATTTTAACATCCGTCACATGCAACGCCTCGGACAAATGGGGATGGAAGGTTTTGAAGCCGAAGAAATCCTGTTTGCCTGCAGCACCTGCAGCATGTGCCAGAGCAACTGTCCGCGCGGCGTGAAGATTGTGGACAACGTCCGCGCCATGCGATCGAGCATCGTCGGGGCGGGCATGGCCCCGGCCAATCTGCGGCCCATTCTGGGCAGTGCCCATGCTCAGGGCAACCCCTGGTCCGGACCGCGCGACAAACGCACCGCCTGGCAGGAAGGTCTGGATGTCCCGGCCTTCGGCCCCGACAAGGAGTACTTCCTGTTCGTCTGCTGCCATTCCTGCTACGATCCGCGCAGTACCAAGATCGCCAAGAGTATCAGTCGATTACTCCAGCAGGCGGGTGTGAGCTTCGGGGTGATTGGTGCCGAGGAAAGCTGTTGCGGCGAAAGTGTGCGTAAGCTTGGCGATGAGGAGCTGTTCCAGAAGCTTGCCCAGGCCAATATCGAACTATTCAACGGCAAAGGCGTGAAAAAGATCATCACCACCTCGCCACACTGCCTCTGGACCTTCAATAACGAGTACCCGGAATTGGGGGGCGAGTGGGAAGTGATCCACTACACTGAATTGCTGCAGCAGTTGGTGGTTGATGGGAAGCTGTCTTTTCCCAAGGCGTTGGGCAAGAAAGTGGCCTATCACGACCCATGCTACCTGGGGCGCCACAGCCAGGTCTACGATGCGCCGCGGCAGTTGCTGGCCGGTCCGGCCGATATCCAGGTGACGGAACTTGACCGGAATCGGGAACTGAGCCTTTGTTGCGCCGGCGGTGGTGGCCGTATCTGGGGGGAAGTGCCCATGGGTGAGCGCTTCGGCGAACTGCGCATTGCCGATGCGGTGGCTCAGGGTGCCGAGGTCCTGGCCACAGCTTGTCCCTATTGTGTGAACATGCTTACCGACGCCTGCAAGAGCCTGGACAAGCAGGATGCGTTGGAAATTGTGGAGCTTTCCGAGCTTCTTGCCGAGGCCCTTGGCTAGCCGGACGTAACGAGCGGCTGTTGGCCGCAACCAGGAACTACCTTCACCGCGAAGGGCACGAAGAGCGCGATGGACTGATCCGAAGTGTTTTTATTTGGTGTTCTTCGTGGTGAATTCCTGCTCCAATCTGGGGGAACCCCTTGCTATCGGTAGCATGCGGGTAGTGGTCGCCAATTGATGTGGCACAAGCTCTTGCTGGATTTTGCTCGTGTGGTCCACACTTAAGGTTTCTTGGTGCTCTGTGCGGGTTTCTTAGTTCAGCAGCCACGCTGCGCTCGCATTGCTGGCTGCCTAAGCGAGTGAGTCCGTCTTTGTAAGGCCTTGTGGGGAAATCGAATTGCAGTGAAAGCGACAGCCTTTTCCAGAAGGAACCTGGTCACAATTGTGATCGTTGTCCTGTTCGCCGCTGGTATTCCCATCGGATATGCACTCGATCAACATAGGACTCTCTACCATTTCATGCCGGTAGATCCGGGGAAACTCTACAGAAGTGGTACACTCTCGCGCCGGGGCCTTGAGAAGGTACATTCAATGACCGGAATCAAGACGATCATCAATCTCCGATCTGAGGCCGAGTTGAATGCAGGGTCCTGGTACCAAACGGAGAGAGAGTTTGCCTTGGAGAAGGGGATCAATCTCGTTAACATCCCGCTGTTCTATGACTCGCCGCCAAACAGGGACCAGGTCGAACAGTTCATGGACGTTGTGAAAAACCCCGAAATGCTGCCCGCCTTGGTCCATTGCGAGATGGGGGTCATCAGGACAGGGATGCTGGTCAGTGTCTACAAAATCGCTGTGCTTGGGGAACCAAACAGGAAAGTGTTCGAAGAACTGCCCATGTTTGGACACAGATCCAGCAAGAGCCCCGCTTTTCAAGAGTTCATCCTCACCTTTGTCCCGAATTGAACGCTTCGGTTTGCAACTTGGTTCTAAGGACGAACAAGCCTCTGCTATCGTCAGAATGGGCTTGATGCGGTCACGACCATCGCGCCAGGATGGCGTGATTGGATTTGAACACCGGCGGTATGGCCAGGACCCGATCCCGAATGGCGGTTTCGGCGAGAAACGTGCGTTGCAGGAAGTGGCGTGCCCGTTGCCGAGCCGACCCTTGAGTGTCTTCAAAGTCCAAATAGAGCGACAGGTCGCCGTCCTCTCCCGGGAACGGCCGAAATCGTTTGATGGCAAAGCTTTCCGGGTTAGCAGTGAGTGGGGATTCCTGGGGCAAGTTGAAAACGGCGTTGTTGAGATAATGAATCGCCTGTTGGTGCTGCAGGATGAAATCCATGGTCTGCTGCTGGTGTTTGGTGGTCTCGCCAGGGAACCCAAAGAGGAGATAGACGTAATTGCGGATTCCCAGGCTGGCGGTGCGATTCAGGATAGTGCCGGCGTAGTTGAGCTGGATGCCCTTGCTCATGGCCTTGAGCAGCTCAGGGGCGGCTGTTTCCAGGCCGAATTGCAGGAGCCGGCAGCCGCTTTCGGCCCACTGTTCCAGCCGACCGGCTTGAAGCAGCGACTTTTCCAGGCGCACGAAGGCATACCAACGAACCGGCCAGCTGCGTTCGCGGATGGCTGCGGCTAGCTGATCCAGGGCTTGCGGCGGGACACAACTGTCGGTTAGGTGTAGAGTCAGCGCCGGATGTTTTGTCAGGACCTGTTCTAACACCCGCAGCCAGCTTTGGTCCTGGGCCGCCTGGTAGGGGTGGCGCTGGTAATCCGGGCAAAAAGTGCAATGTCCCCATGCGCATCCCAGGCCCAGGGCCAACGGGACAATGGGTTCCGGTGTGAAGAATTCCTTCCCCAGGATATCCTCCGGGTCCGGGCAAAACAGCTGACCCTGTGGATGGGGCACCGGCAGCCCGACAATGCGTTCCCAGGCCTCCCAGGAAGACGGTTGCAGCGAAATCACCGCATCGAAAGGGTGAAAGGGGGGCTTGTGCCAGTTCGCCCGATGCCAGCATTCCACCAGTGCGCCCCCCAGAACCAGGGGGATACGGGGTAGTTCCCGGCGAAGGATGGTGGCCATGCGTGCCGCAGCGAACACTTGGTGGAGGAAAGTCACGGAAATCCCAATAACCTGAGGCTGCATGGCGATCAGTTGGGGTACAAGGACGTTGTTCAGGTAACCATCAAAAACCGTGGTGGGTCGATCCACGTAGGCGACCAGGTCCCGGCGCACCACTGACCGGCTGTTGCGCACCCTGAAATCCGCCAGCCCGGGCTGATCCCCGGCGAAGTCGGAAGCAGATCCTCTCAGTACGGTTTCCAGGTGTTCAACGGCCTGCCGATAACGGTCGCGATTCAGGTAGGTTGCCGGGTCACACAGAGGATTGCCGGCGCTGGTGTGTCGCAGGGCGCGCTGCAGACGCCGCCCAATGCCGCCCCGGGCGCTTTCTGTCGAGGTCATATCGGCCGCTGTGACGCCAGTTCCGGGCCGACCCGGCCCCCACAATTGGTATTGGAACCATTCCAGGTTGGCATCGATCACGGTACAGGGCAGATTCTGCGCGGCGTACCAAACGAGCCAGTGAATAGGCGCCGATGAGAGGTTCACAGGGCTTTGCCACCGGCGGGACAATGATGGCTAGCATAGTGGCTCACCACCCGAGAGGGAATAAGGCTGTTGCATCAGACATTTCCAGGTCGCTCGCGCGAAAGCCGGGGTCGACCACTTCACGCAGATGCTGAAATAGCGGATCGGTTGCTGCCGCCACGCCCACCAGTGGTTCGCGCCAGAGGCTGCCCAAGCCCGATTCGGCCTGCTCCCGACGGATAACCGAGGCGATTTCGGCCTGCCACCACCGGGGTGAATTTGGGGTTGACTCAGAATCGAATTCGGGCATTGTATCCCTCCTGATATGACTGCAAATGACACGGCATGGTCAGTAATCTCCTTTCTGGGAACGCAGCGCTCTGACTCTCGCCAGAGGGATTGCCGGTGACGCCGGTTACATCAGTAGCCTTGTCGCCAGCGGGGCGGGGGCGTAGCACCTTCCAGGTGCAAGCCGAATGAACGAAACCAGCGATCTACTCGACCCACCGGGTGGATGCAAGCGAAACCTCAAGTCCCCAACGGGAGCAAGTTTATGGAATCCATTTCCATTCAGGAAAAGAAAGCGATGGCCTGGGACCGGGTGGTCACCGTGGCCATCGTGATGTTGCTCTTTCTTCCCTTACCGTTTGCCCGCTTCCAGGTGCAGCCGCAGATGTCAACTATTCTGGAACGGCCCATCATGCCCTGGAGCCGTTTCCAGATCCGTTCCGTTTCCTATCCGCAAGGCACCCCCATGGAAGAGACTTACCAGTTCACCTGGCGGGGACAGATGCTGCGCCAATCTAAGCAGGGCTCCATGCTGCAGCGGCAGGCCACTTTCGCCATCACCCCGGTCAACGAGCCGCTTCTGCGCTGGCAGGACAACCCCGATATTCGCCTGGGAGAGCTCTACACCAATGGTGAAGTGCTCACGATCACCAGTTTCTGGCAACCGATTATCCTCTATCCGGTGCTAATGGGCTGGCAGGCGCGCAGCAAATGAACCCGGTGCCCCTCAGGAATCCTGGGATGGCAGCCAATAGGGGCGGGCCAGTCGTACGCTGACTTCAATGCGGTCCGGATTGACCCCATCATCCAGCAAATCCACGACTCGTTCCAAATCGCGGGCCATTTTATGCAAGGCGTTGTAGGTGGCTGGCAATGGCCGAAAGGCCCCGGGCAGGCGAGGGTAGTGCTGGTCAAAGTAGCTGATCGCCGTCCTGACGGTGGCGAGGCTGGTCCGGTAGTCATGTAAGGTAAGCAGCGCAACCGCGCGGTTGAAAAGGAGTCCGAGATGGGTTTCTGGTTCGTGTCCTTCGAGGTCAAGAGCCGGATCGAGGACTTGTAACGCGCGCTCGGCGGCACCGTGATGGACGTACACGTAGGCGAGGTCACGACAGAGCCGTGCCTGCAGATCGTGTAGATGATGCCTCTCGGCGACTTCCAACGCCTGTTGGTAATAGCGCAAGCCTCTGATGAACTGCCTTCGGAGACAGGCGCGGTCGCCTGCATTCATCCACAACCGGGCTTGCTGACGGGCCTGGCAGCCCGTATCCTGAAGTACGTTCTGGTTTTTTGAATCTCTCATGAATCCAACTTGGCGTTTTCGACCGATCGGTCGTGAGCTGCCTTGGCAACCAAAGCCTGGTCCTGCTCTATGAGCGGTTCCATCCGAAGCTGTACGTTAGTGGGTATGGAAGTCGGGAAGAACTGACGGTAGAAAAACGCACTGACAAACATCGGCAGAATGAAATAGGCCAGCCGGTAGATGAGCGTTGCCAGCAGCGCCCGGTCATAGTCACACCCCATCAGGTAAAAGGACCCGGCCATGGAACCTTCCATGATTCCCAAAGAAGCGGGGGTGAGCGAAAATAGGCTGGCGAAGATCCCCACGGAGAAACCCACCAGCAAGCGTTTGGTCGCTCACCGGGTAATTCGCGGCCAAGAAGGAACACTTGAGCGTCAGGAACATGCACAACCAATCCAGAAAGCCATAACCGGCCGGAGCCAACAACATCCGAGCGTTAGCCGAAAGCATGCCGATGCTGTTGTCAAAGTTTACAAAAAAGGCTTCGGCTTTTTCCGGATGGATCCAGTGCGAATGGCGGAACCGCCGACTCACCGCCATGGTGAACTGCATCATCACCAGCCACAGGCGGCGGCGAAACGCTGCATCCACGATCACCTGAATAGTAAGCCATGTCATAGCGAAAGCGAAGAGCAGGATTATCACGCCCACGCCCATCTCTCGAGAGCTCAGTTTGTGTTTGCTATAGAGGAAGAAAAAGCCAAAAAAGATGAGGATGATCGCCACGGTGTTGGTAAGAAAACCGTGTACCATGGAGACGGAGAGCGTTTTACTGGCCGGGATCTTCTTCTTGGACAGCATGTAGACCTTGGCGGCCACGCCGCTCAACCCGCCCAAAGCCATCAGATAGTTGAGCGTGCAGGAAATCATGGAAATCTGCATCACCGTGGTAAACTTCAGCGGTTGATCACTCATCTGCAGTAACCGGTGGAGAACCGTTCCTATGAAGAGATAGCTAGCTGTGCTGCAGACCAACACCAGGGCCGTCCACCACAAGTGGATGTTGCGAAGATTGTAGATAAATACCGGCAGGTTGGCCTGTTGGATGGTGTAGATAAGGATGGCCACGCCCAAGGCTGCCGCTAGCCAGAATCGTTTGCGGCGAAACAGTCCCGCCAACGTGTCTGCTCCTGTTGGTATAAGGTTCGGCTTGGTAGACTGACGTTGAATCGTGGTTTTCCGGCAGCTCCAGAAACATCGTTCATTGTGGAGTCGATAGTGAAACGTGACCCTGCCCTCGACCTTCCATCCGTCGCCAAGAGACTAACAAAAATCTTGGTTCCTGCAAAGTGGGGAGACTCATGTGCCCCGTGGAGCATATGGTTCCAGGGGATTCTCTTGCTGAGCTTGTTGCTGGTGGCGAGCCAGGTCATGGTGGTTCGAGCCGGTTTCGGGGAGAATGTGGAAATGCCGCCGGGCGGCGGCCGCAGGCAAGCGACCACGGCCGTCTTTGACCGCATGGTGGCGCACACCATCAGGCTCGTGGATGATGAAGGGAAAACCTTCGCTGTTGAAGTCAAGATCGCGAAAAGCTCCGAGGAACGGCAGGCGGGCTTCCAGGACATCGATCCCGAGGTCATTGAAAATAGCCTGATCTTATTCGTCTTCTCGGAAGAGACGAACAGTCGCTTCCATATGGAAAGGGTCCGCGCTCCCTTGGCTATCGCCTTCATCGCGGAAGACGGTGAAATCCTGGACATTCAGGAGATGCATATCAATCAGCACGGCATTGGGCGGCCAGCACACACCTATGGGCCAGACCAACCGTTTCGCTACGCCCTGGAGGCCAGGGCCGGATTTTTCAGGGATCACCACATTTCTCCTGGAAAGGGGTTCCTGCGGCTGCCGTGAGGGCGTGTGGTCAACAAGGTGGTGGCCCGGGCATGAAGGGGCATCGGCGAAGCGATGGCTGCAGCCGGATATCAGTCGAGCAGATTTCCCAGATCCTTGATGTAGAGGAGGGGGGCTTGCCGATAGTGATCCCAGCTAACCTGAAAGACGGCGTCTAGGCGGTTGCCGTTCTGCCACTGTGCAGATTGCCGATGCTGGGCACCGTTCCAGTAGATCCCCTGGTGCGTGCTGCCGATGGTCATTCGCAGGTGTTTGGAATCTCGGCCGAAAGCTTTCATGACGGTGACGGGGATGTTGCGGGCGGCGAAGCAGGGTGCAGGGTTGCCGTGTCCGTGCGGTTCCAGCTGTTGGATGGCGGTGAAAAGCTCCGAAGTCACTAGCTCCAGGTCCAGTTCCAGGTCCACTCTACCTTTGGGGACGAAGATGGTCGCTTCATGTTCCTGGGCCACGGCTTCCAGACGTTCGGCAAACGCTTCCAGTTGCCCCACCGCCAGGGTCAGGCCGGCTGCCATGCGGTGGCCGCCCCAGCGCAGCAGCAGATCGCTGCAGCGTTCGAGCGCGTCGTGGATGTCAAAACCGGCAATGCTTCGCGCCGAACCGCGGGCAGTCCCCTGTTGTTGGTCGATGGAAAGCACCACGGTGGGTCCGTAGAACAGCTCCTGTTGCAGGCGCGAAGCCACTATCCCCACAAGTCCGGCCGGCCAGGAGGGATCGGCCATCACCACGGTGCGCCGGTTGGCCATGGCCGGCGTGAAGCGTTGGTAGACGCCTTCCAGGATGAGGCTTTCCTGTTGTTGACGGGCGGTGTTGATCTGGTTCAGTTGCTGGGCCAGTTGGCGGGCCGTTTCCTGGTCCTGGGAAACGAGGAGGTCGTAGGCCACATAAGGGTCGCCGATCCGACCGGCAGCGTTGATCCGCGGAGCAATGTTGTAGCCCAGGTGGATTGCGGTCAGGTCCCTCCCCGACAATCCGGCGGCGTCGGCGATTTGACGCAGGGGAAGATGGGGCCGCTGGTTGAGGTGCGCCAGACCGATTTGGGTGATGATCCGGTTGCCGTCCACCAGCGGTACCACGTCGGCGACAGTGGCCAGGGCCGCCAGCGTCAGGTACTTGGCGCCAATGGTAGGCCAAATTCTACGGTTAAGGTGTTGCCGGAGGGCACGTCGGAGCTGGGTCAGAAACAACAGCGTCAGTCCGGAACTGCAGAATTCCTTGAAAGTCGATGGGCACCCCGCTTGTTTGGGGTTGATGAGCACCGTTGCTGGTGCGGCTCCGCCGGCGGACGCAGGGGGCACTTCATGATGGTCGATGACGATGCAATCGGCACCCTGTCCGCGGATTCGCGAAAGGGCCTCTACGTCAGCAGTGCCGCAATCCAGAACGACTACAAGCAGGGCGTCAGGGTGCTCCTTCCAGGCTCGCTCGGGCACACCGTAGCCCTCGGCGCGTGTTGGAATCACCACCACGAAATTATGGAAGTCAATGTCTCGCAGAAACAGGGACATCTGTGCTACTGAGGTGATCCCATCGCAATCGTAATCACCCACCAGCACGATCTTATGACCCTTCGCTAAATGCCCAGCCATGAGTTCAGCACCGCCCGCCAGACCCAGCATATTGATGTGGACCTGCAGGTCCTTCAGTGCGCCATCCAGGAAGGACCGGTCGGCACCGCGGTTTTGGAGGAGAATATCGAGGACTTCAGAAGCGGATGCAGGTCGGTTCTGATCTAGGATATGCCAGCGAGCCTTGCGCATGTCTACGGTTTCCGCCCTGTAGCCGCACCCTGGTTGTTTCGGGGGCGAAGTTGGGTTGTCCTGAAGATGACGGCCGGATGTTGCTGCAGTCTGCACCATCGAACTGAGGGTCAAGAGCCAAACCTGGATTGCAACTCGATCCGTGGCTTGATCGGATCAGACTATACACAAAGTCCTGGTGGATGACAAAGCCTTCCAAGGATTTCCCGCCACTGCCGCATCAGCGCTGTGGATGATGGATCACCGTGGCCGGTCTGCCCGGGCTATGGCGCCGGTGCTATGGTATCAATGACCTCTGTACAGTGAACCCCTCCATGACTTATGATCGCATGATCGCCAGGGTGGATGCATGCTTCGATATTTCAGCACGAACAGCGGGATTTTCATCGGCGGTGCCACCCTGGTTCATGGAATCCAGATGAGGACCGTTGCTGAAAAGATTTCCATGTAATATCTTCAAGAGCCCAATATGCTGGTTTCCGCCGCATGAGGATTGCCGGATGGCAACCAGACCGGCTTTTCCGGAAATAGTCCGTATTCAGTATCATCAGCCCCAGACCCAGTGCTCCATCTCTCAAGTGCACCGCCAGACCGCAAGGTCAGTCGTCCGACTTCCACTCACCTCCTTCCTGCACAAAGTTGCTCCATTGAGTCTTCGAAAAGATCACCACGGCGCGTTCACCGCGTACGACCACGCGGCGGATGAGTTTTATCGATCGTTCCAGGTCTGCGGCCGCTTTCTCGGCGAAGAATTTGGCTTCCGAACCAGCCTCGGCAAGGAAAACCTGAGTCCGGCGGTTGGCGCGTTCGGTGGAAAGCCTGTGCACCGCTTCGAAATCCCCGTTTGCCAGGGCGCGGGCCTTTTCCCGTAACAGTCGCGCTTGGGGGCTGTCCTGTGCCGCCTTGCCCTTGAGGTCGGCAGTGACGGCCAGTTCATGAAACAGAGGGGCGCTGAACTTGACGGCATAGTTCAGCTTCGGCAGGCCCATAGGGTCGCGCTCGCCCTCTGCAGGATGGTGGATTTCACCGGTCACGCGGGTGCCTGAGATTTTGAGCTCAATGGGGAGCTTTTGACCAGAGGATGCTGATGGTCTGCGTCAGGAATGTCTCTCTTGAGTTTGCGGGCGGGTAGAGCAAGGTCACCAGGACACTGCTGTGATCTTTGGGGTCCAGTCTGATCAGCAGTCCCCGCACCTGACCTTGCTTTGCCAGATCGTGCACAGGCAGAAAGGCGATGCCGCGCAAGGATTCCTGAGGGACTTCACGGTCTGTCAGCAGAATGCGCAATTCCTTCGGGCGATCAAGCAGGCCCTCGGCGTTGTCGTGCAGATGGGCATAGCCTTGAGTCAAGGCAATGATTTCTTGGTTTACCTCCAGCGAGCCCTGCGCCGTGCCAGGATCAATGGCCAGGGCGTTTGGAAGTGGACTGGCCAATAGCCACAGCAACATCAGGAGTCGTTTCATGGGAGTATCCCTCCAGTTCGATAACCCATGTCGGTTGGGGCAGAGAAGGTCAGGAGCTGATAGAGGAGCCGGTCGAGCCGGTCGAGGAGGGTGCGGCACCGGCCGCCGTGGTTCATCTGGGTGCCGAAAAGGTGGGATCGAAGCTGATCCACCGTGGCGTTGACCTGGCCCAGTTTGGCGCAGGTCCCGTTTTGGCCGGCGAGTTTTTCTTCGAGTAGAAGCCTACGGGCAAGCTGGCAGAAGGTGCCGGTCTCTTCGAGAAGGGCTCGGGCGGGAAGCAGCCAGGGATTGTCGTCGGGCTCCAGGAAAGGGTTGCCAAGCCGCTCCGCTTCTTGGACAATGACGCGCATCAGGACGGCGAGTGTACCGTATTCGAGGCCTCGAATCCCGCGGCGCCAGTGGAGCAGCCAGGGGAGCCGCCAGTTCCAGAGGAGGTGACGCTGGCCGAAGGCAATGAGGTCATCCACGGCTGCTGCGGCTTGCTGCAGGCATTTGAGGGTGAGCGTTCCCGGAGGCAGCTGTTTTCTCTGGGGACGAGGGGGGACAGTGTTGACCTTGGGTAAATGGAGCGCGGCGCTCGTGTCCAGGTAGCGAAGGATATTGACCATCAAGCGATGGGCTTGTGTGTCTCCCGGTGTTTCCAGATGAGGATAGGACAGGATCAGACGCCCCTGCCCCAGCGAAGCTTCGATGATGGCCGGTTGGCCCAGCAATCGTGCAGGGTTGAGATTGATGCCGTAGGCCTGTTCCCAGGATGAATAGCTCATGTCCTGTGATTCCAGGTCGGCCAACGGCAGGTCGGCCAACCAGAAACCGTTGGCCAAGGCCGCATAGCTGGCCAGAACCCGGACCGATGGGGCAGTCGTCCCAATGGAACTGTGATGGCCACCAGACCGAGGCCGTGAGCTGCGTAGGAAAGGTCCTGCCAGATCGGGTGGTCGCAATCCCCGGCAAGAACCACTGGGCCGCTGGCGCTGGGCAGCCGTTCCTTCATGGGCAGCCGCTGGAGTGCCACCAAACCCAGCGACGGTGGGCTTGACAGGGCCAGGCCCGCGCCGCCGCAAAACCCCAGGTAGCTGCCGCCACTTGTCACAAACTGCCGAACCCGATCCTGGCTCGCCTTTCCCAGTGCCTGCATTTTGTGGGCGGCCCACCCACCGGGTACCAGCAACACGCGGTGAGCATCCAGAACCCCCTGGTCGATCTCCGCCGCGCTGATCAGTCGCACAGGAACCTGCAACTGCTGAAGAGTCTGCAAGCAGATGAGCCCCCAAACCAGCGACTGATCCCAGAAAAGGGCAATCGGCGGCCCATCCCAGGAACCCTCCGGAACCGCGACGCATGCCGCGGGGGAGGTGGGATTAGTCTTCACTCTGCGCTTCCTCGCTGAGGTCAATCATGCCGCTTTTTTTCAAAATGGCCACGCCGCCTTGGAGGTTGACCGCCTGGCGGCTGCCGGCTGTGTCCAGCTGGCGAAGGGCTTCATAGGAGCGAACACCGGAATTGCATACCAGCACCACTCGCTTGTCGCGAGGAACTTCATCCAGGCGGCGAGCGAGGGTTTCCTGCGGGATGTTGATCCAGCGGCCGCCGAAATGCTCCACGAAGGGAGTGGCATTGGCGGGGCCGCGGACATCCAAGCAAACAACATCGTCGGCTTGTTCCTGGAGAAAGCAGCGCTCGAATTCAGCGGCATCCATGGTGCGGTTTAGACCGTCCAGGGTGTTTTCAGCGGTGTTGGCGACGGCATTGACGATGTCGAGGGCGGCAGCATAAGGCGGCGAATACGCCACTTCCAGATTGGATAGGTCTTCCAGTGTAGGGCGGTTGGGAAGCAGGGCCGCCACGCTGTTGATCCTGCCCACCAGGGCGTCACCTTGATGACTCACCCCTTGAAGGCCAAGGACACGCCGGGTTTTGCGCTCCACCACCAGTTGCAGGTACATAAGGTCCTGGGTTGGATAGAAGTGGGCGCGGTCGGCCTGGATGACCAGGGTCTGAATGGCGTCGAAACCTTCGCGCCGTGCCGCTTCCAGGGTAATGCCGGTGGATGCCACCGCCAGATCGAAGATCTTGACGACAAAACTCCCCACAATGCCGGGAAAGGTGGCCATACCTCCGGCCAGGTTGGTGCCGATCACCCGCCCATGACGGTTGGCCAGCGACCCTTGAGGGAAATAGGCGGGTTTGCCGGTGATCAGATGGAGGTTCTCGACGCAGTCACCGCCGGCATAGATAATCGGGTCCGAGGTCTGGAGGCGGCGATTGACCAGCACGGCGCCGCGCGGGGAAACCAGCAGCCCGGCGTCACGGGCCAGTTCGCCGCAGGGCTGTACGCCTACGGCGGTGATGACCAGGTCAGCCTCAAGGGTACGTCTGGAAGTCACCACCGTAACGCCGCTGCCGCCGTTTGCCTGCGGCTGGATGGCTTCCACGGTTTCGCTCAAAAACAGCGCCACATCGTGATCTTCGATCTGTTTCCGGACAATGCGCGCGAGCGTCGGGTCGACAATGCCAGGTAGCACCTGGTCGGCAATCTCTACCAGGGTGGTTTCCACACCCCACAGGTCGCTCAATGCTTCGGCCATTTCGCATCCGATAGCACCGGCGCCGATAATGACGGCTTTGTCCACCTGACCCTGGGCGATACGGTCCTTGATAGCCATGGCCGAACGCAGATTGCCGACGCTCATCACCTGGGGCAGGTCGATTCCAGGGATTCTTAACCGCAGCGGTCGGCTGCCGGTGGCCAAGACCAATTGGTCGTAGGGGAGTTCATCGCGGTCGCCGGTTTCCAGGTTTTCCAGTTTCACCTTCCGGGCCTGACGGTCGATTGCCAACGCGCGGGTGCGCGGTCGAACATGCACTCCCTTGGCATGTTCAAAGAACTGCGGGTCGCGCACCATGTGGAAGCTGGTGCTCATGAGTTCTTTCACGTCGCTGACATCCCCCGAGATGAAGTAGGGAATCCCACAGCCGCCGTAGGAGATGTGTTCGTCTTGATCAATCATGATCACTTCGGCATCGGGTTGCAGACGCTTCAGGCGGCAGGCCGCCTTGGGTCCCAGCGCCACCGCGCCGATGATCACTACACGCTTGTCGGGCATCGTCTTATTCCTTCTAAAAACCTCTGATGGCTCCACAATCGGGGCAGGTCCAGGTGACGGCATTGCAGCTCATGCCCCAGAAGTTCTCTTCCATGCAATCGGAACAAATCATAAATCCGCAGGGGCAGGTCCAGCAAAAGGGTTGTTCCAGCTTGCATGCGGTGCAAACGTAGTGTCGCTGGTCTTGCGGCCGGTTCGCTGCGGTTGGTGCTGAGAGGGCGTTGCGTCGGACATGGGGCTACCTCGCGGGGATCCGCTTCTCCCGACCGATGGCCAGGTCATGCAGCGGAATGAGGATGTCGGCCATTTCGCGGATCTTCTTGGCGCTCTCGTAGGCGGCGATGGCGTCGGTGTGTACCCCTGAGGCTACCACTGGTGCGTCGGCGGGGAAATTCGGCCGCGTTGCAGCAAAACCCTGTGATAATGGCTTTTCCGGCCGATGTCTGAACCGCCACCGACTGTCCGCCGGGAGTATGTCCCGGTGTGAAGATCAGGTCAATCCCGTCACGAAAGGCCACGTCGCCTTCCACCAGTTGCACGTTGAGTCCGTCCAGAAGGTCCGGATAGTAACGGTGGTCGATGGGATGGGGATGGCGGAAGAACTCGTATTCGGCCTTCTGCACCACGATTTGAGCCTTGGTGCATTGGTAGTCGTTTTCACAGTGGTCGTTGTGCAAATGAGTGTGAATGATCACATCGATGTCTTCGGGCTTTACACCCACGGTCTGCAGAGCTTCCTCAAATTCCAGGATGTCCAATCCGTACTGCTCGCCCACGTGATCGGGGACCATGAATTCTTCAAGCCCAGTATCGACGAGGATTTTCTCGTCACCCCCGTCCAGATAAAAGGCATAGATGGGAATCCAAATGCGTTTCCCATAACCGCGCTGATAAGTCATGATGCCTTGATCAGTTTCGTTAGCGCCAATGACAAGAGGATAAATGGTGTAGTTGTTTCATGTGTCCCTCGCTTTCCTCCCCCAGGAGAACTGGAGAATCATCCGGCAGGTAAGGTTCCGATTGAGCTTACAGGTCAGCGCGTTATTGTTAGTCCATTTCGTTCGGGAGGGCAAGACGCGATTCTGAGGTTCTCCGGCTCCGCCTTGTTCTTTGCTTGTCTATGGCGCGCCGCTGCGCTAATAGTAGCCCTGAGTATGCGAACCGACACGAATGTGTTGTGACTGCCGAACAAAGAAAGGAGGGTGGTATTGGATTCCACCAGCCGCTTGTTACTGGACCGGATTCAGCGGTCCTTCCCACTGGTATCAAAACCCTATGAAGCCCTGGCGGCCGGGTTGGGAATCAGCGAAGAGGACGTACGCGATCGTATCGGGGCGCTCAAGGAGCGTCGCCAGGTCCGTCAGATCAGCGCTATCTTCAACACTGGAGCCCTGGGATACCGCAGCTCACTGGTGGCCATGGCGGTTGACGACGGCCGGTTGGAAGAGGCCGCCTTGGTAGTAAATGCCTACCCGGGGGTGAGCCACAACTATCTCCGGCCTGGGACCTACAACATGTGGTACACCATCGCCGTGCCGCCGGGGGTGGCCTTGGAAGGCGCGGTCGGCGACCTGTCGGAGGCCGCGGGCGGCTGGCCGACCCTGATCCTCCCGGCTCTGCGCAAGTACAAGCTGGCGGTGGTGCTGGATGTGCTCGAAGAAGGTGAGAGTGACAACGCCTTTGACCCGGCGGGGCGAACGGTGTTGGAGGCCCAGGAGGTGTTCCAGCCGACTTCGGCAAACATCCACATGGTCCGCTGCATTCAAGAGGACCTGCCGCTGGTGGATCGCCCCTTTGCCCAATGGGCCCGGATGTTGGATGTGCCGGAGACGACGCTCCTGGAGGGTATTGCCAGGTGGTTGAACCTTGGGTTTATTCGGCGTTTCGCTGCGGTCTTGAACCATCGACAGGTGGGATTCAGTGCCAACGGAATGGTAGTCTGGGCCTGTCCAGAAGAACATGTCGACGAATATGGGATTATTCTTTCGTCCCATGCAGAAGTAAGCCATTGCTACCATCGGCCGGCGCGCCCCGAGTGGCCGTTCAACCTCTACGCTATGATCCACGGAAAGACGATTGAGGATTGCCAACGAGTGGCCGAACGGCTGGCGGCCGCCATTCATCTCCCGGATCACCGGATTCTGTTTAGCACTCGGGAGTTCAAGAAGATCCGCCTGAAGTTGTTTTGGGAAGATCCCGCAAAACCATGAGGTGCAGCTGCGATGTTGGCGTTTCGACCCGCCGGGAGCAACCGTCGATGGCCATGTTTTCACGTGCGCCCGCGGCAATTTGGCGCACGTCAGCATTTTGGGTGCCAAAGAGAAGAGTAAGGTTTTGAATCCTAGTCACAGCGGGCTTCCATTATTCCTAATCCTAACCGGCGATCCTCAGGTTCCGAATAAGCCCACAGGGGAGCGGGACTTACCGCAATTGACTGCAAACACAAGGCACTTCTGCTGGGCATAATCCTGCTGAAGCTGGACCACCTTTAGTCCAGATGCAGAACCAATCTGTTCCCAGATGGCAACTATTTGAGCGAGGTTTTACCGTGGGCGATTCCAACACCGAACGCGAACAGAAAAAAAAGGCCATATTTGAAGGTATGTCCAACCGCGGTCAGCAACGTGTTCTCCGCCTGGGCTATGAAAACTGGGACCCATTCATGGAACCGAAGGACCCACGGGATCAGATCCGCAGCGTCATTGCCCTGCGAGCTGATGAGCTGGTGCGGCAGTTCTATGCCGCTAACCCCGCCAACGTTGGGTTCCGTGATTTTCACAAGGAGTTGTTGGACGTTGCGGTGGGGCTAATTAGAGGTGAACGGCGGGCACAGACTCTGTTTGAATTCTGTAAGTGGTTCCAGCAAAAAGAAGGGTGAGCCGGGCTGATAAAGAGGGCTCAGTTTTTAACCGGGCCCCCAAGATGCAGGTCTGGTGCGGTTTCTCCCAGCGCCGTGCCGATACGGTCGGTGCCTTGCGCCGAGAGTGAGGTCTACTGAGCGGTCTCTGCTGGGGTCTGAGCTGTCTGACACGGCCGCAGGTAGGCGAGTTCTTCGGCTGTTGCAGGACGGACCTTGACCACCTTGATGGAATAGTAGAGGCTCTTGCCTGCCAGTGGGTGGTTGAAATCCAGGACCACCGCATCTTCGGATTTCTCCTTGACGAAATAGCTGTACTGCGCCTTGGTGGTATCATTGAGCGCTACAACCCATTTCCCCGCGGTCAAGTCCTTCCCCAGCGGATAATCTTGGAAATACCGGCGCTCCACCAAATGGGCCTGATGCGCACCAAAGGCTTCTTCGGAGGGGATCACCAGGTCCACCTGCGATCCTTCAGCAACGCCCAGAAGACGCTGTTCCAAGGCGGGGAGTAACTGGTCATAACCAACGATATAGTTGAGGGACGCCGAGCCGCTTTCCGGGTCGCCTTTGACATAGCTGCCATCGTCCAACTTCAACCTGTATTCCAGAATCACGAAAGCGTCCTTACCAATTTCCATATCTGAACCCTCATTATCTAATTTTAACCGTTGACCACAGAGAGCATAAAGAGCGCAGAGGGTGGATCGAGGCCAATGCCAGCGCGCTACTGATTGCAGGTGATTTCTTCACGTTGGAGCAAAAACCCACCACGAAGGACTCGAAAGAAAAACGCTTTTGATCACTCCTTCGTGGTAGGGTCTTTGGTTGCGGCCGGAAGCCGCGCTGTATGCTCTGCAATGAGTCATTGGCTTGGTGCTGAGCACCAAAGAGAAAATGTTTTGTTTGAACTTATCACAGGTTTCCTGCCCCGCACGTATTTCGGTCAAGCCTGTCGGTTCGCATGAACCGGCACGGAATCGGGGGAGCGATGACTACAGTTTCTCCATGTCTTCGTCTTGCGGGTAACCGAGGGACAGGGCTTGTTGATAGTGATTGCGCGCGTTTTCGGTTTCACCCAGGATCCGATAAGCCACTGCCAGGTTGTAATGGGCCGGGGCAAAACGGTCGTTGATGGTGAGGATTTTGTGACAGGCGTCGATGGCGGCCGGGGCGTCTCCAAGCTGCAAATAGGCCACCGCCAGATTGTTGTGGGCCTGGAGGAGCTCGGGGGCCAAGGCAAGAGCGCGGCGGCTGGCGTCGATGGCCTCGGGGATGTCGCCCTTTTGCAGAAAAGCAAAGCCCAGGTTGCTGTGCGCCATGGGCATATCCGGGTCCAGCGAGACGGCCTTCTGATTGGCGGCGATGCAGGCATCCAGATCGTTTTTCTTAAAAAGAAGTCCGCCCAGGTTGACGTAGGCCTGAGCCATATTCGGGTCCCATTCCAGGGCTTGTTTGAATTCGGATATGGCCTCGTCAACCATCCCCTTTTGGGCGTAGGCAATCCCTAAATTATAATGCAAGGTGGCCGAGTTGGGTTCAAAGAAGATGCGTTCCTTGAGAAACTTGATGTATTCGTTTTGTTGCCTTTGGAATTCGTCCATCTGATTCATGATCCTTCCACTCGCCCACAAGGCAGGGCAGGCTCTTTCGAGATGCAGATCAGCCCACGGATAGCGTTACTGAGGGCTGGACGGTGACTCTGATGGTGGCGCTCGCCTGGGTCTTGGCTGCAGGCGTGCTGTTACTTAACAGGCGTCCCAGAGAGTGTCAAGGGTTGCAGCAGCATAACGCAGCAGCACGCATTTAGCTTGCCCCAGGGTGCGCCGGAGGGTCTATTTGCCAGGGATTTCCTGGGATTTTTCTATTGACAAAGGGCATTTGGCGAGTTTATAGAGCTTGGGTGACTGAGTGAAGTAATTCACTTTAGATCGTCCGGGGGGGCGTGCCTGGACTATTTTTTCCTCTATTTTTGGGACTCTAGACACTGGCTAAGGAGGTCATCATGAGCGAGGACGCCAAGGCGCGTATTATGGAATGGATGGGGCAGCAGAAGAAATCCAAGCAATATTTCAATGAGTTATGCAAGGCTGTACCGGAAATAAAGATGCGGGATGCCAAGAAGCTCATCAATGCACTGGTGGCTGAGGGCAAGCTGAAATATTGGTCCAGCGGGTCCACCACCATGTATATGCTGCCCAGCGAAGGTGATGTAGCGAAAGAAGAAGAAGGCATGAACGAGTAGGCAGGAAGTCTTTGAGTCCTGGCGGTTATGCGACGGTGATAGGCTCAATCAGGGTGAAACCCACCCTGCCAATGTATAGGATCAACACGACCCATTATGGTGGTGACCGAAATTCTAATTCCTGAAAGGGGGTGGCATTTCGAGGGATACGTGCGTTTGATGTATTGAGACGGCTGATTTTGGATTAGAGTGTTTCTGACTATGGCAAGGAGGTAGTGAGAATGGCGTTAAAACATGCAACCCCTATGCTAGACGAACTGGAAAAGGGGCCGTGGCCGAGCTTCGTAACCGATATTAAGAGAATCGCCGCCAGAAAGCCCGCGTGTGAGGACCTTCTGGGTGTTATGGAAATGTCCTATCGTGACAAGGAAGGCCACTGGAAGCACGGCGGCATCGTGGGTGTTCTCGGCTACGGCGGAGGCGTTATCGGCCGTTACTGTGACCGTCCCGACCTGTTCCCCAATGTGGCGCACTTCCACACCATGCGCGTGAACCAGCCCGCGAGCAAGTTCTACACCACCGAGGTGCTGCGCAAGACTCTGCGACCTTTGGGAAGCAAAAGGCAGCGGTTTGACCAATATGCATGGTTCCACCGGTGACATGATTCTTGCTGGGCACCACCACCGATCAGCTGGAGCCCATTTTCTATGAACTGACCCATGACCTGGGTATGGACCTGGGTGGTTCCGGTTCCAACCTGAGAACCCCTGAAGGCTGTCTGGGAAAAGCCCGTTGTGAATGGTCGTGCCTGGACACCCAGGACATCATTTACGACCTTACCCAGACGTTCCAGGACGAGCTCCATCGGCCGGCATTTCCCTACAAGTTTAAGTTCAAATGCTCCGGTTGCCCCAATGACTGCGTGGCGGCCATTGCCCGCGCCGACTGCTCCATCATCGGTACCTGGCGAGACAAGATCCGTGTTGACCAGGAAGCGGTCCGCGCTTATGTGGGCGGTGAACTGGTCCCCAATGGCGGTGCTCACGGTACCGACAAACGTAAGTTGGACATCGTTGATGAAGTGATCTCCAAATGCCCCACCAAGTGTATGGAATGGGACGGGAAGAATCTCAAGATCTGGGATGAAGACTGCACCCGTTGTATGCATTGTATCAACGTGATGCCGCGCGCGCTGCGCCCGGGCGTGGACACCGGTGCCACCATTCTGGTCGGCGCCAAGGCGCCCATCCTGGAAGGCGCTCAGCTTTCCAGCGTGGTGATTCCGTTCATGAAGATGGAAGCCACCCTACGACGAATTCAAGGATTTCGTCGGCAAGATGTGGGATCTGTGGATGGAAGAGGGCAAGAACCGTGAGCGGTTGGGTGAAACGATTCAGCGCCTTGGCCTGCGCGAATTCCTCAAGGCCTGCGACCTGACTCCCGATCCACGCATGATCAACTCCCCGCGCTTCAACCCCTACATCTTCTACGATCCGGCGGATGTGCCGGGTGGTTGGGAACATGACGGCAAAGCTTACCGCGAACGGCATCAAGCTTAGGAGGTGATACAATGCCTTTTGATCCAAATAATCTGCAGCAAGACCGTATTACCGATATTGGACCACCGAAATACGACAAGTTCTTTCCACCCGTGGTGAAAGAAAACTACGGGAAGTGGAAATACCATGAAATCCTCCAGCCCGGCGTGCTGGTCCACGTGTCGGAAACCGGCGCCGAGATCTACACGGTACGCGTGGGTGCGGCCCGTCTCATGAGCGTGGATCTGATTCGCGACATCTGTGACGTCGCCGACAAGCACTGCGGTGGCTATGTCCGTTGGACGACTCGTAACAATGTTGAGTTCATGGTGGACAACAAGGCCAAGCTGCAGCCGCTCATCGATGAGCTGAAAAGCCGCGGCAACTGGTTCCCCATTGGTGGCACCGGCGCCAGCGTGACCAACATCGTCCATACCCAGGGTTGGATTCACTGCCATACGCCGGCCATCGATGCTTCCGGTCCGGTCAAGGCGGTCATGGATGAGCTGTTCGAGTATTTCACTTCCATGAAACTGCCCGCCCAGGTCCGTATCGCCCTGGCTTGCTGTCTGAACATGTGTGGTGCCGTGCATTGCTCCGACATCGCTATCCTCGGTGTGCACCGCAAGCCCCCGTTGGTTGAGCATGATCGCCTCGGCAACGTCTGCGAAATTCCTCTGGTCATCGCTGCCTGCCCAACTGCGGCCATCAAACCGAAAAAGGTTGATGAGAAGAAGAGCGTCGAAATCAACAACAGCCGCTGCATGTTCTGCGGCAACTGCTACACCATGTGCCCGGCTCTGCCGCTGGCGAACTGTGACGGCGATGGTATCGCTCTGTGGGTGGGCGGCAAGGTGTCCAATTCCCGGACTCGCTCCGGCCTTCTCCAAGCTGGCGGTGCCCTACATTCCCAACGAACCGCCGCGCTGGCCGACCACGGTCAACACCATCAAGAAGATCGTGGAAACCTACGCCTCGGGTGCTCGTCGCTATGAGAGAGTCGGCGAATGGATCGCCCGCATCGGCTGGGAGCGTTTCTTCGAAAGGACTGGTCTGGAGTTCGGTCACGAGCACATCGATGACTATCGTCTGGCCATGACGACCTGGAGAACCACCACCCAGTTCAAGTTTTAGTTCAAATGATCGCAGCCGAACGCGGTGCAATCCGTCACCGCGTTCGGCACCTGTCACAGGAAGACACTTGCCCCTATGTTGTTCCGGAAACCGCGATTGGTCATAGCGGCGTTGCGCGGAGGCGCAGGCAAAACGCTGGTGACGCTTGGCCTGATTGCGGCCTGGAAACAGCACCAGGCCATTAGTGTTGTTCCCTTCAAGAAGGGCCCGGATTATATCGATGCTGGCTGGCTGGCTATGGCGGCCCAGCATCCCTGCTACAATCTGGATCCCTTTTTGATGTCCCCCGAGGACATGTGGAGTTCCTTTATGGAGCGGTCCATGCGGGGGGATGTTGCTGTTGTGGAAGGGAACCGCGGACTGTTTGATGGTGTGGATATTCAGGGGTCTTGCTCTACGGCTGAACTTGCCAAGATTCTGGGCGCGCCCGTAGTTTTAGTGTTGGACGTGACCAAGACTACGCGCACGGCAGCTGCTCTTGTGTTGGGCTGCCAACATCTGGACCCCGAAGTCAAGATCGCCGGAGTGATCCTCAATCAGGTGGCCGGGAGACGCCATGAACAGGTGCTGCGTGGTGCCATCGAGCGCTACTGCGGCGTGCCGGTTCTGGGGGTGGTTCCCAAGGATAAGGGTCATTTCTTTCCTGAACGCCATTTGGGGTTGATTCCGCCTCAGGAGCACAATCGCATCCATGAAGCCATGGGGTTTGCGGCGCAAATGGCGTGTGATTGTCTGGATCTCGCTGGCTTGTGGGAGGTTGCGCGTAAGGCCGAGCCGCTTGGCATGAGTGCCCGTGTGCAGCAACCCCAGGTGCCGGTCGGTTGGACGACAGCCGGTGATCGGGATCTTGCGCGATGCCGCCTTTCAGTTCTACTATCCTGACAATTTGGAAGCCTTGGCGGAACGGGGGGCAGTATTGGTTGAGGTTTCGGCCCTTGCCGACAAGCAGCTTCCGACCTTGGATGCACTATACATTGGCGGGGGGTTTCCGGAGACGCATCTGGAAGAACTGACCGCCAATGAGTCGTTTCGGCATTCTTTGCGTTCAGCCATCGAATGCGGTCTGCCAGTTTACGCCGAATGCGGTGGACTGATGTTTTTGTGTCGTGGTATCCACCAGCAGAGCAGTTACTTCCCCATGGTGGGTGTCTTTCCCCTGGATGTGGCGATGGAACCCAAACCACAGGGGCATGGATACACCATTATGGAATGCGTGGCTGACAACCCTTTCTTCCCCAAGGGATGGCAGCTGAAGGGTCATGAATTTCATTATTCGCGCCTTCTGCCGAACAATGAGCCACTGTCCTTGGTTTTTCGTCTAAGCAAAGGGCACGGCATAGTCAATGGGGGGGATGGGCTGTGTTATAAGAATACCTTGGCAAGCTATACTCACTTGCACGCGTTGGGTAATGATCTTTGGGTGGAGGCAATGATTCGCAATGCCATCCACTTTCGGGAGCAACAGGACAATTTACCGGAGCCCGTCGCTTCTGCCCTTAGCGCTGAAGCGGGGGTTCTACAAGTGAGCAAACGTCTAACAATGATTTGAGGAGGTTGTTTCAATGAGTCAGGTTGAATTCAAGGGCAAATCTTTTGAGGTGGATGAGGACGGTTTCATCAGCAGTTTCGAGCAGTGGTCGCCCGAATGGGTGGATTATGTCAAGGCCTCTGAAGGCATTGCGGAACTGACTGAAGAGCATTGGAAGGTGATCCACGTGCTGCAGGACTACTACAAGAAGCACGGCATCGCCCCCATGGTTCGCATCCTGACCAAGGTGACCGGATATAAACTCAAATACATCTACGAGCTGTTCCCCTCGGGACCCGGCAAGGGCGCTTGTAAGATGGCTGGTCTGCCCAAACCGACTGGTTGCGTGTAGACATTTCTTCCGGTGTGCCATCTGTCGAGACTGAGTTTGTGGGTGGCACCCCGGGAAGGGCATCCCTGCAGCCGTGTATGGTGTATGGGGAGTGAGGGCGTATGGCCCCCGCCACGAGGAGTCCAAGCCGCTGGGCTAGCCGCTGATGCCCCGGGGTTCAAGCCGAAGAGTGGTGGACCGGGTGCGCCGCTGTGCCCCTGGTTGGCAGATACCCAGATACCATCGGTTCCAGGCAAGTCGCCACCCTGGTTTCAGGTGATCAAGGCCGTGAACCAGCTGGCGGTTGAATCGATCGCGAGAGCGACTCATGCTAAGTGTAGCAATAGAGAAGGAGAACAAGGATGTTTAAGGTTACTGTTGAAAAGGACAAGTGTACCGGCGATGCCGAATGCGTAGATGTATGTCCCGTAGATGTTTTTGAACTGGTGGATGGCAAAGCTGATCCGGTAAATGAGGACGAATGCCTGGGGTGTGAAAGCTGTGTGGAAG
Organism: uncultured delta proteobacterium; assembly: GCA_963828705.1. Taxonomy (GTDB): domain Bacteria; phylum Desulfobacterota; class Syntrophobacteria; order Syntrophobacterales; family Syntrophobacteraceae; genus CAWDJT01. Next base: position 27,930 of record CAWHGA010000038.1, read on the forward strand.
TGTGTGAGTCAAACGCCATCACAGTTGAGGAAGTCTAGCAGGCCCCCTGCCACGCGGTTCTTAAAGAAAAAACAAGGCCATCCAAAGGTTGTATCGACTTGGATGGCCTTGTTATTTGAGCTGCTTGTGACTGCCGCCAGCCGTTCGGCTAACGGAGCCGGATCTCAAAACAACCCGCTACTTGTCGTCCTTGCCGGCCTTCGGATGGCATCCAGCACAAGTGACTGGCACCTTGGATTCGGCATGGTCTTTCTTGTACTTCTTGTGACATTCCTGGCAGTTGTTATGGAAGGCGAGTTTCAGGTTTAGCTTCTGCTGGTCGGGCGGAAGCTTCTTTTCCATCTGTACGGTGGGTTCGTTATGGCATTCCTGGCACTTCTTGACCGCATCGCCTTCTTTCCAAACATTCTTGCCATCCTTGATGTCGTGGTGACACTCGGTACAAGCGACCTTGTATTCCTCGGCATGTTTCTTGTGGGTCAGAGTTACCGGCCCCTTGGTCACTTGCGGCCAGAGCGTGGCCTGGATGGTGATGGTGTCTGGCAGCCTGCTGTTTGTCGGCAGCACTCACAGCCCAGGCGGCAGTGCAAACAAACATTGCTACCATGATCAATGACAACCATTTTCGCTTCATCTTGATTGGTCACCCCCTTTCCTCTGTTGGGTATGGATCTCCATTACAGCATAGTACATTACTTGCGAAATCCGCTTAGCACCTGGCACTATAGTGAAAGTATTCTCTTGTTGTCAAGCTGGTTTTGGAGGCTTTTGACGAGTGCTGACCAAGGGTTTGCGGACGTGCCCGGAAGTTGGTTGTGGCGACCGGAGCATTGTGTTATGAATGGGCTACGGAAAAGGGTGTCATCGTGACCGGCCAGATGGAACTGGTCGAGTGCCTGTGTTTCCAGAATGTGTGAGCAATCAGAATCACCAGAGGGAGGGTATCATGCTATTCTTAGGCATTTTCACGTATGCTCCGGAAGATCGGGATCAGGTGATCCAAAGGCGCCTGGAGACCATCAACAAGGATCAAGGCGTAGAAATAAAGGGTGAATGGTTTGATATTTCCGGGCACAGGGTATTTCGGTTGTTCGAATGCGATGATGACGGTCATCTTGCTGCGTCAACCTTCTTTTGGGGGGATCTTGGGGTGGCCGAGATCATTCCGGTCATGGAAACGCAACGGGCTCTGAAGCTTCTCAAGAAGTTTTCTCGCAAGAGTGCCTGAAGAAAAGATGCGAATACAGCTATCTCCTGCCGCCAAGGCATGAGTATTGCGGCTATGGGGATTGCGAGTGAAGGTCTTCGACAATTCAGGACCGTTTGCTGCAGGGAGGTCAACCGGGGATAGGACCTAACAAGCCATTCCCAGCCAGAAATGCGAAGCGATTTTCACGGTGTTTGACAGGGAAGGCGGTGGGATTCCGCTACGTGTGGCCGGCGCTGTGAGCGGGGATGAAATCTGAAGAAATGCCACTGTTTCCGGACCATCAATTAGGTTTGATGGAGTGAAATGGGAAGGCTCAGAGAGTAAGCTGATCCGTCAGTCAGAAGACCTGCCGTGAAAATTAGTCCCAGGGTGTCGCGCTATGGTCGGCAGCTCTGGGTTGTGCGTGATTGCTGATGCCATGAGGCAATCCTTCAGGATCTATCAGGTCTTGAAGGATTTTTTTTTGAGGCACGGGCGTGACTTGAAACAAGCAAAGAGGTCTTGAGCATGATGGAATTCCGGGAACTACTGACGCTAATTGAACCAGCATCGACGACCTGGGAAGGCAAAGCCTGGGAGCGGCTGCGATCGCAGATTCGGCCGCGCGGCTCCCTGGGTTTGCTAGAATCTATGGCGGCGCGTCTTGCCGCCATATCCGAAACACTGACGCCGACGCTGGACAAAAAGTTGATTTTGACCATGGCTGGCGATCATGGCGTGGCGGCTGAAGGGGTCAGTGCCTTTCCACAAGAGGTCACGGCGCAAATGGTGTTCAGCTTTATTCAGGGCTGGGCGTCGATCAATGTGCTGGCCAGGCATGTGGGGGCCGAAGTCCGGGTTGTGGATTGCGGCGTGGCCAGCGACCTGCCGCCGGACTGGCCGGTCATTCATCGCAAGCTTGGCAAGGGTACGGCCAATATCGTTCAGGGTCCGGCCATGAGCCGCGAACAGGCCATAGCAGGCCTTTGCCTGGGGGCGGAGCTGGTTCTGACGGCCAAAAAGCAGGAGGGTTTCCAGATATTTGCCACTGGAGACATGGGCATTGCCAACACCACTCCTTCCACCGCGATCGTTGCGGCCTTCAGCGGCAAGTCGGTAGCAGCACTTACCGGGCGAGGGACCGGAATTGACGATCAGACCTGGGAGCATAAGATCGCCGTGATTGAGAAGGCGCTTCAGGTAAACAACCCCAATTCAGAGGATCCACTGGACGTATTGGCCAAGGTGGGCGGCTTCGAGATTGCTGCACTGGCGGGAGCTGTACTCGGGGCTGCTGCTGCCAAGGCACCAGTGGTATGCGACGGCTTCATTGCCACGGCTGGTGCCTTGGTCGCTTGCCGATTGGTACCGGCGGCGCGCGATTATCTGTTTGTCTCTCACCGCAGTCAGGAAGTAGGGCACACCACCATGACCGAACTGCTGGACCTCGAACCGATATTGGATTTGCAGATGCGTTTGGGAGAAGGAACCGGGGCGGCACTGGCGATGAACATTGTGGATGCTTCTGCCAAGGTGCTTCGGGACATCAAGACCTTTGCTGAGGCCGGAGTTACCGACACAGGACATTAGCAGGGGGAAGCCCTGGGCAGGCGTGGCAGGGCAGGGGAGCACCGTTTGACATCCGATCATGGACAGTCGACGGCCCTGAAGCGTACGATGACTCGTCGCGAACTGGGCTGGACGGCATGACCTCTCCCAGACTGAAGGACAGGCTTCCGATGAGCAGATCGCCTGCCCACCTTCACGGTGAAGGGACGAATGCCAGCCTAAGTCGAGCTCAGCTGCAAACCTTTTTCCAGGGCCAGAATACGTTCCAGAAGAGGCTGAGGAAAGGCGGAGCGGTGTTGCTGGCGGTAGTCGTAAGCAACCACGATGGCCGTCCCGCTGGCCGCCAGTTTCCCTTTTCTATTGCTGTATATGATGTGTTCTTGGTGGATCTCGGTTTCGGTGAGGTGAACAGTGCGACAACCGACTCGAATAGTATCGGGATAGCGCAGGGGTCTGATGAAGCGGCATGAAGTCGCCGCCAGTATGGGACCGATGCCGGTTGTTTGCTGTACCTGGTAGAGGTTGAGCTGATCGGCATAGGCTATGCGGGAGCTTTCGAAATAGCGGAAATACATCACATTGTTGACGTGTTGGTAGGCGTCCATATCGCCCCACAGCACGGGGAGATCGATGACCACGGGGAAATCGCTGAGATCGGGCATTTCGGCAGTCATGGTCAATCCTTGCACCGATTTAATTGGCGTGCGGTCTCCAATGCCTCATCTACTGCAGTGTGAGGGGCAGTGTGACGGTTTGAGCCGAAGCATGGCATGCTTCTCAGCCAATGTCAAAGTCCATCTGCACCCTTTACGTACCATCCCCTGATGGTGTAGAGAACCCACAGCTGCATCGGAGTCAGATTTTACTGCCCTGGCGTCGAGACCGCACTCACCATATGAAGAGAGGTTTGGATGGATTGCATTGAAGAACTGGGTGGGCAATGGGTTGAGGTCCCCATCACTGTTCGCTTTGGTGACACGGATCCGTATGGGGTCGTGTATTTCGCTTCCTATTTTCGTTACTGTCACCACGGCATTGAGGAGTTCTTTCGAACCCTGGGGTTTCAGCCTCAGAAATTGTTTCGCAATCAGGAGGAAGGTTACGGGCTTCCTATTGTCGGGGCCACCTGTGATTTCCTGCGTCCGGTGAAATACGGCGATCGGCTGCGGTTGGCGGTATCGATCATGCGGCTGAAGGAGAAGGCTGTTACCTTTGGGTTTCATTTTTACCCCACTGATGGCGGTGAACTTGTGGCCCGTGGTCAGGCAACCATTGTGGCTATTGACCGGAGTTGGCGGTCTCGATCTTTGCCTGAGACCCTGCGCCAGGCCTTGATGCCTTACCTGGCCCCAAGGGAGAATCCCTGAGTTGGTCTGGTATGGTGGTCCACCTGCATTTCATTTGACACAAACCGATCACGTCCTCTAGAACAAATCCTCAACAGTGCTGGGCTAATAGGTCCTGAAGGATTCCGATCAGAGGTCTTTTCCAATGCAGCTCGGCGTTTGAGGTGAGAGAAGAAGCCAAAAGAGGTGTTGGTTATGGGATCGCATGCAGTTCAAAAGAGCTACCAGGAGATCAATGAGAAAATCCGCAAAGGTCTGGCAGTGGTGGTCACTGCGGAGGAGATGATTGGTATTGTGAGGAGCAAAGGCCCGGTCAAAGCAGCCAGAGAAGTGGACGTGGTGACCACTGGGACCTTCGCCCCGATGTGTTCTTCGGGCGCTTTCATCAATTTTGGACACACCAATCCCCCAACCAAAGCCTCCCGGGTATGGCTCAACGATGTCCCCGCCTATGGCGGTTTGGCCGCGGTGGATATCTACCTAGGTGTTACCGAACCTGCCTTCGACGATCCATTGAACAAGGTCCATCCTGGCGCCTTCGAATATGGCGGTGGGCATGTCATTCATGACTTGGTGGCGGGAAAAGCGGTGCGGTTGCGAGCGGAAGCCTATGGGACCGACTGTTATCCCAATCGGCAGATGGAAAGGATGGTCACCTTGACGGAACTGCCCTACGCGGTCCTGTGCAACCCGCGCAATGCCTATCAGAACTATAACTGTGCCGTGAATCTCTCACAGAAGACCATCTATACCTACATGGGCACTCTCAAACCGCGGCTCGGCAATGCCAACTATTCCACGTCGGGACAGTTGAGCCCGCTGCTCAACGATCCCTACTACCTTACCCTGGGTTTGGGGACCCGGATCTTCCTTGGTGGGGCTCAGGGCTATGTGGTCTGGCACGGGTCGCAGCATAAACCCGATGTGGCACGGCTGCCGAACGGGGTCCCTCGTGCTCCGGCAGGTACCCTCATGGTGATGGGCGACTTGAAGGAGATGCAGCCTCGCTGGCTTATTGGGGTGAGCATGCAGGGTTACGGTTGCTCCCTGTCTCTAGGCTTGGGTATTCCCATCCCGATCCTCAACGAGGAATTGGCGGCCCACACCGGAGTAGCCGATGAGGACATCGTGACGCAGGTTAAAGACTATAGCTTCAAACAATCGGAGCCGCTCGCGGAAGTGAGCTACGCTCAATTGCGATCGGGTACTATACGCATCGAGGGCAAGGATGTCCCCACTGTGCCGCTGTCCAGCTACGTTCGGGCCAAAGAGATCGCCGAAATTCTCAAGGGCTGGATTCAGAAGGGGGAGTTTTTGCTGGGTGAACCGCAACATCCGCTCCCTACGACTGCCGTGCAACCGGCAACCAACTTTGTGAGCTGATAGCTGCTTGTCATGGGATGAACTCCGGTCGGGGGCCCTGGTAACCTGTCCACTGGCTACGACGGTCTTTTTCATCAGGTTCTTTCCCGCTGCCACGCTAACCATAGAACCCTCTCCCGCAGTCGAAGAACTCGGAAGCCAAGGTCCTTGGGATATGCCATGAGTGATTTACTTGACCATATGCGGGTGCCGCCGGCGCGCCGAGTCGAATGGCAGGCGCTGAGCCGTGAATTGACGCCGTTTGACCGTATGGCGATGGCATACTCTGGGGGAGTGGATAGCACCTTTCTGTTGTGGTTTGCCGCTAAGGTGCTGCGGAAGAAGATCTTGCCGATATTGGTGGTTTCTCCCATGGTGAGCGGGCGCGAGTGTGCCGCGGCGCGGGAAACGGCGCGGCAATTGGGTTTTGTGCTGGAGGAATTGTCAGTTGATGTGCTGAGCAATACTGAGGTTGCCGGAAACCCCAGGAATCGTTGCTATGTCTGCAAACGAGCGATGTTTGTGGCCATGATGGATTTGACCCAAAGACAGGGGTATTCCGTTATCCTGGACGGAACTAATGTCGATGACCTCTCTCAGTATCGTCCTGGCCTGCTGGCGCTGCAGGAATTGGGCGTGTTGAGCCCCCTCGCCAGTTCTAGAATGACTAAGACAGCCATCAGAGAGCTGAGCCGCTTGGCAGGTCTTCCCACCTGGAACAAACCCAGTCAGGCCTGCCTGGCTACCCGAGTCCCTTATGGGGTTGGCCTCAGTGGCGAGCTGCTGGGGCGTATCGAGCGTGCCGAAGCATATCTGTTGGATTTGGGGTGTACTCAGGTCCGGGTTCGGGTTCACGACCAGGTGGCCCGTATTGAACTTAATCCGGAAGATTTCCCGTTGCTGGTTGAACCTGCCAGCAGACGCCAGGTTGTCGAACACTTCAACCAGTTGGGGTTCATCCAGGTGAGCCTGGATTTGGCTGGATATCGCAGTGGCAGCATTGACATTGACTCAGTCGGAGGTCTCCCATTGCCGAAAGGGATATTGCAGCAGCAGGGATGATGACAAAACGAAAAACCAAAGGGATCGGACTTCTTTCTGGGGGTTTGGATAGCATTCTGGCGGTGAAGGTGTTGCAGGACCAGGGTCTGGATTTGATCGGTATCACCTTTGCCACGCCCTTTTTCCATCCAGAACCGGGGCTGGCAGCCGGGCGTGCGGCCGGCATTAGTATCCATGTGGTGGATATCACCGAACCGCATCTGAAAATGATGAAGAATCCCCGCTACGGTTTCGGCCGATATATGAATCCCTGCATCGATTGCCACGGACTGATGCTGCGGGAGGCGGGCCAGTTCATGGGTATTGAGGGGGCGGATTTTCTGTTTACCGGTGAGGTGCTGGGGCAGCGTCCTATGAGCCAACGCCGCGACGCCTTGCGGTGCGTGGAGAAGCTTTCGGGTCTGGAAGGGCTGGTTCTTCGACCGCTCAGCGCCAAACTGCTGCCGCCGACCCTGGTGGAACTTGATAGCCGCGTGGACCGTGACCGCCTGCTGGACATTCAAGGTCGTTCGCGTAAACGCCAGATCGAACTGGCGGCGCACTACCAGATTCACGACTATCCCAACCCTGCCGGTGGGTGTCTCCTGACCAAAGACGGTTACGTCAGGAAACTTAAGGATCTGTTGGATAGGAGTGAGAATCCCAGTCGGCGCGACCTGGAACTGCTCCCAAGGGGCCGCCACTTTCGCCTTCCTGAGGGGAGCAAATGCGTGGTGGGGCGAAGCGAAGCAGACAACACCAGACTCCAGGCCCTGCTTGGCTCGGATTGGGTGCGTCTGCAGGTGGAGGGCTATCCCGGGCCGCTGGCGGTGATGCCGCAGTCGGCAGCAGGGTCGGAGGCCGATCTGTTGTTAGCGGCAAGAATCGTCACGGCTTACAGCGATGCACCGATGGAATCGCGGGTCACGGTGGAATGGCAGCAGGGTGGTCAACGCCAGCGATTGCGGGTTGCTAAGGAAGCGACGGCTGAATTTCGGGTGTTCTTGATCCAATAGAAATATACCAGTGAAGCAGTTTGACCGCGAGGCAATGCTCGCGGCACCCAGGCACCCAAGGAAGAAACCTGCAATCGATTTTCCTGTCTTGGGCGGCCGCGACCATCGTGGTTCGCGGAGGTGCCGTCAATGCCGGTCTTTGGATTTGGCCCGGCGCTGAAGTGCAGTGTCGCCGGCAGCTTTCGGAGTTGTGGGCTGAGCGACATAGTCGCATAGGGCCTGCAGTGGGCATTGGCCGCACATTGGTTTGCGGGCCTGGCAGATACGGCGTCCGTGCAGGATCAGTTGATGGGAGAAGATGACCCAGCGTTCGCTGGGAAGCAACGCCATGAGGTCGGACTCGATCTTGACGGGATCGTTGTGGTTGGTTAGCCCCAACCGTTGCGTCACCCGGCTCACATGGGTGTCAACCACAACGCCGGGAAGGTGGAAGGCATTGCCGAGGATCACGTTCGCGGTCTTGCGGCCGATTCCCGGCAGTTTCACCAGGATCTCCAGATCGGCAGGTACCTCCCCGTTGAACCGTTCCTGCAATTGCCGGCAGCAAGCCTGAATGTTTTTGGCCTTGTTTCGATAGAAGCCGGTAGAATGAATGGCAGCCTCAAGTTCGTCCAAGGGTGCCTGGGCGTAGCTGGACGCAGTGGGATATTTTTTGAAGAGTTCGGGTGTCACCTGATTGACGCGTTCATCCGTGCACTGCGCCGAAAGGATTGTGGCCACCAGCAGTTCCAAGGGATTGCGATAACCTAGAGTGCAGTGGGCGTCCGGATAGTGCTCGATCGAGAACAGCCTGAACGGCTGCTGCTTTGCTCTGTAAGGCGGATTCGGTCATGGTTCCTCTGCTGGTTTGTTTTTGCATTGGGGGAGAGTAAGCACCAGGGTTTGTAGGTGCCTGGTGCCTTGCTTCAAGCTTCTGCCAACCTCCTCCCCTATGACAAAGATCCCATTTGATTTCAAGGGGGATGATTCATATAATGAAATTCGATTGGAACATGTGGCTGTGACGATGGCGTGGAACTCGACGTAGCAATTCATTTGAGGAGTGACTACGATGGCTGAGAAGAGAGAAATGTGTGCCTGTACCAACTGCGGAAATGAAGCGGAAATGGTGGTCACCTGCCAGTTGGTCGAGGTCCAGGAAACGGCTCAAATCAAGAAAAAGCAGGAAAAACAGACCAGAACCTGCACGGTGTGTGGCAATGAAGCGGATATGATCGTTGATCTCGAAGAGTAAACCATGATGGCGCGGGCGATGCCCCGGCCGGGACCTCCTGGTTCTGTGAGGCCCGGTTCGTTTCGATGAACATTGGGAGCAAGAAATATTCAATGAGAACCCATATAGTCTGTCCTTTCTGTGAAAATGGCCAAGCTATTCCAGCGGATTTTGATGCCATCCACCGCTGTGATTGCGGGGCATGCTACAAGGTCTGTGGGAATCAGGCTTTGGAGAATGGAGTACGCGATATTGCTGAGGAGATGTGGAATGAGGAAGAGCTGAACTTCATTCGTGCCGTTCCCGTAGACTTCTGCAATGTGGTGATCGAGAAGGAGTTTGACCGTTTGTTGGATTTGAAGCGATCCCTGGATCCCAACGTCCTCGAGCGCTTCTGCAAATATGACAATGACAATAATTTGAGTTTGGTCTGGGTAAAGAGGCTCTTCTAAATGCCTTTCGGTGTGGCTTTGGTGGCCATGCCCTGGCCACTGGCAGATCGTCCTTCCATACAGCTTGGCGCACTGAAGGCCTATCTTCTGGAACGATTCCATGGCGCGGTTCGGGTTCGCGCCATGCACCCATACGTGTCCATAGCTGCTCATCTGGGGCTGGATCTTTATCAGAAGATCGCTGGCCGTAGCTGGCTGGCCGAAGCGATCTATGCCCCATTGCTGTTCCCCGAACAGTTGTCGCCCGCCCAGTCCTTGGTTGACCGTTTAGGCGGACGAAAACTAGGGGGTTCCCCCCTAGACCTCGAAGTCCTTGGCCATCAGATTCAAGATATCCATCGCCAAGACCGCCTCTTTGAACAGTTGGCCGAAGCCAGCCTGGTGGGGATCAGCGTTTGCCTGGCCCAGCTCACGGCGTCTTTGTACCTCGTGCGCGAATTGAAACGGAGATCCCCCCACGTTGCGGTGGTGCTGGGTGGCAGTTCGGTATGCGGAGGACTTGGGCGGAGTCTGCTGAGAGCTTTCCCTGAGATCGATATGGTGGTGGATGGTGAAGGGGAACAGCCACTGGCGGCACTGGTGGCACGCATGATGAGCGGCTCCAGCGCTATTCCAGAGCCAATCCCGGGGCTGCTCGATCATTCCTTCGGGAACGACATGGCGCAACTGGAAAGAATCCAGATCCCCTCACTGGCAAGCCTGCCCGCTCCAGATTTTTCTGATTATTTCAGTGAGGTGAAGGAATGCCCAAAATCTTTTCAGTGGATGGGTCAGCTTCCCATCGAAGCTAGCCGTGGCTGCTACTGGCAAAATGTGACACCCACGACCTCTTTGGGGGGCTGTCAGTTCTGCAATCTCAATCTTCAATGGCAAGGCTACCGATCCAAGCAACCGCGCCAGGTGGTCCAGGAACTGGCACAGCAGGCACAAAGGCACAGGATCCTCCGGTTCTGTTTCGTGGATAATGCCTTGAGCCCCGGCAAGTCCCTGGCGCTGTTCAAGGAATTGCAGCGGCTGGGTCTGGGTCTGGAACTCTTCGCTGAGCTGCGTGGGCCGCTGTCTCGCGAATCATTCCGGGAAATGCGCCAGGCGGGCATGAAGCAGGTACAGATCGGCATCGAAGCACTCAGCACTCGGCTCCTGAAGAAAATGAACAAAGGGCTTCGCGCCATTGACAACATCGAAATGATGAAATGGTGTGAGGCCTTTGGAATCAGCAACCAATCCAATCTCTTGCTGGAGTTCCCCGGCAGTGACGCGATTGATGTTGCTGATACTCTGGCAGTAATGGAATTTGTAGGTGTATTATAAGCCACTTAGAGTGGTGCGCTTTTGGTTGGGGGAGGGCAGTCCAATCCACCTGCAGGCTGAAGCTTTCGGCTTGCGCCGGGTTAGAAACCATCCCTGGTACGGGGCCTGGTTTCCTGCCGACGTCTTGGGAAGACTCTGTCTAATGGTAAAGGGGTACTGTGGTGATCAGGTTGTCCAAAGGAAGCTTTGGCAACCCATACGGCAGCAAGCGGCAAAGTGGCGAAAGCACTATCAGGCCGCGAGGCAATCCGGCGATGGCGCCCCCTTGCTGGGTTACAATGATGGCGGCAGTTTCCTGGTTGTGCGGCGTCGGATGGATGTAGGCGGTCAGGTCGAGGCTTTTCGTTTTGGCGGGAAATCCCGAGAAATTTTTCTCCATTGCGACACTGGCCGCGACCTGGAAGCCGTTTGTCGCCGGTTCCATCCGTTTTCTCCGAAGAAAATCGAGCATTTCATCGATGAATTAAGGGATAAGCGGTTAGCGTATCGCGAAGGGGATCGGGTGCTTACGCTGGCCTTGAATGAGGACATTCGTGCTGGCGCCGAGGCCATTGTCTGAGCGTAACATATTGTTATTGCCTGTCATATTTGGTGGTCTTTGGATCTGTCTTGACGGCCGGTTCCGTTTGCAGAAAAGATCACGACGTTGCCTTTTGCTCTCTATAACTCATTGACAGCACGGGCGAAAGACAGTAAACATGAAAGTACTCGTGAACATCCAGGAGTCTGTTGCTGAGTTGTCCGGTACGTAGTGCTTGACGGCCAATCCCAAGAAGGGATGACGGCCGAAACTGCTGTTCCCAACAGGAGCTGGTTTCTGGCTCAGTAGCTGAGTTCTTGGTTCAGTGACAGGACCAGACGGTGATTCCTAGATTTTCAACCTTGTACAATTGCAGATGGTGATACTGATAGGCGTAATACTATTGTTTTGAGAACATCCAGCAAGAAGGGGGGGTATTTGACGGTTAGCACGAGGATATTCATCCGCGGAGTGGCTACGGTTTGGACCAAAGGAATTTGTGACAGAACATCAACTCGAGCAACGGGAGGGTCGAATGATGAAGAATAGGCAGCTTCAGGTGTTGGTATTGGCTATGGCTCTGGTTCTGACCATGGGCGTTGGGTTGGTGCAGGCTCAGGAGAAATGTGCGCCCAAAGTTGACAATTTTGTTCTGTTTGTGGACCAGTCCGGGTCGATGTACATGACCTTTGAAGGCAAGGACGTCTATCGCGGTCAAGCCTTTATCAAAGAGAGAATGGCCAAGCAATTGCTGTCCCAGATGAATGAACTAATCCCACAACTGAAGTACAATGGTGGGCTTAGCTTGTTCGCTCCTTTTCAACAGCTGCTAGCTCCGGCTCCTTACGATCGCGCTGCGTTGAGCAAGGCCATCGCCAGCATCAAAAATGAGCAGGAAATCTTCGGTCGTTTGACCCCGATGGGGCCGGGTTTCGATTCCTTGGATCCGGCGGTGCTCGCGAAGCTCAGTGGCAAGACTGCTGTTATCATGGTTACTGACGGTATGGCCAATCTTGGCAAGGATCCGGTCGGCGAGGCGCGGATGCTTTACGGCAAGTACAGCAATCTGTGCATTCACATTGTGTCTTTTGCTGATCAGCCGGCAGGCAAGAAGATCCTGGAAGACATCAACAAATTGAATGCCTGCAGCATCATGGTGAGTGGTCCGGAATTGCTGCAGAACAAGGCAGCCCTTGAGAAATTCGTCATGGACGTATTCTGTGCGCCTCTGGCTGCTAAGCCCAAGGACGAAGTGCTGATTCTGCGCGGTATCCATTTTGATTTCGACAAGGCTAACATCAAGCCTGAATGGAGAGTGGTGCTGGATGAAGCTGCCGCAACCCTGCAGAAACGTCCTGACATCAAGGTCATCATCGAAGGCCATTGCGACGGTATCGGCAGCGTGGAATACAACCAGAAGCTGTCCCAACGCCGAGCCAGGGCGGTTTACGACTACTTTATCAAGAAGGGCATTAAGTCGAACCGCATGAACACCATTGGCTACGGCAAATCTCGGCCGAAGGCTGATAACGCTACGGAAGAAGGCCGTGCTATCAACCGTCGTGTGGAGCTCAAAGTCGTACAGTAGACCTCAGAGTGAGGTAATGTAATCGTGGGAGGGGAGCACAGGGTCTATGAGGCCTTGGCGCTCCCCTTTTTCACTAAAAACAACGCTACTGCAGCTAGAGCTGAAGCTGCATCATGGAGTGACCCAAATGCAAGGTTTGGCAAGATACGCTCACGGTCCCGCCCTTCGTCGATTTGCTTGGGTCGTTGTGTTGGGCCTGGCCCTCGTGGTTTTCTATAGTCACACGTGTTGGGCCACGGAAGATGAAGCCCAGGCAAAGAGCAGCTTCGTAGTATTTCAGCAGGAATGGATGAAGAAAGTGAATAGTTATGGGGACTACGGTCAGCACAATGTCAAGGTGGAAACGGATGGACAGGGCCGCTACGTCGCATCCTACCGCCTCATTGTCCCGGCCGAAGGTTCAGAGGTCAAATCCACCGGGGACAAGGTGTCTCCCTATGTGGGGGTGGTGAAATACGAAGAACAGACCTTCACCAGCCGAGCGGATACTTCTGAGCTAGCCAAACAAGGACCGTTTAAGGTTGAGAAGGAAGTCATTATCACCGAGATCTTTCGCTACTACAAAGGGGAAGTGGGTTTTCTAGCGACCCCAGCTTAGAGCGGTTGTTTTCCCAGGCTTCTCCTGACCCCAGGTGTGGGCAGTTTCGTGTCGACGTGCCAGCATTCGATCAGAAATGACAATCGGTCTGAGCTGGGCCTGGGGGGGGAGCGAGCAGCAGAGTGCCCTCTCATATTGTTACGCTCCTTGCTAGACAGGCAGTGCATTCCCGCCCCAAGGTGCGGTGACTCTTGGCCGTCCGCTGAGTGCTCTATTGTGTCCCACCCGGAATGTGCCGGTAAAACTGCCCACAAACCCACATTGTCACCCGGGGTGGAGACAAGGAGTTGCAGCAAACGGTTATGCTCCGCTACCTCACCGGGAACGGTGGACTCACGCCCCCCGTTTGGTCGGACGACACGAAGCCTGTATTCAGCTTGACGACGGATGCGAGCGTCTTCGGCTTTACAGCCCTGCCCACAAGCGCTATTTCGAGCTGCCAAGTTCGGTTCTAGCAAGTCCGATGATTCGCCAATGGCTCTGCCGGATGCCTTATCGGGTGTTGGTTGCCAAGGTGATGGAAGGATCCTTCGCTTTTGATCAGTGTCCAAGGGATCGGCAAATTTGCCGGCAAGAACGAAATTTTCAAGGATGTCTCCTTTTTTCTTCGAGAAGGGGAGCGCGTTGGTCTCATCGGGCGCAACGGCGTGGGCAAAACCACGTTGATTCACATCCTCATCGGCGACCTGGCTCCTGACACCGGCTTTGTTTCCATCCCCAAACACGTGGTCCTGGCGAGTCTGCCTCAGCAGGTGGTCCGTGTTAGAGGCAGCAGTGTGCTGGCCTATGCGCTTGATGTCAGTGTGCGCCTCCGTCAGATCCAAACAGCTCTCCACCATGTGCAGCAGTCCCTGGAGTCTGAAAGCGATCCACAGCGAAGTCAAAGTCTTGCTCTACAACAGGCCCATCTTCTGGAACAATTTGAACATCTCGGTGGTTATGAGCTGGAATCGCGGGCTCGAGAAATTCTGGCCGGATTGGGTTTCTCCCCAAAGACGTTAGATTCCCCGGTGGACACACTGAGTGGTGGCTGGGCCATGCGGTTGGCCCTGGCTCGATTGCTGCTATCCGCGCCGGACGCGCTGCTCCTCGACGAACCGACCAACCATCTAGACCTGGATTCACTGCTGTGGCTGGAGGATCACCTCAGCAGTTCCAGGCAGAGCATGGTCATTATCTCTCATGACCGTGCCTTTCTGAATCGGCTCGTGACTCGCATCCTGGAACTCGATCACGGGCGGCTCCATGAATTTGCTGGCAACTACGACTTCTACCTTGGAGAAAAGGCTCGTCGCCAGGAAATCCAGCTGTCTGCCTTCAAGAATCAACAGCAACGTGTTCAGCAGCTGGAAAGATTCATCGCGCGCAACCGTTACCGGAAGGATCGAGCCCGTCAGGCCCAGAGCCGACTCAAACTCATGGCCAGAATGGAGCTGCTTGAAGCTCCCGACGGTGAAGCCGCGCCGGAATTCTCCTTTCCGGAACCATCGCACTGCGGAAAACGGGTTCTGGACTTGCAGGGTGTGGGCAAGCACTACGGGGATGAAACCGTGTACCGGGATGTAGATCTAGTGGTGGAGCGCGGTGATCGCATTGCTTTGCTCGGTCCCAACGGCGCCGGCAAAAGCACCTTGCTCAAGATGATGGCCGGGGTCGAACTTCCATCAGGCGGCGATGTGCGCCTGGGGCAGCAGGTGGTGTGTGGCTACTACGCGCAGCACCAGATGGAACAGCTGGATGCGGAGCTCACCGTGTTGCAGGAAGTCTCCCGGGTTGCTGGTAACCTCACCCTAACGCAAATCCGTGGATACCTCGGGGCGTTTTTATTTCGAGGTGACGATGTGGAAAAGAGGGTGGGGGTGTTGAGTGGTGGTGAAAAGGCACGGTTAGCCCTGTGCAAGCTCCTCATCCAGCGTCCCAACCTGCTGCTTCTGGATGAACCGACCAATCACCTCGACATTCCGGCTCGCGATGTCTTCGAAGAAGCCCTCGAATCTTATCCCGGTACCATCTGTTTTATCAGCCATGACCGGCACTTCATCAATGCTATTGCCACCAAGGTGCTCTATGTTCGCAATGGCGAAATCCACCTTTTCCCGGGCAACTACGATGATTTCCAACGGATTTGGAGGCAGCGGCTGGAAATGGAGCCTGTCCAGGAAGCCTCAGCTAAGGTTGTGGCGGAACAGCCTGGGCGTAGCGTGGCTGCTGCCGCGCGCAAAGACCAGGAACGAAAGCGCCAGGAAGCGCAGTGGCGCAACGAATTCTACCGGCTGAAACGGCCATTGCAGCAGCGACTGGAGGAGTTGGAGGCGGTCCTGGAGACCGTTCAGCAGCAACTGGACAATTGTTCGCTCCAACTGGCGGACCCTGCTACCTACCAAGGAAGTGCTGATGTTGGGGCGCTGCAGTGCCAACACAACCAGTTGCGCCGTGATTTGCAGGGGCTCACTGAGCAATGGGAAGAACAGGCCCTGGCTCTCGAAGATCTGGAAAAGAACTTCTGGGAAAATCGGCAAGGGGTGGCTGCCGACCAGCCAGCCACTGCACTCGGACAATGATGCGGCAACTACTCGCCTGAGGGTTCACGTCCCAAGCAATGTTTCACAGAAAAAGCCAGTAGTGATTCGGATGGGAGGGGGACCTTATAACCCGCCGATCAGATGGCAGGAAAGAACTCCGTCCGCTGAGGGAGCGGCCAGGATCGCCCAACACTATTGATTTCTGGACAGCTGGACAGCTCTAACTCGTTTCAAGGCCTACCGGCCGCGGTTTGGTGCAGGTGGCGCAAGGTCCATCCATGATCGCGGGCGTTTTGCCAGAGCAGGCGGCTGTCCTGAAGCTGGTCGGGGTCATCGGTGAGGACGAAATGCACGGCGGTGGTGAAGGGCTGCAGATAGTGCAGAGGTACCGGCGAATCAGCCACGGCCACTTCGTAGCCTGGTACCGTCAGCGCGTTTGGGACGATGATGACGGGTTCGATAACGCCTTCCGCGGGTGTCCGTGCCACAATGCGATGGGGGATGAAGCTGGATTGGGAAAACGACCAGAGCATTTGGTCCAAATGCTGTGCGGCCTGGGAGGAATCGGTCACTACCACGATCCGCCGGCCTTCTTCATAAAACCTCTCCACCCACTGACACAAAACCTTACGCTTTTCAGCACCAGAGGTTTCGACGAAAAACAGGGTCGTGGCCATGAGTGGCATTCCAATCTCTTGAGCGGCTTGCTGCCGGGTTCGGCGTAAGCGCTCAGCCATTAGGTATTAGCATTTAGCTAGAACAGGCACTCATGCGCAAGAACTCCATTATGTGGTGGCATGGTCCACACCATGAGTCCATTGATTTTCCTGTTATGACTGACGGCTAATGGCTAAACGCTGAAGGCTGAAGGGTTCGGCTGCCTGGAATTTGAGTCACTTACAGTTCTTCTGGCCCAAGGTTTCTACACTTGCTCAGGTGGTCTTCTGCCACTTTCTTGTCGGGTCGCACACGCCTTGTAGGCTGGTGAGGCCGAATCTTTACCGAAGTATTGATCCATTTCCCGGAAAAAGGTCCGCGACGGGCTAATCGACAGTTTCGGGCTCAAGGCAATCACCGCCTCGGACTCCTCGCCCACGAACAGGTGGAGCTGGGTCCGGCATTCTCCCCTATGGCTGACCAGCAGATGGCGCAGTCTGGCCATGGCCTCCGTATCCAGGCGATCGGTGTGAAGCCGGATGTGGACCATCTCTACGGTTTCCACTTGGGCTTCTTCCAGGGTAAGGATGCGGCTGGCGAGAATCTTGGAACCCTTTTCATCGTTTTGTACGGTACCCATGACCACTCGTGGATCATCACCGGCCAGGAGGTCTCGCGCCTGGGCGAACACCTCCGGAAAGAGCACCACTTCCAGCAGTCCTTCCTTGTCCTCCAGAGTGTAGAAGGCCATGCGGTCGCCTTTCTTAGTGACCACTTCTTTGATCACCGAAAGCACGCCACAGAGGATCACCTCGCTGCCGTCGAGCTTTTCGACAATTCGCTGGGAGTCGCTGGTGCAAAGTGCCGCCATCTGTTCACGATAGGCATCCAGGGGGTGGCCAGAGAGGTAGAACCCCAGAGTTTCTTTCTCGAACTGCAGGGTCTGTCGGCTGTCCCAGTCGGGAACGTCGGGTAGCGGCTGCTTGTTACTCTTCTTCTTGGCGCGGAGTGCCGTGAACATATTGACCTGGCCTGACTGGCGGTCCCGCTGGGCTGCCTGGGCGCGTTCCATGGCCGTGTCCAGTGCCGCCAGCACCTGCGCCCGGTGCGGGTGTTGGGTGTCGAAGGCACCGCACTTGATGAGTTGTTCCAGCTACGCGGCGGTTTACCTTCTGCGTATCCGCGCGTTCCACAAAGTCGTACAACGATTGGAACGCCCCCTGTTCTTCGCGGCTGCGGATGATCCCTTCGATGGCCGCTTCCCCCACGTTTTTCACCGCTCCCAGGCCGAATCGGATCTTCCCTGCCACCACGGTAAAGTCCTTGTCGCTGGCGTTGACGTCGGGCGGCAGGAGTTCGATGCCTTTTTCGCGGCATTCGTTGATGTACTTTACCACCTGATCGGTGTTGCTAAGAAAGCTGTTGAGCAGCGCCGCCATGTATTCCACCGGATAGTGTGCCTTGAGGTAGGCAGTGTGGTAGGCGATGAGGGCGTAGGCAGCGCTGTGGGACTTGTTGAAGCCGTAACCGGCGAATTTTTCCATCTGATCGAAAATGTGGTTGGCCTTGGCAATTTCGATGCCGTTCTGTTTGGCCCCACTCACAAAGCGTTGGCGCTGGGCGGCCATGGTGGCCGGGTCCTTTTTGCCCATGGCTTTCCGCAGGATGTCGGCTTCCCCCAGGGTGTAGCTGGCCAGGGTGCTAGCGATTTTCATCACCTGTTCCTGGTAGAGGATCACGCCGTAGGTAGGTTCGAGGATCGGCCGAAGCTGTTGGAGATCGTAGGTGACTTCGATTCTGCCGAGTTTGCCGTCGATATAGTTGTCTACCATGCCGCTTTCCAGGGGACCCGGCCGGTAGAGGGCCACCATGGCGACGATGTCGGCAAAGCTCTCGGGGCGCAGCCGCCCCAGATAGCCGCGCATGCCGTTGCTTTCCAGCTGGAACACCCCCATGGTGTCGGCCCGTGACAGCAGTGCGAAGGTGTCGGGATCGTCAAGGGACAGGTCAGCCATGTTCAGTTCCACACCGTGGTTCTTTTTGATGAGCTTGACCGCATTGTCGATCACGGTGAGGTTACGCAACCCGAGGAAATCGAACTTGATGAGTCCGGCCTTTTCCACGAACTTCATCGAATACTGAGTCACTACTTCGTTATCCTGGCCTCGGTAGAGCGGCATGTATTCCACAATCGGCTTATCGGCCAGGACTACGCCGGCGGCGTGAGTCGAGGCGTGGCGGGTGAGTCCCTCCAACACCCGAGCGATTTCGAACAGTTCCTGGATTTGCGGGTTGTCGCGCTGCAGTTCGCTGAGCCGCGGTTCCTGTTCGAAGGCCTTGGTGAGGGTCATGCCGAGGGTGGCGGGAATCAGCTTGGCGATGCGGTCTACTTCGTTGTAGGGCATAGCGAGGGCGCGTCCGACGTCACGCACTACGGCCTTGGGCTGCATGGTACCGAAGGTGATGATCTGCGCCACGTTCTCCTTGCCGTAGCGCTCACTCACATAGCGCAGCACTTCTTCGCGGCCATGGATGCAAAAATCCACATCGATATCCGGCATACTGATGCGTTCCGCGTTGAGGAAACGCTCAAAAATTAGCCCGTGTTCGATGGGATCCAGGTCGGTGATGGCCATGGCGTAAGCCACCAGGCTCCCGGCGGCGGAACCGCGGCCCGGCCCCACGGGTATGCTGCGGTCCTTGGCATAGTTGATGAAATCCGCCACGATGAGGAAATAAGCGGCAAAACCCATCTTCTGAATGACTTCGATCTCATAGCGCAATCGTTCTTCGTAGTCGGCCTTCTGGGCGGCATCCATGGCGCCATGCCGCCGGGTCAGTTGTTCGAGGCGTTTACCCAGGCCTTCACGGGCCTTGCGAGCGAAACAGTCCTCGATGGATTCGTCGCTTTCCAGAGGGAAAGATGGGAAAGTGGTAGGAACCCAGGTCGATTTTGAGCTGGCACTGATCGGCGATGACCACGGTGTTGGCCAGGGCTTCGGGGACATGAGCGAATTCGCGGGCCATCTCTTCGGGGGATTTGAAGTATAGCTGGTCGGTTTGGAACTTCATGCGCCGCTCATCCAGTACGGTTTTGCCGGTCTGGATGCAAAGCAGAATTTCATGGGCGCGGGCGTCGCCGCGCTTCAGGTAATGGCAGTCGTTGGTGGCCACCAGCGGCAGCCCAGTTTCCCGCCCCAGCCGAATAAGCCCATCATTGACCACGGCTTGTTCGGGGATGCCGTTGGCCTGGAGTTCCAGATAGAAATTGCCGTCTCCGAAGATCTTCGCGTATTCCAGCGCTGCTTTGCGGGCGCTTTCTTCCTGGCGACGGAGCAGGAACGAAGCGATTTCGCCTTTGAGGCAAGCCGACAAGCCGATGAGTCCACCGTGATATTCACGGAGTAGCTCTTTGTCGATCCGCGGTTTGTAGTAGAATCCTTCCAGGTAGGCTCGGGAAACCAGCTTCATGAGGTTCTGGTAGCCTTCGCCGTCACGGGCCAGGAGCAACAGATGATAGTTGCGATCCTGTTCGCCGTTGCCGCCGTTGGTTTCCGCCTGACGGTCGAAGCGGCTCCGCGGAGCCAGATACACCTCACAGCCAATGATAGGTTTGACTCCGGCTTTGGAGAACTTCTCGTAGAATTCCAGGGCGCCGAACATGTTGCCGTGATCGGTGATGGCCACGGCCGGCATCTGGTAGCTGCGGGCCGTCGCCAACAGGTCGGAAAGCCGAATGGCGCCATCCAGCAGGCTGTACTGGGTGTGGACATGCAAATGAACGAAGGGCGTCATGAAGATTCCTTACCTATTTCTCTCTTTCACCGGTTCACGGTCGAAGTTAAACAGCGAATAGGGTTCGTCGGCCCGGCCATGTTTATAACCGCTCAGCAGCCGTTCCAACTCCTTCATAGGATGATGGCGTGGCCCTGCGCTGACGTCCAGCAGAAAGAATCGATACCCATAGGCGCGTAAAGTCGCCATCTGGGCCAGCCAGCTCATGGGGCGGTCGGCGAAAACGCTGGTGACCTGCTTGTCGGCACGGACGAAGTAGACATCCTTGCGGGCGGTCGAAAACGGTCGGTCCTCCAGGAGGTTGACCGGAAGCCGCGACATGAACAGAGCCGGCCAGGTGTACACGGTGACGATGGGGAGAGCGGCGAGAAGCCCGCGGGGGATCTCTGCCAGTTCCTGACGGGTGATTTCCAAAGAGAGTTCTGCCCAGCTGCAGCCGGCTTCGGCCACACTGGCCAGGGCCGTGGAATTGCGGATGTTGAGGCGGGCGCCGGCGATAAGTCCGAGTTTGTCCCGCTCGGCAAAAAGGTCCAGATGTCCCCAGTTGTTGACTTCCCAATGCCGGAAACCACGTTCCAGGTACCAGAGGACCGCCGGCCGGTAGTAGTCTAGATCCTTTTCCGCGAGGATCGGCGGCAGCGACCAGATAAAGCGCTGCTTCTGAGCGGGGATCAGCTTCTGTTTGGCGAGGCGCTCCAGGTTGGCCTTGGTGGCGGTGAGCATGACCCATTCGGCCGGCGATTGAAACACCTGCAGGAGGTCCTGGGCTCGACCGATCTTGACGATGAGCGCTTCATTGGCGTGCTGGGCAGCAAGGGGCGGGGCTGGCCAGGCTGCAGTGAGCTGGGTCTGCTGCGAGAAACGGGGTGAAAATCGGCGTCCTTCGGGGACTTCCGTATGCACTTGGCGCCATAATGCGGCCGGTTCTTTCCACGGGTTGTCACCCTTGCTGGCCACCCTAAAGAGCCGTTCGCCAGGGAGAAACTCCCCACGCGCAGCAAGCCGTACCTGTGTCTTCGGATTTGTCGTGGCCAGCGTTTCGCCCTTGGGAGACCAGATCTCGCTGATAGTAAACGCCCCTTTTTCCTTGCCCTCGGTGGATTCGACCCGCAGGCGGTCGCCGCCGCTGACGCTGTGGCGCAGCGCCACAGTGATTGAACCGGTCTCGACGGTCTTGATCGTTCCTACCCATAGGCCGCTGGAACCCGAGCGGTGCGGGGTAAGGATCTCCCGGGCCGGATCGTCGCTCAGAAACCCTGCGGTGAGACGCCGGGCTGGGGCGCGCAGCAGCAGTTCGCGGACTTCGGCGATGACGTCGCGTTCGTCGTCCGGAGACGCATCCAGCACCCGGCGATAAGCCTGGACCACCAACGCCACGTAATCGGCCGATTTCATCCGGCCTTCGATTTTGAAAGCCGAGAGCCGCAGCTTCTTGAGTTTAGGCAATTGGGAGATGGCGCAGAAATCGTTGCAGGAAAGGAAGAACCCATCCTTTCGCCCTTGGTGGAAATGCAGACGACAGGGCTGCACACAGCGCCCCTGAAGGCCGCTGTGGCCACCACGAAAACTGCTGGCCAGGCACAGCCCGGAATAGGAGAAGCAGAGCGCACCGTGGACGAAGATTTCCAGTTCCATCCGAGTTTTGCTGGTGATTTCGGTGATTTCCTCCAGCGAAAGTTCCCTCGCCAGCACCACCCGCTGAGCGCCCAGACGCTCCATCTGGTTTACTCCGGCGGAATTGTGCACCGCCGCAAGCGTACTGGCGTGGATTTTCAGCTTCGGGAACTGATGCCGTGCCACGAAAAAAATCCCGGGGTCCTGGGCGATCACCCCATCCACGCGCAGGTCCGAAAGTGCCTGGAGGACATCCAGCAGGGCGGGAAGTTCGGGCGTGGTGACCAGGCTGTTGAGCGCCACATATACCGATAGTTGCCGCTGCTGAGCAAAGGGGAGCAGGTGGGACAGCTCTTTGAGAGTAAAATTGGCTGCGGTGGCCCGGGCACTAAACTGTCTAAGGCCCAGATAGACAGCGTCAGCGCCGTTTTCCAGGGCCGCGAAGAAGCTTTCCACATTGCCCGCGGGGGCCAGGAGTTCGGGTAGGTGATGACGTTCGGCAGGCATCAGGTTGGTACCGTCCATTCTCCCCGTTTGAGCAGAAGGTCGAGCCAATTCCGGGTGGAAAGCGGCAGAAAAAGCTCTCCCTGGTCGCGGTTCTGGTCAAAATCGGTCATGGTGACTGGGTTCAGAATGGGCATGAGCATGAATCTCCAGAGTGGAAGTCGATGAAAGGGTAATCACACGAAGGAGCGTCGGGCCATGGGTGCGTGTCGGGATGTAACCCCCACCAACCAGCCTGACGCATTGATTCCGGGTACACACAGGATGACCTGCAAGCGAGGGGAGTTCCGGCAACTGCTTGCTTCAGATGGTTGCCTTGATCAGGCGAATTGCTTGCCGGTTGCGGGCTTGCGGACCCACCCGAGGCCGAAAGCCGAGGAATCTTCTTTCTTGCGGCGGTTCAACCAGATTGTTCGCTTCGTTCGGAATGACATGATGGGCATCACCGGCTTTCCCACGGAAATCTGCGATGAGGCGCAAAACTTTGCTGGGAAGGGGGCTCTCTGTTAAGAGAACTTGGGATCTCTCCAGCGGTTTGAAGTCAACCACTTCGATCATCGGTACCAAAAACCTGGACAAAAATCGTGTCTATGTGTTTGAGATGATAGTTCAGGTCAAAGATGGCTGCAAGATCGTTGGAGTTCAAGTGCTGGGCAACATCCGGGTCTTGCTGGAGCAGGTCCTGTAGCTGGCAGGCTTCATTCCAGGCGCGCATGGCGTTGTGTTGCACCAGGCGGTAGGCGTCTTCTCGGCTCAACCCCTTGCGCGTTAACGCTAACATGACCTGCTGGGAGAAGAAAAGCCCGCCAGTGAGATACATGTTGCGGCGCATGTTTTCCGGGTAGACGGTCAGCCGGTCCAGCACCCGGGTCAGGCGCGCCAGCATGTAATCCAGCAAAATGGTGGAATCGGGGCCGATAATGCGTTCCACCGAGGAATGGCTAATGTCGCGTTCATGCCACAGGGCGACGTTTTCCATGGCGGCCAGAGCATTGCCGCGAAGCACTCGCGCCAGCCCGGAGAGGTTCTCGCTGGCGATGGGATTGCGTTTATGTGGCATGGCCGACGAGCCCTTCTGGCCCGGCGAGAAGAATTCCTCGGCTTCGCCCACTTCGGTGCGCTGTAGATGCCGGATTTCGACGGCGATCTTTTCCACGGAGCAGCCGATCAACGCCAGGATGCTGAAAAACTCGGCATGGCGGTCGCGCTGGATGATCTGGGTGCTGATGGGTTCAGCCTGCAATCCCAGCATCTGGCATACGTGCTTTTCGACGGCAGGATCTATGTTGGCGTAAGTGCCTACGGCGCCTGAGATCTTGCCCACCCGGACGGCGTCTCGGGCGCGAAGAAGACGTTCCTGGTGGCGTGTCATTTCCGCGTGCCAGAGAGCAAACTTGAGTCCGAAAGTGATGGGTTCGGCGTGGATGCCGTGGGACCGACCGATCATGACAGTGTCTTTAAATTCGTAGGCGCGCCGCTTGAGGACTTCCAGCAGCCGGTCCAGGTCTTCGAGCAGGAGGTCGGCGGCTTCGGTGAGTTGCAGCGCCAGGGCGGTATCGAGCACATCCGATGAGGTCATCCCTTCATGGATGAACCGTGCCGCCGGCCCCACATATTCGGCCACGGTGGTGAGGAAGGCGATCACGTCGTGGTGGGTTTCCTGCTCGATTTCCTCGATGCGCTGTACGTTGAAGGCGGCTTTAGAGCGGATATCGGCCATGGCTTCGAGGGGAATAGCACCGCGCGTCGCCTGCGCTTCGCAGACGGCGATTTCAACGTCCAGCCACTTGCGATATTTGTTTTCCAGATCCCAAATCTTGCCCATTTCCGGGCGGGTGTAACGCTCAATCATGGGGTGTCCTCGTTGAGGGATAGACTTCCATGGTGCCTCCAGCGCTGGGCAACGGCAGCGTCGGTCGCTCTAATCGATCATCGAAGCGTCCGGAAAAATCTTCGACCATTCTAATAGCATACCCCACATCCTTTGCCAAGGATGCCCCAAATCGGTGGCCCCGGGATTGATTGACACTTCTGTTGGCGCTTCGGTGCTAACGTGCCGCGAGCATTGACCTCACTCGGAATTCGTCATAAAGTGGACAGGTCCTTTAGATCATGGTTCTCCGTTCTGGTCGTGAGCATTTAAGGAGAACTCTCGTCCGATGCCAGTTCATTGGGTCGATGTGCAATATGTGTTTTCCGAGCCATTGGTGGCCGGTCGGCTTCTGCGTCGCTACCAGCGTTTCTTGGCGGATGTCGAACTGGAAGATGGCCTGGTGGTGACCGCGCACTGTCCCAATTCCGGCTCCATGTTGGGATGCCTGGAGCCCGGTGCGCCGGTCTATTGTTCCAGGCGACCAGCAGCGGAGCGGCGTACCTCCTTCACCTGGGAGATGATCATGGTGAACGGCAGCTGGGTGGGCATCAACACGCTGATTCCCAACACCCTGGTGGCTCGGGCGGCGGAGGCGGAAGCGCTGCCGCTCTTCTTGGGGACCACGCGAGTTCGTCGGGAAGTGCGAGTCGGGCCGCACACGCGCCTGGATCTGATGCTGGAAAGGGCTTCGGGGCCTCTCTACGTAGAAGTGAAAAACGTGACCCTGGTGCGCCGGGAGACGGCGCAGTTTCCAGATGCGCCTACGGCTCGTGGCGTCAAACACCTGCAGCATCTGGCCAATTTGGCGGCAGCCGGGCAGGCAGCAGCTATGGTTTACGTAGTGCAGCGGCAAGATGCGCGGGCCTTCGCTCCAGCCGCCGACATCGATCCGAGTTATGCCGAACACTACCAACGCGCTCGCGCTGCCGGGGTGCAGGTGGTCGCCCTTGAAGCCCACGTCACGCCGCAAAAGATCAGCATTGCACGGGTCTTGCCGCTGCTGGACGAATGACCTGAGCTTGTTGTCATGTGCCACTTTCGGTTTTCTGCAAACATGGCCTGTATTTTGGTCTCCCAGGTTTCAGAGCATGCTTGCATTCTTTCTGGCAGGCCGGAAATCGGGTCGCTGCGGGGAGAGTGTCGCTCAATGAGTTTTTTTGACTTTCTTAGAGTCGGCCAGTAGTTTGATGTTGATTTTGACCAGCAGACAAGGAGGCGAGCCATCATGAGCGAGATCATTGCCATACGGGCCAGGGAAATCCTTGATTCCCGTGGGAATCCCACGGTCGAGGCCGAAGTGTTTTTGGACAGTGGCTTTAATGGCCGGGCCGCAGTGCCTTCGGGGGCTTCGACAGGCACACGGGAGGCGCTGGAGTTGCGTGACGGCGACCAGAAACGTTTCCTGGGCAAGGGGGTGCTGAAGGCGGTGGAGCATGTCAACAGCGAGATCGGACCGAAGCTGATTGGCTTCGATGCCGCTGACCAGGTGGGGCTGGACCGCTTCCTGATCGCCATGGATGGTACCGAAAACAAGGGCCGCCTCGGGGCTAATGCGATCCTGGCGGTCAGCATGGCGGTAGCCAAGGCTTCGGCGGCTGATGCCGGAATGCCGCTGTACCGCTATTTGGGAGGCGTTTCCGCGCATGTGCTGCCGGTGCCCATGATGAATGTCCTTAATGGTGGGGCCCACGCCGATAACAACCTGGACATCCAGGAATTTATGATCGTCCCGGCAGGGGCGGCGAGTTTCCGGGAAGCCCTGCGCATGGGCGTGGAAACCTTTCACAGCCTCAAGAAGGTTTTGAAATCAAACGGACTTAACACGGCGGTGGGCGACGAAGGTGGGTTTGCGCCCAACCTCAAATCCAACGAAGAAGCCATGGAAGTCCTGATGAAGGCCATCGCAGCGGCGGGCTATGAGCCGGGCAAGGATATCTTCATCGCCTTGGACGCTGCGGCCAGCGAGTTTTGTGAATCGGGCCAATACCGCCTGGAAGCTGAGACCCCGCCGCAGAAGAGCGCTGCCGAACTGCTCGATTTCTATAGCGCCTGGGTCGGCCGTTACCCGCTCATTTCCCTGGAAGACGGTATGGCCGAACAGGATTGGGCTGGTTGGAAGGCGCTCACCAAGAAGCTTGGAGCAGACGGTTCAGATCGTGGGCGATGATGTATTTGTGACCAACACCCGGATTCTCAAGAAAGGGATTGCCGAAGGCGTGGCCAATTCTATCCTCATCAAGCTCAACCAGATCGGCACCGTGACCGAAACCCTGGAAGCCATCACCATGGCCTTCAAGGCCGGCTACACGGCGGTGGTGTCCCACCGGTCGGGAGAAACCGAAGACACCACCATCGCCGATCTGGCGGTGGCTGCGGGGACCGGGCAGATCAAGACCGGATCGCTGTCACGCACCGATCGCGTGGCCAAGTACAATCGCCTGCTGCGGATCGAGGATGAGCTGGGGGATTCTGCTTACTTCCCAGGGTTGGCGGCGTTCAAACGGTAATATCGAGGGCTTTGGTCGAAGAGCCTGGGGCTAGTCAAAGGGGGGAATCACCCTGATGATAAGCCCAGCCCTGAAGTGCATAGAGTTTGACCAGAGCCTGTCCAGCATAAGGCAGCAGGTGACGGCCCCGCCGTGGCGGGGCCGTCACCTGAATGGTGTGTTCAACAGACTGGACGCTGTCCGCAAGGACACTGCCACCCTGCGTATCAATTCCGACCAGCAGCCGGGACCATGTTGTTGCTGGGCAGCGACCTACCTTTGAGCTGACGAAGCCGCATATCACATGTGAGCTTCACAGCTTGCCGGCACGGTGAAACCATTGCGCTGGCAAATGAGTTGCCGAGCAGTTTCGCACATGTCTTGGTGAATCATCTCCCTAACCAGTGTGTCAAAACTAACCTCCGGTTGCCAGCCCAGTTGCTGTCGGGCTTTGCTGGCATCGCCCAGGAGTGTTTCCACCTCGGTGGGGCGAAAGTATCTGGGGTCTACCTGGACCACCACCTTGCCGGTCTCCAATGAGCTTTTGTGGGGAGAGAACCGGGCATGGCGCTCGAGAAGGACAGTCGGTTCCACTGCGGCGACAATTCCCTGCTGGGAGACCCCTTCCCCGCGCCATTCCAGAAGAACTCCCAACTCCCGGAAGGCTTTCTCGCAAAAATCTTTGACCGAGTGCTGCTCACCGGTAGCGATGACGTAGTCGTCCGGTTGTTGCTGCTGCAAAACTAGCCATTGGGCGCGGACATAGTCGCGAGCATGCCCCCAATCCCGCTTAGCATCTAGGTTGCCCAAGTAGAGGTGGTCTTGAAGGCCGAGAGCGATGCGGGCGGCGGCTCGAGTGATCTTGCGGGTCACAAAAGTTTCGCCGCGCATCGGCGATTCATGATTGAACAGAATGCCGTTGCAGGCATAGATCCCGTAGGCTTCGCGATAGTTGACCGTGATCCAGTAACCGTAGAGTTTAGCCACGGCATATGGGGAACGCGGATAGAAAGGGGTTTGTTCGTTTTGGGGTGAGGCTTGGACTTTACCAAAGAGTTCAGAGGTGGAGGCCTGATAGAAGCGGGTTCTGCTTTCCATGCCCAGGATTCGGATGGCTTCTAACAGGCGGAGCGTACCGAGGGCATCAACGTTGGCGGTGTATTCCGGGGATTTAAAGGACACCGCCACGTGGCTCTGCGCAGCCAGGTTGTAGATTTCGTCGGGCTGGGTCTCTTGGATGATGCTAATGAGATTAGTGCCATCGGTGAGATCGCCGTAATGCATAAAGAGCCGCACGTTTTCTTCGTGGGGGTCGAGGTAGAGTTCATCGATTCGCTGAGTATTGAAAAGGGATGCGCGCCTCTTGATACCATGTACCTGATAGCCCTTGTCGAGCAGGAAGCGCACCAGGTATGCCCCATCCTGGCCCGTTATCCCGGTAATCAATGCGACTTTGTTATGTTGTTCCATGTATGCCGTCCTATTCCATTGAGGGAGTCATGCCGGCGCTACCCAGATTGCAGTTTCTGGCAGGGCCGGCTCAATCTGTTGTCTGCGACTGCCGTGTTTGTCATTTATGTCATGATGAAAGGTGTCGCGATGTGGTTTCTCTGTGCTGTGTCGCCATTTTCGACAAGAATTCCTGCCAGTCCTTTCCTGAACTGGGGGGAACATTATCAACTTCGGATGAAAAAATGAAGTGGAAAGAACTTGCCCTATCGCTTGACATTGTTTAAGGCTGATACTAGCTTGCCCACAAGGAGAGCGCGTTTCAGGATGCCAATTTGATAGTGAGGAGAAAACTAATGAAGAATATTGATAAGGGCCATTTTGTCAAACTTAACTACACTGGGACCTTTGCGGATGGGGAGGTCTTTGATTCCAGCCAAGGCTGCAAACCTTTCGAACTCCAGGTGGGTGCGGGACAAGTAATCAAAGGCTTTGATGACGCCTTGATAGGTATGGCCCTCCAAGAAAAGAAGACCTTTACGGTGAAGGCTGCGGAGGCCTTTGGTGAGCGTGATGACAACCTCAAACAGGAATTCCCCCGAACCGACCTCCCCAAGGACTTCAATCCGGAGGTGGGCGAGGTTCTCATGCTGGAGAATGCCCAATGCGGAGAGATTCCGGCCACGGTTCAACATGTGGATGCTGACAGGGTTGTCGTAGATCTCAACCATCCACTGGCAGGTAAAGACCTGACGTTTGCCATCGAAGTCCTCGAGATCAGCGATGAGCCCAGCCCGTCTGCTTGCGGTTGCGGTTGTTCATGCGGTTGATAGTGCTTCGATAGATCCTTTCCTGATGCCAGATAGACAACTAAAGGCCGATCGTTTCCGATCGGCCTTTAGTTTAATACCCAAAAAGATGCAGGGCTCAAGACCCAAACCGGTAGGTGAAAGACACGGGCCCCGGGCCGCGAGACCTAAATCACAGGGCTCAGAACCGATGGCCGGGAAGCCACGGCTGACGCCACAGGTTCTACCCCCCTCAGCGCAGATACGCCCCTACCTTGCCAATGGCCTCCAGCCGGGCACAGGCTTCCTGATCGCGGACTTCTTCCACCTTGCCGCCCATGGCCAGGACCCGTTCCGCCGCCAGCCAGATGACATCATCAACTTCGACCAGGGTACCCGAACAATAAGGGCATTTGCCGTCCAGCGGCGGATGGTCGAGGAGGATCTCGCAGCTCAGGCATTCAGACCCGGCGGTTTTGCGTCCGGCAGGGTAAACCAGGCGATACACCCGCGCCTGATTGATGGCGTTAAGAGTCGCATCCAAGCCCGTCACGGCCTTTTCCTGCTTGGGTTGGGACTTGCGGGCGATGGTTACTAGATCGTCAACCAGTTGGCGTTCCAAGTTGCGCTCGAGAGCCTCCACCAACGGCAAGCTGATCTCCAGGACGTCATGGGCTTTGGCGCTGATGGGCATGCGGGCAGTGCCGATCAGTCGGGTTGTCAGGGCTTTGGGGAGTAGGCGCTGGAGTTCGGCGGTGATGTCCTCCTGACCGGCCAGAATGATGCCGTCGATGGCCTGGGTGCGCAGGATGTCATCAAGAATTTCTGCCACTTCCTTGAGAAACCAGCCGCTCCAGGTGGCCGCCCGGCGCTGAAGCGTCATTTGTGAGCGGAGGTGATCTGACCCGGCAGTGCGCCGATGCCTGACGGCCGGCGTTTGGAAGGCCTTGTCGAGCTCTTCGATGCTCTGCATAGTGAATACGAAGAATCGGGCGTTTTCTTTATCCACCAGGACCACACCATAGCGCTGGTACTCTTTTGCCGCTTGCGCCAGGGGACGGGTGAAAGGGGTATTGCCATAGCAAACCTGATTGGCCAGTCGGATGGCGAGGTCCTGCCGGTAATGAAGTTCCTCGGAAACGTCACAGAACATCACCAGGCTACGTCCTTTGGGTATATGGAGTTCAACCTGTTTGCGAGTCCAGGACGCATCTTCCTGAAAGTGACGACGTTTGTCGTCGTCGGTGAGTTGAGTTTCGATCTGTTTGAGCATCTCTTCCAGCGCCAGTCGGTATCCACCGCGCCGGTTGGTGGGCGCAGATGGGTCCAGGTTGAGATAAACACTCAACACCGGAGATTCAGGGCGCGTGGGGCGTTCGGCCAAGTCGCGGAGCAGATGCGGCTGAAGGACCATCATCGTTCCCATCTCCTTGCATGAGTTATGTTTCGTGGTGGGTATTCGTCTTGTGACGCGGCAGGGCGACTCAACGAATCCAGCGATGCCAAACCTGCTTTGGAGAGTCGAGAAGACAGTCAGCTTCAAAGGGGTAGTAGTGCGGGGAGTCGGCTCAAGAGCGAGACTCCTCCGCATCTTCAGGTAGTGGGCAGGACTTTAATGCAGCCAGACTCCTTGTGTTCAGGAAAGAAATCGCTTCTTGAGATCATCCCAGGGAGTAAACACGGCAAACAAAACGGCGGAGACCAAGTAGAAGGCCAGATACGGATGCAGGGAAGGTCAAGTAGAGTAATGCGTACACCGGAAAGAGCGCTGCCAGCGACAAGACGAGCTTTATGGCCAATCCAACCCATTTTTTCTTTTGCTCTTGTCTTTCATCCATCGTTTCACTCCATTCCATCGTTCTTCTGCGGTTACCGGTTTGCCAAAGTGGGGCCATCATCTACGGGGCAACATTGTTACCGATTTCACTCGTAGTAAACCTAGATAAGGGAGTTGTGCATAATTTTCAAGCTGGAAATAGTACCGAACCTGACGCGAAAAAACTCACCGCATCAACAGGGCAACCCGTTCACGTAATGATTATATCAGCTTAGTAAACGTCGATCAAAGCCAAAAGATCTTGGCGAATTTGCTGATGTTTTTGTTGCAGGGGTAGCTTTCTTTGTGTATATGTGCACATGGGATAGCCCGGGGCGTGAGGATAACCTCTGAAAGCCTCTGGGGTCTCGCATCAGCCAAACCGAATGACGGGTCACGCTCCGGAAGCAGCGCCCGGACTTTCTGTGGGTGTGTTGGCATATTTCAAATAGCCGAGGAGGATGAACATGGCAAATGGTGGTACCGTGAGTCAGAGCATTTTGGTAGTGGGCGGCGGCATGAGCGGGCTCACCGCCGCAGTCGAAGCGGCGGAAGCAGGCTACGACGTCTATCTGGTGGAAAAGAACCCGTATCTGGGTGGACGAGTGGCCCAGCTGCATCACTACTTCCCCAAGCTGTGCCCGCCGTACTGTGGGTTGGAAATCAACTTCCGCCGGATCAAAACCAATCCGCGCATTCGCTTCTTCACCATGGCGGAAGTGCAGAGCATAAGCGGTGACGAAGGCGATTTCGATGTCGCGATCAAGATCAATCCGCGCTACGTCAACGAAAAATGCACAGGTTGCGCCAAATGTGCCGAAGCTTGCACCATGGAGATCGACAACCCTTTTAATTACAACATGGACAAGATCAAGGCGGCCTACTTGCCTCACGACATGGCCTTTCCGATGCGCTACGTGCTGGATCCGGCCCTGGTGAAAAGCGCTGAGGCGCAGAAAGTCAAAGACGCCTGCCCGTATGACGCCGTTGAACTGGACATGACGGCCAAAACGGTGGACCTCAAAGTCGGGGCAGTGGTCTGGGCAACCGGCTGGAAGCCCTATGATCCGGCTAAACTGGACACCTATGGGTTTGGCCAGTATCCCAATGTGATCACCAATGTCATGATGGAACGGCTGGCGGCCTGGAACGGTCCTTCCCAGGGCAAGATCCTGCGGCCTTCCGATGGCCAGGCTCCGCAGAACATCGCCTTCGTCCAGTGCGCAGGTTCCCGCGACCAGAACCACCTGGCGTTTTGCTCGGGCATTTGCTGTTTGGCATCGCTCAAGCAGACCACCTACATCCGTGAGCAATATCCTGATGCCAAGGTCACGATTTACTTTATTGATATCCGCGCCATGGATCGTATGGAGGACTTCTTTGTCAAGGTGAAGGCCGATGAAAACCTGACCTTGTTCAAGGGCAAGGTTGCTCAGATCAATCAGGATGAAGCCACCAAGAACCTGGTCCTGCGAGTGGAAGACACCACCACCGGGAAACTCCATGAGATCACCGCGGACCTGGTGGTGTTGGCAACCGGTATGCAGCCTAACACCATGGAAAATCCACTGCCCACACCAGTGACTTACGACGACTATGGATTTGTGGCGTCGCTCAAAGCTAAGCCGGGTGTCTATGCTGCCGGCTGTACGCGTACTCCCGTGGGTGTTTCGGAATCAGTTCAAGATGGCACGGCTGCAGCCCTCAAAGCCATTCAATCCATCGTAAGGAGGTAACTCAATGGACAAAAAGATTGCAGCATATATTTGCAGTGGATGCGGCATCGGCGATGCCCTGGACATAGAGGCACTCAGCAAGGTGGCCGGCAAGGAAGCCAAAGCGACCATCTGCCGGACGCACGCCACCCTGTGTAGTCAGCAAGGGGCTCAGCTCATCAAGGATGACATGGCCAACGAAGGGGTCAACACCATCATCATCGCCGCATGTTCGCCGCGCGTTATGTATGACGTCTTCAATTTCGACAACTGCATTGTGGATCGCGTCAACCTCCGCGAACAGGTGGCCTGGGTGCAGAAACCCAATGATGAAGACACTCAGATGATGGCTGAAGACTATCTGCGAATTTCGGGTGCCAAGGTCAAGACCATGGAACTGCCGGAACCATACCAGCCCGAGGAGGAAATCTCCAGGGATTTGCTGGTGGTGGGTGGTGGTCTGACCGGTTTGACCGCGGCCCTGGAAGCTGCTGGCGCCGGCCGCAAGGTGGTGCTGGTGGAAAAGGAAGCCCAACTGGGTGGCTTCCAGCGCAAGGTCAGCCAAAAGGTGACCTTCCCGTACAAGGACATGAAGGCCAATGACATCCAGGACCTGATCAAGGCGGTTACCAGCAACGCCAATATCACCGTGTACACCTCCGCCAAGATGGCCAAGACTTCTGGTGGCCCCGGCGTGTTTACCGCGGTAATCACGCAAAATGGCACCACTGTCGAAGCCAAGGTTGGTTCCGTAATTATGGCGGCCGGTTGGCAGCCCTACGATCCTGGCAAGCTTGATGCCAAGCTGGGTTTTGGCGCATCACCCAATGTCATCACCAATGTTATGTTCGAAGAAATCGCCGCCAAGGGCAGTATCACCCGTCCGAGTGACGGCAAAGAAGTGCGTGCTGTGGCCTTCCTGCAGTGTGCCGGACAGCGCGACCCGGACCATCTACCGTATTGTTCTTCCGTTTGCTGTTTGACCGCCCTCAAACAGGCGATCCAGGTCAAGAACCAGGACCCCGATGCTGCGGTTTTTGTTGTTTACAAGGAAATGCGGACCCCGGGGCAGGCCGAGGATTTCTACCGTAAGGCACAGGAATCCGGGGTTCTTTTTATCCGCTGTCAGGATCCGGAAGTGAAGGTTAGCGGCAACGCTATCAGTGTGGAAGCCGACGATGAACTGCTCAACGAAACCCTGCTGCTGGAAGACCTGGACATGGTGGTCTTGGCTACCGGTATGGTGCCGATGACTGCTTTTGGCGAGGATTTTGCCGCCAAAGCCAAAGAAGAAGGTGCTGCTGAAGAAGCAGTAGATGTTCCGGCCGATGCCATCCTGATTTCCGACATCCTCAATCTGGAATATCGTCAAGGTCCGGAAATTCCTGGGTTGCGCTACGGTTTCCCGGATTCTCACTTTATCTGCTTCCCTTATGAAAGCCGCCGTACCGGCATCTATCCGGCCGGCTGCGTGCGCCGCCCCATGGGGACTGCCAGTGCCGCTGAAGACGCGGCCGGCGCCGCCATGAAGGCGATCCAGTGCGTGGAAATGACCGCTCGAGGTGCAGCCGTGCATCCGCGTGCCGGAGACCTGACCTATCCGGAATTCTTCATGCAACGCTGTACCCAGTGTAAGCGCTGTACTGAGGAATGCCCGTTTGGCGCCATCAACGAAGACGAGAAGGGCAATCCGCTGCCGCAGCCGACCCGCTGCCGCCGTTGCGGTGTCTGTATGGGCGCCTGTCCGGAACGGATCATTTCCTTCAAGAACTACTCGGTTGCCATGATTGGCGATATGATCAAGTCCATCGAAGTCCCGGAAGAGGACGAAGAGAAACCTAGAATCTTGATACTTGCGTGTGAAAACGATGCCTATCCGGCCCTAGACATGGCGGGCCTGCGGCGCATGACCTACAACCCCTGGATTCGGGTTATTCCAATGCGGTGCCTGGGGTCTTTGAACCTGGTGTTCATTGCGGATTCCTTGTCCAAAGGAATCGATGGCGTGCTGCTGCTGGGTTGCCAGCATGGCGAGAACTATCAGTGCCACTTCATCAAGGGTAGTGAGTTAGCCAACATCCGGCTGAGCAAGATCAAGGAAACCTTGGATCGCTTGGCGCTGGAATCCGATCGAGTGCGCTTTGAGACCCTGTCGATCATCGACTACTCGAAGCTGCCACAGATCCTGGATGAGTTTGCCGACAGGCTGATTGAGGTCGGTCCGAACCCGTACAAAGGTTTCTAAGAGAAAACAGAAAGGGCTGCAAGCCGCTCCTGGCGATAGCTGATAATGGATCGTCCAGGGTGTCTTGCAGTCCCTCAAATGGTTTTTACCAACGATGCCGGGATCGCAAGGCAGGGCGACCGATGATTTGCCATTCTGGAGGTTAACAAGGGGGAGGCACAAGGATGAGCATCAAAGTAGATCCAAACCTCATGAAAGACCTGAAGCATTTTGGTTTAAAGGACGCCAACAAGTGTTTTAACTGTGGCAATTGCACCGCTATTTGCCCGCTTTCCACACCGGACAATCCGTTTCCACGGCGCCTGGTGCGATACGCCCAGATGGGCTTGAAGGACAAGATCCTTCATTCCCCTGAACCGTGGCTCTGTTACTATTGTGGAACCTGTTCGGACAAATGCCCGCGCGGTGCGGATCCCGGTGAAACCATGATGGTCATGCGCCGTTACCTCACCTCCCTCTACGATTGGACCGGTTTCGCCCGGAACTTCTATATCTCGGAGAAATTTGAGGTTATGGCTATCAGCATCGTGGCGCTGCTGGTTGGAGTCGGCCTGCTGCTTTTCAATACCGGTTTTAACAACTGGAACATGGTGCATCCGGATCTCAACTCAGTATGGCCTTCTCACGCCATCGAACTGGCTGATTTGGGCATGGCCGCGATTTTGTCGTTCCTATTACTTGGCAACGTTTTCCGTTGTATCCGGGCTATCCTGGGTGATCTGACCTTCAAAATACCACTCAAGCATTATGCCGCTGAAGTCAAGGAATTGCTCATCCACGTGGTCACTCAAAAGCGGTTCTCCCAATGTGAAGACCGGATGCAATGGTTCGTCCACCTAATGATCATGACCGGCTACGCGTCCGTGTTCCTTATGGTTGTCGTTTTGATCAACGGTCTCGGCATCGAATCGCTCAAATTCCAGCGCGGCTGGCCCGAATATCCCCTGTGGCATCCCATTCGTCTGGTCGGTTACTATGCGACCTTCGCCATCATGTACGGGACCACCTATGCGATCATCGGCCGTCTTAAGAAGAGCAAAGCGCCTTATAAGAACTCGCACCCTACCGACTGGATGTTCCTCATTCTGCTCCAGGCTACCACGATGACCGGTATCTTCATCCACTTTACCCGCCTGTTGGATTGGCCCATGCCGACCTACATCCTCTACATCATCCACATGATGGTTGCCGTCCCCATGCTGGTATTGGAGGTGCCATTTGCCAAATGGGCGCATCTTGCCTATCGACCGGTCGCCATCTATTTGCTGCGAGTAAGAGATCGGTATTTGAAAGAAAATCCAGCGGTTGTGGCTGAGTAGGTCGAGGCGAGAACAGGGATTGACATTGTTTACGTCAGGGCTTACAAGCAATGTCGATGTCCTGAGGTTCAACCGATCTGTTCCGCTACCGTGACAGGAAGCCGATTTCGAACCCACAAAGACTCATGGACGCTCTTTGTGGGTTTTTCTTTTCGAGCCGGGGTTTGGGTGGTCAATCCATGGGTTGCCTCCGATTCCTTGGAAGCTGAGGAATGGATTCTCGGTATTGTGCCACTCGGCAACGGTATATGAGAGTGCTTATAAGGATGATTCATATGTCTTTCCGCCGATAAACTGGATATGTCGGCAAAGAGTGACAGCATAGGGAGCGGGAACACCAGGGTAGCCGTTGATGTTTGGTCGACCAGAGTCGGATTGACGGCGGGAGGACTCGATCTCCCTAATATCTTCGTGCTATTAGGTGCGGGGGTTGCAACTACATCGATCTGCAAAGAGGAGTTCATGCGATGAATAGGAAAGTGCGATGGACGGTGTCGGCCAGCTTGTTGATTGGAGCGTTGCTTTTTGCCGGCAATGTTCTTGCGGAAGCGAACAAAAAGGCCAGCAAGAAAAGCGCGCCGGTTGCCAAGGAGGCAAACGCCAGCAAGTGTTGCCTCCGTCAATGGGGTGGCCATTACCGAGGCGGAAGTGCAGAAGGAAACCGACCGTTTCACTCGTCAGGCAGCAACCGCCGGCCAGCAGATCGGTCCTGAACAGTTGACCGAACTTCGCAAGGAAGTTTTGGATAGCCTGATCAGTCGCGAAGTCGTCTATCAGGAGAGCGAGCGGCGGGGGCTCAAAGCCGACTGACAGTGAAATCGATCAGAAGCTTGCTGAGCTGAAGAAGGGTTTTCCTTCCGAAGCAGAGTACCAGGCCGTGCTGCAGAGGATGAATGTGACCGAGCCGGAGCTGCGCACACAGGTGAGCCGGCAATTGGCCATGAAGAAACTCATCGATCAGGCCGTCATTCCGGATGTGGCCGTGCCCGATGCAGAAGTGAAGAAGTATTACGATGAGCATCCGGATGACTTTAAGATGCCGGAGCAGGTGCGGGCTAGTCATATCCTGAAAAAGGTAGACGCCAAGGCTAGTGACGCCGACAAGGCCAAAGCCCAGAAAGAGCTGACCGATTTGCAGGCGCGCCTTAAGAAGGGCGAGGATTTTTCTGAGCTTGCCAAAAAGTCTTCGGATTGCCCTAGCGCTCCCCGTGGTGGTGATCTGGGGTTTTTCCCCCGCGGCCAAATGGTGCCACCTTTTGAAAATTCCGCTTTTACCCTCAAATCGGGTGATGTGAGTGATATTATCGAAACGCAGTTTGGTTATCACCTGATCAAGGTGACCGACAAAAAGGCGCCTGGCACTCTCACCTACGACGAATCCAAGGAAAGAATCGCTCAGTACCTCAAGCAGGAGAAGGCCACTGACAAGGTAAGCAAGTTCATTGAAGAACTGAAGTCCAAAGCCGAGATCAAGATGACTGCAAAATAGGGGGCCGAAGACCGGCAGACGAGTGGATTGCGGTTTGTAGTCCAATCCCAGTCTGCTGGTCCCTCCAAGTGCATTCCAGAAGAACACCCTTCCGTTAGTACAGCGCCACAGAAATGAGTACTCAAAATCCCTCTTCCGTCACCCCGGCGAAGGCGGGGGTTCAGGAAGTCCGCGAGGGCTCTGGATTCCCGCCTTTGCGCATTGGCGCGATCGTCTTATATCCTCTTGGATGAGTCGTTCAACGTGACTCCGGTTTTGACCCGGAATCCAATTTTTTCCAGCCTGCCCTGTTCATAATTTCGATGGAATTCCTGCTAGTTGCTGACTCAAAGCTGCTTCGATTTGTCCATTTTCAACTTCGCGCTTTCGCCGAATCAAAAGTTGAGACGCTTAGCCACTATGGCCGGATAATATATTGTATATCGATGGCTTAGCTGAATTAGCCAATTCCGGTCCAGCTTCATGGTAACCGCTCCATATTTGTCCTGCCTACCATGGTCAAAGACCAAGGTATGAAGATCTGTCGGTGAGTGCTTCAAAGGCATTACTTCTGGCCTAGGATAGACGATTTCTCGAGGGGCTTTGGATGAGTTCCAGGGGATGGATTTGACATGAATCCACGCAATTGAACGATGAATCCTGCCGTATTGGGGTGCTGCCGGAGAGCACCATGAGTCTGCCAATTAGAGTGGTCTAGAAGACCTCAGGTCCGGATATTTTAAGCATGCGGTGATGGTCGATGGTGACTAATACTCAAGGGAATACATATCTACTTGGATTCGATCTCATGCGAGTGAAAACGCGCGAGGGACTGTGCTGTTCCGCAAGAAACCGACTGTCATGCTGGTGCCTCGGGTCCTCCGTTCTTCCACCGACCTTCTGTGCCTTCTATCGCATGTTGATGGTGGTTTTGCTGTCAGGTTGGTCATGGATGAGCTTCGTTCCTCTTGATGCCGATAACTCATTGAGCCTGTGCATCAGTCAGAAATGGGTGTTCGATCATCGGACATTCGATAGGTGCTATTCGAATCGACGCGACCACAAAATAGTACTTGCAAACTTGTTCAAATTGTACTAATTTGCAGCTCTGTATGGATGTAGTCTGCCAGAATCAACGGGCAATCCAGGGTTGTGTTAGAGAGCGTTAGTGCAGGATTGCCTTGGCCAGCTCCTGAGTGATGGTAGTCTTGCTGAAAGACGTTCGCTCACGAGCATCATTTTATCCCGCTTAAGACCATCTCAATTGGCGATGCATACTCAAGTCTATGGGTGTCTGGGTTAGCTCCCATCGTTTCGTATTTGGATGGCGAAATGGAGCATGGTGACGCACTGTTTGTTTCAATCGGGAATGCTCTTAAGGGGTGTGAGTGAAATCCTGTCAGCCTTTGGTACAGATTCGGTTTAGGTCCTTTGAATGCTGCTGGTGCTTTTGACCAGATAGCTTATGTGGTTATTATCATGACCTTATTATGTACAGTCGGTATGTGTGCGTTTGCAGAGAACTCGAGAGGAGGACACTATGAATAAGAAGTTGCTTGAGATTGCGGCTGACTTGGTGCAGGCGCAGGCCGCGAATGCCAGGATGTCAGCGGAAGAGATGGAAGCAGCCCTGATGCGCACCTACAACACGCTTGTCAAAATGCAGCAGGCTGAACAGGAAGGGAAGTCTGTGGATCTGGCGGCTGCACCCGTTGAGAAGGTGGAGGAAAGTGCACCTCAAATGCCGGAACCCGCCAAGTCGATCCAGCGCAATAAAGTGGTTTGCCTGGAATGTGGTGCCGAGTTCAAACAGTTGACCGCCAACCATCTGCGTTCTCATCAGCTGACTCCGCGGGAATACAAGCGCAAATGGGGATTTCCACTGAAACAGCCGTTGACGGCCAAGAATCTCACGGCGTCGCGCAGCAAGTCCGCCAAGGAACGTGGGCTCCCACAAAAACTTAAGGAATATATTGAGAAACGCAGCCGCGAGAAGTCGAGTGAGGCTCCCAAGGCTGTAGTTGCTCCGACGAAACCAGCAAAAAAGCCCCGCAAAAAAGCGGCTGCTGAATAGGTTCGGCGACACAGAACCGGCGCGACACGACCAGTACCGTAAGTGGCCGGGATGTCGCTATTCGACAGCATCGACTGAAGACTTGAAACGCCGCATGTTCCGAGCGTGATTCTTAACACGCCGACGTGCGGCGTTTGTTTTCTGGTTCACACACCGCAAGACAGCATCATCCTTGTCGGAACTGCTCCTCGTACAGGGATTCCAGTTGCAGGCGACAGGCACGTACATGTTGAACGACCTGGATAAGCTGGCGATGGAATGAAGCTGGGGCGGAATTTAGTAATTCCATCTGTGGTTCACAGAAAAACCATACACAAATGTAAGGACGTTGGGACCTCGCCATGAGGCAACCATGTGGGCTGAGGTAGCGGCAGGGAGCCGAAGCGTTGGTGCGGGTCTGACCCAGCGGGGGTGGGACGTGCTGTTGCGCTGCCAGATAGATGAGATCGGCCTGATTAAAAAAAACGTCGGCCGCTGTGCAGCATGGATCGCTGCATGAAGGACAGGTCATGCGGCAGTATTCGGTCATAGGTCGATCCAACCAGAGAAGGCCCTGATAAATCTGTTCCGCCAGCCACTGGACTTGGTTTTGATCCAGCCGGCGGACTTGGCGGTGAAGCTCCTGCCAAATCGTTTGCCACTGCGAGTCTGTCAGAGGTTCCCTGTAACGAGAAGATTCCTCGGTCCTGGTCTGGCAAACCGGCAGGAGGGTGGTGGCCAGGGGAGCAGTTGATCGGTTCAGCCTCATGGTGGCGCTCCTAAACTACCGAATGCTGGTCAGACAGCGGGAATTCGAGCCAGCCCAATAAACCAGGAAGTTAGACTGGTTCAAAGACCTCGAGGGGACAGCCGTTACAGGCTGGCTGACGGCGGCAATGGCAATGGCCGACCCGCACCAACAACGCATGGTATTCCTTGAAGAGCGACACATCGGCAGGCAGGCTGTCCATGAAGAAATCGCGTAGCGAATCGTAGCTGACCTCTTCAGGGACCCAGCCGTGTCGGGAGAAGACGCGATGCGTATAAGCGTCCACTACAAAGGAGGGCTGTTCGGCCGCGTAGAGGATGATGCTGTCAGCGGTTTCAGGGCCAATGCCGTTTAACTGCAGAAGTTGATGACGCAACCGGGCCATTTCTTGTCCCAGGAACCCGGTCAGATCCCCTCCCCAGTGATTTCCTAGAAAGTCACAGAACCTTTTGAGTTTGCGGGTTTTCTGGTTGTAATAGCCAGAAGAACGAATCAGCGGTGCTAGATCTGGTGCAGGGATTTGGTGCAAACGATCGAAGCTGAGAAGCCCGCAATCTCGCAGCGCACTGATGGCCTTTTCCACGTTTTTCCAGGCGGTGTTCTGGGTCAAAATTGCCCCGACGATGACTTCCAGGGGTGATTCGGCCGGCCACCAATGCTGAGGACCATAGGTGTGTAGCAGGGTTTCGAAAACGCGATGCAAAAAGGACTGACGCTCACCGGAGTTCATGGCATACCCACACCAGCTACGGCGGTGCCGCACTGCAAACAGTTGCCGCCCTTGATTCCGCGACGTTTGGTGGCAAAGCCGAAGCGCTCCAACAGAAGGGCTTTACACTGGGGGCAATAGGTATTCTCGCCGTCATCACCGGCGATATTGCCCACATACACGTACTGTAATCCCGCCTGCAAGCCGATATCACGTGCCATCCGCAGGGTTTTGACCGGGGTTACCGGGCGATCGGTCAGGTGATAGGTGGGGTGAAAACGGCTCACATGCCAGGGAATTTCGGCCCCCAGGGCGACCAGAAACAGGGCCAATTCGGTCAATTCTTGCGGGCTATCATTAAGGCCAGGGATCAGCAGGGTGGTCACTTCCAACCAGATTCCCAACTGCTTCATCTTCTTGAGGGTGTCGAGCACGTGTTTCAGCCGTGCGCCGCACTGTTTAAGGTAGAATTCATCAGTAAAGGCTTTCAGGTCCACATTGGCCGCGTGCAAATGCGGGGACAGCACTTCCAATGCCTCTTCGCTCATGTAGCCGTTACTCACAAACACATTGCGAATTCCTTCGGCCTGTGCCAGTCGCGCCACATCCAAAGCATATTCCATGAAGATCGTCGGTTCGGTGTAGGTGAAGGATATGGTGGCGCAAGCGCTCGCCTTGGCTTCGGCCACGATCTGTTCCGGCGCTCTGGTGGAACCGAAGATTTCGCCAGATTCCCGCGGTCGTTGGGAGATGTCTGCGTTCTGGCAAAACGTGCAGCGGAAATTGCACCCCATGGTGGCTATGGAATAGCTGCGGCTCCCTGGGAGAAAATGAAAGAGAGGCTTTTTCTCAACGGGGTCGACGTGTTCAGCGATGATGCGGCCATAGACCATGCTCCAGAGGGTGCCATCAAGATTCTGCCGAACCCCGCAGATCCCTTGACGCCCCGGTTTGATGTGGCAGCGATGATTACATAGGAAACAATGGACCTCCTGGTCTTCCCCCTGACGATAGAACATGGCTTCTTTCATGGGAATCTCCTGCAATCACAGCCTGATTTGAAAAGGCATTTTCGCTAATCTCTGTGGCCTCCCTGGTGAACAGTAGCCTTCCCGCAAGGTTTTAGAAATGGGCGCAGGAGCGATGATCCTGGC
This sequence comes from uncultured delta proteobacterium, assembly GCA_963828705.1. Lineage (GTDB taxonomy): Bacteria > Desulfobacterota > Syntrophobacteria > Syntrophobacterales > Syntrophobacteraceae > CAWDJT01. The sequence goes on from CAWHGA010000038.1 coordinate 70,071, forward strand.
GCTCCCGCTGCGTGATTCCCCAACAGCTTGGATGCGGCTGGGTGGTCGGCGCCCCGGCCGGGACCTGATGAAACAGCGGGTGTTGAATGGTGCGCAGGATGTATTGCAGGTCGATGACCATGGCGATGAAGTGCCCGAGGGGATGCCACTGGAAATGAGGCGATCGCTCGAGTGTCTGCAGCGTGTTCAGGGTACAAAGGGGGAACGTCAGACAGGTGCGCCATTGGATCGGCACTGAGCCATTGAGGATTGTATAGACCAGGCGTTGCAGTTCGACGATTCCAAAGAACCGGGCATGCTGGTAGATACTCGGTTTCCACAGGCTTTCGAGACGACGCTGCCAGGAAATCAGCGAGTATTTGTTGAAAACCCCCAGCACGACCTTATCACGGGCCACACGGCAGGCTTCGCGCAGGGTCCGTATCGGATCTTCAACGAATTCCAAGGTGGTGATCAAAGCCACGATATCGAAGCTATTGTCAGCGAAGGGGAGGTCTTCGGCGTAGCCGCGTTCGAGGGATACCCTGGTGGGCAGGCGCAACCGTGCCAGGTTCAGCATGGGAACCGAAGGGTCCAGGCCGGAGACCTGAAGACCCTTCTCGGCAAACCATTCGGTGAACAGGCCGCTGCCGCATCCCACCTCAAGAAGGCGCTGGCCGGGCCGGGGCGACCAAACTCGCTGGATGGTTTGCTGCTCGATAGCAAGGGCTAACCGACATGGATGCCTGCGCATCCATTCCTCATAGGCCTGGGCGTCCTTCGAGCTGAATACGTATCCCACGGCTGTTCATTCCTCGTTGATCCAACGACAAACCGGGCGTGCCAACCTGCCTCAACCCTGTCGGCTCTCCAGGCTTAGCGTACGATGGCTCCTTGCGCCCCGGAAGATACGAGCCGGGCATAACGAGCCAGATAGCCTGTCGTAATCCGCGGTTGCGGTGGGCGCCACTGCTCCCGTCGCTTGGCCAAAGTGGTGTCATCGACCAGGAGTTCAATCCTTTTGTTGGGGATGTCGATACGGATCTGATCCCCTTCCTCCACCAGGGCGATGGGGCCGCCCACTGCGGCTTCCGGCGAGATGTGGCCGATGGCGGCTCCTTGGGTGCCGCCGCTGAAACGTCCGTCGGTGATGAGGGCCACGTCCTTGCCCAGTCCCATGCCGACGATGGCGGCCGTCGGGGTGAGCATTTCCTGCATGCCGGGTCCGCCCTTGGGGCCTTCGTAGCGTACCACCACCACGTCGCCGGGTTGGATCCGGCGCTGCGAGAATGGCTGTCGGCCGCATCGTTTTCGCTTTCGAAAACCCGCGCCCGACACGTGCGCTGGAGCATTTCCGGGGCTACCGCCGACTGCTTCACCACCGCCCCTTCGGGGGCCAGGTTGCCATAGAGAATGGCGATGCCGCCTTCGGCATGGTAGGGGTTGTCCAGGGGGCGAATGACGGTATCGTCCAGCACCGAAGCCTTGGCCAGGTTTTCCCCCAGGGTCTACCGGTGACCGTCATCACCTGCAGGTGAAGAAGATCGCGGGAAGCTAGCTCCTTCATGACCGCCGGGACGCCGCCGGCCTGGTCCAGATCTTCCAGGAAATGGGCACCGCCCGGGCGCAGGCTGCACAGATGCGGTGTGCGGGCGCTGATCTGTGTTGAACAGCGCCAGATTCAGATCGATTCCGGCTTCATGGGCAATGGCCGGAACATGAAGGACGGTGTTGGTGGAGCAGCCCAGGGCCATGTCGACGGCCATGGCATTTTCGAAGGCCTCGCGGGTAGCAATGTCTCGCGGCAGGATGCTGTTGCGCACCAGTTCCATGATTTGCATCCCGGCAACTTTGGCCAGACGAATGCGGCTGGCGCTCACCGCGGGAATGGTGCCGTTGCCGGGCAGCCCCAGGCCCAGCGCCTCGGTGAGGCAATTCATGGAGTTGGCGGTGAACATGCCGGCGCACGACCCACAGCCCGGGCAGGCCTGATCTTCCAGTTCCAGCCAGTTCATCTTCCGTCATGCGACCCGCCTGAATGGCACCCACCGCCTCGAAAACCGAAACGAGATCGACCGGCTGCTTGCCGACGCGTCCCGCCAGCATCGGCCCGCCACTGATCACGATGGCCGGGATGTTGAGCCGCAGGGCCGCCATCAGCATGCCGGGAATGATTTTGTCGCAGTTGGGGATCAACACCAGACCGTCGAAGGGATGGGCCATGGCCATGATCTCCACGGAATCCGCGATCACTTCCCGGCTGGCCAGGGAATAGCGCATCCCTGCGTGGTTCATGGCGATGCCGTCGCACACGCCGATGGTGCAAAATTCCATCGGGGTGCCTCCGGCAAGCCGAATCCCGGCCTTCACCGCTTCGGCGATCTTGTCCAGATGGATGTGACCGGGAATGATCTCATTGGCGGAATTGGCTACGCCGATGAGAGGGCGATGCGATCTCTTCCTGAGTGTACCCCATGGCCTTGAAGAGCGAACGGTGCGGTGCCTTTTCCATGCCTTTCTTCATAGCGTCGCTACGCATCTTTCTGGGACTCCTGCAATGGGTAAATGACCGCTTCTCTAGAGGACCATCCGTCATGACAAATCAAGGATACATCGTGTATTCAGCGCGAGGTATGGTCGCTGGCGAGTGTCCGTGAATTGCCTTCACAATTCACTATAAAGGTACTGTATCGTTCCCAAAAAAGGCAAGGAAAAAGACATCTTAAAGCAGACAGGCGCCTTCCGGAAATGGTTTGACAATTCTGTATGCAGCTTTTATAAGCTCACTCACGCTAACTCACTTTGTACCGGTATTGTACAGCCGGCATTTTGTATAGGAGGAACTTGATGGTCGATAACAACTCCAACGCCAGGGGGCTCTACCCCATTGGGATTGTGGCCGAACTCTTGGATATTCACCCGCGCACGCTGCGCATCTACGAACAGGAAGGTCTGATCAAACCCGCTCGGCGCGGTGGCAAGCGTTTCTATTCCAACAACGACCTGCAGTGGCTCAAATGCCTGCGTCGCTTGCTGGCCGATGACGGCCTCAACATCGCCGGCATCAAGAAGCTTCTTACCATAGCGCCATGTTGGGAGATTCGCAATTGCGGAGAGGAACATCGCCGCAGTTGCCCCGCCATCCTCAATTTCCCGGTGCCTTGCTGGGACCTGGTGCCCCGAAGCTGCACGGAAAAGGGCCAGGTTTGCGCCGAATGCGAGGTCTATCTCCAAAAAAAGAACCATGTGATGATGCAGAAAGGCTGTGGCAACAATTCCAACCCCGTCATCCAATAAGACCGCGCCGATGCGAACCATCTTTGGCCCGGTACCCTCCCGTCGCCTGGGGCGATCCCTGGGTATCGATGTGGTCGCTGCCAAAACCTGCTCCTACGATTGCCTTTATTGTGAATCCGGCCCAACCACGCACCTGACCCTGCAGCGGCAGCTCTTCGTAGCCCCCGACCAAGTGTTGTGCGAGCTGGACGACTACTTCGGGCAACATCCTGAGGGGGCCGATGTCCTGACTTTTTCCAGCGCTGGTGAACCAACTTTGTATCTGGGCTTGGGGTGCTTGTTGGAAGCCATCAAACGGCGTTTCCCGCAGCTTCCGCTGGTAGTGCTGACCAACGGGTCGCTGCTGGGTGACCCAGAGGTCCGGCAGGAATTGCGGTTTGCCGACCGCGTGGTGCCGTCTCTGGATGCCGTCGACGATGAGGTTTTTCGCAGGCTCAATCGGCCCCATCCGTACATCGAGGTTGCGACGGTGATTGAAGGACTCCGAGCTTTTCGGCGTGATTACCGGGGTCAGTTTCATCTGGAAATCATGCTGGTTGCAGGCTTCAATGATCATGACCAGCATCTCCGAGCACTCGCGCGGGTAGCCGAAAGCCTCAATCCGAATCGAATCGAACTTAACACCGTGGTGCGTCCGCCGGCTTGTCCCGGCATCCGTGGACTCAGCCCCCTGCAAATGCGGATGGCAGCTCAGCAGTTTTCGCAGGGAAGGACCGAGATCATCGGGAAATTTGCTGGTCACGCGGAACAAAGACAGGGGTCGGATCTTACCAGCCGGGTCTGCGATCTGCTCCGCCGTCGTCCCTGCACTGCGGAAGAAATGGTCGAATCCCTGGCGGTTTCCCGGGAAGCCTTGGAAAATGAACTTCTCCAATTGGAACGGGAAGGCATTGTGAGGATAACTGTCTTTGCGGGTTGCCGTTTTTTCCAGCTGACTGATCACCAGCCGTGTTGACTACTGTCACCCCGCCCTTCAAGACACTTCTATCTCATCTGCAGATATGATACAGGAAGGCGTCCATTGTCGAACGGTATAGGAATTCCCGTGCCGGCCGTGTTGGTTTTTTGAGAAGCCCGAAGGGAACCTTTCACGGCCGTATCAAAGGTGTGAGTGATTGTATGCAATCAAACCGAATTTCAACTTTGAAGAGGATAGTTCCATGGCTTATGACGTCGGAATTGATGTAGGTTCTGTTAGCATCAATTGCGTGGTTATCGATGAACTTGGCCATGTCGTGTATGAATCACCGTACCTGCGCCATTTTGGTCAGGTGTACCCGGAAACCTGCGATCTGTTGAAGGAACTGCGGGCAAGGTTCGGCCCCGAGCAGATCCGTTCTGTGGCCTTTACCGGTGTGCACGGGCAGCTTTTGGGCGAAGTGTTGGGGGTTCCCCATGAGGTGGAGACCATTGCGCAGGTGTTGGGGGCAACGCACTTGATGCCCGACGTGCGGACCATCATCAGTATGGGAGGGCAGGACGCGGCTGTGTTCCAGCTGTCCCATCACAATGGCGGTTGGCGTCTGGACGCCTTCAACATGAACGGACCGTGCGCTTCCGGGACCGGTTCATTCATTGATCAGCAGGCTGAGCGGTTGGCCTCATCCATCTATGGGGCGGACTATCAGGTGGATCAGGAAAGGGTTCAGCGAACCCTGGAGGATTTCATCGCTTTGGGGCTAAAAAGCACCAATCCTGCACCGGTTGCCTGCCGATGCACGGTCTTCACCAAATCGGACATGATCCATTTGCAGAACAAAGGGGAACCGCTGCCCAATATCATCGCCGGGCTTCACTTGGGCAATGCGGCCAACTACGTCAGCACCATAGTGGCCAACCGGGAATTGACGGCCCCCATTGTATTCATTGGGGGGATGGCTTCCAACCCATTACAGGTCCAGGCCTTTCGGCATTACTACCCGGAGCTTCAAGTTCTGGCTCATCACACCTCCATAGGTGCTCTCGGGGTGGCACTCCAGTCCCAACAAACCGGGAGAACTTGCCAACTGGATTGGACTCGGCTGGAACAGGGGCCACCGCGCTCGCACCTGGAATTTCCCCGAGCGGAGCGCCTCCAACTGCAGCTCACCCATTTTGATACCGAGAACCAGTTGCCGCCATGGCCGGTTAGCTCCGGCAGAGTGCTGGATGTGTTTTTGGGGATCGACATCGGTTCCACTACCACCAAGTATGCGTTGATGGACGATACTGGGACAATTCTGCACAAATGCTATGTCCAGACCCAAGGAAGACCCATCGAGGTGACCCAGAAGCTTCTTGAGACACTCGCTCAGGAGGTTGGCGACCGGGTGCGGGTGCTGGCCATTGCCACCACCGGATCAGGCCGCAATGTCGTGGGAGATTTCCTCAGCGCCGATCTCATTATCGACGAGATCACTGCCCATGCCCGCGGGGCGGTGACAGTGGATCCGCTGGTGGATACTGTTTTCGAAATTGGTGGTCAGGATTCCAAATACATCCGCATCGACCGTACCCATCCTCTGGATTTCGACATGAACAAGGTTTGTGCCGCCGGCACCGGCAGCTTCCTGCACGAACTGGCCAACAAAATGAGGATCAATATCGTTGGGGAGTTTCAGGAAGCAGCGTTGGCGTCTGAGGAGCCGGTGTCTCTGGCGGAACGGTGTACGGTCTTTATGGAATCCGATTTGGCGAGCTACGCCCAAAAAGGTGCCGCGCGCGGGGATCTTATTGCCGGGTTGTGTTATGCCATTGTCTACAATTATGTAAATCGTGTGGTCGGTAAACGTCATATCGGCCAACGAATCATGTTTCTGGGTGGGCCGTCGCTCAATCAGGGCATTGTGGCTGCCTTTGAACGGGTGTTAAAGCGCCCGTTGGTGGTGCCTCGGCACCGTGAAGTCATGGGGGCTTACGGGGCGGCGTTGGCAGTGCGGGAAGCCTGGGAGCGCGGCGAAGTTCGACCGCAGAGTCGCGACCTCCAGAAACTGGCACAGATGGAGGTGGATCACACCGAATCCATCTGTCGGGCGGACCGTAAATGCCACAACGAATGCAAGCTCAAGGTCTACAACTTTGGCGGGCGCAAGAGCGTTTGGGGTGGAGACTGCGGTCGTTACGAAGTCAACCTGGCCAGTAGCGCGCGTTTGCCTAATCCTTTTCAGGAACGACAGGTACTCTTCTATGAAGCGCTGGAAGGGCGGGCCGAGCGTCTCGGTGACCCCAGTGAAGTGAGTAGCCGACCCATTTCGGCCCCCACCGTCGGAGTTCCGCTGGCGCTCCATTCTTACGATTGGGGGGTCATGTGGGTCCATTTGTTGGCGGAGTTGGGTTTTCGGGTGCTTCTTAGTCCCGCCACCAACAATCGCTTGGTTTTGAGTGGTGTGGAGAGCATGACGGCTGAAACCTGTTTCCCGGTGAAAGTCTTTCATGGCCACGTGCGTTACCTTCTGGATTATGCTGATTTTCTCTTTCTACCCAATGTGATCAACGTGCCCACGCCGCAGTCGGAAGACCGAGGTTTGTACTGCCCACTGGTGGAAAGTTCACAGTATATGGCGAGGGCTGCCCTGGAGATCCCGGCGTCACGGCTCATTCGCCCGACCCTGCACCTGAAGGACGGTCCCCAGGCGCTTCTGGATGAGGTAAGAGACAGCCTCCCCCTGAAGTTTCGTCCCAGCCGCCGGAAGCTGGCCGAGATCCTGGAATTGGCTTGGGACAAGCAGGATGCGTTCCGGGAGCGGATGCTGTTGCGTGGCCAGGCGATTCTCCAGGGAATCCAACGCGATGAGCCGGTGTGGATTGTCACTGGCCGTCCCTACAATCTTTATGATGAACGGCTCAATCTGCAGTTGGGCCGGCAGTTGGCGCGCTTGGGGATTCACGCCCTGCCCATGGATTTCCTGAGGCTGGATGACGAAGACCTGAGCGATTTCCCGCGGATGTACTGGGGCCTGGGAGCGCGGGTGCTGCGAGCGGCCAAGCAAATCGCGCGAACCCCAGGCTGGTTCGGTGTGCACCTGACTAACTTCAGTTGCGGCGCGGATTCCTTCCTCGAGCACTTCTACCAGCATATCTTGCAGGAAAAGCCGTCACTCATCCTGGAATTGGATGAACACAGTGCCGTTGCTGGCTTGCTCACCCGGATCGAGGCTTACCGCAATGTGGTGAAAACCATTCAGCTCAGAAGCGGTTCCGTTCCAATCGTGAACATGGACCAGGTCAGTGGGAATGCAGGTTAGTGCGATAATGGTTGGTCTACCTGGACCTTATTGAGAAGTTGTGATGAAATGACCTAACTGCCTTGGTGAAGGGTTCTAGATCAACCCCTTCACTGGCTGAAAAGAGGATGGTAATGACTGTTGCCGAGACCTTTGGTTCGTTTGAAGTTCTCCAACAGAAGGTCGGCCGTTTCGATGTGTCGGGCAGAATCTTGCTGATCCCCGAAATGAACCCATTTGCGTCGCGTCTGTTGGCTGCCAGTTTCCGAGCTTTTGGCGTGTCCGCGCAGGTCATGGAGACCTACACGGGCTTGGCTTGGGGCAAGGAATTCACCTCGGGCAAAGAATGCTTCCCCTGTCAGATCACGCTGGGGGATATTTTGGAACACCTCCACCAGGAAAAGCAGCGGCTGGGGGGAGCCTTTTCCGCCGATCGGTATGTCTACTTCCTGCCCGAAGCGGACGGTCCCTGCCGGTTTGGCATGTACAACAAGATGCAGCGGTTTGTGTTGGATCGGTTCGAAGAATTCCAGGACATCCCCATTGCCTACCTTTCGACCCAGGATTCTTATTCGGTGGCGGGTTTGCTGCCAGCTAGGGAGGCGCGCTACTTTCGGCGGCTCGCCTACATGGCTTGCATCCTTGCCGATGTCTTGGAACGGGTGGTGTGGCGGGTGCGGCCTTACGAATTGCGGCCCGGGATGACCGATGCCTTTATGGAACGGTCACTCACAGCCATGGTGTCCCTCATCGAAACGGTTGGCGCCAAACGACACTTTCACCATCTCTTCGCCCTGTTGGAAGATATCACCGCCACGGCACGCACCTTCATCGACGCAGGACAGCCGCGTCGGCCGCGGATTGGGATTGTTGGCGAGATCTACCTGCGCTGCCATCCCCAAGCCAACCAGCAGATCATTCGAGAAATCGAACGGCTGGGCGGTGAAGTGGTCAATGCGACTTTGGGGGAATGGGTCAACTACATCTCCTACGAAACCGCTCGGCGACTGCGGCGGGACCTCCATCAGGCCTGGCAAAGACGGGAATTTAGGTCTTTGCCGGGGATATGTCGGCAGTGGCTGGAGCAGGAAATCGAGAAGCTGTATCAGATTTGGCGCCAGCAGCAGGCCTATCGGCGGGCCTGGCGCCATCTCAACATCCAACCCGACCATCAAATCGCAACCATCGAGAAGTGGCTGGACAACAATCATTTGTTTCACTTTGACATCGGCACGGAGGCGGCACTCAGCATTGGTGGGGCGCTGGAATATGCACATGATGGCTTCGATGGAGTGGTCAATGTCTATCCATTCACTTGCATGCCCAGCACCATCTGTTCGGCAATTCTCAAGCCGCTCCTGCACCAGATGAGGATCCCCTACCTCGATGCCTCCTTCGATGGTACTAGCCAGCCCAATCATGAAGCCGTTTTGCGAACCTTCATGTATCAGGCCCAACAACATCAATATCAAGGAAACAACGGTAAGGTTTCATCCCTATGAATCAAACCATGCTCATCAATGCGCTTCATCCGGAGGAATTCCGGGTTGCTATGGTGGAAAACCAGCTACTGGAAGGTTTCTTTCTGGAAACCGCAACCCGCGGCAAGGTGGTGGGAAACATCTACAAAGGCATCATCACCAAGGTGCAACCCAGCCTTCAGGCCGCATTTGTCAACTATGGTGTGGAAAAGCAAGGCTTCCTGTCCCTCTCCGAGATCCATCCCGAGTATTTTCATGAAGACGTGGATACCAAAGGTGGGGAGAAACAGCGCATCCAGAAACTGGTGAAACCGGGGCAGGAAGTGCTGGTTCAGGTGGAAAAGGAAGAGGTTGGCAACAAGGGCGCGGCCCTCACAACTTATGTGTCGCTTGCCGGCCGTTGTGTCGTGCTGATGCCGGGTCAGCCGCAGGTTGGTGTCTCCCGTAAAATTGAGGATGGGACCCAGCGGGAAAGACTCAAGGAGATGATCCAGGAACTGAAGGTGCCGGAAGGTTTCGGTGTCATCGTGCGCACTGCCGCCGAGGACCTGACCAAACGAGAGATCAACAAAGATCTCGATTATCTCCTGCGCCTCTGGGAGGAAATCCGCAAACGCGTGCTGGAAACCGCGGCGCCTGCCCTCATCTACAAGGAGCGTGATCTGGCCATTCGCGTTATTCGGGATTATTTCAATCCCAGTATCAAAACCATACTGGTGGATGACAAGGAAGTGCACCACCGGGTCAAGGAATTCCTGCAGATCATCAACCCGGGCCACAAACACATCGTCAAGCTGCACAAGGATAAAGGACCCATTTTCCACAAGTACAACCTGGAGAACCAGATCGAACAGCTGTTTCACAAGCGGGTTCAGCTCAAATCCGGGGGGTCTCTGGTGATCGATGCGACCGAAGCCCTGGTGGCTATTGATGTGAATTCAGGGCGGGCAACGCGCGAGCAGGCTTTGGAGGAAACCGTCTTCAAGGTCAATATGGAAGCCGCCGCCGAGATTCCGAGGCAGTTGCGTCTGCGCGATTTGGGTGGATTGGTGGTGATCGACTTCATCGACATGCGTGAAGGTCGCCACATCCGCGAGGTGGAGAAGCACCTGCGGGAGGAACTCAAGAAGGACAAGGCCAAAACCACGGTGGGGCGGATCTCGCGTTTCGGTCTCCTGGAACTGTCCCGGCAGCACCTGGGACTCAATGTCCGTCTGGGGTCCTATGCGGACTGCCCGCATTGTCAGGGTACGGGCATGGTCCGTTCCACGGAAGCCAGCGCTATCTACCATTTGCGCAAGATCTGGCTGGTGCTGGCCAAGAAAGACATCGCGGTGGTGAAGGGGACTCTGCCCCTGGATGTGGCCAACTACCTCCTCAACCAGAAGCGCCAGGATCTGATCCATCTCGAGGAGACCTACCAGGTTTCCATCCAGCTTGAGGGATCCGTCGGCATTTTGCCGCAGGAAGCTAGTTTTGAATTCGTCCCTCGGGAATCGTCCCCTTCAGATCAATCGCCTGGTACCTGCAATTGTTAGACGATGACGGTCCGCTTGATGACCCGGACGACTTCGTCCGGGTCATCAAGGATGGTGACCAGATCCAGGTCTTCAGGGGAAATGAGCTTGTTTGTCAAAAGGGTATCCTTGACCCAGTTCCACAGGCCGTTCCAGTAGTCTGAACCCACCAGTACAACCGGGAAAGGTTTGATGCGTTTGGTCTGGATCAGCGTCAGCGCCTCGAAGATCTCGTCCATGGTGCCAAATCCTCCGGGCATGCCGATATAGGCCTGAGCATACTTCACGAACATCACCTTCCTGACGAAAAAGTACTGAAAATGGAGGCTGACGTTGGCAAAATGGTTGGCTTCCTGCTCCATGGGCAGTTGGATATTCAGGCCGATGGATTTGGCTCCGCCCTGCATGGCACCCTTGTTGCCCGCCTCCATGATCCCCGGACCGCCACCCGTGATGATGTTGAAACCGTTTCTCGCCAGTTTCAGGGCAATGTCTACGGTCTTCTCGTAGGTCTCATCGCCGGGGAGAACCCGGGCAGAGCCGAATATTGAGACACACGGGTAGATATCGGCAAGCCTCTCGAAGCCATCCACCAGTTCGGCAAGGATCTTAAACAGTCGCCAGGTGTCCCTTATGGTCATGGCGTCGATGATGTACTGATTTTCGGTCATGAGCATGCTCCTCAGTAGTGTTAGGGTTGATTGTGGTCTGACCTCAGTATCATAAGAAACCCGCCGAACTCAATGCAAGCTGCAAAGAGAACCGGTGATCATGTGCCAGAGAACTTGTAAAGGTTGAGTTAATGGCTATTTGCGTTTGGCCAGGATAGGCATTAGTGCGCGAAGCCACCAAGGTGTGGTGACATGGTCTGCTGCCTGGGCCATTGAATTTCCTTTTGCGGCTAATCGCAAAGTGCTTACCGCCGAAAGCATACGACGACCGTGGCGTCTTTGTGCAACCAGGTTCAATGATCCGAGAAACCAATTGAATTCCTTCAAAGAATGAGATATACGAGAGAGCAACCTGACACCATTAAACTGCTGTGATGACTTGACTCTTAGGTAATCCCTCTTCTCATTTCCTTGCCGCCATACAGGGGAACCGCGGAGGAGGGTTTTTTATTCGATGGAGGCCAATTGTTATGGAAATGCAGGAGTTCCTACGGTCCGCGTTGAAAAATGTGGGAAGAAATCTTGCCAGAGGTACCCTGGACAAGAACGAGGATGGGTATAGCTACGAAGAGGAAATGCTCCTGGATTGGATCTGGATTGAACTGAAGGAAGTGTCGCCCGACAAAGACGCAGTCATCAGTATGGATCTGGATGATGTCTATGAACGGATCGAAAGCTCTGCTGAGCTCTACGATGACTACCAGCTGCTCCTGCAATCCATCAAGGAAAAGGATGCGTGAAACACTCCTCAAGCCATTAAGCCATTTCAGTAAGCGTCCTGGCACAGGACGCTTTTTTTGTTAGGTGGGTGTTATGAATCGTCTTGATCTTCGGCCTGGTGCCGAAAAACGTTTGCTGCAAGGCCATCGCTGGGTGTTCAGCAACGAAATTGTCGATGGTCTTAACGAGTGCGAACCCGGAAGCTGGGTCCAGGTCTTTGCCAGCAAGGGTGTGCCCTTGGGCAGTGGCTATGTGAACCCGCATTCCCTCATTGCCGTGCGGTTGGTTTGTCCTCCCGGCAAGGAGCCCGACCGGTCTTTTTTCCTGGCCCTGTTCCGCAAGGCCGCCGAGTATCGCCAACGGATTTATCCAGGGTCGCAATGCCATCGGCTGGTCTATGGGGAAGCTGACGGTCTGCCGGGGCTGGTGGTGGATCGCTATGGTGAGGTCCTGGTCTACCAGATCAACACCATGGGGATGGCACGCCTGGAACCCCTGTTGCAGGAAATCATGCTGGAAGAGTTCAAACCACAGGGGCTGGTTTATCGCCACGACACCCAGGTGCGGACCCTGGAAGGACTTGACCTTGATACCGGGGTAGCCTACGGGGAGGTTCCTGCCGAGCTGTGGGGGGAGATCAACGGAATCGAGTTCCTGGTGGATCCGCTGGGTGGCCAGAAGACCGGATTGTACCTGGACCAGCGTGACAATCGCCAGGCCCTGGCACCGTGGGTCGCCGGGCGGCGAGTGTTGGACCTGTTCTGCTACGATGGCGCCTGGGCGCTGACTGCCGCTCAAGCAGGTGCCAGCGAAGTGGTGGGGGTGGACCGTTCCACCGCTGCCGTCGAGCGCGCCCGGCAGAACGCGCAACGGAACCGGCTAAATGACCGCTGCCGGTTCCACCAGGCAGACGTATTGCCGTTTCTAAAGGACGTGGAACGGGGATCCTTTGATGTGGTCATTGTAGACCCACCGGCCTTTGCCAAGACCAAAAAAGCCCTGGTCGAGGCCCAGAAGGGCTATATCGACCTCAATCGACGCGCCCTCCTGGCCCTGTCAGCGGGTGGGGTGCTGGTGTCGTGCTCGTGCTCCTACCATGTCAGCGAGGATCTTTTCCAGGCTGTGCTGCTCAGGGCTGCTCAAGCCAGTGGTCGCCAATTGCGGATTATCGAAGCCCGCGGTCAGGCCCTGGACCATCCGGTCCTGCTCGCTATGCCCGAGACTCGCTACCTGAAATGCTATTTTCTGGAAGTGAACTGATCCTCAGGGATCGTCCGTCAGCAAAAAGCTCCGTTTTGCCGCCATCAGCAGGCGGGCATGAAGCCCGCCCCTACAGTACGAGTCGTGAGCTGGTCGCAGGGGTGATCCTGTCTTTCAGGATTACCCCTGTGCAACGGTTTATTTGGACCGGTTCTCAGAGCCGCGGCAGGAAGCTCTCATCGTCGGTGAATTCATACACGGCATCCTGTTTGCTGCCGTACTCCAACTTGTTGAGACCGTTTATGAGGGCCTTGGCGCTGGCCAGGACAATGTCGGTGTCCACGCCCCGGCCGTTGGCCTGCTGGGCACCTTCTTCAAGCCGCACTACCACTTCCCCCAGAGCGTCCGTGCCGGACGTGACCGCATTGACTTCATAGCGAATCAGTTTGGGTGCGCGCTTCGCCATTTTGTAGATGGTCTTGAAAGCGGCATCCACCGGACCGTGGCCAAATCCGGCATCCTGTATCACCTGACCATCCACTTCCAATTGCACCGTGGCGTTGGGGACCGAAATGCTTCCGGCGGTGACGTTGAGGTATAGTAGTTTGTAGCGCGCCTGGTCTTTGAAGGCGCGTTCATTGACCAGCAACTCCAGGTCGGCGTCAAAGACGATTTCCTTCTTGGCTGCCAGTTCCTGAAAGGCTCGGAAGCATTCGCCGACGTCCACCGGGTTCAGGTCGTAGCCCAACTCCTTGATTCTTTGTTGGAATTGCTCCCAGGTTGCGCCTGGGGTGAGGCGGTAGCCGGTGGTGTAGATACCCAATTGCTCCGGGTTCATGATTTCGTAGGGTGGCGCCTCGGTGCTGTCAGACAACTGAGGCACCAGGGTCTCGTACACAAAAGCATTGTCGCCGACGACGGGTTTCTGCGGGGCCATGCCGATTCCCGAGATTCTCCTTACCAGGCGGCTGGTGGGGTAGATCTGCTCCAGATGGATGCCGGTTTGTACTCCCAGGCGGGCACTGTGAGTGGTCAGCACCATGACCAGTTCTTCCAGCGCGGTGTTGCCGGTACGTTCACCGATGCCATTGATGGTACAATGTACTTGCCCGGCCCCTTCCAAAATGGCGGCCAGCGAGTTGGCCACCGCCAAACCCAGGTCATTGTGACAGTGGATGCTGAACACCACTCGATCGAAGGTATCCACTTCCTGACGCAGCTTTTGAAAGAGCTGGGTGACGTCCAGAGGCGTGGCATAACCCACCGTATCCGCCAGATTGATGGTGGTTGCCCCGGCATCGATCCCCGCTCGAACCAGTTCCACCACCTCCTTGGGGTTGGCGCGGAAACTGTCCACCAACGAAAATTCAACATCGGCAGTGAATTGCCTGGCCGTCCGGATGGCAGCTACGGCCAATTCGCGAGTCTGTTCCGCGTTCTTCTTCAAGAAATGCTCTCGATACTGACGTGATGCCGGAACAAAGGTGTGGAACCGTGGCCGGGAGGAATCCTTGAGGACTTCCCAGGCGATCTCAAAGTCCTTGGGATTGGTGGCCCGAGCCATTGCGGCAATCACCGGCCCCTGCACCTCCCTGGCAATACGTCCCACGCTCTCATACTGCTCCTCTGAGGCGGCCGGGAATCCAGCCTCCAGAACATCGACGTGCAATTGTCCCAGTTGGTTGGCGAGTCGAATTTTTTCGGTAATGGTCAGAATGGTGCCCGGTGACTTCTCTCCATCTCGCAGGGTCGTGTCAAAAATGAGAATCGAACGCATGCTGGATTCCTCCTTTGCTTATCGCATCAATCGCTGTCGGGTTGAGCTTGCGCAACGGCATCTGTCGGGCCGTCTTGACCTTGTCGCGGCTTGTTGTCAGTCCTGCTGTCGGCAGGTTTGACAATGATTCCGCCAGCGCTTTCCAGCGGCTAAATTCCTGTCTGCCGACTGCCCACTAGTACCATAACTGTTGGAGACAATTACAAAAGCTGGTTTCTTTGTCAACTCTTTTCAACGGCTGGAGGAGGCGGTGACAAGGAGAGGTGGAGAGGGGCGGACACAAAGAGGTGCCGACGCGGAGAGCGGGAGGTCGCGGGAGATAGGAAGGAATTGTCAAGGGGGTGGGTCCCGGGATGCCAATCATGAGGGCCCGGCATGCAGGAGAACCGACGGGTCAAGGCGATGGTCTCTGTCGATCGGCACCTGGGTGGGAATCATCCAGCACCCGGCGAATCACCCGGGCCAGCTCCTCCATGGCCAGGGGTTTCATGAGGAATTCCCGCACCCCCATGGCCTTGACCTTCTCCAAGGAGAGCGCCTCACTGAATCCGGAGTACAGGATAATGGGCAGGTTTGACCTGATGTTGAGCGCCTCGCGGGCCAACTCAGCACCCGTCATACCGGGCATGGTTTGGTCAGTGATCATCAGGTCGAAATGGCCCGGCTGACTCTGAAAACGATCCAGGGCCGCCACACTGTTGGTCATTACCGTCACATCATAGCCCAACTGCCCCAGCATCGTGCCGGCAATGGTTGCCAGAGCCTGCTCGTCGTCCACGAACAAAACCCGTTCGGCACCGCGAGGCAGTTCACCTCCGGGGGATTTCTCCGGTTTGTCTCCAGGCAGGTCCACGCGTGGAAGGTAGATATGGAAACGGCTGCCCTTGCCCGATTCGCTGAATACCTGGATGGCTCCAGCACTGTTCTTGACGATCCCGTGAACCACGGCCAGCCCGAGGCCAGTGCCTTCGCCGCTGCCCTTGGTGGTGAAGTAAGGGTCAAAGATCCGTTCCACAACGGCAGCGGCCATGCCGTGACCGGTGTCACGTACCGTCAGTTCCAGATATGGTCCCGGCTCCAGGCCCAACTGCACCGCCTTGGCGCTGTCCACCGTATGTTCTGTCAAGGTCACTTCCAAAACGCCGCCCTTGTCGCGCATGGCATGAAGTGCATTGGTGCAGAGGTTCATGACAATCTGATGGATCTGCGTGGGGTCGGAAAGGATCACCCCGGTGCTGTTGATGCTGTGGCGAATGTCGATGGTTGTGGGCAGGGAGGCTCGAAGCAGTTTGAGGGCTTCCTTGACTACCAGGCCCATCTCCATGGGTTTGCGTTCCTGTTCTCGCTGGCGGGTGAAGGTGAGGATCTGTTTGACCAGTTCCTTGGCCCGGGTGGCGGCGTTGAAGGCTTCCACCAGATAACGGTGCTCGCGACTGTCTGCAGAGAGCCCCCGCAGGGTGAGCTCGGTGTAACCCATGACGGCGCCGAGGATGTTGTTGAAATCATGGGCGATGCCCCCAGCGAGCGTGCCGATGGCTTCCAGTTTCTGCGCCTGCCGCAACTGCTTCGACAATTCCTCTTTCTCAGTGATGTCTCTGGTCAGATGGACCGTGCCTATGATTTGGTCCAGGTCATCCTTGAGCGGTGTGGTTAGGATGTCATAGATGCGGTCGGATAGCGGATCTCTCAGCTCATAGTGAGCCGCGCTGCCGGTTGCCATGGTCTTGACGTGCGGGCAGTAGTCAGGCGGGCTCTCGGTGTGGTGCATCAGGCGGAAGCACTGCTGGCCAATGGCTTCCTGGGGTGTGACCTTAAGCAGACTGGCTGCTGCCCGGTTGATGCGCACAATATGGTTGTCCCGATCGAGGATGTAGATGGCATCCGGAACCGAATCGAAAGTACGTCTCCAGTCGCGGGCAGAAGCGCTGAGCGAATGGAGAGTATTATCCAGCTTGTCCACCATGTCCACGAAAGCGATCGTCAAATCGCCGATCTCATCCCCACTGTGGATGGACTTGAGTCCACTGCGCAACTCATCTTTCATCTGCTGGGCGGACGTCTTGCTCTGATCGACCAGATGACCATAACGCAGGGCGGCGTTGCGAAGTTGCCGGAGCGGGGCAGTGATCATCTGGATACTGAGGAACCCGAAGAGTGCCGAGATGGTGATCGCTGCGATAATGCCGTAAATGATGCGGTTCCTGGCTTCCTGCAGGGGTGCATAGGCTTCGGCTTGTTCCTGTTGAGCCCCCAGAATCCAGTCGGTGCCGGGGATCTGCCGAAACGAAGTCAACATCGGCACGCCCCGTGAGTTGACCGTTTCTCCGACGCCTTCAAAGCCGTCGATGGCCGCATCCAGCAGTTTGTTGGCGCCCGGCGGTATATCATACTGCAGGGTCCGTTCGTCTTGGGGGTGAAGAATCATCAGTCGGGAGCGGTTAAAGACATACACATAACCGGTTTGACCGATCCTGGTGTGGCGAATACCGCCGAGAGCATTGGGCGAGAGCAACTTGATCGAGCAGCCCAAAACCCCCAGGATCTGCTCGCGGGACCCACGGAGCAGAGCCGCAAAGGTCACCACCGGTTCCCCCGTTCGTAACGATCGATAGGGAACACTGATCACGCCCTGTTCTTGTTCCATGGTACGCTGGAAGTATTCGCGGTGGGCCAGATTCTGACCTCGAGTTTGAGGAAAAGCGGGGAAATCTACCCATAGATTGGCCGAGGCATCCAGGATGAACATCCCGTTCTCGAATTGAGGGAAAACCTGCCCCATCGATTTGAGTCTGCCCTCAATGACTCCGGTGTCTTGCCTTTCCAGAGCGTCCACGGGGAGACCCAGCGCCACGGCCTGGGCTTCCCGGTAGGTGCTCTTGAGGAAGCTCGACACCGCTTCGGCGGCCGCATAAGAGACGCTTTCCAAGCCGGCACAGATGGAATTCTTCAAGGCACTTTCCAGGAAGCGCAGGTAGAGAAACCCCATTACGGAGAGGGTAAGCGTGATGATCAGAGCGAGTAGCAGCGAGGTCTTGATGCGTAACGTCATTCCAAATCTTCTCCATCGGTCGAGATGTAATCGTGTTTGTCATAGCGTCGGCTGATTGAAGCATAATCTTAATCGATTTGAGTTCCCACCCCGCGGCACGATCAGCCAACCACCGGTTGAAACAGCGTGGGTAAGCGACGGAAACTCCACCCGGCACTGCGGTTTTTGGACTTTGGTCGTCTGCGGCTTTGATAGCGTTCTCTGATCTTTCTCCGATGTCTCAGTATCGTAGCGTTCTGGTGCCCCAACGCCGTCCGGTTTCACGTCTTAGTACACGTCCACAGAATAAAGTGACCAACAATTCGTTCCGTCACCCCCGCGAAGGCGGAGGTCCAGAAACTTCCCGATCCATCTGGATTCCCGCCTTCGCGGGAATGACGAGCAGGATGGGCAGTATTTCGGATACCCTTTCTGTGAGGCTGTACTTAAGCGATGGTGTGTTTCAGGTCCTGAGGCGAATAGAACCGTCGGCCGCATGGTCGAACATCGGGCCCCAAACCACCTCCCAATAATAGCCATCGAGGTCTGCGAAGTATCCGCTGAAACCACCCCAGAAAGTGTCCTGCGGAGGTTTAACGATGGTGGCTCCGGCGGCTTTGACTTGTTCAAAAATGGATAGAACCTCGTCCTTACTGCGGGCGTTGTGTGCCAGTGTGATACCGCTGAAGCCACTGCGCGAGCCCGACACCTCCGGGGAGATGTCCTCGGCAAGCTTGTCGAGTGGGTAAAGCGTGAGCCAGGTGCCAGGCAGCTCAAAAAAGGAGATGCCCTCATAGTTGGAGCAGGGCCCAATACCGAAGATAGTCTGGTAGAAGCCGGTGGATTTTTCTAGATCTCCAACTCCAAGAGTGATGACGGTAATGCGAGATAGCGTCATTGGTTTGTTCCTCCTCAAGTGACCGCGAACGGCTTATGACTCACACATGCATGCCCTGGTTCAGCACCCTGTGGTGCGCAATGCCTTCCCGTCGGGCGGGCTCCATGTAACAGCCTGACCCGACTTTAAGGCTGTTGAGCAGAGCGAAATCATCCACCAGGTTGGTGAACAGCACGTCGGCTAAGGCTTCGCCACTAGAGGATACGACGAAGATTCCTCCGCGATGAGTGTGGATGAGAGCCGACGGCAAGCTCCTGGCAGGAAAGACATCGGTTCCATGGGTATGGCCAGGCAATAAGAGGCAACGCCGGGTTGAGTCGGCGACCGGCACGCAGCTTCTATCCTGTCCGTTTCAGACACCGTTTGGACCGCGTAGCGTATCTTGGCTCTTAGCGTCTGCCATAAGGACACGCATACAGACACAACCCACACACGGCCGTCTCGGCATCCTTCTCTTTCATTTTCGAAAAGTACCGATCACATTTTCGGGCATCAAAACGAGCTGTTCGCGGTTCTCCCGCTCTAAATGGTTCTCCCGTGAAAGCCTTGACTGGACAAATGTCGACACACTCACGACAATCCCTGCAACCTTCATCCATTGATCCTCCTGTTGTTTCCAAGGGTGCATCGGTGAGCACCGTCGCCCACCGCACCCGAGGTCCCATGTCCGGAGTAATCAAGAGACAATTCTTGCCAATCCAGCCCAACCCCGCCAAATGAGCGCTCAATTTGTGAGAGAAAATGGCACAGATTCGATCATCATCCACTCGCTTGGATGCTGGAACTGGGAAAGCTCTGTACCCCTTACGCTGTAAGACACCTCCTAAACGGGAGGCTATTTGGTCAAGACGAGAATTGATAACGTCGTAGCAATGGTGACGGTAGCTGACTGCTGCCGCTCGTTCGGATCGTTGAGGTAACTGGTTCACGATTGGATGAAGCAAGGCGATCCCAATGGAAATGGAGCATGGATATCCCGCGATTTCTGCCCCGCCTTGTTCGAGAACAGTGTCGTGGGCAGTGGACAAATCGGCGATACCGAAATAATCCGCTCCCCAACTCATGGCCGCATCCAGTATCAGATCCTCAAGACCCATCTATCTGTGTTACCTCCTGCCTGCATCCATCGGCAGGGACATCAGGAAAGCCTGTTGCGAAAATCTTCGTAGCTGAATTGGCGGATCATACGGATCATTTTTTGCCGATCGAAGATGGCGATGGCAGGGAGACGCACGCCATTGAAAGTGTTGTTCTTCACCATGGTGTAGTGCGCCATGTCCATGAAAACCAGTTTCGTCCCCAGCTCCAGAGGTTGCGGGAAGGAGTAGTCGCCGATCACGTCGCCGGCCAGGCAGGTCAGTCCGCCCAGACGGTATAGCCAGGGGTAATCGCCGGGCCGGCCGGTCCCCAGAATCTCCGGTCGATACGGCATTTCCAGAACATCGGGCATGTGGGCGGCGGCCGAGGTGTCCAGGATGGCGATGTCCATTTCGTTGCGGACGATGTCCAGAACCGAAGCGACCAGCACCCCGGTGTTGAGCGCAATGGCCTCGCCCGGTTCGAGGTAAACCTGCAGCGGGTAGCGGTTCTGGAAATCTTCGATGGTTGCGCACAGCAGATCGACATCGTAGTCGGCGCGGGTGATGTGGTGCCCGCCGCCAAAGTTAACCCACTGCATGCCTTCGAGGAATTCGCCGAATTTGTCTTCGAACGCCGGGAGGGTGCGGGCCAGGGAATCGGCGTTGAGTTCGCACAGGTTGTGAAAATGGAGCCCGGTGATGCCGTCCAGGAGGTCGCGGCGAAACTCCTGGCGGGTGACGCCCAGCCTGGAAAAAGGCCCGCAAGGATCGTAGATGGCGGTCTTCACTTCCGAATGCTGCAGGATTGACGCGGATGCCGCAATGAACGTCGGGGGCCAGAGCTGCAATCATCGGTTTGAAACGAAGCCACTGGGAAAAGGAATTGAACACCACGTGCCGGCAATAGCCGAGCAGTTCAGCAAACTCGGAATCCTTGTAGGCCGGTGCGTAGACGTGGACTTCCTGGCCGAATTCTTCGTAGCCGAGACGCGCTTCGTCCAGGGAACTGGCCGCGACTCCTGCAAGATACTGGCGGATCAGAGGGAACACGCTGAACATGGCAAAGCCCTTGAGGGCCATGATGATCTTGCAGCCGGTGCGTTGCTGAACGCTGTCCAACACCTGCAGATTGCGTTCCAGCGCCGCTTCATCGACAGATAACAGGGGGTTGGCAGTTGGCTCAGATCGATGTCCATGGTTCAAGCTTCATTTGCAAGGCGGTCTGGCTCAGAAAAACATTTCCGTCCAGGGGAGTCCGTAGCCGCCCAATATTGCGCCATAAACGGGTCAGGATCAAGCTGCTCCATGTTGAAGACCCCGCGCCCTTTCCATACACCGGTAAGCATCAGCTTGGCGCCGAACATGGCAGGCACCCCGGTGGTGTAGGAGATGGCCTGGGATTTGACTTCGCGGTAGCATTCGGCATGGTCACAGACGTTGTAGATGTAATACTTGCGAGGTTTGCCGTCCTTGATCCCTTCGATCATGCAGCCGATATTGGTCTTCCCGGTGTAGTTGGCGGCCAGGGAGGCCGGATCCGGCAGCAGCGCCTTGAGAAACTGCAGGGGTATGATGTCCTGACCCTGGAAACGCACCGGGTCGATGCGGGTCATGCCGACATTTTCCAACACGCGCAGGTGGGTCAGGTAGGCTTCGCCGAAGGTCATCCAGAACCGTATGCGCTTGATTTCGGGAATGAATTTCGTCAGGGATTCCAGTTCCTCGTGGTACATGAGATACATCTCACGGGGGCCGATCTGCGGGAAAGTCGAAGGTTTTGTGCACGGACAGGGGATCGGTTTCGAATCCACTCGCCCGTTTTCATAATACTTGCCCCGCTGGGTGATTTCGCGGATGTTGATTTCGGGATTGAAATTGGTGGCGAAGGGGTGGCCATGGCTGCCGGCGTTGCAGTCCATGATATCGATGGTATGGATTTCGTCGAAATGATGTTTCCTGGCATAGGCGCAGTAGACATTGACCACACCGGGGTCGAATCCACAGCCGAGGAGGGCCATGATGCCGCGTTTCTTGAATCGGTCCTGGTATTCCCATTGCCATTTGTAGCTGAACACGGCCATGTCCGGCGGTTCGTAATTGGCGGTATCCAGGTAATGGACGCCGGTTGCCAGACATGCGTCCATGATGGTCAAATCCTGGTACGGCAGGGCCACATTGATGATCAGGTCCGGGGAAGTTCGGCGGATCAGGGCGATCAACTGGTTGGTGTCGTCAGCGTCCACCTGGGCGATTTCGATGGGTCTGGAGAGCTGGTCACGGATCTTTTCACATTTGTCCAGGGTGCGACTGGCCAGGACGATTTCACGGAAGACCTCCGGAACCTGGGCGCACTTGTGGGTCACCACGCCGCCGACTCCTCCGGCTCCGATAATCAGGACTTTGCTCATGATGGCCTCCTTGGTTAGTCTCCGTCCGGAAACCGTTGAACTTGAACTTGGAATGGAACAGTTTGCCCTGACGTTGCGAATGGATGCTGTTTTCCGTTCCCACCACAGCGCTGCAAAGCACAACTTTAACCTTCACCATCAGCTCCCGGCAAGGCTAGCGACGCGCTAAGCCAGGTGGTGCCGCATTTTATGGGATTTCAGTTTGACGGGGGTGTTGCAGGCTGGGCCTGCTTCTGGCACACTTGAAGGGTGAACCATTCACCGGCTAATATTCCAGCATTTTCCCCGCTATTGCAATGGATGATTGCAGAGCGAACCGGATCAGGAGGAGGAGAGACCATGCCGATCTATGAGTTCCGCTGCCAGAGTTGCGGCAAAAAGAACGAATTCATCACCCTGCGGGTGTCCGAACCGGTTCCCGACACCTGCCAGTATTGCGGCAACCAGGACATCCAACGGCTGCCGTCCCGGGTGCGGGTGCGTCTGTCAGAAGAAACTCGGATGGAACGACTGGCCGATCCATCCCGCCTGGGCGGGCTCGATGAGAATGATCCGCGGAGTATGGCGCGTTGGATGAAACGGATGAGCCACGAAATGGGTGATGACCTGGGCGAAGATATGGATGTGGACCAGATGGTGGAAGAAGCCATGGAAGAGCAGGCCGGCGGTGGTGCCGGCGACCAAGGGGCAATCGGCATGGGTGACGATGATGACTTCTAAGGGCAAGCCCCGGCCAGTATGGCAACCCAACACACCGTTGTCTTTCAGTTGGCCGGTGGAGCCGACTGAGGTGGGACTGTCCCTGACCGATTATCTGGTAGCCAAACTGCACCTGCCGCTGGCTCAGGTGGTGGACCTGATCGATTTCGGTTCGGTCCAGGTGGATGGTCGCCAGGTGCGAGACCCTCAACGCCGCCTCGCCGCGCAGCAACCAATCACCGTACACCTGCCCTGGCTGGGGGTGGCTCGCCACTACCAAATCAATCCGCACAGGATCGTCTTCCAGGACGCCTTCCTGCTGGCCTACGATAAGGAACCCGGCATTCCCAGCCAACAGACCCCGGCTGACGGCTACAATAACCTGTACGCCGCGGTTATCCGTTACCTGGAGCCGCGCACTGCTCACCCCTATGTGGCCCTGCACCATCGCCTGGATCGGGAAACCAGCGGGGTGATGGTCCTGGCCCTGGACCGCGCGGTGAATGCCCGTCTGGGTCGGGCCTTCGAACAAAAAGAAGTATCCAAAGACTACCTGGCCTGGGTCAAGGGCAGCCCCGCGGCAGATTCCTGGGAAGTGCGAGAAGACATCGGCCGCAGCGCCGGGCGCTACCGTACCTGCCAGCGCGGCTCCGGCAAGGCGGCCGAAACCGCCTTTCAGGTGTGTCGCCGCGAGGGCGAGCGCGCCTTGGTGTGGGCCCAGCCACGTACCGGCCGAACCCATCAGATCCGGCTGCACCTCCAGTGGTGCGGCCATCCCGTCATCGGCGACCGACTCTATGGCGGCCCACCCGCCCCGCGTTTGTTCCTCCATGCATACCGTTTGGCCTTGATCCATCCCATGACCCGCTCAAACCTGACGCTGGTGGCTCCGGTGCCGACCGACTGGCCACAGAACCCGCTGCCGGATGAATTGGTCTCTGCGCCCTGAACTTGCGGTACTCATCCCCACTGATGAAAGCCTCCCACCTTATCCCCGAACCAATCGGCACGTGTCCATTTCCGCCCGCACTGCTTCGGCCCGTTGCTGAACTTCCGCCAGGGTGTCAACCGCCTGGTGCTGGCGTTCCCGGTGCTCGACGCCATGCTGGAAGGCCTCGACAAAACTGACCTGCGCCAGTTCGGCTCGGGTTTCGAATTCCCGAAGAAGACGGTTGCAGGCGCCATCCAGCAGCGGCAGAACATAAGCGCGTTGGAATTGCCGGCGGTAGTCGCGAAAAGCCAGGAGCAGCTCCGTTCGAGTTTCAGCCTTGACCAGGGTGAGGGCTTCTTCGCAGAGAAGACGGTTGGGCCGGCGAGTCGACTTCCATGAGTCGCCTTCCCAGCCTTGATTTCAATCCCTCAAGATAGCACGAAAGCCTGCCGAGACCAAATTTGGCCAACAGGAGAGGACGGGAGAGCGGGACTTGATGGACAAAAGCGCTGAATTGCGGGGGAGCGGTTCGATCGATCTCCAGCCATGGAGTGTCATTCAATGGTGGAACCGATTGGACCGGGATGTGCAACGTCGCCAGTTCCAGGCGGTAATTCCCCATGGCTGTGGTAAACAAGGACCAAAACGTCGCCGCGGCCTGGCGCAACTGTTCCAGCAGCCATTCTTCCTGGTTCTTGGCGAATTCGATGATGCTTACATTGATCTTTTCCACCAGGGCGCCCCACAGATCCTGGCGGAACTCGAGGTAGAAAGGGTGGACCTGTTGAACCACCTCGAGCGTGCTCGACATCGACGCCAGCAGCCCCGGCTGGACGGCGGACTGATCGATGAGCGCCAGGGTCTCCATGACCAGGGGGCCGGTACGCAAATCAAAGGCACGATCAAGGATTTGATTCAACTCGGCCCGCAGACTGTCCTGAGCTCCCATGATGGCTTGCTGCACAGTGCGGCAGGCCGAGCGGAACGCCTCCTGCTTTCCCCTTAGCTCCTGGATGGCCCGCGTGACCGTGTCTCGGTCTTCGGCCAGAAACTCCTTGATGGTTGCCGTGGCATCAGCCAGGCTCCCCGCGACCATAGCCGCGCGATTCACCGCATTGTCGAGCAATACCTGTCGGCGGTGCTGGTCCACCTGATGGTTGAGGGTTTCCCGGAAGGCGGTGAAACCGGCTTCGGTGACCGCCGGCCACGGTGTCCCATCGCTCCAGGCTTGCAGGCGTCTCCTTTCCGGGGCGAGGGCCTGGTCATCGAGTTGCCGAACCAGGTGATACAAGGCTGAAAAGGCGAACAGACGGGGTTCGGGTGCAAACCAGCGCAGCTCCGTTTGCACCCGCTGACAGAACTGGTTGAGATCATCCTCGTGGGGGTGGCAGTCCAGGTCGACGTTGAGCACGAACAGGGTGTGCGGCAGCATCCGGAGGCTCTTGATGACGTTAAGCAGGCGGAAGTCGGCTTCCCGCAGCCCGGTGCGCCCGCTGATGAGATAGACGATAAAATGGCTTTGCAGCAAATGGTTCTGCAGGGCGGCAAAATGGACCGGATTGGGGGAATCGCTGCCCTGACAATCGGCGATTTCCAGATGATCCCCCAACCAGGGGGCCGGCAGGTGCAGTTCGAGGTCCTGCAGATAGACCGCCTGATCTTCTCGCGCGACGTAATCCTGGTGATCCCGCAGGGTGGGATCGCTCCAGAGCCAGCCGTGTGGCCGTTTCTCCCAGTTTCGCCTGGACCTGCGGGTATCCTTGCAGGTAGGCATTGAGCAAGAGTAAATGGGGATTCAATGCCTTGGGACCAGTCGCAAGCCCAGCCTGGAGAGCGTCCCGGATCTGGGTCAGACGCAGCCGATCGCTGTCCTTGCGGATATCCAGCGGCTGTCCGTCGATGCTGCGTCCGTCCTGGAGGACAAGAACCCGCAACACCTGTTCGAGTTCCTGGATGACCTGCGGCCAGGATTTGAACTCAACCCAGCCGCTCCACTGTTCATTGGTGATGATCCGAGTGATGAAGGCCGTGGTGACGCCGGCGCCGCGTTTGAGCAAGTCGCAGCCGACCAGGGCGTTGATCAGGGTGCTCTTGCCGGATTTGACCGCGCCCACCACGGCAATTCGCAGTGGCACATCCTGCAAAGAATTGCGGGCATGTTTGAGATGCTGGTGCCATTTGGAGACCTGAAGGGAGTCGATGAACCGGTCTTGCGCCAGCTGTTCGACAGCTTCGTGCAATTGATCCAGCCGCTGCCCCAAATCCAGCTTGAACTGCCGATAGTCGTTCATGATACCTGGCTATTCCAGCGTTTATCCTAAATGCTTTCAGACTAGCTTCGAAAGCAGAGGCATGTTATACTCCTTTTTCCGAGAGATAAAGAGAAGAACACAAGCTTAGCCACTGATTCAGACGCATTAACGTGGATGAAAATTCAGGTGAAACTTAAGGCGACACAGAGAGTGTGGCAGTCTACGTGACTGAGATTTCAAGCAGGTGCGGGTCGATAGCGCATGAAGATCCCACAGCGCGCAGCGAGAGACCTCTCGGTGGATCAGAATAGATCTTCTGGACCCGGCTTTCACCGGAGTGAGCAGGTTCTTGCGAATCATCGACAGGGAGTGCAGTCTATTGCCGGTCGATCGGTCTGATCCGTGGTTGAACCAACAAACAAGTGAGCAACCGGCATGAAGCAACTCGGTCTTTTTCATCCACCTGATCAGGAACCCACAGAGGTGTTTGCGCCACTGGCGGAACGCATGCGGCCGGCCAGCCTCGAGGAATTCGTGGGCCAGCAACATCTCCTGGGGGCGGGTAAGATCCTGGATCGGGTGCTGCGTTCGGAGCAGCTTCATTCGCTGATCCTTTGGGGGCCGCCGGGGTGCGGCAAGACCACTCTGGCGCGGCTGGTGGCCGGGCAGACAGGGGCTCATCTGGTTTCCCTGTCGGCCGTGATGGCCGGCACCAAGGAGATCCGCGCCGCCGTCGAGACGGCCCAGAGCGTCTGGGTGCGGGAGAAGAAGCGCACCTGGCTGTTCATGGACGAGATGCATCGGCTTAACAAAGCGCAGCAGGACACGTTGCTCCCCCATGTGGAACGCGGTACCCTGCTGCTGCTCGGGGCTACCACCGAGAACCCTTCTTTTGAAGTGATCCGACCGTTGCTGTCACGCGCCCAGGTATTGGTGCTGGAGCCGCTTGCTGAGCGGGAACTGCGGCTGCTGATGGATCGTGCCCTGACCGATCAGGAGCGAGGATTGGGGAGGTATCCGGCGCGGCTGAACGAGGACGCTCGCCGGCATTTGTTGAACGCTGCCGGTGGGGATGCGCGGGTGGTGCTCAATGCCTTGGAGTTGGCGGTTTTGACCACGCCTCCCGGGGCCGATGGGATGCGGGTGATGGACCTGGATGCCGTCGAACAGGCCTTGCAACGCCGGGCGGTCCACTACGACAAGGCGGGTGAGGAGCACTTCAACCTGATTTCGGCTTTGCACAAGAGCTTGCGTGGTAGCGATCCGGATGCCGGTCTGTACTGGCTGGCGCGCATGCTGGAAGCGGGCGAGGACCCCCTCTATGTGGCGCGGCGACTGGTGCGCTTTGCCAGTGAAGATGTCGGTCTGGCCGACCCACAGGCCCTGATTCAGGCCCTTGGCGCTCAGCAGGCCTACCATTTGCTGGGAAGCCCCGAAGGCGACCTGGCGCTGGCTCAGGCGGTGCTATACCTGGCCCTGGCGCCCAAGAGCAATGCCATCTACACCGCCTTCGGGGAAGCCCGATCACTGGCGCGAATTACCGGCGCCGAGACCGTGCCGCTCCACATTCGCAACGCCCCTACGGCTCTGCTCAAGGAATTGGACTACGGCAAGGACTATCGCTATCCCCATGACGATCCCAGCGGTTGGGTCCCGGAAACCTACCTGCCGCAGCGCATCGCCGGGACGATTTTTTACCAACCCACGCCGCGGGGCTGGGAGGGACGATTCAAGGGAGTACTCGAACGCCGCCGCCAACTGATGAAGGGGCCGCGCCCCAAGGTTTGAAGAACTTATGGTTGCATTCCGGAAAGCCAGCAATAGCGAAACGGTGAAACCTTTCCAACTGGTCAAGTACCTTTCTCTGTCCAGTCTGGTGGTGATCCTCGTCTACACCTTGTTTCTTTCCAGCTTCATTTCCCAGAGGGCCAAGGCCATTCTGGTGAAAAAGAGTGAACAATATGCCTTCCTGGCGACTGAAAACCTCAATCACCAGGTGTTCTACCTGTTCACCCTGCCGACCATGATGGCCGACGGAGAGATGCGTCTGAGCCGCACCTCGCAGTTTGAGCGCCTCGATAAGGTGGTTCGGAACGCCATTCACGGGTTCAACGTCGAGCGGGTGAACATCTATGATCCCCAGGAAATTCTTACCTATAGCACCGAGCCGGAAAACATCGGTGAGAAAGCCAATCTCGGCGAGTCCTTCACGCGTGCCATGGAGGGGGAGTCCACTTCTTTTCTGGCCGACGAGGGCAGTTCTTTTCTCGGGTTTGAATGGGGCGGTGGGCCTCGCCACCTGAAAACCTACATGCCCATGTGGGTCGAAAAGCCCGGAACTTGGCAGCGCGGCAAGGTTCTGGGGGTATTCGAAATCATCCAGGACGTCGGCGAAGACTACGAAGCCATCCATCGCTTTCAATGGATCGTGGTGGCCAGTTCCATGCTGTTTGTGGGGATCGTGTTTGTGACGCTCCTGCCCATCGCCAAGCGGGCCGAACGGATCATCACCTCGCGGGCCATGGAAAGCAGGAAACTGGAGGAGCGGCTGTATCAGTCCGAACGGCTGGCGGCCCTGGGGGAAATGGTGGCCGGGGTGTCCCATGAAATTCGCAACCCCTTGGGGATCATCCGCAGCACTGCGGAACTGCTCGATAGCCGCATTGAGAACGAACGGCACAAACGGCTGTCTGGGATTATTGTCGAGGAAGCCACGCGTTTGAACGATATCCTTACGGAGTTCCTCGATTTTGCCCGGCCCAAGACGCTGCGACTGTCCGCTTGTCGGATCGAGGAGATTGTGGAACGCAATCTCCGCATCGTCGATGCCGAACTTCAGAAGCGCGGTATAACGTTGGAACGGCAATACCTTGCCGGCGACTATACATTGCAGGCCGATGCCGACCTGCTCTACCGGGCTTTGGTCAACCTTGTTGCCAATGCGCTCCAGGCCATGCCGGACGGCGGAACGCTGCGGGTTCGGACGGAACTGCTCAATGCCGGGGGAAAACCCCAGGTGCAACTGCGTGTCCAGGACACCGGCCCGGGAATTCCCGACGGGCTGCGGCAAAAGGTATTCAATCCATTTTTCACCACGCGGGAGAAGGGTACCGGGTTGGGATTGGCCATCGTGCAGAGTATTGTTGCCGGACACCAAGGCGTAATCGAGGTGGACAGCCAGTTTGGCCAAGGCACCAGCATCATCATCCGCTTGCCGCTGTCCCAGGATGACTATCAGGAAGACCAGGAAACGACGGACTAGCATGGAAACCATCCTTATTGTTGACGACGAAAAAAACTATCTGGTGATCCTGGAAGAACTGCTGAGCGACGACGGCTACCAGGTTCTGACGGCCGATCAGGGGCAACGGGCTCTGGACATTTCTCGCAGCCACGACCTGGACCTGCTCATCACCGACATGAAGATGCCGGGCATGGATGGCATGGCCTTGCTCGAACAGGTCCATGCCCACAACCCGGAGCTGCCGGTGGTGATGATGACGGCCTTCGGGAGCGTGGAAAAGGCCGATGGAGTGTATTGAGAAAGGGGCCTTCGATTTTATTTTCAAACCCTTCCAAGAACGAACAGCTGAAACTCACCATCCGCAGGGCCATCAACCACTACCGACTGATCCGGCGCAACCGCGAGCTGAGTGAACAACTCCAGGACCGCTATCAGTTCGACAACATCATCGGCAAGAGCGCCGTCATGCGGCAAATTTACCAGCTGATCGAGAAGGTTGCGCCGAGCAAGGCGACGGTGCTCATTACCGGGGAATCCGGCACTGGCAAGGAGCTCATCGCCCGTTCCATTCACTTCAACAGCCCGCGCCGGATGCAGCCGTTCATCTCGGTCAACTGCGGGGCCTTGCCGGAGACCCTGCTGGAAAGCGAGCTGTTCGGCCACGAAAAGGGAGCGTTCAGCGGGGCGGTCAGTCAGCGCAAAGGCCGTTTCGAACTGGCCCACGAAGGGACTTTGTTCCTCGACGAGGTCAGTGAAATGTCTCCGCACCTGCAGGTGAAACTCCTGCGCATCCTGCAGGAGATGGAGTTTGAGCGGGTCGGCGGCACCAGCACCCTTAAGGTGGATGTGCGCGTGGTGGCCGCTTCCAATCGCGATCTCAAGGAAGAAGTGGCCGCCAACCGATTTCGGAACGACCTGTTCTATCGGCTGAACGTGGTCCACATCCACTTGCCGCCGTTGCGGGAACGCACCGACGATATCCCGCTGCTGGTGAACCATTTTCTTGGCAAGCACCGCGGTGGCGATAGCCAGCAGCTTCTGGGGATCGCCCCGGAAGCGATGCGGGTGCTGCTTGACTATTCCTGGCCGGGTAATGTGCGGGAGCTGGAAAACGTCATCGAACGCACCGTCATTCTGTCTTCCGATGACCTGATCCGCGCGTCGGATCTGCCCGTGGAAATCTGGGAAGTGGCTCAGGCTCATGATCGCCGAGCGGTCGGCGGAAACGTCGTCAGTGGTAGAGATATTGACAGCGCGGCGGATGAGAAGCTGGGTATCGAATTGGACGACCGAATTCCGCAGTGGGGGAACAATCAGCGCATGCAAAGGGCCCTCGGCTTCGCCCAAACCAATGGCTTTATCACCAACAAGTACTATTCGAAACTCAATGGGATTTCCGAACGCCAGGCGTTGCGCGAATTGACCGACTTGGTGGAGATGGGCCAGCTCAGCCGTGAAGGCAAGGGCCGAGCGTGCCGGTACGTACTGCCGAAAGACAGCTGAAATCCGAGTTCTGCAATAAAGCGTAGTGATTGTAAAATGTTATATGTCAATTTGACGATTGATATGGTGGCGGATGCTTGGGTCAATAATGGGGTTGACCCGGGCTCATTTTCGGGATAATGACCTAGTTCACGAAGTCGGGTGCAACCTGGTTGCAGGAAAAAATCAACGGTGAAGAGGGAAAGAGACGTATGATCATAAGCCATGACCTTCTTGAAAGGACATGTAAGCGCATGATCGAAACCATCCTCTTGTGCCTGAATAACGCGACTCGTGGGACCATCTACCGCATCGGATTGATGCCGGATCTGCAGGCTGTGCGCGTCACTTCCGGGGAACGGGAAAACGGCAATGGTGAGATCCGCTGGGGGTTGCCCGAAGTCTCCGACTACAATCCCCCAGGGAAGAGCTGGGAACAATACCAGGACCGTCCGGACCACGTGCTGGAAGCCATGGGCTGGTGCGTGGAACGGCAGAAGAGTTGGACCGCTGACGACCCAGATGAAGATATTCGCAGTGTCCGCAAACAGCTTCGGGGTGAAATCGAAGACTTCCATCACATGGAACCGGTGCTGGCGAGGAAATCCGATTTTGGTGATGGTTTTCTCGACAACCTGATTTACCCGGCAGATTGGCAGGGCAATCCCATTTGGCAGGACAGCGACTATGTAGTGGTGGCGGTGATCAAGATCCATTTTCAACCCCACACCATTCGCCGTCGCGATCCATCCACCAAGATCATCAAGAAACTCTCGCGCAGTTTGGGCACAGAACTGATTTCCCTGGCGTTGCGGGACACTCTCTCCAATGCTCAGAAAGACCTGGCGCAACAGCGGCTGCAGACCTGTAATGCTTTGGCCCACGAAATGCGCAATACTTTGGCCAAATTGAGCTTCATTTTTTCGGCCATCAATGCGGAGATCAGCTATCTTCGGGAGCAATGGGAAGCGAAGTTGTTCCAGGCGGTCCCCGAACTGGACAACAAGCACGAGATACTGGCTCAATTGGCCGCGCTGGTCCGGGCTGGTCTGCCCAAGCTCAATGGTGATCAAGACCTGATACATATTGTTCAGGAGTTGCTCCACCAGCAGGAGCGTTTTGGCAATCTGACGCCGCTGCCCCACCAGGGGGTCAACTGGATCAACAACCAACTGCGCCAGCGCTGGTATCGGCTGATGTCCAGGTCGCGCACCTGGGAGGATAATCAAGTCGAGATCTGCGACCTTCTTGATCGTCTTGAACAGCTTATGTGGGTGGGGTTGGATCAGAATATGGCCGACAATGTGGACGGTCTGCCCGAGGATCTGAAAGCTAGCTGGAGACAGATCGCCTATAGTCATTTTTCGGCGGAGCGTCTGGATCTCTTGGACGATATCTTGCAACTGCTCGACCATCCCGCCCTCGACATCCCTCACAAACAGCAATCCAAGAAAATTCTTACCTCGCTGAAAGCCTTGGTCGATATCATCCCCGAAATGGAAGAGCGTGCCAACCGAATGATCCTGTCACTGCGTGAAGGTGGTTCCCAACAACAGCTCCAATAGTCGGTAGCTGTCGAGCAACCGACAGCACCTTCGGACTTCAGCCTCGGAGTGCGGCCATTGGCCATGTCGGGAAGGTGGAAGTTTATCGGGCGGGGAGCCAACGCGTGACCCAATTGGGTTTTCAGCGCCCGCTTCGGCTTTAGTGGGTCGATGGCGTGACGCTGCTGTCAACGCCGGCCAGCGGCAGCGGTCCGGATTGCGGTGGTTTTGCCACTCGACATTGTCTGGGTCGCGACCGTTTCAGCTTGACCGCCCAACGCTCCAGCCCGTAACTTGTTCAACCGGAATCTTTGGAATTTGGCGATTCTTGTTTCGCGGGAACGCTTTTTCCTGTCCCCCCACCTTGATTCCCTGAGGAGGAAGCTATGAAAAGATCGCACCTGTTTGCCCTGGCTGTGGTTATGGTTGGGTGTCTAACCCTGGGGATGGGTATGGCCCTGGCGGCACCGGAAACCATCAAAATCGGAGTGATCTATCCGTTGACCGGCGGTGCCGCCGCCGAAGGGCGTGAACTCAGGGCGGGGGCTGAACTTGCTGCCGATATGGCCAACAACAGCTATCCGGACATCCAGATGGACATGGCCAAACGCGCCGGGATCGCTTCGCAGGGTGGGGCCAAGATCGAACTGATCTTCAAAGACCATGAAGGCAACCCGACCCTCGGCGCTGACCTGGCCAAGAAACTCATCCTGGATGACAAAGTGGTGGGCATTCTGGGGGCCTATCACAGTGCCGTGACCAAGACCGTCAGCACTGTCTGTGAACAATATGGAATCCCCATGATCAATGATTCCTCGACCTCGCCGGCCCTTACCGAGCGTGGCTACAAGTGGTTCTGGCGCACGACGCCCCACGATGTGACCTTCACCAGGGACCTGTTTGAGTTCCTCAAGGGTTTGACGGAAGGCAAGGCCAAAGGCGTCAAGGCAGTTCCCCAGGAGCAGCTCAAGGTCTTAGCGGCCGCCTGCGAAAAAACCGAATGGGGCTCGCAAGTCTCCCAGACCATTGAAAGCTTCGCCAAAGAATACGGTTATGACCTGAAGAAATCGCTGCTCTATGCGGCCAAATCGGCGGATCTTTCCGGCGAGGTGCGGTCGCTGGCGGCAGCACGCCCCGATGTGATGCTTTTTGCTTCCTATGCTTCGGACGCTATCCTCCTGATGAAAACCCTCAAGGCTGAAAAGGCCAGTGCCAAGATCATATGGGGTCAGAATACCGGCTTCGAAGCGCCGGAATTTCGCAGCACCTTGGGCGATGACGTGGTGGGCGTGCTGACCCGCACGGTGTTCGCCCCCAAACTCGCCGATGTCAAATCGGTAGCCGGCCAGCTCAACGCGCTCTACCGCAAGAACGTGGGCCATGATCTGAGCGGGGCTTCGGCGCGATCTTTCACCGGTATTCAAACCTGGGTGGAAATCCTACAGAAAGCCGGTTCCACCACCCCGGACGCCATTCAGAAGGCTGCCAACAGCATCCTGATTCCCGGTGACCAGTTGATCGTGCCCTGGGCTGGGATCAAATTCGCCACCGAAGGCAGCCATCCCGGCCAAAACGAGCTGGGTTCCGGCATCATCGGTCAGTACCAGAAGGACAAGGATGGTAACATCGTTTTAGAGATCGTTTACCCCTTTGGCCTGGCAACGGCCGACATGATCTATCCATTCAAAGCGTTCTAATGGGGCGCGGGCTGCGATTCTTAGCACGCCGGTGACCGGATAGCACCACAACGCCATCAACCCCACGGCGGAAGCGCTTCACCGCTTGACCGACGCGTGCCCAGGCGGAAGGTATTCTGGACCAGTTCGGATTGCGCGATGCTGCCATGCAGCTGGCCAGCGAACTTCCGGTGGCGGCTCAAAAACGCGTTTTCATGGCCGCTGCCATCGGAACTCAACCCCGATTGCTGCTGCTCGATGAACTGGCCGCCGGTCTTAATCCCAGTGAGGTGGAAGAGATCATCAAAACCGTCCGCTATGTTCATGAAGAGCTTGGCATTACCGTGATGTTGATCGAACACGTGTTGGAGATGGTTATGGACCTGCGTGATCGGGTGATTGTCCTCGATTACGGGCGCAAGATCGCAGAAGGGGAACCACAAAATGAGGTTACATTCTGCAAAGTGGCTGCATGATACAAGAGGGGCGCGGCGCCGAACTGCTCCACAGCGACCGCGTTCGGAAAGCTTTCCTGGGCTTATGATCGCCGTCCCGCGTCAGTGTTTTCCATGACCACGCCTGCCGCGGACCGGTTTCGCACGATGGTTGGTATGTCCGATCCGGCTAGTTCCTTTCGTGTCTTTCCTTGCGGTGACGCGGGCATCAGCGTCGAGTTCGGCAACGCCATCGAGCCTGCCGTCAATGCGCGGGTCCGGCATCTATTCCAGGCGCTGAAGACCGCCCATCCGGTCGGCCTTGTGGACCTGATTCCCGCCTATCGCTCCTTGTTTATCGAATATGATCCTTGCCTGTGTTCCTTCGAGCGGCTGCTCTGTGCAGTTGAAGACGCCGTCCGGGGAGGGTCGGGTCTCTGCGTCGAGGATGGGCCGGTGGTTGAGATCCCGGTGTGCTATGGCGACGAATACGGACCGGATGCGGAAGAACTTGCCGCAGTCCACCTGCTGTCGGTGGAAGACATGATTAAGATCCACAGTAGCCCCATCTACACGGTCTATATGATTGGGTTTATGCCGGGTTTCCCCTATCTGGGGGGGCTGGATGATCGCTTGATCACGCCCCGCCGCCAAGCACCGCGCAGCAACGTCCCGGCCGGAAGCGTCGGCATTGCCGACCGGCAAACCGGGATCTATCCCCTGGCAAGCCCCGGTGGTTGGCAGCTCATCGGCCGGACCCCACTGCGGCTGTTTGACCCGAACAGGCCGGAACCGTTCCTGCTCAAGACCGGTGACCGAGTACGGTTTGTTCCGATTTCGAAGGATGCCTTTGCAAGCCATTAGGATCGTCAGCGCTGGGCCGTTGGCCACTATCCAGGATTGGGGCCGATATGGCTTTCAGGACCGCGGGGTGCCGGTTTCCGGGGCCATGGACCGCGAGGCCCTCGGGATTGGCAATTCCCTGGTGGGCAATGCCGTCGGCGAAGCCGCCGTGGAAATCACTCTCGGAGGTTTCTCTGCGGAATTCCTATGCCCTGTCCAGTTTGCTGTTACCGGCGCCGACCTGAGTGCCCGTTTGAACGGATCACCCCTGTCCCGCTGGGCACCGCACCCGGCTCATCATGGCGATGTGCTCACCCTGGATCAGCGTCAAAGCGGTTGTCGCGCCTATTTGACGGTCGCCGGGGGGATCGAGGTGCCGGTGGTGATGGGAAGCAAATCCACCTATCTGCGTGGTGGTTTCGGCGGCTGTCAAGGACGCCGGCTGCAGAGTGGGGATGTTCTCAAATGTGGTGAACCCCAGGGACCAACGCTGTCAGGCTGGCCAGCGGATCTCATCCCCTGTTACCGTGCCGATCCGGTGCTGCGCGTGGTTCCCGGTCCTCAGGACCAAGCGGTTACTGCGCAGGGCTGGAACCGGTTTCTAACCGGCGAATATCGGCTCACCGAGCGTTCCGACCGTATGGGATGCGTTCTCGAAGGTCCGGTCATCACCCATCGTCATGGGGCTGATATCATTTCCGACGGGACCGCTTGCGGCGCCGTCCAGGTGCCGGGTAACGGCCAGCCCATCGTGCTCCTGGCTGATCGCCAGACCATCGGCGGCTATGCCAAAATCGCCACGGTGGTGTCTTGTGACCTGCCGCTTCTGGCGCAACTGGTGCCCGGGGACCTGGTGCGATTTGCCAGCAGTCGATCTGTGGCAGGCCCGGGAAATCCATCTGCGCCGGGCATATCAGCTGCGACAGGCGCTGCACCGCTTGAAGTCCCGATCACCTGCCGACTAGCCTCACAGTTGAGGCAAAGCACAGCTTTACGCAATTAGGCGCCCAAAATCCTGCGTTCGTCATTCCGGAAGAAGCCGGAATCCAGGCTTTCTAAAGCTTCCTGGCCCCCGGCTTTCGCTGAGGTGACGGTTCATCAATTGGGCAGTTTATTCTGTGGTCGGGTACCAAGGATGCCATTGCGCCGTGCCATGGCGTTCCGACGCGAGAAAAAAGGGTCTCCCTGGTGGGCTTCAAACCAACGAGGATGTAGACATGCAGATCGATCTCAACTGCGACATGGGGGAAGGTTTTGCCCTTTACCACATCGGCGAAGATGAGCGCATCATGCCCTGGATCAGCTCCGCCAACATCGCTTGCGGATTCCATGCTGGTGATCCCATGGTTATGGACCGCACCGTGGCCCTGGCCGGTCGTCACCAGGTAGCGGTCGGGGCCCATCCCGGGTACCCGGACCTGCTCGGGTTCGGTCGCCGCCAACTGAGTGCGTTTCCAGGTGAAATCCGAAACTACATGGTGTATCAGATGGGGGCTCTGGCGGCTTTCGCCAAGGCGCACGGGGTCCGGATGCAGCACGTGAAACCGCACGGGGCGCTGTACAACCTGGCGGCCCGGGATGAGCGGACCGCCCAGGAAGTGATTGCTGCGGTGCGCTGTTTCGACCCGGAGCTGGTCCTGGTCACCCTGGCCGGTTCCTTGTGTGCCGAAATGGCGGTGGAGGCGGGCTTGCGGGTGGCGCGCGAGGCCTTTCCCGATCGGGCCTATCAGGCCGACGGGCAGTTGGCGCCGCGTGGTCTTCCCGGCGCGGTGATTGACGATCCCGAGGCAGTCCGCACCCGGGTCGTCAAACTGGTGACCAGCGGCGTGCTGACCAGCATCGACGGTCTTGAAATCACGCTACAGGCTGATACCCTGTGCATCCACGGCGACACCCCGGGTGCCT
Organism: uncultured delta proteobacterium; assembly: GCA_963828705.1. Taxonomy (GTDB): domain Bacteria; phylum Desulfobacterota; class Syntrophobacteria; order Syntrophobacterales; family Syntrophobacteraceae; genus CAWDJT01. The sequence goes on from CAWHGA010000038.1 coordinate 107,338, forward strand.
GGAAGCTGGCCCGGGTTATTCGTGAGGCCTTGACCGCTTCAGGTGTTGACGTGGTGCCGATGGCAAGGAGTCTTGCGGGTTGACAACGCCACCGATTGCACAAGGCGGCCTCTGGCGGCAACCAGAATGGTGATGGTTGCGCAGAAAGTCGTCCCCCCGGCGAAAGCCTGGGGCCAGATCACCACGCGGGCAGATAAGGAGCCGCCCCAAAATAAGTGTGTCATTTCGCCGTGATTGCTGTGTCGCGTTTCATTGCATTCAACACGACCTACCGTAGGTTGCGTTGAATGCAATGAAACGCAACGTCTGCAATGGTTATTTTGGGACACTTTCTAAGCCGATGGAGACCAATCATGTTGATCAATGGAGTTTGACAGCTGATTGGAAAAGGCATTCTTTGTGTTTTCGGGATGCTCCGCGGTGGGCTATTGTTTGACAACCAAACGTCGGGAAAGGAGTCGACACATGTTCCAAAGGAAATGGCAAATCTGGGTGATGCTGACGCTGTCCATTGCGATACTCGGGGTACCACTGGCCCATGCAGATCTGTATTGGGAATCTGAGCAGGTCTCCCAAGGGGTTCCGGGACCGCCACAAGGACCCAGGGTCGTGAAGCACTATATCACCCCCAAGGCATACCGGGTTGAGCCGGGCAATGGTAAGATCATGATCATGGATTTGGAAAAGAAGTTGGTTTTCCAAATCGATCCCGACACCAAGACCTATAGTGTCACCAATTTCGATGAGATCGGTGGCTCCAAGAAGATGCCCAAGATGAACGCCGAGCAGCGCAAAATGATGGCATCGATGATGGGGGACATGCAGATCAGTCCCACCAATGAAACCAAAACCATCAACGGTTTCAAGTGCAAGAAGTACCTTGTGACCTTGATGATGATGAACAGCGAGTATTGGTTGTCCAAGGACGTGAAGGGCTTCGACGAGCTGAAGAGCATGGGCGAAAAGATGAGCAAGGCCTTCGAGAACAACCCCATGGGCAAACAGATGAATATTGCCGCCATGATGGACAAGATGGATGGTTTCCCGGTTCAGACGGTTATGCAGGTCATGGGCGGCACCATCACCAATACCCTGGTGAAAGTCGAACAGAAATCCTTGAGTGGCGATCTGTTCAAAATTCCGTCCGGCTACACGCAAACAGCCGCAGACGAATAATAGCGAACGGTGCCGCATATACAGGTAATATTTTGATGTTTTTGGTTTTTTCCATTACGGGCGAGCGCTCCCCGCAGCCAAGAGGCGAGGGATGAGCCGACGGGAATTGGTTCTGGTTCTGCTGGGAAGCGTGCTGATCGCCCTGGTCAGCGCACGTCCCTATGCCGGGGGATGGAACGACAGCAGCCGACTGGCGGTGGTGGAATGCCTGGTTGACTATCGGAGTCTGGCCATCGACCAGTCCATTTTTGTCAATCCAGCCCGTGTCAGCGCTACCCCGATCACACCCTACCCACCCGGCGATCAATTACTCACGGCGTTCGGCACCCTGGATAAGGTCCAGATCCAAGGCCGGTACTACTCGGACAAACCCATGGTCCCGGCGGTGCTGATGGCGGTTGGCTACCAGTTGTTGCAGTGGACCACAGGGTTGCAGGCGCGCACTCGCCCGGACTGGTTTGCCTACGCCATGACCCTGATCTCCTCGGGGCTGGCCTATGTGGTGGCAGTGCTTTCGATCCATGCCCTGGGCTGCCGTCTGTTGCCCCAGGGCCATCGGGCGCTGGTGGTGACCCTTAGTTTCGGCCTGGGGACTTCGGCGCTTGCCTACGCCCGCCATGTGAACGGCCACGAATGCCTGCTGGGAATAGCAGCGGCCCTGCTGGTCGGCTTACATGTCCTGCCGCAACGGCTCCAGTCAGGCGCCCGGCCCTGGGGTTTGGTGGCGGCCTTGGGGGCGCTTGCGGGATTGGGATACGCGACCGAATATGCCGCCGGGCCTCTCCTGCTGATCACAGCCGCCCCCCTGGTCGGCTGGCGGCTGCGGGTTCTGGGCGGCAAGGGCTGGGCCACCGCCGCCGTGTTTGTCCTTTCTGCCCTGCCTTTTGTGGTCCTGCATCACCTGATCAATTTCCACATTGGTGGGACGATCCGCCCGGTCAGCATGGTCCCCGCCTATCTCGCCTGGATCGGTTCGCCCTTCGGCCCGGCCACGGCTACCGGACACTGGCTCCACCCAAGCCTCGGACATGCGATCCTTTATGCGCTCGAACTGCTGTTCGGCAAGAAGGGGTTTCTCCTGCATCAACCGGTTCTCATCCTGGCTCTGGTGGCAGCGGTCTCGCTCCTGGTCCGGGAACGGTCGCGCCTGGGGCAATGGCCCGAAGTATTTTTTTGTCTGATCTGGAGCGGTGCCACCTGGTTGGCCTATTCGTGGGGTTCCAACAACCAGGCGGGAATCTGCGCCACCATTCGCTGGTTCGTACCGCTGCTTGTTCCCGGCTACTACCTGATGCTGGTGGCATTGCACCATCGGCCCACCATTTACCGTCAGTTTCTGGTGCTGGCGGCGGGTGGGCTGGTCCTGTCCGTCCTGATGTGGTGGTATGGACCCTGGATGTCGCACATGGTGCCGGGATTCTGGTTTATTGTGGCGGGGACCGGTCTGGGCTGGGGGCAGGTGGTGTTCAAGGGTCTGGTTGCAGGGGTTTCTGAGGTTTTGGAAAGGCGTAGATGAAATGGGTCATGGTGCGTCCCACGGGTTGCTGTGAGCGGAGGATCGCTGCCGTACGCTGAAGCGGTGGATAGTTGGAGCTGCCATAAAGGAACGTGGTTCCTACGGCCAGGTACCCGGTTTCCAGCACCGCAGCGATGTCTTCAGCGCTGGCCACCTGCTTCAGATGCAGGGGTACGAAATGAAACGGCGGCTGTTGCTGCGCCGGGTCGAGCCCAAAGTGCCAGAGATCCAGGGCGACCAGGCCATGATCCAGGCGCCACCGGTCCAGCTCCTTCAAACCTTGCCCCCAGTCGTAATTGGAATCACTCAAGCGCAGATATCCCTTAGAAGTGCCCCCCCACAGTTCATTGGTGTAGCACAATCCATGCGGCCAAACCCGCACGGCTGCTTGAGCGGCCCAGCCCACCCCAATAACGATGCCGGCCACCACCACTCGACGCTTCCAACCCGCCAGCGACTGGCCGGTTTCGGCCAGGGCCGCGGCCAACCCCACCACCAACAGGGCCACTGCCGGCAAGATCAGACGGATGCCGATCTGGACCCGATAAGTGACGCTGAAGGCCAGGAGCGCCAGAGCGCAGGCGATCACCCAGTTCCCCAGGCTCTTGGGACGAAAAGCCAGCATCATCAGCGGGGCCAGCAATAGGGTCAAGGTCAGCTTGATCGTGAGCAGCACCGGGAAGTAGTACCAGACGGCCCGGGGGTAAACCTGGCCCAGGAGGAACACGCCGTGTCCGCGGACATTGTGTTTGACCTGCTGCACCAGGCCTTCGCCGGCATTGGTGAAGATCCGGAGATGGTGGGAAAGCCATTGCATAGTCCGCGCCCAGCCACTGTTTCCCAGGGTATCGGCCCAGGCGACGAAGGAAGCTTCAGGCTGAGCGTCGGTCCTCACATAGACGAAGGCGATCACCAGCGCGACCACGATGATCTGGACCATATCTCGCCAGAATGGTTGCATCGACTGCCGCAGAGCACCCACCCGCTGCCGCCAGCCAAGGGAGAGTCCGGACAAATGGGGGAGCGGCATCTTTTCGTCGTGGGAGGCGGGGCCGGCAATGTCAGCATCGGGGCCGGAAGGGAGGGGTGGATATGGCCGCTCGGTTGCCGGCGCCGGCTTCCGAAGCAAACGAACCAGTTCCATGGTCAGTAAACACAGCGGGGCAAACACCAATGCCGATGCCTTGCTGAGAATCGCCAAGCCGTAACATAGCCCGGGAAGTGCGACCCGCTTGCCCCACGGTTGCTCCCGACCCTGGTCGAAATGATAGACAAGGGCCAGGATGCAGGCAGAAACCGCCACATCCGTGGTCGCGAGGGCAGAATGGGCCAGAATGGAAGGCTCCGTGGCCAACAGGACGGCTGCCAGCCGGCCCCCCCATATTCCCGCCAACCGCCTTCCCAGAAGCCATCCATAAACGATCAGCAGCCAGCAGAAGACCAGGGTCCCCAGCCGTGCCCAGGGTAACAGCAAGGCTAGATCGCCCAGCCGGATAGGGTTGCTGCGCTGGTCGCTGGCAACGTTGAAGGGAGTTCCACGCCACTTTTCCCAGACATAGAGCGGCAGGCTGATGATATCCACCGGCAGCGGCATGGTGCCTTGACGCATCAGCAGTTTGTAGCTGCCGGAACGCCACCCTTCCAGACCGTTGCTGACATAATTGGGTTCATCAAAGGTGGCACTCAGGCGGGACGATGCCGTGACGCACCAGAGCGTGGCCAGCAACAAACAGAGCACCAGCCAGGCCCAGTCGAGCCAAGGCCGAGGCGCAGCTGGCGAGGTCGTCCCGATTTCTTCTTTCACCATTTTCTCCCAGACATGCGCAGGCAGGTCGATGTTGCTCGCTACAGAGCGTTCAGAAGCTTAGGCAGGATTTCCCCGGCCTTGCCCAACAGGGACATATTGAGGAGTTCGCTGTTGGGGGTGGGTTCCAAATTGATCTCAGCCACATAGGCGCCGCGGCGGCGGGCGTGGAGGCCCATGGAAGCGGCCGGTTGCACCAGGGCGGAAGTCCCCACCACCAGCATCACCTGGCATTCACCCAAGGCCTGGTAGGTTTGTTCGAGGATGTCGGCGTCCAGCATCTCGCCGAACCACACCACGTTCGGCCGGAGCAAGCCGCCGCAAGCTGCACAGCTGGGCAGTTTGGGCAGCGGCACCCGGCGGTCTTCGCTCACCTGCCGGCACTGTGTGCAGCGCACCCACCAGATGTTGCCGTGCAACTCCACCACCCTTAGGCTGCCGGCCTTCTGATGGAGGCCATCGATGTTTTGGGTGATCAGGGTGACTTGCGGCAACCGTCGCTCCAGTTCCACCAAGGCCCGATGGGCGGGATTAGGGCCGAGAGGGGCCAGCAGCTCCCGGCGCCAGCCGTAGAACTCCCATACCAGGCCCGGATCACGCTTAAAGGCTTCCGGTGTGGCCAGGTCCACAGCTTGATGTTGGCGCCACAAACCATCGGCTCCGCGAAAGGTGGGAACCCCCGATTCGGCGGAAACCCCAGCACCGGTGAGCACCACCACGCGCTCCGCTCGTTGCAGCTGTTCGGCCAGAGATGGTATGCCTTGTGTGAATCCTTCGGTTGTCTGGTTCATGACGGTCCTGTGGCCTCCATAAGACCTGCAAATCGCAACGCGTGAGCGCGTAGAGCCAACCCGATGCCCGGTTTGCAAATTCTCGCGCCTTTACGTCCTAAAGTTGCCCTTCGCTTTCCAACTGCCGGAAGATATCCTGAAGGTCTAGCCCCACCTGGCGGAACCCTTCCAGCCCGTAGACCATGTTGGCTTCGATGACGAAGTAACACTCTTTGACGCGAGCGATGTCCAGCCCCACCTCATCAAAGCGACAGCGGCTGACCACTTCGGTGGCGAATCGCAGCGCCTCAGCCGGGATGTTGTCATAGGAGATGCTGGCGCCCTGGGAGATATTGTTGCGAAACTCCCCTGGAGCAGCTATGCGCCAGTAGGCATGGACCACCCGCCCGGCGATGAGCACCACTCGCAGGTCGCGATCCAGCGGGAGATATTCCTGGATGTAAGCCGGCCGGTGGTTCTCTAAGTATTGGTCAAGTTCCTGGTGCGACCGGACCAACCACACGTGCTGCCCCTTGGACGATCCCAACGGTTTCTTGGCCACGAAGGGATAGGAGAAATCCGCCAGAATCCGCTTGGCCCGATTTCGTCCATAGTAGAGGCGGGTCACCGGATGGGGGATCTCGAGCAGTTGAAACAGCTCAGTCTGACGGATCTTGTTGCCCATGAACCCGTAGTAGTTGCGTGGGAAAATTTGTTTCCCCAGCGAACGAAACAACTGTTCATAGAGCCGACTGGGGTAATAGATCTTGTTCGCTTCCCGGATCAGGTTCTGTTCTTCAGGGGAGTAGTCCTGCCAGTTGGTTTTGACCCCTAGACAGCGAACCGAAGCGCAGTCGCGCAGCCGCTTTCCCAATGCCAGCAGAGTTTTCGGCGGTGTCATCAGCGCAGCAATTCTTCCAGAGGTCGGTATGGGTAACCCAAGTCCTTGGCCACGGCCGAATGGGTCACGTGTCCGGCGCAGGTGTTGACCCCGAGCGCCAGAGCCGGATTGTGCATGACGGCCGTTTCAAAGCCGCGGTCGGCCAGTTCCAGCCCATAGCGCAAAGTCACGTTGGTGAGCGCGAAGGTGCTGGTTCGCGACACCGATCCCGGCATGTTAGCCACACAATAGTGCACCACCCCGTCCACCAGATAGGTTGGATTGTCGTAGGTGGTGGGAGTGCAGGTTTCGCAGCAGCCGCCCTGGTCGACGGAGACATCGACAATAACGCTTCCCGGCTTCATCCGTGAGACCAGTTCGCGGGTAACCAGTTTGGGGGTCTTGCCACCCGGCACCAGCACGGCACCGACCACCAGGTGGGATTGGGTGACGGCTTCGGCGATGTGATCGGGATGGGACATGAGGGTGGTGATGCCGTTGCCGAAGATGTCATCCAGATAGACCAGACGGCGCGGGTTATTGTCGATGACGGTGACGTTGGCCCCCATCCCCAGGGCGATCTTGGCGGCGTTGGTGCCGACCACACCGCCGCCGATGATGGTGACCCGACCGCGGCTCACCCCCGGCACCCCGCCCAGCAGCACTCCGCGGCCGCCAGCCGGCTTTTCCAGGTAATGAGCCCCGACCTGAATGGCCATCCTCCCGGCAATCTCGCTCATGGGGGTCAGCAGCGGCAGTGCCCCATCCTGTTCCTGGATGGTCTCATAGGCCACTCCAGTGACCTGTTTTTCCAACAGCACCCGGGTCAGTTCGGGGGCCGGGGCCAGATGCAAGATAGGTAAACAGCATCAGGCCGGGCCGCAGATAGTCGTATTCGGTGGGGAGCGGTTCCTTCACCTTGACCACCATCTCGGCTCGTCCGAACACGTCGCTGGCACTGGCCAGAATCTGGGCGCCGGCCAACCGGTACTCGTCGTCGGCAATCCCGGCACCGATCCCCGCCCCCTGCTCCACCAGCACCTGATGGCCGTGAGCGACAAACGCCCGCACCCCGGCCGGCACCATGGCCACCCGGTATTCATGACTCTTGATTTCCTTGGGAACGCCTACAATCATGGTGATCCCTCCAGTTGGGAAAGAAGGTTGATGCGTAGCTAAAGGCTGTAACCCCTGCGAAAACCGGGGTCTAGAGCTCCGGTTCACTTGGTGGCTGCCGACAGCACCTGCATGGCAAGCGTCGGGTTGTCGGTAAAGATCCCGTCGGCTCCGGCAGCAGCCAGCTTGAGCATCTCCTGCGCGTCATTGACAGTGTACACGTACACTCGCACATTGTGCCGCTGGAGACGCTGGATCGAATCCATCTGCAGACCGCGACGGCTGATGCTGACAAACTGCCAACGGTGGTCGGCCAGCCCATTCCAAATGGCGGCGGACAAGGCGCTGGCCACTGGTCCCAGAGGCACCTGCAGGCCGTGGCTACGAAATGCAGTCAACTCCTCCAGATGTTGCGACGAGACCAGCAGTGGGCCACGGTAGTCCTGGGCGGCGAGAAATGCCAGCAGTGCCCGGGCACTGCCCCGCGCTTTCAGTTCCAGATTGATGGGGACGCGACCGTCGATCAGTTCCAGCAGTTCGGTCAAGCTCAGCAATCCATCGCCGTTGGCGTAACGCAAGGTCCGGAGCCGGACCAGCGGCTCCCGGGCAATCACCAGACGGGTCCCCATCAGCCGTTTGGTGTCGGCATCATGGTGGACCACCAGTTGACCGTCCAGAGTCAATTGCAGATCGGTTTCCACCATATGAGCGCCACTGCGCAGTGCAGCGACAAACGCCGTATGCGTGTTCTCCACGGTTTCTGCTGGTGCTCCCCGGTGGGCAATGATCAGCATGATGCGGTTCGAATTTTCACACCCCCAGCCCTGGCATCCCCCGTCAAGGGGGAGGAGCTTAAGTCAACAGCATTGCGCACAAAGGCACTCAGGACTTTCCGGATGGAAACCAGTTGAACAGAGTTTCCAAGCTTTTGATCGACAATATCAGGATACCAGTATCAGGATACCGGTTGCACTGAGAGGCAAAATCTACGACAAACAACAGTAAAAGGAAAGAGAAGGGAGGTTCGTGCTTATGATTCTGGCAATCTATGGAAGTCCGCGGCGGCATGGGAATTCAGCCCGGCTGCTGGATGAGGCCGTGCTTGGCGCCCAGTCCGAAGGGGCGACCGTCGAAAAGATCGTGCTCCGCGACTTGAAGATGTCACCCTGTCTGGAAATCTACGGCTGCAAAAAGGACGGGCGCTGCGTCATTCAGGACGATTTTCAAGCCGTGCGTGAACAACTCCTGGCCAGCAAGGGTTTGATGCTGGCTTCCCCGATCTTTTTCTACACGGTGAGCGCCCACACCAAGATTCTGATGGACCGTTGCCAGTCGCTCTGGGTCAAGAAATACTGGGTCGAACAGGTGGACCGGCACGAGCGGCCGCTCACCCGCAAGGGGCTGTTCCTGTCGGTGGGCGCGACTCGCGGCAAGAAACTCTTTGACGGCACCCTGCTGACGGTCAAGTACTTCTTCGATGTGCTCGATGCGGAACTGTGGCGGAGTGTTCTCTATCGTGGCCTGGATCTGGAAGGCGACGTCCTGCAACATCCCGAATACCTGGTGGAAGCCCGTGAAGCGGGAAGGGACCTGGCGAGAGCGGTGGCGGATTGATTGGGGCCATGCACCCCAAACCGGTGCACGCGGAGAACCCAAGCACGATGAGTACAAACCCTGCCTAGATTCCGCCTTCGCCCATAGGCGGCGATTCAACAGTCCTTGGCACCACGAGGCGACACGGAGAGCACGAAGCAATGAGGCAGGATAAGGAGTGACGTTGACGACTTGCCGATATATGCGGCTCACTCGAACCCTCAATCCTTCTTGGGCAGACGTTCCAGATACCAATCCATGGGGTTGAGCAACTGGAACCCGAGTTTTTCCAGTTTGCGCTTCACATGGGCGACGTTGCTCGACAGCAGATAGGGGAAAACCGCTCGTTTGCCTTCCTGCCAAGTTCTTGCCACCAGGATGCTGCCAAAGGGGATGCGTTCCTCGCTGATGGCGTCCACGATCCGTTTCATTGTGCCCAGCTTGTCTTCGGCCAGGATGCACAGCAGTGTCCCTGGTTCATGGATTCCCAGCACATTGATGAAAGCGCGCATCAGATCGCGAATGGAAATGATGCCCTTCAGTTTGTTGTGCTGATCCACTACCGGGAAGGCCCCAACCGGGACCTTTTCCATGAGTAGTAAAGCGTCTTCCAGAGTGTTGGTGGGAGACACCGTATACACATTCCTGCTCATGATGTCTTTGATCTTGCGCTGGGCCAGGCGTTCATTGTCTCGCAGGGTTTCCTGGTCATCCAAAAAGGCCGACGGCAGAGCTCGCAGGATGTCGCGATCGGTGACAATACCGATAAGAGTATTGTCTTGGTCGACCACTGGAAGATGATGGATGCGATGCTTATTCATAAGTATTTTTGCTTCCAGAATACCGGCATCCTGATCGACACTAATAACATCCCTGGTCATAGACGCGTCAATGAACATAAATATCCTCCAGTGTGTATCAAGCTTTAGTTTCAGCCATCCACAGGTATTCCCAGCAAAATCTTGATATGATTACAGACAAGCTCCGGTAGCCGTTCGATGCAATAGCCACCTTCAAGGATGGAAATAATCCGGCCCTTGCAGTGTTTGTCCGATATCTCCATCAGCTTCCGCATGATCCAGGAAAAGCCTTGGGTGGATAGATTGATGTAGGACATGTCATCGTCCACATGGGCATCAAAGCCGGCCGATACCAGGATCACTTCCGGTCTGAAGTCATCAAAAGCCGGAACCAGATCCCGTTGCAGGATCTCCTGGTATTCCTTGTCCCCCTGACCGGGTAGCACGGGTGAATTGAGGGTATAGCCATGGCCGGTGTCCGAGCCTCTTTCAAATTCCCGTCCACTGCCGGGGTAGGAAAAGGATGGATGTTCATGGATGGAGTAAAAGTAGACGGTCGGGTCGCTTTCAAAGATCGCCTGGGTGCCGTTGCCGTGGTGGACATCGAAATCCACGATGCCGACCCGCTGGATGCCCCACTGAGTCTGCAGATACCGGGCGGCAATGGCGACATTGTTGAAATAGCAGAAGCCCATGGCTTTGTTGGGTTCGGCGTGGTGCCCCGGAGGTCTGACCGCGCAGAAGGCATTGTCAAGTTTCCCTTCCATGAGCAGCTGTACCGCCTGGAGGATCCCGCCCACCGCCAGCAAGGCCGTATCAAAGGTTTCGCCGCACGTCTGATTGTCGGGATGGCCGTATTCGCCGTAGCCGCACAAACAGGCTTCCTCGAAACGCCGGATGTGGCCTTCGGTGTGGACGCTCCGGACCCATTTTTCATCCACGCGCCGCGCCGGGATCAGGGTCAGTTTGGGCAGCAGCCCGGCCGCCTCGATTCCGGCATAGATCGCCTTGAGGCGTTCCGGGGCTTCGGGATGGCCAGGGCCGGTGTCATGCAGCAGAAATCTTTCATCGAATACCAAACCTGTTCGTTTCATACCTGTACCTTGTGAATCCGGATCCCGATCTGGGGTCAGAAGGTTGGATGAGCCGTGTCGACAGGGAAGCGTACCAGTGGGTGCTGGCGGTTGGCAAAGGCGTGGCCGAGCCGGGGATGCAGCCGAAAACAGCCGTATGCAATGGGGTAGGGAAGGGGATCATGGTCTCATCGCCGGATTAGGATTCCCAGGAAGAGTGTGGCCGCCACATCCAGAGCCCTGTGTAGCATGGTTTGGCTTGGAGGTGTCCTATTTTTTATCGGGGGTTGGGTTTATTGGCTGCCGATCGCTTCCAGTAAACGCTTGATCTCCGGGGCTTCGGGATTGATTTCCTGGGCCTTGGCGGCACACTGGCGCGCTTCCTCGACTTGACCCAACCCCAGAAGGTCGAGCCCCATGGCTGCCCAGGCACGTTCCGGGCGTTCCTCGTCCTGGTTTTGATAGAAGCTGAACAGCGAGATCTTGATCTGGTCCAACCCCTTGTTGAATACGGGTTCGCCATGACCCGAAAACAGGTGCCGCACCGGCAGCCCCAGCAAACCTCGGAGGGTGGCCACTTGGTCCTGGATGCGGCCGCCACAGACTTCATCGGGTTTGGAGAGCGCCGCCCGGTGCTGGAAACGGTTGGGGAGGACTGCATCACCGCAGAATAGCGCCCCGGAAGCTTCATGGAAAAAGCACAGGTCAGCGGCAGTGTGCCCCGGAGTGTGCAGCACGCGCAGACCCGGTGGACCTTCCCAAGTCTGATCGTCTTCCAGATAGCGGATTTTGTCGTCCTTTTCCAGGGCGTCGAAGAATTCGGGGAAAGGCGCGCGCAACAGCCGCAGGTATTCGCGGGTGAGCCGGTGCATGTAAACGATGGGGGTGACCGCCTGGAAAATTTCCGCCAGGCCGCCGACATGATCGAAGTGACTGTGGGTGAGCAGAATAGCCTGCAGCCGATCCACTGCACCAAGCTCCTGGAGTTCGTCCAGCAGGCCGTACATGTTGCCGGCATCGATCAGGACCCGGCCTTCATCCAGGATGTAGACCCCGCTACAGGCTCCGGCATCCGCCACCCAATACATGCCCTGAAGAAGAGGGTCTTGTTCCGCTAGCGATTTCATGATTTCCTTTCAGTTCGAGAAGATTGCGCTGATCTGCGGTAGCTCGCAGCCCCGGCGGGTGAATGAAGGTTCAGCGGTTAGCCATTAGCTGTTGCCGTAACAGGAATTTCAATGGCTTAAGGTGCAGACCATGCCACCACACAATGGAGCTCTTGCGCATAAGTGCCTGTTCTAGCTAAATACTAACACCTAATGGCTGAACGCTTAGCAGGTGAAACCGGCGAGGCGCAGAGCATCTTTAGTGAAGGCGTCAGCAAATGTCAATGATACCAGTGAGGAGCCGTTAGGCGTTGGGCGTCCGGTCCGAGGCGTTCGGTGTTGGGCGTTGGGGGTTCGGCCCGCGGCGGGATCATCGCAGAATCCATGTCAATCCGCTAGACCAGATACTCGGTGGGATCCTTGATGCCGGCTTCTCTGAATCCTTTCTTGCGCAACAAACAGCTGTCACACCGAGCGCATGATTTCCCATCCGGTGACGGATCGTAGCAACTGAGAGTCATGCCGTAGTCGACTCCAAGCTCAACCCCTCTGGTGATGATTTCCGCCTTGGTCATATGGATGAGGGGTGTTTGGATCCTGATCTTCATTTCGCCTTCAACGGCCGCCTTGGTGGCCAGGTTGGCCATTCGTTGGAAAGCCTCGATGAACTCCGGTCGGCAATCCGGGTAGCCGCTGTAGTCGATGGCGTTCACCCCGATGAAGATGTCCGCTGCGCCCAGCACCTCGGCCCAGCCCAGGGCATAGGCGAGGAAGATGGTGTTGCGGGCCGGAACATAGGTCACCGGTATCCCCTGGGTCAATTCGGCTTCACTGCGAGCTTTCGGCACATCGATGTCGGCAGTCAGCGCCGAGCCCCCGATTTTGCCGAGGTCAAGATCGATAACCAGGTGTTGACGGGCACCAAGGGCCTTGGCAACCTTCCTCGATGCTTCCAGTTCCAGCGCATGGCGCTGCCCGTAATGGAAGCTGAGACTGTAGATCTCATAGCCCTCGGCTCGCGCCATGGCCATTGCCGTGGTGGAATCGATGCCTCCGCTGGAAAGCACCACGGTCTTTCTGCTCATCGCCATCGCATTGAATCCTTCTAGACCCCCGTTTTCTCAGGGCCCCAGACCACCTTATGGATCTGCAGGCTGAGCCTGGCTTCCAGACGATCCTCCAGCATCCATCCGGCCAGGGTGTCAGGAGCCATCGTGCCGAAAACCGGCGAAAAATGGACATGGCCCACTCTGACCGGGTTCTGATTCAGCAGTTGTAGAATCCTGCACGCATACTCGTAGTCCTTGCGGTCGCCAATGACGAATTTGACCTCATCGGTTGCGGTTAACCTGGCCAGGTTCTCCCTGTCGTTACTTTCCGCTTCGCCACTGGACGGGCATTTGATATCAACGATCCTGATGCACCGTCGATCGATACCATCAATATTCAGACTGCCGTTGGTCTCCACCAGAACCTTGAAGCCGTCATCAAGCAATCGCAGGACAAGCAGGGGTGTTGCTGCCTGAATCAGAGGCTCTCCCCCGGTGATTTCAACCAGGGGACAGCGGTGGGCCTTCACCCGCTCCAGGATCTCGCCGATTTCCAGTTCCTCGCCTTGATGGTAGGCATACCCGGTGTCACAGTACGAACACCTGAGATTGCATCCGGTGAGTCTGACAAAGACACAGGGATAACCGGCGTAGGACGATTCCCCCTGGATGCTGTAGAAAATCTCGTTGACCCGCAAAACCACCTACTCCTCCCAGTAGTACGCGCCGGCTCCTGGAGTCTCGCACACCTTGATCTTGGAGACTGTCGCCGTGTCGGTGTTGAGCTTTTTCGAGAGTTCCTGATAGATATGCCTGGCAACGTTCTCGGAAGTGGGATTTACCTTTTGGAAAGGCTCCAATTCATTGAGATCGAAATGGTCCAGACCGAGGAGTACCTCCTTCACCGCCTGCTTGATGTCACGGAAATCTATACCAATGCCGATCTGATCCAGCTCGCGGCATTTCACATACGCTTCAACAATCCAGTTGTGACCGTGAGTTCTGGCGCAGTCGCCGGAATATCCTTCCAGGCGGTGCGCCGCAGAAAAATGCGTCTTAACGTAAACTTCGAAAACCCCGCCCATGCTTGCCTCCGTTGCTGCATAAATATCTTAAACATTATAACATTGATGAGCTATTCACAAAAAGCCAACACCCCGGCGAAAATCGGGGTGCAATAAAACAACAAGTACCAAAACTCCTGGATTGTCAACAGGCAGGCGTTTCACTCGTAACATCTCAATTTTCTCTTTCGATGGGATAGGTAAGCACGGTGGTTATTCGCCTGGATCCATTCAACCATGGCGAGGAGAGCTTGAATGTCAAAAACCCTCATGGGCAATACCGCCTTCAACAGAATCCTAAGCTGAGACAGCGTAATGGACGGCGCTTTTTTTCCCCAATCTGATGTTGAGATGCCAGAGAAAGAAATGAGCCAGCATGCAGGTCAGCATGTGGTGATGCCATCCCGGATACTTCCTGACCTCATAGTGATCCATGCCCAGTTCGGTTTTGGTTTCTTCAAAGCACTGTTCAATGGCCCAGCGTACACCGCTGAGCCAGACGAAAGTGCCCAGTCGGGTGCTGAGCGGGGCATTGCTTATGTAGAAGGAATACTCCGGCTTCTTGCCTATGGTTCGTTTGATAATGAGCCACACCGTTTTGCAGGGAGCCCATCTTTGCTGAGTGTCACGCGCCGTTTGGTGAATTCATATTCGATGGGACCTTTGGTTCCCTCAGAGACCTTACGCCGGTACCAGAAGAAATTATTTATCCCTTTGGCAAAGGCAGCAACCTCTATGGGTTTGTTCTCAGTTTCTGGAACCACCCGCTTGACCTGAACTTCGCCCTTGCGGGTAATGATCCTTTTCTCTGTGGTGGGTCCCTGTAACCAGCACTGAGTGGTGGATGGCACCGCCACAAAATAGGTGATTCCTACATGCTCCTCGATGGCGCCAATAAAGTCGGGGCTGGTGCCATAAATCGAATCCGCCGCAACATATTTGAAGGGAAGGATCCCCTCGGTGCGAAGCTCCCGAAACATGTCGGCAGCCAATTGCGGCTTGGTTTTGAATTCCAAGTCCTCAGGGAAGTTACATTTTTGACGGCGAGCCCGGTAGCCATCCTCGAACCATTTTTCCGGGATGTACAAGCGCTTGTCCAGTAGGGCATACCCATGACGAGAAGCATAAGCAGCGAATACCCCCACCTGACAATTATCCACTTTGCCGATGCTTGCGCAGTACTGCTTGGCAACCCCGGCAGAATCGCCGCCCTTCTTGGGGAAGCCCGATTCGTCAAAGATCAGGACCGCATCCGGATCGCCCATGTCCTCTTCTACAAGAACATGATGCTTCTTGAGCATAGCAGTTTCATCCCAGACAACGTCACTTACAAAACGCTGCATCGCACGAACCTTTCCATCCTCCACTTGAAGTGCGATGGGCTCAATCGATTTCCTTTCCAGCGGACTAAATTGGCCAACCATGTACAAGTAGAAGCTCTCTCTGGGCTCGCTTCGAGAGAAGCAATCCCGGAACTGTTCGTGGAACCCCCGCAACTCCTCGGTGAACCCTTCCACCTCGGCCCTATAAAGGCCGAGCTTGGGGATAGAATACAAATCGCCTTCGGTTCTGGACACTGGCAGCATAATCGTCCTCCTTTCCATCGTAGTGGGTTGAGGTTAGATTATGCAATAATCAGGGCACTACCGCAATAATTAAACGTCGTTGTAGGGTTAACGGAGGGAGACAATGGAAACTTCCGATGCGTATGCTGCGGTGGAAGTGAACACCCGGTGGCGGGTCCCGCCGCTTTGTCCGGAGTTGCGCCTGCGCCTCTTTGCGTCGGATGGCCCCATGGCGGCGACCTGGGGCAAAGCGCTCTTCCACCATGACGGTCCCCGGCCCTATTGGGCCTTCTGCTGGGCCAGCGGGCAGGTACTGGCGCGCCACATCCTTGATTGGCCGGATGTCGTCTGTGGCCGGCGCGTCATCGACCTGGGAGCGGGTTCTGGTGTTGCGGCGATTGCGGCCGCTAAGGCGGGGGCTATCGATGTCCTGGCGGTGGATCGCGACCATCTGGCCCGCACGGCAGCCACCATAAATGCCGCCGCCAATGGTGTCCATATCGGGGTAGCCGACTTGGATCTTGGCGGTGTAATGGCGTGGCGCCCGGACCTAATATTGGCCGCGGACATTTGTTACCAGGATTCCGGCGCGCAGTGGCTCACCACGCTCCATGCGGCGGGGATTGCCGTGCTGGTGGCCGACCCCGGCCGGCCCGGCCTGCCCCGCTCGGACCTGGAACCGCTCGTTACCGTCCCCGCACTCACCTTTCCCGAACTAGAGACCCCCGAGTTGACCTCGGCCACCGTCTATCGATTCAAATCCCGCCCATGACATCGGTGGAGAAAAAAGCAACCAGGTCGGCAACATCAGTAATAGCTGCGTCATTGTCATAGTGCACGCCCCCGCGCGGGGGGCGACATGCTTCAAGAATCGCCACCGCCAGTAATACGAAGTTTCAATCCACGCCCCCGCGCGGGGGGCGACTCAGTTATTGTTTGTGAGGGATGGCTGCGTAGCCGTGCAGAGCACCACGGTGGTTTCATATTTGAGCGCCAGTTCGCGAAGAACTTCCAGACAAGGCAGAAGAAACGGCACGGGCAACATTTGTGCCTCATCGAGGATCACCACGCTTCTCGCGATGTTATGGAGCTTACGACAGCGAGAAGTCCGGCAGGCGAACAGCGACTCAAAGAATTGCACAGCAGTGGTGATGATCAGAGGGGCGTCCCAGTTTTCCGCAGCCAGCTCAAAGCGCCGCATGTCTTCGTCGTATTCCGACCCATCTTTTTTTTCGAGTCGTGCTGAAACGAAGGCGCTGTGCGATGCTCGAGCACAGCATCTTCGCCGAGAAATTCCCTGAAGACCTCGGCATTCTGTTCAATGATGCTGGTGTAAGGGATGTCATAAATGACGCGTGTGAAGTCATGGCGCAACGCGTGCTTCAGAGCGAACGCCAGGGAAGAAAGTGTCTTGCCGCCGCCAGTTGGCACGGTAAGGGAGAAAAGGCCTGGTGTATCCTCGGCTCGGTCAAAACAGGTTTCGAGAATCTCCTTACGTTTCAGGTTGATAGCGGTGGGGACAGCGGCTGCTAGCTTGGCATCAAGCTTTGGCAGAAACCGGCGGCGCAGCTCTGCCAAATTGGGGAAACCATTGCGCCACGAGGCTTTCTGTGGGTCCATAAAACGTTCGGTGTCAAGAAAGTCCGCATCCACCAAGCAGGAAAAGAGCATGCGCGTGAAGAAGGCGAGCTGAAAAGCGATCCGGGGTCCATCCTGTTGGATCGGAAGTTTGCCCTGCGCTTTCCCAGGATCAGGCGAAGCAGGTACGGCGATCAGCTTGGGGAGATCCTTCTTTATTAGTCGATGCGCCAGGCAGGAATCATCGCTGGATTTCCCGTCAAGAAGACCGGCGTGGTGCCCGGCGACGCACGCCGCGATGAGTCTGCCCATTGGGCCAAGGTTCTTGTCTGCCCACTGAGCACCCGCTGTGGAATGATCCACTCGGTATGCGGCACCTCTTAGCCTTTCTTGATATTCGAGTGAAGCTTTCCCCTGATCGTGCAAGAGTCCAGCTGCTTCGGCCAAGTCGCCGGCACGAAAGGATGAAGCATAAGCTCGCGCCCTGGCGGCAACATTCTCGAGATGTTCAGAGAGCAGTTGCCAACGCTCCTCACTGCTGTCTGGTTTTGAATGCCCGTAAAGCTTCATGTTGCCTCCCAGGTCTGTTGGTCCGTAGGAACCGATAGCACAACTATGTTCATGGTTGCTGATTCGTGCGCGGTCTTCACCCTGGAATGCTTTCTAGGTATCCCGAAGAAACGAAACGCGTTTGACACTGCGACGCTTCGTCCATGCCATGGCCGTGCGACCGTATGGCGGGTGCTGTGCGGGTTTTGTTATTTGCATAGTGCCCCCAGTACGTATACCTCACCATGAATTCTCGTTTGCCGGCTATCAGTCAATGGCGTATACTTGGCCATGATCTTCATCGAGACATCGATCTTCACGAGAGAAATACAAGCTCTGTTGCCGGACGACGAATACCAGGAGCTGCAACAGGCACTGCTGGTCCACCCGGGAATGGGCCGCGTGATTCCGGCGAGCGGCGGCTTACGGAAAGCTTCGCTGGGCGGTCCCGGGATCAGGCAAAAGGGGAAGTCTGCGCATCATCTATTACTGGGACTGCCCCTGGCGATACCGTCTACATGCTGCTGGCATATGCGAAAAGCCAGCAGGAAGATCTTTCCCCGGATCAGCTCAAAGCTCTGAGCAAGCTGGTCAAGGAGTTGCTGAAATGAACGAAAGAGATTTCAACGACCTGGTCGAAAGCATCCAGGAAGCTGGGAAGATCAAAGCCGGAAAATTGCCGCCGAGCCGTCGCTTCGAGTTCAGTCCTTTGGATATCAAAGCCATCCGGGAGAAACTCTGTAAATCCCAAGCGGACTTTGCCCGGATGATCGGGGTCAGTGTCTCGACCCTCCAGAACTGGGAGCAGGGCCGGCGCAAACCGGAAGGCCCCGCCAAGGCACTCCTTCAAGTCGCATCGAAAAACCCCAAAGCGGTCTTCGATCAAGTCCCACTGGGCGATGAAGTACAGCTTGAAGTCCAGGAAAAGCAGGTGGTCATTCGCCCGGCCGTCACACCTCGGCAGGGCTGGGAAGAGCAGTTCCGGCTCATGGCGGAACACGGCGATGACCGTTTGCTCGATGCGGATCTGGGGCCGCTATCCACTTGGGATAAGGAAGAGTGGCAATGGTGATCAAGCGCTTCGACGTCTTTCTGGTTGAGCTGGACCCCACCGTCGGAAGCGAAATCCAAAAAACCCGACCATGCCTGGTGGTTTCGCCCGATGAAATGAATCGCCACATCGCCACGGTGATCGTGGCGCCCATGACCACCCAGGGGCGTCCGTACCCCACTCGAATGGCCTGCACCTTCCAGGGGAAAGCGGGTCAAGTTGTGCTGGATCAACTGCGCACCGTGGACAAAGGGCGTCTGGTCAAGCGCCTGGGACGCATCAGCCCCGGCGCACAGAAACGCGTCCTGGCGATC
This sequence comes from uncultured delta proteobacterium, assembly GCA_963828705.1. Classification (GTDB taxonomy): domain Bacteria; phylum Desulfobacterota; class Syntrophobacteria; order Syntrophobacterales; family Syntrophobacteraceae; genus CAWDJT01. The sequence goes on from CAWHGA010000038.1 coordinate 126,342, forward strand.
CTCGCGGAGATGTTCGCCGAATGACCAGATGGGATCTGCCTCTCGGTTCTGCCGCTCGGCAACGCTTTATGCCTGTTGCCTCTGTTCCGGTCTCTCGAGTCAGTTTTGTTGGGTTTCGCTCCGTTCCACCCAACGTACGAATTCCGCTCAGTTCCGTTCACAAGTGCCCTCGCGTTCCTTGCCAATTGATCCGGTTCCTGCCAATTTTGTTGGCGTCTTGACATCAAAACACTATAACGTTAAATTGCTACCATGAAAACAGCGCAGAAAAGAGCCACCGTCTATTTCGATCCCGAGCTGCACCGCGCATTGCGCCTCAAGGCGTTGGAAACGGAGCGATCCGTCTCGGACCTCGTCAATGAGGCGATCCGCGTGCAACTTGCCGAGGATCTCGAAGACCTCGAAGCTTTTGCAGCTCGGGTTGAGGAACCCAACCTTGCTTTTGAAGACGTGGTGAAAGATCTTCGGCAGCGTGGCAAGATATAGCCTCCTCATCAAACCCTCAGCCGTTGAGGAGATCGAAACGGTCACCGGCAAAGCGGCGCGACGCCGTATTATCGAACGCATCACGCAACTTGCCGACAGTCCCCGCCCGCCAGGTTGTGAGAAGCTCTCCGGCCAAAACAGGTACCGTGTCCGCCAGGGGAACTATCGCATCCTCTACACCATCAACGACCAAGATCTGACCGTGTGCGTGGTGAAAGTCGGTCATCGCAAAGATGTCTATCGGTGAATCGGCTCACAGCACTGCCCGCTTGGCTCCAACGCTCCAGAACTGAGCATCCATTCCAGCAGGATCGACCATTATTGCGTTCCCGAGAGAGGGAATCATTCCGCGTTCCATATATTCGCCGCCTTACCGATGCTCCTCCGCCACCCGCCCTCGTAAACTCACGCGGTTCCAACACCTCCACCTTGCTCCCGTAGTAGAGCAGCCATCTTACGAATTCGGGTGTGATCACCACGTGTAGCTTGAACAGGATGCGGCCGTCGGGGAGTTCTTGCGCTTGGAGGATATGAACGGTGCTGAGGATCTTCTCCACCACTGCTGCTGTATAGAAAGAATAATCGAGGGCGATGGTGGAAGCTATCGATTCGTCTTCTTCCACGGCTGCCGGCCGTCACACATTGAAGCGGAAATTGATGATGTCACCATCCTGGACCGGGTAGGTTTTGCCTTCCAGGCGCACCAGGCCGAGCTTGCGGGCGGCCGCGTGGTCGCCGGCGCGGTGCAGGTCTTCATAAGCCACCACTTCGGCGCGGATGAAGCCTTTCTGAATGTCGGAATGGACCGCACCGGCCGCTTCCACCGCCGGCAGCCGGCTGCGAATGGTCCAGGCCTTGACTTCGTCATCGCCCACGGTGAAAAACGCGGCCAGATCCAGCAAGGCAAAGGACCGGCGGATGATGCGATCCAGGGCCGATTCGGTGATACCAAAATCCTCCCGGAACGCCGCGGCTTCGTCATCTGGGAGCTGAGCCATTTCCATCTCCAGCTTGCCGCGCACCACCATGGCTTCAAGATCACCAAAGGCGGCCGGAGGCAGGACTTCGTCGTCGTCGGTGTTGTTCACCACCACCAGGAGCGGTTTGGCGGACAGAAAAGTAAAACCTCGCAGCTCCGGTGCCGTGGCCAGTTCCGGACGGCTGCGAAGCGGCATTTCTTCATTGAGTACGGCGGCACAGGCCTCCAGCAGTTCTTTTTCGTTACCGAGGGGTTTCTTGCCTTTCTTGTGTTCCTGGGTAAGTCGTTCGAGCCGCTTTTCCACGGTGGCCAAATCGGCCAGCAGGAATTCATCCTGCAGCTCGCGGCAATCGCGGATCGGGATCGGGCGGGTTGCCGCCGGTGTCCGGGAAGTTGCGCACCACCATCAGTAGCGCGTCCACCTGGCGCATGTGAATGATAAGCTGCGCCATGTACTCCTGTTTGTTTTCGAGGGCGCCCGGCATGGCCTGCAGGTCCAGGTAGGTCACCTGGGCAAAGGTCTTTTTCAGCGGCCGGTAGAGTTCGGTGAGCCAGTCGACGCGCTCATCGGGGACGGTCACCACGCCCTGGACCGGGGCCACCTTGCCGCCGCCGGCGGAAGGTTCACCACTACGGTGTGTCAGAGCATTGAAGATGGTGGTCTTTCCTGAGTGTGGCAAACCAACGATTCCCAATTTCATGGTACACTCCATTTAACAGCACCGGCTCCGATGCTCGTGAGCCGTAAAGACAGTCGATGATGGTCTGACGGCAGATGGGAACTGGATGTGAACGGTTGCGTTTCCTGGTGGCAATCAGCCATGGAGTCAGAGAATCCGGCCGAGAGGTCAGCAACAATCGGTTGAACCATGCGACCTTACCCAAAGGTGCTGACCCCGTCAATGCCGGTTTTCGGTGGGGAGGCTTGCAACAACGATTTCCCCTCACCCTAGCCCTCTCCCTGTGGGAGAGGGGCTAGTGGCATGTAGCCAGGTTTTGTTGTAGTGCAGGCTGATCGGGGTACATGCCGTTGCCAGTGCTCTTGCCGTCATTCCGGCGGAGGCCAAGGCCATCAGGGGTTCTGGACCGGCTTTCGCCGGGGTGACGATATGGGAATACGTCTATGATTTATGCAATAAGCACTAGTTCTTGGCTGTCAGGAGTGATCATGGAATGGCCACCGCTTCCCAGTCGTCTGGATACTCAATCGATGCTGCGCATCCTTGATCAGGATGCGGCCCGTGGTGTGCTGCGGCTTGCCGCCTGGCTGGGGTTGCTGAAGAAATGGCCTGGGGCTGCATTCCATGAGATCCTGGCGAGCTGGATCAAAAGCGGTCCGATGGCGGCAGCGGACTTTCGCATCTGGTGGGCGGAGCAGGCAGCCGTGATCGCGGACGCGCACGGTGTGGCGCTGCCGGCGACCGTATCCAGAGGTGCGGTGCTTTTCGACCATGCCAATCGTAAGGCCGACGACTGGTGGTGCCAGGGCTGGCGGGTGTATGCCTGGGGAAGCGGCGGTCCGCCGCCGGCCGGGGATGGTTGCGGGTCCTGCCCGCAGGTGCTGTTTGGTCGAGGTGACATAGTCACCGACCGTTCCCGGGTGGCCTTGTTCAATTCCCGCAAACCGCGGCAAGTGCAGCCCAACGAACCCTGGTTGGCGGCGTTGCGCGAGGTGCTGGCGGAGCTGGCGGTGCTGCCGATAACTGTCGCCAGCAGCCGGGGTACGCTCACTTACGACCTGGTCAGCTTCTTTGCCGATTCTCGAGGTATGCCTCTGAACCTCGTGACCACCGATGCTGCCGGCCATGGTGGATTGCCGCCGGAGCTGACGGGAGAAGCGGCGGACCCTGGCGATTCCTTGGCGGGATCGGGTTGGCGGGGATCCGGCCGCCAGGGGGTGCTGAGCTGCGCCATCGAAGGGCTGGCCTGTCAGAAGTCCGCCCGCATGGCGTGTCGTGATCGGTTGTTGGCGTCGTCTGGCAGACCTCCACGTGGTGCTGGCGATCCGCAATCAGGGCAATCTGCTGCAGGTATTGCGCGCACAGCAACGGCATCAACCGAAACCCCAGTGGATATTGGAACTGCCGGCGGAGTCGGCGGAAGCGCGCGGCAACCGGGTGCTGGCGGAAGAATTCCCGCAATGGACCAGCGTCATCTCTCGTTCTTCGGGTGCCGCCGGAAACAACTCCGCTGATTCGGGCAACTCCCGGCTGCCTGAGAGTGAGGCGGGGCAGGGGAGTTCCTGCCGCCGGCGGGATCACCCTTCTGGGGCATCTCGCATTCAGCAAGGGGATCGCAAGGGACTGATGGGAAGAGAACCAGAAGGAGTGATGGGCGAGCAAGCGGGGGGACTGATCGTTGCCGGGGCAGAACCTGGGGGAACATCCCGTGACATCGCCTGGGACCGGTATCTCTATCACTATACCCGGGCCTGGCCTGGGCCGTGGCCGGGACAAACCGAGGCCCAATACCTGGCCAGCCTGGTCAACGGTGAACCCACCTGCGGGCACAGCGCTCTGGATACCTTGCTGCGGATTCTCGCCGAAGGTTGCATCCGTGGCAGCCATCGGTTGGTTCGCGGTCTGCAGGCGGTGGTGTCCTGGACCTCACGGCCGCCTCATGAATTGACTGAAATCCGGCACTGGAACCGGGCGCTTGGGCGCTGGACCTTCGAACCCTATGGCATCGCGGTGAATCGCCGGCGGCTCCGCGAGTTCGGGGCGAAGCCGGCCATCTATGGGTCGGCGGCGGTTTTTGAGCGCCTGCGACCGGAACAGCGATTCCGCTTCCAGGTCGGGGACGCGACCCGGACCCAGTGGCGGCGGGAACGGGAATGGCGACTTGCGGGGGACCTGCGGCTTGAGCCCGGTATGGACGTCCTGGTGCTGGTCCCCGATGGTGCAGCAGCACAACGTCTTGCCGGCGAAATCAACGGTTGGTATCGGGTCGTGATCGTGTGACGCTGCAGGGCAGAGGACACCAGCATCAAGGTGGATTGTCCGGTAAGAAGGCGAAGGGTATCATGTTGTCGACTATTGTCAGCCCTCTGAGTGAGTTGAATTCGTTCCGGAGTTCCCATAAGATGCCCCCCTCTCCTCCCAAAACGGGGTAGATGAGAATATGGCACCAGTTTGAAAGGTATGCAGTGTAATGATCGAGAAGAAATCCGAAAAGGCCAGAGGCAAACCCATCGAACCCAAGCAAGCAGCCGTCGGTTCACGGCGCGCCACCGCCGGGCCGGTTGCTCCGGCCCGGGACAGCAAAGCATTCTGGCGGCATGTGCGGCAGCAGGTGCAGGCTCGGGACCATGGTTTTGTTGCGGTGCTGCCGCGAGAATTGGCGGATCTGTGCCGGCAGGAACTGATCGAGCTAGGCATTGAAGAGCCGCGGATTTCGGAAGCCGGAGTGGAGTTTTCGGGGAGATTGACGGCCTGTCTGCAGGTCAATCTGTGGTCGCGGACGGCCAGTCGCGTGCTGTGCCGGCTGCCGCATTTTCGCGTGGGGGTGGTGGGAGAACTGTTCCACAAAACAGCCGCAGTCCAGTGGGAAGTGTGGCTGAATCCGAGCCTGCCGTTGCTGGTGCAGGCGCATTCGCTGCATTCGCGGTTGGATCATGAAGGGCTGATTGCTGAAACGGTCTTGAAGGCAATCCAATACCGCTTTCGTGAACACAGTTACCCGGTCCCGACGCTATGGACGTCACCACGGGGAGGCGGTCAGGCGGACGAGGGCCTCTCGGCCCAACGGGTGTTGGTGCGCCTCGAGAACAACCGTTGCGAGATCAGTCTGGATACCTCGGGGCGCCACCTCCACCAGCGGGGATACCGGCGGCAACATGGCGGGGCCCCCATGCGGGAGACTCTGGCGGCTGCGATCCTGCTGCAGGTTGGTTGGCGTGGTGATCGGCCGCTGGTGGATGGTTTGTGTGGTGCCGGGACGGTGGCCATTGAGGCGGCGCTGTTGGCGCGTGGTATCGCACCGGGGATAGAGCGAGAGTTCCTGTTTGAAAAATGGCCCGGGCACGAAGCCAAAACATGGGATTATCTTCGGCGCAAGGCTCGCGAAGCTGCACTCCCCAGCGTTAGCGCAGCCATCGTGGCGGTCGATCAGGAAAGGCGGGTGGTCAAGATCGCGCGGGACAATGCCGCGCGTGCCGGCGTGGCAGATGATATTCGCTGGGAGCTTGCTGATTTCCTGGCCCTGCAACCGGGTGCTCTGGGTCTGGCCCCCGGTCTGGTGGTTCTCGACCCTCCCTACGGGGTGCGCACGGAGAAGGAGACGGACTTGCCCGATCTTTATCGCCGGCTGGGCAGGCACTTGCGCGAATCCTTCCCCGGCTGGCAGGTGGCGGTCGTCTCGCCGTCGCCGGAGCTGGCCCGGGGACTTGGTTTTCGCCGCCAACGTCTGTGGCACATCCCTCATGGCGGTTTGGCGATCTGCGTATGCCTGGCAACGGTCTGATCATGGGTGTTAAGGGCTGTAAGGGCATGAGCGCGGGAGGTCGGGCGGCAAATTTGTGGTGGATTCCTGCTGGAATATGAATATATTATAAGCCAGCAGTCAGAGCCGTCGGGTGGCCCTACGGTTCAACGAATGATGTGAGGCTGGCGGGTTGTACGGGCAAGACGGCTGACCACCGGTTTCCAGAACCAGGTCAAAGGCACACAGGAGATGAGCTGATGCAGGTTTCTTGTCAGAAGTGTCAGGCACAGTTCGACGTCGCCACTGAGGGGCTGCCTCGTGACCGGGAAGTCTGGTTGGTATGCCCGGGATGCCATTCTCCGTTTCCTTGGCGAGGTCATCATGAAGATGCCGGGGGCGAGGAAGGGCAGCCGATAGGGGCTCAGTCTACCGGCGTGGGAGCCGATGGCGCGTACGTGCCCATGGAAGTTCTGACCGAAGGGAAGGAGGTGGCCCTGATTGCCGCCACTGACCCTCAACATCTCCAGGTGTTCGAACAGATCCTCAAGGGTATGCAGTACTATGTGACTACTGCCCATTCCGCCAAGGACGCCCTGATCAAGCTGCGCAACAATGATTATAATGCGTTCATCATGGATGACACATTCCAGGGAGAGAAATCGGAGAAGGAAATCCTCATCCAGTATATCCAGCAGATGCCGATTCACTTGCGGCGCAATTGTTTTGTTTGCATCGTTAGCGAGGAGCTTCGGTCTCTGGACAGCATGGCGGCGTTCGCCCATTGCGCCAACCTGATCGTCAATGTTCGGGACCTGGGGCGTGTGGAGATGATTCTGCAGCGAGCCATCAATGAGTACAAAGGGTTCTACCGGGTCTTTTGGCACGAAATGCAAGGCACAGAAATCGCCCAATCTTCCTGAGTGGGCGGCTGCTTGTTGTTGGGTGTGACCATGCGGCAAAGCGTAAAATCCATTTTGCGGCGTCTGCAACCTAAGAAGAAGACGGAGTACCTGCGGTTGCGTGTGGAGAGTTGTGTCGATGTTATTCTGGCGCTGGATCAGAAATTGGGCGAGGGCAAGATCAAGCCAGAGATCATCGTCCAGTTTCAACGTCTGAAGGAACACCTCCACTTTGTGAATGAAGAGCTGGTGGATGAGAAGGAGATCGATCGCATTGAAACAGCCACCAATCAACTGATGGCAGAAATTGGTGCGGCTTTCGGCAGTGACCGCATCGGATCATTCCACGAAGGCCGCATGCATTGACCCGCCTTGGCTTTTTCTCATGGAACCGGCGAACTGCAGCGTGCGTTCATTGCGCTCTTCCCCGGCGGCCTACCCCCTGTGACCACCAGGAGTTGTGAGCGATTGGAGCCCCATGCGACCAGGTGGTTTTTGCCGCGTGTGGAGCGCTTTTGGGGGGATTTTCATCCTTGGTTGTGCCCGTCAGGGCATGGCAGTCATTGTGTAATCAGGAGGTGAGTCCGGTGGCACGCATTGATGACTACAAGGAATCCTTTCGACTGGCAAGCCAGCAACTGCTGACTGCCAACCTGAGCCACCGTGCCCGGCTTGCCGGAGCGGATATCAGCGTGATCGATGAGTCTGCGGTAGAGGTTCGGCTGGCGTTGCTGGGGGAACCTTTTACGGTCAGGGTGCGCGACTCGGTGGAGGTGGTTTCGGCAAGCCGCGAGGGTGAGGTATCGCTGCCTGAGAAAATCCTCATCTGCCATTATCTGCTGCGAGCTTCCGGTGCTCCGCCGACGAAGAACCTTATCAATTTCCGTCAGATTCCGGACGGGCATTTCTACTTTGATGCGTTCCAGCGGCGCACCAGCGATCCCTTTCTGGCCACCTTCGGCCACCAACCGGAGTTGTTTGGCCATTGCGCCGAATCCATGGGCGGAATGAACACAAACACCGCCGATCTGGCCTGGTCCTTTGCGGTGTTGCCGCGGGTGAGCATCGAACTTTGTCTTTGGCGTGGGGATGAGGAGTTTCCTCCCGAAGCCATTGTGTTGTTTGACGAAAATATCGTGGGTTACCTGCCGGTGGAAGATATCGCCGTGGTGAGCGGCATGCTGGTGTATCGACTCATGGCCATTGCGCGCCAGGAAGTGACGGAGCAGAGACCGAGGAAGCGGAGACGGCGGGGCCGAATGGTAATCGAATATCAAGGTTAACGTTGTATAGGAGACAAACCATTGAAAATAGCGGTAAGCGGTAAGGGCGGAGTTGGTAAGACCACGCTGTCGGCTTTTTTGGTGCGATACTATGCCAGCCAGGGAAAGAGCGTTCTGGCTATCGATGCCGACCCGGATGCCAATCTGGGACATGCATTGGGTGTCACCAATGCCGGTGAAATCACCCCCATTTCCATGATGAAGCAGCTCATTGCCGAACGCACCGAGTCTACGCCCGGCGCCTTCGGCGGCTTTTTCAAGCTTAACCCTCAGGTGGACGACCTTCCTGAAAAGATCGCTGTTCCTGTGGGTGAGCGGATCCGTCTGATGGTGATGGGCGGTGTCAAGAAAGGTGGCACCGGATGTGTGTGTCCGGAAAGCATCCTGCTCAAGAATCTGGTACAGCATCTTATCCTGCGCCGTGACGAGGTGGTGGTTTTGGATATGGAGGCTGGAATCGAGCACCTGGGGCGGGGTACATCACAGGCGGTCAACAGCCTGATAGTGGTGGTGGAACCGGGGCAAAGAAGTATCGAAACCGCCATGAGAATTAAAGACCTTGCGCAGGATATTGGTTTGAGCCATATTGCCTTGGTGGGCAATAAGATCCGTGGCGAGCGGGACCGGGAGTTCCTTCTTCAGCGGTTGTCGGAATTTCGGTTCTTGGGATTCATCCCCTATGATGACCAGATCATTGAAGCGGATTTGCACGGCTGCTTCCCGGAAGATATGTCAGCGCAAACCCGATCGGGTTTTGAAGAAATCGTCCACAACCTGGGCGATGGGGCGTAGCATTGAATCCTCCGGTGAATGCCGGCAGCCACCCGCCCCAACTGACCGAGGAGACGGGTGTTCATGATCGACGTCCAAAGCCAGGTTGACCATCGCAACATTAATATCGACAAGGTCGGGGTGAAGAACATCCGCTACCCGATCACCGTGCTGGACCGGGAGAATGGGCGTCAGCATACGGTCGCTTCCATCAATATGTACGTCAATCTGCCGCGGAAGTTTAAGGGGACTCACATGAGTCGCTTCATTGAGATCCTCAACGACTTCCACGGCCAGTTAGATATCCGTGAATTCTCCAGGGTTCTGGAGGCCATGCAGGAGCGGCTCCGGGCCGAATCCGCCCACCTTGAGGTTTCCTTCCCGTACTTTATCAAAAAGACTTCACCGGTTACCGGATCGCCTGGACAGATGGAATACGGCTGTCGGATCCTTGGTTCGCTCAATGCCGAACGTGGCTATGACCTGGTGCTGGAAATCAACGTGCCCATCACCACGGTCTGTCCCTGTTCGCGTGAGATCAGCAATTACGGGGCACACAACCAGCGAGGTTTGGTGCGGCTGGCGGTGCGTTTCCGGCGTTTCATCTGGATCGAGGACCTGGTCCGCCTGGTGGAAAGCGCAGCGTCCTGTGAGGTTTTTTCCGTTCTGAAGCGGCCCGATGAAAAGTACGTCACCGAAAGGGCCTACGAGAACCCCAAGTTCGTGGAAGATGTGGTGCGTGATATCGCCGCCGAACTTAAGCGCGACCCCAATGTGCTGTGGTTCCAGGTGGATGTGGAGAACTTCGAATCCATCCACAACCACAGTGCCTATGCCTATATCGAACGGACCAAGGATCAGCAAGCCTGGAGCGGCATTCAGGAGGCCGATTTTCGCCGCTGACGGCGGCTGTTGAGCACCTGGGCGGCGGTAAACCAGCCCTGCGTCTGGACCGGCAACAGGGCCTTTGCGGAGGAGGCGGGTTTTTCCGGAAACCACCTTTTGACACCAACTGCTCCGGCTCAAGAGGCCCTTGATCGTCATTCCCGCGCAGGCGGGAATCCAGGAATGGGCCTTTGCGGATGGAAACCAACTACCGTTGGAGTTCTGAGTTGCCTTTAGGCCGGAAGTCCCGTTGTAGTACGCAAGATTGCGCGTTGGGGACTCTGGGATCGAAGCGGTAATGGATGATTGGCAGCAGTTCGACGCGATCTGCCAGGCCATGGCAGACCGTTCGTTTTACCCTCATTCGGTCCGTGATTTGGAACGACGTGACACCCACATCTCTACGGTGTTTTTGACCGGAGACTGGGTGTACAAGCTCAAGAAACCCGTAGATTTTGCCTTCCTGGATTTTCGCAGCCTATCCGCACGTCACCATTTCTGCCAACAGGAAGTCCTGCTCAACCAGCGCTTCAGCCGCGATGTCTACTTGGAGGTGGTGGGTATCCACCGCCGGCCATTCGGATCGTTTTGCCCTGACGGGACCGGGGGAAGTGGTGGAATATGCGGTGAAGATGCGCCAACTCCCGGATTCATCGTGCCTCAAGGAGCGGCTCAAGCGGCGAGAATTAAGCCGGGCTGAGGTGAAGGCTTTGGGTCGCTTCCTGGCGGCTTTTTATGCTGGCGCTGTCGAGTTCCCGTGAAATCGATCATTTCGGCAGGCCGGAAGTGATCGGGTTCAACGTCGAAGAAAATTTCCGACAGGTGGAGTCCTTCGTTGGAGAGTTGCTGGATGCCGAGAAACTGGCCTTGGTCCGGACGGTGAGCGGTTCGTTTTTGGCGCGCCGGCAAGCCCTGTTCGCGCGCCGCTTGGCGGCGGGACGCATTCGTGATGGCCATGGTGACCTGCGCTCCGACCACATCTACTTCCACCAGGGCATCCAGGTGATCGACTGCATTGAATTCAACGAACGCTTTCGCTTCGGCGATGTCGGCTCCGATCTGGCCTACCTCATCATGGACCTGGATCATCGCCGGCGTGGTGCCCTCGGCCGGGAGCTGCTGGCTGCCTATGCGGCCGCGGCCAGTGATCCCGAGGTTTACCTCCTGCTGGATTTTTATGCTGCTTACCGCGCCATGGTGATGGCCAAGGTTCATTGCCTGCGTTACGCCGGAGTGGGTCCCGAGGATACCGCGCTGCGCTCGGCCCTGCGGCGGCAGGCTCGGCGTTACCTGGATCAGGCCTATCGCTATGCGGTGCAGTTCAGCCGTCCGACATTGTGGGTCTTTGGCGGCCTTCCGGCCAGCGGGAAATCCACTCTGGCCATGGAGGTGTCACAGGTCCTTGGCTTGCCGTTGTATCAGTCGGACCAGGTGCGGAAGGAGCATTTCTCTGCGGCAGCTCAAGATGAGATGGTGGTGCCCTTTGGCGAAGGGATTTACCGGCAGGAAATCAGCGCGTTGGTCTATGGCCGACTGTTGGCCCTGGCGCAAGACCAGCTGAAGCAGGGTCACTCGGTAATTCTCGATGCCACCTACGCACAACGCAAGTGGCGACTCGATACCCTGCAGCTCGCTCAAGACCTCGATGTGGATTTGATCGTGGTGGAATGTCGTTGCCAGGAAAAAACCTTGCGGGAACGGCTGACAGCCCGTGAGCAACAGCCGGGGCTTTCCGATGCCAGGCTGCAGCATCTCCAGGAATTGCTCGCCCGCTTCGAACCGGTGAACGAGATCCGCCGAGACCAGCATCTCCGCATCAATACCGACCTCCAACTCCCGGCCGCCTTCGGCAAACTGCTCGGGGCCGCCTACGCCAAGAAGTGCGCCCAGGTACTCAAGAGGTTGCGCGAAGAGCGCTGAAGCCAACCTCCTCGGGGTTCCCCCTCGGCCCATAAAACCGCCATTAGCCCGCGGGTGACAGACATGGCGGTAAGTGGAGCCTCGCACCGATAGGTGGCCAACGGTTTTCAGCTGCCTTCGCTCGGTTGCTCGGGATTGCCTGTGGCAAGAAGTGAGTCCAAGTACTCAAGCGGTTGCGTGAGCAGAATTGATGGAATGTATGTGAGGTGGTAATGTAGGGATTCGGAACACTTGGTAATTCCGTGACGACAATTCGCCATGAAAAGGAAGCCAAGGACCGCTTCCGCAGCAACCCAGAGGGGTAGTTAGCGTGTCTTCTTGGAAACCAATCCGATGGTTCAGGTCGTTTCCTCTATTTGGGCCAAGCAAACACACGGAGTTACCTGGTCCGCAAGACACGCCTAATGTTGAGCAGCGGCCGCTGCGCATCCTGATTACCAACGTCACGTTGGCAGGCCGCACCGGAACCGAAACGGTGGTGCGGGATTTGGCTTTGGGACTGCTCGCTGCCGGTCAATTGCCAATGGTCTATTCACCGCAAGTTGGGGAGATCGGGGCGGAGATCGACCAGGCCGGTGTTCCCGTGGTGTCGGATCTGCGTTCGCTTGCAGCTGAGCCGGATATTATTCATGGCCATCATCACGCAGAAACCTTGCAAGCGCTGCTACAGTTCCCGAAGGCACCGGCCATTTTTGTTTGCCACGACCGTCTCTCGCCTAATGATATCCCCCCTTCCTTCCGCCGCATAGCACGTTACGTTGCCGTGGATCTGAACTGCCGCGAGCGGCTGGTTTCTGAATATGGGATTCCGGGGTGTAGCGCCAACGTTATTTACAACTGGGTTGACATCAACCGCTTTGTCGAACGCCCCCCCCTTCCGTCGTCTCCTCAAAGGGCGCTAGTTTTTAGTCACTATGCCGGGGAAAATACCCACCTTGAACCGATCCAGAGGGCGTGTGCGGAGTTGGGCCTGCCGGTCGATGTGGCTGGATCTGGAAGCGGGAAGCCCTGCGCCGCCCCGGAACGAATCCTCGGCAGCTATGATCTGGTGTTTGCCAAAGCCCGTTGCGCTTTGGAGGCCATGGCCGTAGGGACAGCGGTCGTTCTGTGTGACACGCGGGGGTTGGGATCCATGGTCACGGCTTCGGAAGTGGATCGTCTGCGTCCATGGAATTTTGGAATGCGTTTGCTCCAGCAACCACTCGAAAGTGATCTGATCGTGAAAGAGATCAGGAAATACGACCCTGCTGATGCAAAGGCGGTCAGTTTGTTCATTCGGAAAGAAGCCACCCTCTCTAGCGCTTTGGAGCAATATCTCAGCCTCTACCGCCAGATTCTGACGGAACAACCGCCAAACCAGGGCTACATTGGTGGAGAGGTGAGAGATTATGCGAACGCAATGATTTTGCGGATAAACCGCCTAGAGTGGGAATTGGCCCATTGGAAAGAACCCTACCGGATGGAACCTCTGACTGAAGGCGAGTGTGGTCGTTTGCATCTAAGGCGCCTGAGGATTCCTGAACGGGTGCAACCGAATCAGGTATTCCTGGCTCAGGTGGAGTTGGAAAACGGCACCTCCGTGTCCTTGGGCAGCAACCCTCCTTATCCGCTGTATTTCTCCTATCGTTGGCTTATTCCAGGTGCGGGAGAGCCGGTTGTGCTAGAAGGGCCTCGCACTCACATGCATTCAGGTCTGTTGCCACGTGAAAAGTCGGCTTTCAAGGTCAGGGGTTGGCGCCAACTACCCCGGAGAGTATCAATTGCGCCTTACCCTGGTACAGGAACATGTCAGGTGGCTTGACCAGATCGACCCACCGGTGGCTGTTGAGGCGTCGCTCTTAGTTGAATGATGAGCCAGGGGGCACGTGCTTTGGTTGCGGGAATCATGGCCGACCGAAGAGGTCAATACCCGGATGGGCATCTATCATCATGCGCAGCAAAGTCGTGCCAGAACGTGGGGCACCGACAATGAAGGGGGCAGGGTAGTCGGAAAAATCGTGGGTCATTGTCAGAACCTGAGAATCGCTGGGGGTTGCGAGAGCAACAATGATCTAAGGTTCGAGGCCGATCAACCGGCGCGCCTCCTCGGGGGTAGCAGGCTCCCGCCCCATCTCCCGGCCGATACGGGCAATGCGTGCAATGAGCCGGGGGTTGTCGGCCAGATCGGTCCTTTGTCGGTCATAGTAAATGTTGTCTTCCAGCCCCACACGCACATGCCCACCGGCAGCAATCCCCATCACATTCGCATCCAGTTGATAGCGGCCAAGGCCACCGGTTGACCAGATCGCCCCAGGCGGCAGCAATGCCAGCATATGGCCCAAACCGGTCAGGTCCAGCGGGGCGGTGCCCAAGGAGCCAAGAATGAGGTTGAAATAGTATGGTTGACGAAGAACTCCTCGTTTTATAAGGTATTTCGAATAATTGATGAAACCGGCTTCAAAGATCTCCAATTCTGGGATCGCTCCCGCCGAATGAATTCGTCTGGCCAACTCATCGATAGTCTCGGGGGAATTGATGCTCGGCTGGTTTGCGAAATTCATGGAACCAAGGGTAAGACTTGCCATGTCGGGGTGTGACGCCAGAGCGGCAGCCCTCTTTTCGACTTCGGAGACGAACCTTCCGCTCAGGGATACGCAGACAATGAGGTCGGAAGTTTGGCGGACACGTTCCACCACTTCACAATAGACTGCGGAATCATAACATGGGCTTTGATCCGGGTTGCGAGCATGGAGATGCAAAATTGCGGCCCCCGCCTCGCGTGAGCGCTGGGCACATTGTACGATTTCATCAATACTGACAGGCAGAAACGGGGTATCAGCCTTCGTCAGGGTTATGCCGGTGATGGCAGCATTGATGATCAGCTTGCTGGACAGCGTCATATGATGTCCTCATCTCGCACTCTCCCGACAATGGATGCCGGATTTCCCACCGCAACGGCGAAATCGGGCACATCCCTCGTAACCACCGACCCGGCCCCCACAAACGCATTCTCACCGACGGTGACGCCAGGCAGGAGCACGCTGCCGCCGCCTACTCGGGCTGCCCGCAGGATGCGAGGTGCGTTGCGTTCGAAGACCAAGCCCGGACGACGGTAGCAGATACGTTTATCATTCATAGTAACTATGCGCGGTCCACAAAATACTTCATTTTCAATGATCACTCCTCGAGTTATATAACAACCACTTTGCAGGGATACGAAATCACCAATGATGACGTCACCTTCAATATCAACATAGGAACCAATAATACAGCCTTGACCTATTTGAGTATTGCTGCGTATCATAACATAGTTGCCAATTCTCGTGTCATCACCAATGGATACTTCTGGAAAGATAGTGGTGTGTTGTCCTTGAATAGGCATTTGTACTAGTCCTCACCGGTCATATGTCTTTCGCCGTATATGAAAATTATCGGTAGGCTAGAGTGGCCTTCGATCGGGATCGCGACCCCCGCCAAACATGGCAATGGGTACGAGGGGATGCTTAGTTTTGAACATCCTGGCTGGTCGTTCCATCACCGCGTAGTCTGTCGCGGAGTTGCACCGGCTATACGGGTTGGGTACCTCGCGGACCGGTCAGCAAGTGTAGCGCACGAAGGATGCGCTCCCTTTTCTCTTGAAGGCAGCTTACTGGACTTCGGGGAGGGGGCGAGACTGCTGGAGCCATGGTCCCCCCGGTCAGGTGCGTAATGGGGACAACGCTTCACAGCCGCAGTCCTGCCGAGCCGAACTGACAAATGTGGCTGGCTCGCATCCCTCTCGCACCAACAGTCCGCAATTTGGCGCACCTTGTCGCGTATTTCGATAGAGCTTCTGCAGTCTTGCTCGGCAGCTAGTGTTCACAGCCCGGGCATCCGCTGCCGCCGCCGTTGTCGTCCTTCTTGCCGCCGCCTTCGTCGTCCTTGCCGAAGGCCTTGACGATCTCGGCGATCGCTTTGAGACGATCATCCACCTTGCGGAACAGGGTGCCTTCGGGTAGGTGCCGTCGGCTTGCAGACTTCCGGCTTCCATGCCGGTCAGGATCTCGATGCCCTCTTCGATGGTGGAAATCGGGCAGATATGGAACTTGCCTTCTTTGACCGCATCGACGACTTCCTGTTTGAGCATCAGGTTGCGGACGTTCTTGGCCGGGATCATGACGCCCTGCTTGCCGGTAAGCCCTTTGTGCTTGCAGATGTCGAAAAACGCCTCGATCTTGTGGGTCACTCCGCCGATGGGCTGGATTTCGCCTTTCTGGCTGACCGAACCGGTCACGGCGATCCCCTGCTAGATGGGGACTTCGGCAATGGCGCTGAGCAGCACGTAGAGCTCGGTGCTGGAGGCGCTGTCGCCTTCCACCATGCCGTAGCTCTGTTCGAAGCAGAGGGAGGCGGTAAGCGATATGGGCTTGTTGTGGGCAAAGCGTTCCTTCAGGAAGCTGCTCAGGATCATCAGCCCCTTGGTGTGGATGTTGCCGCTCATCTTGGATTCCCGGTCGATGGAGACCATCCCTTCCCGCCCCACGGAGACGATCGCCGTGATGCGGTTGGGCTTGCCGAACTCGTGATCACCGGTCATGAGGACGGACAGCCCGTTCACCTGCCCCACCTTGTCGCCGTCGGTTTCGACCCAGAAGATGTCTTTCTTGACCAGTTCCTTGATCCGTTCTTCGATCAGGTTGGATCGGTAGATGCGCTTCTTGATGGCGTCTCCACGTGCTTCGCTGCTGAATGAATTCGGCATTGTCGCAGACCGGCAAAGTAGTTGGCTTCCTTGAGAAGATCGCTGATGTCGCCCAGTTCCAGGCTCAGTTTGTCGCGGTCTTCGGTGAGTTCCATGCTGTATTCGATGACCCTGGCCACACCGGTGCGATCGAGGTGACGGAGCTTGTTGTCCTTGCAGAAACGGCTCATCATCCGGGCGCATTCGATGATGGTCTCATCCTTGCGATCCATCTGGTCGTCCATGTGGGCCTTGACCTTGAACAGCTTCTGAAAACGGTCGTCATAGGTGTAGAGCAGCTGATAGATGTAGGGATCGCCGGTCAGGACGATCTTGAGATCGAGCGGAATCGGTTCCGGCCGAATGGTGCGCGTGCTGAACAGGCCGTAAAGCTCTCCCAGGTCCTCGATCTTGATTTCCTGGTCCCGCAGGGCCCGCTTCAGGGCTTCATAGGACAGGTACCATTTGAGCAGATCCAGGGCCTTCATCACCAGATAGCCGCCGTTGGCCTTGTGCAGAGCGCCGGGTTTGATCATGGTGAGGTCGGTGAACAAGCGCGCCGAACCAGGCCTGCCGTTCGATGGTCCCGAAAAGGTTGGGATAGGCCGGGTTGGATTCGATCACCACCGGCGCGCCCTGGGTTTCGGAATTGTCGATGAGGACGTTGACGTCGTATTTGCGGAAAACGGCTTCCTTGGGCGGCACGGGAAAGGGCCCGGCTGCTGCTGCTGCGGCTTCCGGCTTCTTCTTGAAGTCGTCGATGTTTTCCAGAATATCTTCCTGGACCAATCTTCAGGTAATCCAAGCACCTGCTGTTCGTCCTGGTATTTCTCCACGTAGGCGTCCATGAGCTGGTCCACGACAAACAGGGCGATTTCGTTGTCCAGCTTGGCGTGCTTTTCCTTGAACTCGGCTTCCGCTTCGCGGATCTTCTTGATGGCGTCCTTCATCTTCTCGTGGAGCTCGTCGCTCTTTTCCCGCAGGTCCTTCTTCTCTTCATCGCTCGAGCTGGCTCAGGTCTTCCTGACTCATGGGCTCGCCCTCTTTGTTGGCCGGAATGATGACCATGCCCACCTGGGAGAACTGCAGGATGAACCCTTCTTCCTTGGCCTGATCGGACAGCTCGTCGATGATCTCGCGTCGCAGGTGTTCGAAAGCCTGGTGGAGTTCGCTTTCCTTGGCACGGTAGTCGTCGCTGTCAAAGACTTCCGGGATCTTGGCCTGAAGCGTGTTGATGAACTCCTCCATGTCCTTCTTGAACTCTTTGCCGCGTCCGGCCGAAAGCTGTGAGACTCTTGGGTTTGTCCGGTTCCTTGAAGTTGAAGACATAACACCAGTCGGGCGGAGTGGGCTCCTGCTTGGCCTGTTCTTCGAGAAAGGTTCGGGCAATGTAGGTCAGTCCGGCCTTGGATGGTCCGGCGATGAAGATGTTGTAACCCGGCTTCCTTCATCCCCATGCCGAACTTGATGGCGTCGATGGCCCGTTCCTGGCCGACCACACCGTCCTTCAGGGCTTCCAGGGATGCCGTGTTCTCAAAGGGAGACGATTCCGGATCAATGTGAGCACGCAATTCAATGACAGGTACTTCCGGAAATTGTTTGGGCATAGTCTTATTCCTCCATCCACAAACCAGAATTGGATTCATCTGCGCGCCGCCCACTGCGTCGAGATGCTGCGGCCGGAGCACCGGCTGGTAGCAATCCCGTGAGTCTATTCCTGGGCCTCGAGATCTGGGGCCGATGGCAGGTCGCTCGGCACCGAGCACATCCAGCTTGGCGCGTTGTTTCTTGCTGGCAGCGGCTGCCTGGAGCACACTGCGAATGGCGTTGATGGTGTTGCCGTGTTTGCCGATGATTTTACCCAGATCATCGGGTGCCACCGGAAGCTCCAGAGCGACCGCATTATCTTTTTGGGTTTCAGCGAAAATGATTTCTTCCGGGTGATCCACCAGCGATTTCACCAGATATTCAACCAAATCTTTCATATTACAACCTCCATGAAACTAGATTTGTGTCTGTCAGGTTCTAGTTCAGGTCACCGACCCGGCAGCTTGTCAGGACCGAACGCACCTTCTCTGACGGGCTGGCCAGCTGTCCCGGCGGTCATCCACCTTGATCTGGGTGAGCACCCGCGCACCTCGCCCGAGGCGAAACAGCTTTCATGCATGCGCCGCAAGCACCGGCCAGATGTCATCCAGATCACCGGTGATGATGGTGCCCATGGCCGTCAGTTCATACTGGAGCCGGCTTTGCTGCAGCACCGCCACGGCCCTCGCCACGTAGGGGCTGAGGCTCGTCGTGGGGAGACCGATGGGAACAATGCTTATTTCCACAATGGCCATGGTTCGACTCCTCGCCGAGCAGTCCGACCCGTTCCAGGACCTCGGTAAGCGCTCGGAGGCTCTCGAAGAGGTGCGGTTCCTGGTGTGGTTCCAAAGTGAGCAGCGGTGTCTGGTCGCGTTCCTTGATATAGCGGAACAGCGAGTCAAAGTCGATGGTTCCCTGTCCTACCGGCAGATGTGAATCGCCGCTGCCGTTATTGTCGTGGACATGGATTTCCCGCAGATGGTCGCCAAGGGACTGCAGCCACTCCATCAGGGGCGTCCGGGAAAAGCTGTGCTGGTGGCCCACATCCAGGCAGAACCCGAAGTAGGAGGAAGGAAGCCGGGCAAACAGCCCCTGATGCAGCTGCGGCCCAAGCTCCCAGACGTTTTCCAGCAATAACGGCACTTCCATCATTTCCGCCCGTTCCAGCAGAGGTTCCCAGGTGGCCAGGCTGACTTCGAGAAAGTGGCGCCAGTCATCGTGGTGCCGCGGATCGTAGCCGGTGTGGCAGACCACCTGCACCGGATCGAAGATCGTCACCAAGTCAAAAAACTGCTGCAGCCGCAGCGCGCGTCACCTGACGGATGAGCGGGTCGGGGCTGCCGGCGCACAGGTCCCAGAAGGGGCCATGCAGAGACAGGCGAATGCCCCTCTTGCGTAGCTTCGTCGCCATAAGCCTGGCTTCGTTCCGGGACAGGACGTCCAGATCCTTACCACCCAGACCGATTTCGAGATGGAAACCATGCTCCAGGACCATATCCAGATGCTTCGGGAGATGTTGCCAGGGCATATTGATGTGCACCTGTTGGATCACCTGGTGCAGCTGTGGATGGTGGTCGTGTTCCATGACGAAATACATCCATGAACCGGCTGAATTATTGCGATGTCGTCAACAACGGTGGCGTGATCGCGAGGCTTTCGGCCCCGCACCGCACCCAGCGGAGGTGCTGGTCGCCTCCCGCGATTCGGTACAAAGCCTGACCAGAGCTACAATACTAAAGGATGCCCTCACTAAAATCTACCCTTTAGTGTTCGAACATGTTAAGCACAATGGCCTGACCCCCGGTGGCTGTGAGATGCAACGCTTGCCGTCGCAGTTGACCGGTGGATGCCACCGAAGGAGAACCCAACGCATGAAGCAATACGTTATCGACGAACTGCGCGAACCCGATTTCTACCGCCTCAAAGAACACCTCGAACAGAACCTCGAATCCACCGCGATGGACGGCATCTATTGGGTGGACCTGCCGGTGTCGTTGTACACCGAGATGCAAGACCAGCACGCCACTTGCCAGCCTTACTACTTCGCCATTCATCTGGATTTCTGGCAGGTCAGCTTCGAATTGCTCATTCGCAGCCGCCCGACGCTCCATTGCCCATGCATAGCGATTGCCGATGCGCGACAGCGGGAGTACATCCTACAGTACGCGGATCGCTTGCTGGAAGGCCTCGATATCCAGGCATGAGCCGGGGTCATCCCTCACGTCTTCGCGCCCTCACGCCCTCATGTATTTCGGAGATGCCAAGATGCTGCTGCGACCCTTCTGGGTTCACACTCGTGCGACCTTGGTGCTGATGCTCCACACCGTCAACACAGTGGTATGGGCGATCCCGCTCCTTTGCACCGCGGTTTTCAAGCTGCTGGTTCCCTTCAGCGGTTGGCGGCGCCTTACTGACCGGGTCCTGCATCGCTTCGCCAACAATTGGGTGTGGTGCAACAATGTTTTCATGGGCCTGTCGCGAAAGACGCGGTGGGACGTGCGAGGGCTGGATTCGCTGCCGCCCAATCAATGGTATCTGATTTTGTCCAATCACCAGTCCTGGCTGGATATCCTGGTATTGCAGCGGGTTTTTTATCGGCGGATTCCCTTTCTCAAGTTCTTCATCAAGAAGGAGCTCATCTGGATGCCCGTTCTGGGGCTGGCTTGGTGGGCGCTGGACTACCCCTTCATGAAGCGGTATTCGAAAGCCTACCTGGAAAAGCATCCGCATCTCAAAGGCAAAGATCTGGAAATCACCCGCAAGGCCTGTGACAAATTCAAACAGATTCCGGTCTCTATTATCAATTTTGTCGAAGGGACCCGCTTCACCGTCGCCAAGCAGCGCCACCAGGGATCGCCTTTCGGGCACCTGCTGAAACCAAGAGCCGGCGGTATCGCTCTGGTGCTGGCGACCATGGGAGATCAGCTCCACCGTGTGCTCAACGTCACCATCGCCTATCCGCAGGGCACCAAAAGCTTCTGGGCGTTTCTTTGCGGCAAGGTGGGCGAGATCAGAGTGCAGGTTGAAGCCCTGCCGGTCACCAAGGATCTGCTGGGGGATTACTTTCATGACTTGGAATTTCGTGAGCGTTTTCAAGAATGGGTCAACCTTCTGTGGGTGGAAAAGGACCAGCGTCTGGAAACCCTGCTCGACCCCTCCCGCGCCTTGCCCGAGACCCTGGCACCACAAAGATAGTCAGTTACTATCATACCGTTTTAGGACGAAGGTTTTTCTGTAGCCTCAACAGAACCGTTAAACCCCATTCGTCAATGTCTTCACGTATTCGCCAGTTTGTCTCAAGAGTTGTTGGTATCGCTGAATGGTCGCCAGGTTGCCGAGAAACTGGTGGGATTCCAAGTCCTTGAGGAGATCCTGAGTGGGGTAGGGGAGTCGCAAGAGGGTGATGGTCTGGGCTTCGCTGTCATAGAGCGCGCTGTTGACGACTGGTACCTGGTCACGGTAGGGACCACCGACGCTACCGGCCTTGATCCAGTAACGGGTGTGCGGCTCGGAGTTGTACGGTCAGGGATCCGGCGGAGGCCGGGCGATGAACCCGGACCGGCGCTCCATTATCCGGGAGTTCAAAAACTGCCGGTAGATGATCGTGGCCGCTGAAGATCAGGCGTTTGGGGTAGTGTCGCCAGACGTCCAGAGTTTGCTGCAGTGCCGTTTCGTCCAGATAGGAGAAGCACTCGATGCTGGGTGCCTGTCCAGGAGCGGGCAGGTCGAACGGACTGTGATGAACAACGGTGAAATCCGCCCCCTCCATGCCTAGGGGGAGAGCGCGTAGATAGTCCATCGCACCCGGATAGGTCGATAATAATCCGGCATTGTAAGCGGTCGCCTGCATGCGGTCCAGCTGTGCAGGATCGTCGGTAATAAGGCCGGCCACCAGCAAGTCATGATTGCCGGCCACGGTGGGGATGTCCAGGGCGCGCATGCGGCGCAATGTCCGGTCCCCGAACGGCAGCCAGCCCACCACGTCCCCCAGACAATACGCGTGGTCGGGATTAACTTGGTCCAGGTTGAGTCAGCACGCGTTCCAGCGCGAAATTGTTCCCATGAATATCACCGAAGAAATAGTAACGCATAACCCGGGGCCTCCAGCTGTTTGGTCTGTTGCAAAACAACAATTCAATGTCACCACCAGCACAGAGAGGGCCATGGTTCCTCAGAGTCTCGCCTGCGGTACATGGCTTCAACTTAGCACAAGTGATCAAAGTTTTGTGGCCAATCCCAAGGGTGCCCGTAGGGCAGGAGGACCGGAAGAACGAGCAAGTTATGACGGTGCCTCTTGTCCTTCGGACCCGGGCAACGAGTTGCCTGGGCCAGCCAAGTTCACAAGGTGTCTGGATGGCTGGAATGTTCCTTAGGCTGGCGCCCGTGTGCTGTTGTGGAGCAGGATTAGGGGTTTTTGCGGAATTGCCCCAGGTGCCCTGGCGAAAAGGTTTTTGCCTGAAGGCCCTTATCGAAAGGCCCCGTTGGTTCCGGCAGGAAATGCAAAACGCCACGAATGACCATCGGAGACGGCCCAGACAGCACCCTCGCTGATCGGTCCGATGAAGCTGCGTGCCGCGATCCCGAAGCCTTTGCAACACGGTTTCATGGGGAAAACCAAACCAGTTGCCGTATCCGCAAGAGAAAACCACCGCCTCCGGTTTCAGGGAATCCAGCAGAGCCTCGCCGCTGGAATGCTGACTTCCGTGATGGGGTGCCGCCAGCAGCACCCTGCCGGGCCGGCGAAGCTCGTTGGCCAGTATTCCTTCCACGGTCTGGTCGATATCCCCAGGAAGCAGCACGCGGGTGTCCCCGTGCATGGCCTCGATCACGAGCGACACATTGTTGAGGTTGTTCCGGTCCCATCGTGATTGCAGGTAGTCGAGTGACGGATGACGAATACGGACATCACGAGTCGCCATGGCGGGGGTATGCTGGAGTTGCTCCAGGCTCTTGTGGGGGATACCTCGGTTCGCCGCGATGGCTGCCAAGTCAGTCGCGGCCGATGCCTTTGAGCTGTCCCGGATGCCGCTCTCCCAGAAACTCCCGACCCGAAAATGCGACAGGATGAACCGCAAACCATTGCCGTGATCCGGGTGGTCGTGGGACAGCACCACCGTATCGAGCTTGTCGATGCCGAGATACCAAAGGAGCGGCGCCAGGACGTTGCGGCCGACATCGAAGGCATCGTCGTGAAAGCCGCCACCGTCGACCAGCATGTTGGTGCCGTCAGGATAGCCAAGAAGCGTCGAGCTGCCCTGGGCGACATCGACAAACAGGACCTGAAGATGACCAGCCGCCTGATTTCGGCGCCACTCAGCCCGCAGTTGCTCACGCTTTTCCTGCAGTCCCCAGGGCGACCCCCAGGTGCCCAGGCAGGCAATCAGCGCCATCCCGGCCAGCACCATCCCCCTGGTCCGCCAGCGCCAAGTACTTAGCATGGTTCCCAAAACACCATAGAACATGACCAGTGAAACAATCCCTGCATCTCCCACCCAGTGATACGCCCAGGAACGCTGACTGAAGAACTCGATGAGGTACTCAGCTGAAATTGACCGTCCAGCCCCCAGGCACGAGCACCAAGTTAGCGAGTGTTTGGTTGACGGCAAACAGGGCCAGACTCATCAGACCCAGCGGCAGCACCAAAAAACCGGCCAAAGGGACCACGATGGTGTTGGCCAGAAAGCCAACCAGGGAAATTCCGTGAAAGTGATAGATCACCAGCGGCAACACCATGACGTTAACTGCCAGGGAAACCCAGAAGGCATCGGCAAAGGGTGCCGCAAATCGATAGATCCAGGGGCCGTCACTCGGGGTTCGATCTTGGGAAGGCGACCGCGAGGAACAATTTAGAACTCTGCCATGCCGCAAGTCGCAGCCATGATCGGAGCTTGGAGAGGCGCGGGTACACCAGGAAAATGCCGGCGATGGCCGCAAACGAAAGCTGGAAGGAGGCTGTCCACAGGGCATGGGGTTCCGAGTACCAGGATGAGTAGTGCTGCCAGACTCAACGCTGAGGCGAAATCGGTCGGGCGCCCCCAGGCGATGCCGGCGAAAAACAGGGTCAGCATGATGGCCGAACGCCAGGCGGGCAACGAGAATCCTCCTACGGCGGCATATAACAGGGCCAGCAGCACTGCCCCCCACAGGGCCAGCCGTTGATCTCCCCAGCGTTCCAGCCATGTGGGTCGGAGCCGAACCAGATGGCGCAACAGCCAAAAGGCAGCCATGGCCACCATGCCCAGATGCTGGCCAGAGATGGACAGAATATGGGTCACGCCGGCTCGATTCCAATGTTCCTGGACGTCTCGCGGCACCTGGTTCTGGAAACCCAACAGCAGGGCAGCATAAATGGCGGCAGTATCGGCTGGCAACCGGGTTTTCAACCACTGTAAGGCGTCCAGACGAAAGCGGTCCAGGGCCGCCGTCAAGGCAATACCGTGATGATGAGTACGGTGATGCGAAGACGACACTGATGAGACCGGGATCAGGGTGCGATCATCCGGAAGGAAGGCGCTGGCGAAGAACCCTCGTTCTGCCTGAGCCCTTTCGTAGTCGTAACCGCCCGGATTGTGGAAGCCATGGATTCGCTTCAACTGCAGACGGGCCAGGAGCATCTGGCCGGGAAGCCAAAGCTGGCGGCAATCCCGCACCGTGAGAACCACTCCGGTGTCAAGCGGCACACTGCTCTTCCTGCCAATAGGCGCGAAGCAGGTGAAGTGGCAGTCGGGTCTTGTTCGGTTGAGGGTCCGGCGATGCCGCCACTTCCGCCAGAAACAACGTCGGTGATTTGCCCAAATATGGTTCCAGGGAGGAGATGGTATCGGCCGGCGGGGTGGCCACCCGATAAGCCAGATAGGCCTAGGGTGAAGAACAGCAACAAAGACAAGATGGGCCAGCGCCGTGGGGTTGTGCTCAACAGGGAGATCCCGTGAGCTGCCAGCAGCGCAACCGCAACCATGGCAAGCCAGGGGAGGAGTCCATCGGTGGGGGGCCATGGCCGTAAGCGCTCTAACACTAACGCCAGAACGAATGCCGCGGTCAGCGCCAGCACCGGTCGTGGCCAGGTTTGCTCCGATGGTTCGCTTGACATCCTATGCCGTTGATCCTCAGGGGGGTGGAAGAACGCCAGCGACCTTGTCCTGCGCCAAAAGTTATGACCCCCCTGGCGGGCCAAAGGCGCCCCACAGGCGTGAAACCTGCAGCGATTCATTAAGAGCGTAGTGTCTGGTTGCGGCTATTCGCGCATCCTCCAAATGCGTGCGCCCACCGCCGCCAGTTTGGTTTCGATGGCTTCGTAACCGCGATCCAGGTGATAAACTCGACTGATCTCGGTACTGCCTTCTGCGGCCAAGCCGGCCAACACGAGGGAGGCGGAAGCGCGCAGATCGGTGGCCATCACCGGTGCTCCGGAAAGCTTCTTGACCCCCCGAACCACGGCATTGCGATCGGCGACTTCGATATCGGCCCCCACGCGCCGGAGTTCACTGACGTGCATGAAGCGCTTCTCGAAAATCTGTTCGGTAATGAGACTGACACCGTCGCCCAAGGCCATCAGGGCCATAAACTGGGCCTGCATGTCGGTGGCAAAACCGGGATAAGGCCAGGTTTTCACGTCCACGCTGTGGATCTTCTCCGGGCCCCAGACTTCGAGGGCCTGGTCTTGGGTTTCAATGCGAAGCCCGGCCAGGCGAAGCTTGTGGGTGATGGCCTCGACATGCGCAGGGCAGCAATGAGTCAGGCGCAGATGGCCACCGGTGATGCCGGCCGCAGTCATATAGGTGCCCAGTTCGATCCGGTCGGGAATCACCTCATGGCTGGCCGGAACCAGTTCCGTCACCCCTTCAACGATGATTTCTTCGGACCCCTCGCCCCGGATGCGCGCCCCCATCTTGCGCAGGTAATCCGCCAGGTCCACCACTTCGGGTTCGCGGGCAGCGTTCTTCAAAACAGTAACGCCGTCGGCCAGACTGGCAGCCATGAGCAGGTTTTCCGTGCCGGTCACGGTGATCTGGTCGAAGGTGATGGTGCAGCCGCGGAGTCTGTCGGCATTGGCCACCACATAGCCGTGTTCCAGGGAGATGTTGGCGCCCATGAGTGCCAGGGCCTGGAGGTGGAGGTTGATGGGACGGGCGCCGATGGCGCATCCGCCCGGAAGAGATACGCGCGCCTGGTGGTGGCGGGCCAGCAGCGGACCCAACACCAGCACAGCGGCGCGCATGGTTTTGACCAGTTCGTAAGGGGCCTCCAGACGATCGATCCGGGAGGTGTCGATGGTTAGATCCTGCCCATGTTCGCAGCGCGCCCCCATGTGATTGAGAAGATTTTGCATAGTGCGAATGTCGCGCAACCGCGGAACGTTGGTGAACTCATGGCGCCCATTGGCCAAAAGAGAGGCCGCCATCAAGGGCAGGGCCGAGTTCTTGGCCCCGCTGATGCGGACTTCGCCCTCCAACCGAACGCCTCCTTCAATGATAAGCTTGTCCATGAAAACCTTTCAAACCTGTGAGTATGCGGCCGATTCCGGTCGGCGGTCAGAGCCCCGGACGGTGCCGCAGATGGAGCACTCGTGGGATGCCAGAGAAATCGTCAATAAACTCCATGGATTGATAAGCCGGATGGGCCGCCGTTTGATCGCGCAGGAGTTGCGCCTGGCCTTGCCCGATTTCCAACAGGAGTGACCCTGATGGGCGCAGGACCCGGTGGGCCTGGTCCATAATCCTCCGGATCACGGCCAGTCCGTGAGACCCGCCGTCGAGGGCGTTTCTGGGTTCAAAGCTGCTGATCTCAGGAGCCAGCCCTGGGATGTCGTTTGTCGGGATGTAGGGCGGGTTGCTGACGATGAGGTCAAAAACAGCGAGATTGGCAGACAGAGCCTGGCAAAGATCCATGGCGACCAGGTGGATGCGGTCCGCCAAGCTGTGGCGCTTGGCGTTGCGCCGCGCGACCGCAAGCGCCGCCACCGATACATCGATGGCTAGGATCCGCAGTTGGGGGTTCTCGTGCCCCAGGGCCACAGCAATGGCGCCGGAGCCTGTTCCCAAATCCAGGACCCACGGCGAGGAGAGTCCCTGTTCCTTCAGCAGCGCCAAAGCTGTTTCCACCAGGATCTCGGTTTCCGGGCGGGGAATCAGCACCGCCGGGGTGACTTCCAGTTCCAAGGAATAGAATTCTTGCCGGCCGGTGATGTATTGCAGGGGTTCATGAGCCCCGCGCCGACGCACCACGTCCCTATATTCCGCCAGCTCCCGGGGCTGCAAAGGTTGATCGTAGCGAAGGTAGAGTTGAATGCGCTCGGTCTTGAGGACGTGGGCCAGTAGCACTTCGGCATCGGTACGCGGCTGGGCGATACCTTTTCGGCCGAAATACTGCGTGGTCCATTGAATGAGCTTGAGGATGGTCCAGAGTTCTTCCATCCCAGTGGGGATACCTCGTCGAGCGTGGGTGAGACTGACCGCCAGGCTTCATCAAAGGCCGCGGGAGCCACACCGTCGGGGTTGCCGCCGTTACCGACCGGGCAGCCAGAGTGTTGCAGCACTGAGCTACGAACCCCCGGCCGCCTTCAGGGCTTCAGCTTGAAAATGGGTGATCAGTGAATCGATGATGCCGTCCAGATCCCCCGTCAGGATTTCCTCGAGTCGGTACAGGGTCAGGTTGATGCGGTGATCCGATACCCGGTTCTGTGGGAAATTGTAGGTGCGTATCCGTTCACTGCGATCGCCCGAACCCACCTGACTCTTACGTTCCTGAGCGATCCTGGCGTCCTGTTCACCGCGCATCTGGTCCAGCAACCGTGCCCGCAGCACCTTCAGGGCTTTGGCTTTGTTTTTGTGCTGGGATTTCTCATCCTGGCAGATAACCACCAACCCCGTGGGGGTGTGGGTGATCCGCACCGCCGAGTCGGTGGTGTTGACGCTTTGGCCACCGGGCCCCGATGAACGAAAGACGTCAATGCGCAAATCGTTGGGGTCAACGTAGACGTCAACTTCTTCTGCTTCCGGCAAAACCGCCACAGTCACTGCCGAAGTATGTACCCGCCCTTGGCTTTCTGTGCTGGGAATGCGTTGCACCCGATGGGCGCCGCGTTCGTACTTGAGCCGGCTGTAGGCGCCCTTGCCGTTGATGGCAGCGGTGATTTCCTTGAAACCACCAATATCGGTGGCATGGCTGTCCAGAAGTTCTACCTTCCAGTGGCGCAGTTCTGCGTAGCGCATGTACATCCGGAACAGGTCGGCCACGAATAGAGCTGCTTCTTCTCCACCGGTGCCCGCTCGGATCTCCAGAATGACGTTCTTGTCGTCATTGGGATCCTTGGGGATCAGCATCAGTTTCAATTCGGCTTCGTTGTGTTCCGCCTGGGCTCGAAGTTGCGTGATCTCGTCGCGGACCAGTTCCCGCATGTCAGTGTCTTGCTCATGTTCTAACAGGGCCTGGTTGGCAGCGATGTCATGCTGCAGCCTTTTATAGCGCTGGTAGGCTTCTACGATGGGGGCTATTTCCGAGTGTTCTTTGACAAGACGCTGGTATTCCTTCTGGCGTGCGATGAGCTCTGGATTGCTCAGATCGTTTTCCAGGGTCAGGAATCTTGTGATAACACTTTCTAACTTATCGAACATGGTATCAGCTCAAATGAGGATTTCTGTGAAGGTCAGAGGGGAGGCAGGTGCCATGTGTAGGCCCGGCTGTGGCCACAAAAGTGGCTTGGGCCTAGACGCAATCGTCGATAAATGGAAGAGCTACGGGTTTGCTTCGGGGAGGCCACAAGCCAGTGACTTGTCCCCCTCCAAAGCAAGGGCGCGACGAAGGGCCTGCAGGGCTACCTCCAGCTGATCCGGGGAGGGCTCTCGGGTGGTGAGGCGCTGCAACCACAATCCCGGCCGGCTGAGTCCAGCTACCCAGCGGTTGCCGCGGTGTTTGCCGCTCCACTTGATGAATTCGTAAGCCATTCCGGCGATGGGGAACATCAGAACGATTTTGATGATCACAATGACGGCATGCCGCAACCAGGCGGTCCAACCATGGGGTACCGGTAGCAATGGGATAATCCAGGTAAAGAGAAGAATGCTCAACACCATCACCACCAACAGGAAAGCGGTGCCGCACCGGGGATGCAGTACTGGATATTTCGCGGCGTTGTCCACAGTGAGTTCTTCTCCAGCTTCATAGGCGTGGATGGATTTGTGTTCGGCGCCGTGATACTGGAACACCCGGCGTATGTCAGGGAGCCAGGAAATCCCTGCCAGATAAGTGACGAACAACAGCACCTTGATGATGCTGTCCACCAGGTGAAACCAGAAACTCCTGACATCATAATGCCAGGGTCCGAGGTTCCCAAGGATGATACTGACCACGTGGGGCAACACCACGAAGATGGCGATTCCAAGGCCCAGGGCAAACACCAGGGTCAAGCCGATGGCCCAGGACGACATTGCCGAGGGTTCGCTCTCATCTTCCTGCATGGCCTGCGTTGCCGAGAAGTTCAGGGCCTGGATGCCGTTGATGAGGGTTTCCACCAGCACCAGGCCGCCACGGACGAAAGGCAACCGCGTAAGCCTCCAGCGTGTGTACCAGGACCGCCAGCGGTCTTCCTTTACCGCCAGCGTGCCGTCGGGACGACGTACCACCACGGTAAAGGATTGTGGTCCGCGCATCATCACGCCTTCAAGGACCGCCTGTCCACCGATGGGAAATGGCGTGGTTGTGGCGCTGTCAGATGTTTGCATAACTGTTGCCTTGCCCTCAGGGTGTGATCAGTGATACTCGGGGCTGTATGGTCCCAACCCTGCTGCGAGTGCCGAGGACTTTTCAGGCCTTCTTGTTCTGGTTGTACTTTTCGTATTTCTTCATAAAGCGTTCGATGCGGCCAGCGGTGTCCACCAGCTTCTGTTTGCCGGTATAAAAGGGATGGCACTGGGAACAGATTTCCACCCGGATATCCTTCTTGGTAGAGCCAGTGGCAATCTCACTGCCGCAAGCGCAGCGAATGACGGTCTCGTGGTAAGCAGGGTGAGTGTCTTTCTTCATTTTCCATTCCTCCTCGGATTTCACTCAGGTTAAACAAACTCCTTATTATACCGGCAAATCTTTTCAATTCAAGCATATTCTTGAGCTACCAACGGCACGAATCAAGCCCGAAAGCCAAAGGCGCAAGCCCACTGTTGCCGGCGGTCAATTGGGTGTGGCGAGACTCAAATCATCAGCGACTCATGGCTCTCAATGTCTGTCGCCAAATCCGGAACAGCGGCGTTGCTGATGCTTGCTGCTTGACTTGGCGGCGGCTTGCGATGATCATTGATGGTGTTTCGGCACCTGCTTCTGGTGATGCATCGGGTCTAATGCCGGTCGTGCCTTGCGGGACCGTGCCGTTATCAGCCTCACACAGAACGGACAACCCATGACTGGAGCCTCATATTTTGTTTCCTTCCATCCGCGCATTCCGCTCGATGAAAACCTGTCTCTTTTTGAAGACCTGTCAGACCTTCGGGTGCGGCATGTTATCGCTCATGCGGTCGGGGTGCTGTTGCCTACTTACATCACCCCCCAGCGGTACTTCCGGATCACCTCGTTGGCCTTCTCCTGGTTCCCGCGTCTCGATGCACGTTTTCGATGTCTTGGCAAAACCAGGCAGATTGAGCTTTTTCGCAGGTTCGGCGTCCGCCACCCGGAGAGCCTGTTGTTCGCCAATCCTCGGGAATTGGTCGAGCGTTGTGCTGATCACGGCTGCCCTTGGGGATTTCCTTTGGTCATGAAAGGGGATCTAGGCGGGGGCGGCGTGGGCGTTTTCCCGGTGTATGCGGCGGCTGATATTGGCCGCCAAGCGGCCCGACTCCCAGCGGACCAACCGGCTCTGCTGCAGCGCTGGGTGGACCACCAGGGCAAAGACCTGCGGGTGGTGGTTTATGGTGACCTGGCGGTCAGTTATTTCCGCGTGGGAGATGGCGGCTTCTACAATAATGTTTGCCGAGGGGGCCGCATTGACCACGACCTCTGGCCGGAACGTCAAAAGCAGGGTGTTGAGGCTGTGCTGGCGATGTGCCGACGTGTGGGTATCGATATCGCCGGTTTCGATCTGATGTTCCCCGACCACAGCGAACCCGTTTTTGTGGAAATCAACCACCATTTCGGTCACAAAGGACTGGGCGGAACAGCGGGCCACCAAAACAACTTTCTCCAGGCGGTCGAGCGTTGGCGTCAGCGCCTGCTGCCTTCCTGCCCCAAATTGTGCGGGGGGACCAGACCGATTCTTGCTTAGAAAGCTTCAGCCCCCCGCCATCCTTCCCCAGCAGGAACCCTAGCGGTTCATGGATCCTAGAAAATCCGGATTATTCTTGGTTCCCTGCATCTTGTCGAGGAGAAACTCCATGGCGTCCACTTGATTCAGTGGCGATAGCAGCTTGCGGAGAATCCAGATGCGGTTGAGATCTTCCGGCACCAGCAGCAGCTCTTCCTTGCGGGTCCCGGAACGGTTGATGTCGATGGCCGGGAAGATGCGGCGATCGGCCAGTTTGCGATCGAGGATGATTTCCATGTTGCCGGTGCCCTTGAATTCTTCAAAAATCACCTCGTCCATGCGGCTGCCGGTCTCGATCAGGGCGGTGGCGATGATGGTCAGACTGCCGCCCTGTTCGATGTTACGGGCGGCGCCGAAAAAGCGTTTGGGACGGTGTAGGGCATTGGAATCGAGACCGCCGGAGAGGATTTTGCCACTGGGCGGCACCACGGTGTTGTAGGCGCGTGCCAGACGGGTGATGCTGTCCAGCAAGATGACCACATCGCGCTTGTGTTCCACCAACCGTTTGGCCTTTTCGCTCACCATTTCAGCCACCTGCACATGGCGCTGGGCTGGTTCATCGAAGGTGGAACTCACCACTTCGGCGCGCACGCTGCGCTGCATGTCGGTCACTTCTTCGGGGCGTTCGTCGATGAGCAGTACGATCAGATAGACATCCTTGTGGTTGATGGCGATGGCATTGGCGATACTTTGCAGCAGCATGGTCTTCCCGGTGCGCGGCGGTGCAACAATCAAACCGCGCTGGCCAAAGCCTATCGGGGTGAGCATATCCATAACGCGGGTGGAATAATTGTCTGGTCTGGTTTCAAGACTGATGCGGCGGTCGGGATAGAGGGGCGTCAGATTTTCAAACAGGATTTTTTCGCGGGCAAATTCCGGATCTTCGTAGTTGACCGCTTCCACCTTGAGCAATGCGAAATAACGTTCGTTGTCCTTGGGCGGCCTGATCTGGCCGGAAATGGTGTCGCCGGTACAGAGGTTGAACCTGCGGATCTGGGAAGGAGACACATAGATGTCATCAGGCCCGGGCAGGTAGTTGTAACTCTGGGCGCGAAGGAAGCCGAACCCGTCCGGCAAAATCTCCAGGACCCCTTCACCATAGATAAGCCCGTTCATTTCCGCCTGTGCCTGCAGCAAGGCGAAAATCAGTTCCTGCTTGCGCAGCGAACTGGCGCCTTCGATGTTCAAATGCCGGGCAAGCGTGACGAGCTCCTTGATGTTCTTGTTCTTAAGCTCCACCAGGTTCATTTCTTCGCGTTGGCGATTGCGCGCTTCCGCGGCGCTACTGGTTTTCTCAGGCTTCTCGGCAGCTTCTTGAGTGTTCTGGTTGCTTTCAGTCATACTCGTCAAATTCCTCGTGATGGCTCTGGTTGTTGGTGGGGATTTTCGTAATTGTGCGGCAGACCCGCGTGTTTCTAAGTGGGAATGCGCTCTTTCATGTCGTTCTCAACGCAGGATGTCAGCAATATGGATCCGACAAACAGGGTTCCTAATGATGAATGTGGGGGTGCTGATGGAATAGTGGCTTATTTGCTTGATCGAGCGTCGCCTTGCGAGCAGATTTGGCTGCGGAACAGTTGTGGGTGATTCGCGCGCAAAAGTGCGAAAAACGCTTACACATTAACATTACCCTCGGGTGGAAAAGAAATCAACCAGCCGACTGGAGGTTCTGGCAACGACCAAGCGAACCGGCCCCCCGTCCTTCCGATCCATCCAATCGTTGACCAACATCAGCCTCTCTCTAGGCCCCCGAGATGACTCCAGCGCTGCCAGTCTTTCCTGGAGATATCTTCAACCGTCGCGTTCACTTCAAGAGCCAATTTCCCATGCACCTATTGCCGCTGATTGACCAGTCATTGCGGCCAGGCATCTGCCACCAGCGCGTTCGATCTACCGATGCGGTTTGTCGGCACAAGGAGCAGGCACAATTCTTCCGAAGGTGCAATAGTGGGGTGGTGTACGGCTCTCCTGCAGGTTGTTCTGTTGGGCAGGGTATGATTCTGCTGGCAAACTATGGAGCGTTTTCCCCATACACCTGATCATCGTTGATGTCAAGATGATTTGCTCCGGATACGCCGGGGAAGGCCACTGCCCCAACGGGGGCTCCTGAATTGTTGGGTGACGCGAGGCGCCATGCTTATCGTCCGCAAGGGCTCACCCGATATCCCCAGTCACGCAGCCCAGCGGGAAGCCAATCTGTTTCAATGGGTTCTGAACCCCCGCTTACGCAGGGGTGAGGCTATGTTGGAAGCTCGAAGCGGCAGAGTTATTCCTGGACGATTCCTCTAAGGAGCGACCCTGGTTCAGCAAGACGATGCCCGCCCCCCAGTGAACCTCCTGAAACGTTCCCACCCTTTTTCAGACACGCTCTCAGAAACCCACCCGGCTCCAGATACTGGGTTTTTTCCCACCGGCTGCCAGATGGCGTTCGCAAGAGGCCAATATCTTGTCCATATCCTTCTGGAGACCAAGTTCTCGTGCCGCATCCGAATACTCCGAGTTGACTCTGTCCAGTCGGTTCTTGGCTGCCTGGTACTCCATTTTTGAATAGTAGAACTGGGCAATCCGGTATTCGTGGTACGCGAGCCGTTTGTGGCATTCCAGCAACTGCTTCTTGGCCCTCAAGCTGTACTCGGTATTGGGGAAGGCCTGCACGAGTCTCTTGAAGGATTCAGTGGCGAGCCGTGTTTCCTCCTGGTCGCGGTCGGTATCGCGGAAGGACAGGAAGTGACACATGCCGATCTGGTAGAGAATATAGGGGACGATCTCATTGCGCGGATGGAGACGCACAAACTCCTCGTAGGCCACGGCTGCATCAGCGTACTGGCCCTTGAGAAAGTGGGCATCGGCCACCTTCATTTCAGCCAAAATGGCGTATTTGCTGTATGGGTAGCGTTCTTTCAGAGTCTTGAAGGCTTTGAGGGCGTCGCCATAATCCTTCTTTTGCAGTTTCTGTACACCCTCGTAGGCCAACTGTTGAGGGGGTTTGTCCGGCTTCTTGCCACTGCCGAAAAGATCCCCGAAATAGTATTCCGTCAGAGAGAGGTTGCACCCCGGCAGCAGCATCAGCCAAAGGATCAACATCGCTGCGGCCCCAACTCTCCCACTGACAAATCCAGTGGTCTTTTTCTCAGTAACCATGTGTACTCCTAACCAAAGTCCCAAACATTCCCTACCTGTGGGCTTCGAGATAGCGTTCCGCATTGAAGGCGGCGGTGGCGCCGTCGCCTACCGCGGTTACGATCTGCCGCAAGCTCTTGGAGCGCACGTCGCCAGCGGCGAATACCCCTTTCGTGGAACTGGCCATGTTCTGATCGGTGACGACAAAGCCGGCAGCATCGCGCTCAATATCAGCGGGCAAGTAACCGGTGTTGGGGTTCATCCCGACAAAAACAAAGACACCATTGACGGGCAAATGCTCAGTGCTCTGGTCTGTTAGGTTGTTCAGCGTGAGTGCCTCAACGCCTTGGGTGCCGCCATTGATTTCCGTGACCAAGGTATTCCACAGAAACTGGATCTTGTCGTTACCAAATGCTTGTTCCTGCAACACGCGAACGGCTCGCAGACTGTCGCGTCGATGGATCAGATAGACCTTGCGGGCAAATCGGGTAAGGTAGAGAGCCTCTTCGACGGCCGTATCCCCACCGCCGACCACGGCCACTTCCTGATCCCGGAAAAACGGGCCATCACAGACGGCACAATAGGACACGCCGCGGCCGGTCAACGCCACCTCACCGACCACCCCCAGCTTTCTGGGGGTGCAGCCCGTGGCAACGATGATGGTGTGAGCATGAAGTTGGCCGTCAGCCAGGTGGACTGTCTTAACAGGATTGACCAGATCCAGACTGGTGACCTCCGCATTGCGACTTTCCAGTCCGAACCGAAAGGCCTGGGCAGTGAACAATTCCGTCAGTGCAAAAGCGCTGATCCCTTCCGGAAAGCCCGGATAATTTTCGACTTTGTCGTAGGTGAGCAATTGGCCGCCGAATCCCACACGTTCTACCAGGATAGCCTTCATGCGGGAGCGCGCAGCATACAGGCCAGCGGCGAAACCTGCCGGTCCCCCACCAATGATCACCAGATCGTATGTTTCGCTATTAGACATCGTTGCATCGCACTTTCATAACCGGCATTCAGCAACGCCGCCGGAAAACGGTTTGGCCCCCGTCTGCCTGCATCCGGCCATCTCCTGAAGTGCCCACCGATTGGCTGCCGGACCAGAGACCGTGGGCCGGAGTTCCAAAGGCATGGCGGAGGAAAACGCCGGTAGGGGGCGGCGCACCCGGCCGCATGGGGAGTACAAGGTCACAATGGGTGGAGGGGTCAGTGCTTCCCTGCATCGCGGAGGAACCGTAGGGTGTCGGTGTACGATTTGGGGATGCAGCGAGCAGAGAAGCAACGGATAGGCAAGAGCTTTCTCACTAGCCGAGAACCTTATTGATAGCGGCGGATGATCTGCGACTTGGATACCGCACCGGTGATCTGTTCGCTCGACCTTGCCCCCCTTGAAAATGATCAGGGTGGGGATGGCGCGGATGCCAAAGTTCCCAGGTGTTTTGGGGTTATCGTCGACGTTGCACTTGGCGACCTTCAGTTTGCCGTCAAATTCAGTGGCCAATTCATCGATAACAGGGGCAATCGCACGGCAGGGGCCACACCACGGTGCCCAGAAATCAACGAGAACCGGCAACTCGGACTTGACAACTTCCTGATCAAAACTGCTATCATTGACTTCGATAATATTCTTACCCGCCATGTTGTAACTCCTTAGTTAAACGTTTGGCTGCCCGAATCCTGGTTTGGACCATTCCATTCCGTACGATTCCGCAACGCACGAATGGCTTTCGACGATAACCAAACAATTTGGGTTTGTCAATGTTCGCAATACTGGCCTGCAGCTATTCGCCCTATCATGGGTTCGCCCGGCAGGGGATGCTCATCGCCGCGGCATCAGGCGCGGAAAAGTCGCGCTGCCGGCTTGCCGGGGGCATAGAGCCAGCCCCAACAGCATGGTCAGGCCAGCGGTGAGAAACAATGCGCGGAACCCCAGCCAATCCCCGATGCAGCCCAGGACAATGGAACCGACAAAGACCCCGGCGTCAATGCTTCCAGTAAAGATGCCGGTAATCTTGCCTCGAATAGCCATGGGTTCACCACGTATGGCAAGGGCGTTGAGGGACGGGTAGAGAAAGCCGTGGCCGCAGCCACTGAGAAGCCCGGCCAATACCAGGATGACCGAGCCGCCCAGCAAGGTCAGCAGCAATAGCCCAGTGCCAGAGAGCACCAATGCGTACGGGAGCACGCGGTGTTCGCCGAGGCGGTCTCCCAGCCGGGCTCCTCCAAAACGGGTCAAGACCGCCGCCAGGGAAAAAGCAATGAAGTAAAGGGCAACAAAACCAAGCTGTTGAGCCTTGGCGAACGGGGTCACGAAACTCCCGGATGCGGCCGTTGCTATGCCGAAAACAGCTGCCAGGGCGGCCACCAGAAGAAGCTTCCTGCTTTGAAAAAGGCCAAAGAACGATGGGGCCGCTTCCCTCTTGGCTCCGACAAAAGACTCCTCCAGCCTGAGATGGCTCATCACGGCGACAAGTCCGAGCGCAGCCGCCAGCATGAAATGGATGGTGAAACCCCATCGGCGGATAACCAGTTCGGCCGCAACCGGGCCGACGGCGAGACCAACAAGTCCGGAAACACCAAATATACCAAGCCCCTCATTCAAACGGGAGGCTGGGACGATGTCGGCTACATAAGTAAAGACTGACGTGGAGCAGATTGCCAACCCGATTCCGTGGACGATCCTGATCAGCAGCAGGAGGGCATAGATCTCCCGCAGTTCACCATGAAGACCGAGGTAAGTCAGCGGCACTGCGGTCATGACCAGGGTTCCCACGGTGAAGCTGCGCTTGCGCCCGAATCGGTCGATCATTGCCGCGATCCATGGGCGGCAGAGAACCGAAGCCAGCGAGAAAGCGCCCATAATGAAGCCGACATCGGTCTGTGATGCACCGCGCTCCAAGAGGAACAGCGGGAAGAGATAAAAGCTGGCAAAGCTGGCGATGGTACAGAAATTGGCCAAACCCATCAACAGGAAGGGTGCCGTAAAAAGAGTCGTCATTAAGATCGTTCCAAAGGGCCGCAAGCATTCCCCATGGAATGCAGCGGCGTGGCATCGCCTTGTGATCGGGCAACCCGGTGTACCGATTTTGTCGTCAATGGGTCATGACCCCGGTCCGTCAACGGTTTTTGACCGCCACGGCCAAAATACCCAACGCCCAATGTTCCTTGGCAGCATGTAGCCGAAAGTGGCACTGTCGTAGCACCGCATGCAGAT
Organism: uncultured delta proteobacterium; assembly: GCA_963828705.1. Taxonomy (GTDB): domain Bacteria; phylum Desulfobacterota; class Syntrophobacteria; order Syntrophobacterales; family Syntrophobacteraceae; genus CAWDJT01. The sequence continues at coordinate 163,892 of CAWHGA010000038.1, forward strand.
CCTGGCTATAGAACCGATTCTCGCTGGGATGCAGAAGCAGATGGCGAGTGATTTGGTTCTGATAAACAGCCGGATAGATTTCTTCGAGATAAAGCGCCCCGCCGGGTCTCAGCACGCGGGCAAGTTCACGGATGGACCCTTGCCAGTCGGGTACATGATGCAGCACTCCAAAGCAAAATATCGCGTCCATCAGCGCATCGCCGTAGGGGAGATGGAGGACATCGCCGACATACAGAAACATCCCGGCGCACTCTTCAGGCGAAAGATAACGCTTGGCCTTGCGAATCATCGCCTCGTCCAGGTCCTGAGCATGGAGCATTGCCGGGCGGAAGTGTTCGCGGATCAGATGGGCTCCGGCGCCACGGCCGCACCCTACTTCCAGAATCGCTCCCCCGGCCGGTAGCGCAAGGTTTTGTTTCATCCAGCGGACTTGCCAGCGCTGTTCCAGAACTCGAAGGGGGTTGTTTACTACCCAACGTTCTGCCCAGTTCAATTTCATGGCTGCCCCTTCAATTCTTGAACCGCATCGTCTGCTTGCTGGTGTCCGCTCCGCTGAATAAGGGTGTGGCGGCTATTTCTCCCCTATATGGACCACCGCAATGCCGTTGGTCAGGTTGCGGTAACAAACCTGGCGGTACCCGATCCGTTCCAGTGTGGCAACCAGTTCATCCTGCAGGGGGAACAGGCGGATAGACTCCGGTAAGTAAGTGTAGGCTTGACGGGAACCCCCGAATACCCTCCCAACCCAGGGCATGATGTGGAACGAGTAGAAGTCGTACAGAGCCCGAAACCAGGGGGTCATGGGTTGAGAGAACTCCAGACACATCATCTTTCCGCCGGGTTTCAGCACCCGGTACATTTCTTCAAAGCCTCTTTCCATGCGCGTCAGATTGCGAATGCCAAACCCCACCATTGCGGCATTGAAGGTGTTGTCAGAAAAGGCAATGTTCTCGGCATCTCCCTGGACATGCCGGATGCGGTCCCCCACAGGCGAAGCCACGATCTTGGGGCGACCGGTAATCATCATACGCCAATTGATGTCGCAGAGGACGACCCGGCCTTCGGGGCCGATGGCGCGCGCTGCCAGCAGAGCCAGGTCACCGGTGCCTCCGCACAGGTCCAGGACCTGATCCCCCGGTTGCAGCCTCATCATTCGGATAGCACAGCGTTTCCACAAATGGTGAGCGCCGAAACTGAGCAGACTGTTCATAAAATCATAGCGGGACGCCACCGTATTGAAGTGACGCCGGACCCAGTGGACTTTGTCTTCGACGGGGACCTGCCGATACCCAAAATGGGCGGTTTCTTCCTGATGTGCTGGTTGCTCCACCTTGAATTCCTCCTCCCAGCGCCTGTCTGAGAGTATGTCTGGAAGTGTCTTTCTGTTCCCGCCATGGTGTACTGGATCAAGGGGAACATATTTCATCGTTCTGGTGCACCTGCCTGAATCCAACGCTCGATCAAGGTCGTTTCCGCATCGTTTAGCCAGGGGGGGCCATTGGCGGGCATCCGGGGTTTGCTCACCCCACGAACACGGCGGACCAGTTCGCTCTTTCCCGGATCACTGGGTACCACCACGGCGCGCTTTCTCTGGCCGGCCATGATGTGAGCGTAGCTATCAAGGGCCACGCCGTCAGCCGGTGAGGCACCACTGTGGCAGGCAATGCAGTGCTGCCTGAGAACAGGTTCAACATGGGCATAGGTTATTCGTGATTGGCCCTCCTGAGCTCCGAGTAGGCTTGCACAAGCCAATACGATCAGGGCAGAACTGCTAGCCATCATTATCTTTTGCCGTTGTGCCATGGTGCCATCTCCTTTCCAGGATAAAAACCCCGGGGCTGGTTAGTGCGGAGCGACTATACACTAGTTCATTAAAAAGCCTGTCTGAAATTGGTCTGGAACCTTTAGAAGACTCTCTGAAGGCGGAGTGTAATCCTGCCGGGGCAAGACCGCACCTGCAAACGGTCGCATGCCGCTGGTTATTTGGGCCGGGTTGATCTCCGATCGACGAATCTTGGGTACGGTAAGGGGTTGATTCCGGCTGCAGAAGACAAGTGTCAGATACGTTCTGGGCTTCCTTCGATAGCGAACGTAGCCCAGACGGGGGTGTGATCACTGGGTTTTGGGCTCACGCGTGGGGTTGTATCCACCGAGCATTCGATGGCTGTTTGGACCAGCGGCTCGGTTACCATGATGTGGTCGATGCGCCAGCCGAGGTTCCGTTCGAAGCTCTTGGGGAGGCGGTAATCCCAGAAGGTAAACTGCTTTTCCTGGGGGTGATGTTTGCGGAATAAATCGGTCAGACCCCAGGCCATGACGTCTGTCAAGGCCTCGTGTTCTGCGGGATGGAAGCCGACCTGTCCGGCCATCCTTTTGGGGTCGTAAACATCGATGGCCTCAGGGGCTACATTCAAATCCCCAGTCCAGACCAGCGGTATGTCGGGATCGAAGTGGTTTGACAGCCACCGGCGGAGGCGCGCGAAAAATTGGAGTTTGGTCTGGAAAGCCGGATGATTGGGGTCTCGGCCCTGGGGAACATAGGTGTTGACCAGCCAAACCCCATCCAGGCGAGCGGCGATCAATCTGGCTTCATCGTCGTTGTCACCATCCCCGAAGGAATCCAACACCTCGGTTGGCGGCCGCCGGGCAAGAATGGCGACGCCATTGAAACCTTTCTGGCCACGGACGTGAGCCGTATAGCCGGCGGCCAGGAAAGCGTCGGTGGGAAATTCCTGGGTCACGCACTTGATTTCCTGCAGGCACAGGACGTCGGGTTGGCTGTCCTGGAGATACTCCAGTACGGTGGCCAGGCGAGCGCGGATGCCGTTCACATTGAACGTGGCCATCCTCCAGACCATGCTCAAGCTCCTCTACGCGGAATGCTCCAGTTGGCTAAGGTCCATTCCCAGGTTCAGTCGATCCACTTCCAACACAATCTTGATTCCGCCGGCCAGTTTAGCCATACCCATAATGTAGTCGCCATTGAACCTGGTGATGATGTCAGGGGATTCGTCAATATCTTGTCCCTGCACATGCACGACTTCAGACACGGCATCGACTGTCATGCCGACCACACGGGTGCCGTTCTTGTCCTGTAACTCCACCAGCACGATGCAGGTCCGGTCGGTGGGCGGGCAATCCTCCATACCCAGTTTCAACCTCAGGTTTACCACCGGAATAACCCTGCCGCGCAGATTGATAACGCCACGCATGTAATCGGGTGTTCTCGGAATCGAGGTAATGGATATCCACCCGATGATCTCCCGGACCTTCATAATGCTGATGGCGAATTGTTCGGACCCGAGCACAAACATCAGATACTTTCCGGTCAGACGATCGATCCTGAGTTGGGCTTCTTCCATGCGTTTACGTTCGGTGATCTCAAGGATCACGCCGAGCACCGATTCGACTTGGCCGGTCGGATCGCAGATGATCTGCCCCCATTCCTGGAACCACACGAGACTGCCGTCGCGATGTTGAACGCGGTATTCCCGCATGTAAGTCTTATCGCCCTTGAGTCCGCGGACGAAGGATTGTTTGACGGATTCCCGATCCATTTCGAAGATCACATCGATCCATCGCAAGCGTTTGGAATTGAAGTCATCCTTGCTGTAGCCGGTCAAAGCTTCAATCTGGTTGCCAAAGAACTCTACGCTTCCGTCCTTGTAGCCGCGATAGGCGGCATTCAATGCTTTTTGCGACTGGATCTTGCCGGCATGCGTGGTGTCTTGACCGTTTTCCATCGTGAAACACCTCCCCTGACGCCATAGGGTTTCCAGGATAGGACTCTAGCCCTTCAGTGTCAAAACATCCTATCCGAAACAGCTGCGATAGGCCAGCTTACCTTGTCACTGCACCAACACCGGTTCCCGCAAAATAAGCCCGATCGCCCGGCGGGCAGTGGCAGCCAGCTGCGGGTGCGAATCGGTAAGGGATTCAATCTGACGCAAGTGGTCAGCGGTACGAAGGATCACCATAGCCAGGTCGCCTTCATCCATGCCGGTGAGTTTCCGTAGGTTTTCCCAGGTTTCACCGAGGGCCCAATGATACACAATGACCGTAGCCCAGAACGGCAGCGGGGGAAGGTCAAAACCGGCTTCTTCCAACCGCGCCCGCAGCGGTTGTAAGGCCTGCATCAGGCGAAAGAATGGCGCGGCTAGGTCGGGATAGCGAAAGGCCAGGACATTGGTTTGGACGTCTCCCGGTCGGTCGCGGTCCATGACAAAGGGTGCCAGGAGCGCCGCCAAAAGCGTCGGCTGGTCGTCGGGAAAAGCTTGCTGGCGGATGCCTTCGGAGATGAGCAGCGGTTGATCCAGACGCAGCTTGGAGGCCCACAGGCCATCGGCAGTCAAGCGGCCGTCGGCATCGATGTAGCCTTCGCTTTGTAACAGGTGGAAATGGTGCAGGAAGGAACGCCAGAGCTGGTCCTGAACGGTACGAAGATGGTGGAGCCTGTCGAAGTAGTGGCGCAGCAACCGGGCGAAGGGGTGGCGATCGGATTTATGGCACGCACCGAACAGGGCACATTCACCGCAGGGCAGACTCGCCTTGTGCATGGTCAACCCGCCCAGACGTTTTAGTTCCGGCGGTTCCTGCCCCGGCACCAGCATAGCAGCAATGGCTTTTCGCGACAACGGTTGGAAGGGTTGCTCGGCATGCTGTTCCGCCAGGGTTACCCAGGCTTGCCGGTCGCCGCGATCGGGCAGAGTGGTGAGCTGTTGGCCCAGTTCCTTGATGCGGTGCAACTGCACCCAGTGAACTCGCACCTGGCCGTCGCGGAAACGCGGCGGCGAATGGAGCCGGACCGCTTCCACTGCGGTGCCGTCCGCCGCCAACGGTGCGAGTGCCACATAGGGGGTGCCACGGCGGCTGCTGAACAGCCGGCCGCATCCCAGTAGCGATTGTAAAGTGTGGGCGGTGCCTTCCCGCTGGAGGTTCCGGTGAGCCTTGCGCACTTGTTCCTGGAGCAGGGTATACTGGGGGCGAACTTCCGCCAGCGTTTCCATGGAACCGCAGGCCATCTCCGGGAGCCATTCCTGCAATTCCTGCTGGATGCGTTCCATGTCCTGTACCACGGTCAGGTGTTGGCTCAGGTTTTGGTAGGTAGCCAGGCAGACGGCGAAGACCTGACGGATTTCCTCGGATTCATGGGACAAGAGCAGATTCAGAACCATTGAGAAGTTGATCCGGATCTGGCTCTCGATGGGGTCCGGGGGCGAACGCAGCAGGTCGTGAATGAGTTGCGAATTCTGGTATGGCCCCGGTACCACGAGGACGAAACCGATTTCATCCATGCCGCGGCGGCCGGCTCGCCCGGTCATCTGCAGGAGGTCGGTGGCGCTGAGATCGACGAAATCCCGGCCATTGAAACGATCACTCTGCAACACCACAACGGTCCGGGCCGGGAAGTTGACGCCGGCAGCCACGGTTGAAGTAGAAAAAATGGCTTCCAACAGACCTTCCTGCATCAGCTTTTCCAACAGAAGTTTCCAATGAGGCAACTGGCCGCCGTGATGCGCCCCGACTCGGGATTTCTTGAGGATTGCCAGGTGCTGGTGATTTCTGAGGAAGGGATAGACTTCCAAAAGCTTGTGGATGCGGCTGCGGAACGCTCGGGCCTGACGTTGTGAATCGCCGCTGGCAGGCGCCGGAGCACATAGCGAAATGGCTTTTTCACAATCGGCCCTGGATTTGAGAAAGAAAATGGCCGGCAGCAGGTTAGCCTGACGCAGCGCCGTGACGAGCCCGGCGATATCAGGAAAAACACGCCGGGAGAAGGCCTTGGAGGTGAGTCCGCGAATTGGAGTGAACAGCCCGCCGCGCGTGGAAAGTGGCACCAATTCCCCTGTGGGGAACAAAAACAGCGGAAAGAGCGGCACCGGTCGCAGGTAGGCGGCTACCAACCGGCAGGGACTCTTGCGCAGCCAGGTCAGCCAGTCGCAGATCTGCTGTGCGTTCTGAATAGTGGCGGAAAGAAGCAAAATGCGGATGCGCTGGGGCAGGTAGATGAGCACCTCCTCCCAGACCACTCCGCGGTCTGTGTCGCCCAGGTAATGGGCCTCGTCCAACACCACCAGGTCCACGCGCAGGTCTTCGCCATGATGCATGGCGTCGTAGAGTTGATTGCGCAGGATTTCGGTAGTTCCTACGATGATGGAGGCGTGTACGTTCTCTTTGCGATCGCCGGTCAGGATCCCTACGTTATCTCGACCGAAGATTTCCGAGAACTCCTCATACTTGGCGTTGGACAGCGCCTTGAGCGGGGAGGCATACCAGCATGAGCCTCCGGCGGCAAAAACCCGGTCGATGGCAGTGATGGCGATGTAGGTCTTGCCGGCGCCGGTGGGCGCAGTCACCAGCACGTCGAAGTGCTGCAGGGCCTCCACCGCTTCAACCTGGTATGGATCGGCCTGGAAGGGCCTGGCTTCGGGTACCCCGATTTGTCCCAGCACTTTGCGCACCCGTGAATGGATGCTCAACTTAACTTCCTGATTGCTCAATGAAGGCGGGGACGGGGGTTGGGACTGGCGATGGCGGTCAGAATGCCGCTTTCTAAAGGGAGGCCTGCCGGAAGCTGGTGTTTTCAAGAAAAGTGTCCATAAGTTCGGTTCGCGTGCCCGGCGGAATTGCGCTACAATACCCTGCAGACCCGGCGGCTTAGGTCCAAGCGCATTGCTAGGGGGAACCGAATCATTAGGAGGAAAAGCAAAAGGCAATGACAACATCAACGCATCGTCCCGAAACGGCGGGGCCCATCCACCGTACTGAACTTCGTGTGCCGCTCTTTGAGGTGGACTTGGGCCAGGCAGTCTATCATGGCAATTACTTCCATCTGTTTGAGTTGGGACGCGAAGATTTTTTGCGCCAGTTGGGCTATCCCTACCGGCGGTTGATGGACCAGCAACTCCATCTGACCATTGTGGAAGTGACCTGTGCCTACCGCAAGCCGCTTCACTACGATGAACTCATTGAAATCCGCAGCGCGGTCACCTGGTGGCGAAGCCGCAGTCTGGCTTTCCAGCAGTCGATCTACCGGCCGACCGGTGGGGGCGCTCCGGAGCTTTGTACCAGCGCCACCCTCAACATGGTCTGTGTCCAGTTTAGCGGCCGACCCACGGTGCTTCCACCAGATTTCGTCGCGTTGCTCCAGCAATGGATCGGCCAAGAACCAAAGGCATAGACACCGCCAAGCGAGTTGAACGAATAATTCGCAGCCTGGTACCGATCACCGTCCCGGCGGAAGCCGGAATCTGCAGGGCAAGGGATGACGCTGCAAAGAACCCCCCACGCCTCCTTCTCGGAGGCCGTGGGGATTTCGCAGGCACATCTGTGGTCAGCTGCTGTGGCAGCGTGGAGGAGAGGTTCCCGGACGCCAAGACGCCAGAGGACTACTGGGTGCCGGTGATTTCGTAGCGCTTGATCTTAGCATCCGGTCTAACCACGGCCATTATCGAAAACAGCGACCCGGAAATGCCAAGTTGCCTCAAGGTCTTCTTGTCCACAGTTAATTGAACGATTTCACATGGTTTGCGTTCAATGACGTTGCCCTGGGCGTCGTAGAGATTCAGTGTGAAGCGTTTGCTTCGCAGATCGTCGCGGGTACTCATGATCTGTTTCATCACCAGCACCGCCCCATCCCCTTGCACTTGGGCGAGATCAGACAAGTCGGCTTGCTGATTGATGGTAGTGGTGTGGATGCGGACTTCCTTGCTGGTGTCCCTGGGAATCTCCGCTCGCGACGCCATCAATTGCGCCATCTCTTCGGCTGTCATTGGGCGGTAGTTTGACCCGGTTGGCGCCTGTTTTTCTGCAATCGTCTCCAGGGTCTTGCTCTTCTCAGTGGCGCGAGCGGCGGCCGTGCTCTTCACCATAACATCAGGGGCAAACTCCCCGGCAGTGACAATCTCCTGGATGGACGAGACGCTGCTTTTGGGAATGCCGCCGGTCCCGCCTGCCATTTCAAACTTGATCTGCCCTGCCTCCTCCCAACAATAGGGAACTTCCAAGGTTGTCCCGTCAACCATGATAATTCTCATGTTGGCGGCGCACACTTGCGGCACCGGCGCCACCAGACACAAAACACCGGCCAGTGCCAAAAAAATCATAAGGTTCCGTTGTTTTCCGGCATGCAACATGTTACTCCTCCCGAAAAAAGTGAGCGTTGCCAAAAAGCCCTCAAGGCATGCATTAGACCATAGCTACGAATTCATTAAGATTTGGATAACGAATACGGTATCGAGCGACCGATATTTCTTAATGCAAGTGCTAGATGGCGATAGGTGCTTTGACGTCTGGAGTCGCCTTATCCTGGACAGGATATTTCATCGCCACCATTATAGTCTTAGATGACCATTATTGTAAGTGAAATTTTCCGTTTGCAAGAAATGCGCAACCGGTTTATGGCATAGTGGAAATGTCTGGTCACAAGTAACAACCGGTCCGAAACCTGAGGTATGGATCATCCATATCGGCGCGCATGGCGGTAATCATGCCCTGCAACCGTAGTGTTGCAGGATCTTAGAGCAACTTCGAGTCTACCAAAACTATGGCATTACCAAACTGGTTCCTCCGTATCCGAGAGTTTTTCAGCAAGCCCCTCGTCAGCGCCCCCTCCATTTCATCGGGCGCTCCTGTTGAACCCGACCTGCCTGCACCTCGTGCCGCCGTCAACGATATCGCTACCGGGGTTGATTTCGCGTCGTTCGAACTGCCACCGCAAATCCTGCGAGGGATCGAGGACGCTGGGTACCAGCGGTGTACTGAGATTCAGGAAAGGACCCTTCCCTGGAGTCTTCAGGGACGCGACGTGGCCGCCCAGGCTCAGACTGGCAGCGGCAAAACCGCTGCTTTCCTGATCACAATCTTTCAGCGATTACTGCTGACGCCGAAGAAAGCCGGCAAGCAACCTCGATCCTTGATCCTGGCCCCCACCAGGGAACTCGCGCTGCAAATCTACCGTGATGCTCAACTCTTGGGTGAACACACCGGTTTGCGGTTTGGCATTGTCTATGGCGGCGTGTCCTACCGAACTCAATTGGAGGACTTGGCCGCCGGTGTCGACGTAGTCATCGCGACGCCCGGCAGATTGATTGATTATATTAAACAAAAAGCGGTTGATCTGCAAAGGATTTCCATTCTGGTGATCGATGAAGCGGATCGCATGTTCGATATGGGGTTCATTGCCGATCTGCGCTACATCCTCAAGCGACTCCCGCCTTTTGGCCAGCGTCAGAGCATGTTGTTTTCGGCCACCTTGTCACCGCGAGTGCTGGAACTCACTTATGAATACATGAATGTCCCGGAGGAAATCACCGCCAATGCGATGAAGCCGCTGGTTGAGACGGTGGAACAACGACTATACCATGTGAGCCGGGCAGACAAACTGACCCTGCTGCTGGGGCTGCTTCGGCACGAACCCTGGGAACGGCTACTGATCTTTGCCAACACCAAATCCACGGTCACGCGACTGGCAGAACGACTGAGCCTCAATGGTTTTGCCGCCAAGGGGCTCACCGGCGATCTGACCCAGCAACAACGTACTCGCATCATGACGCAATACCGTCAGGGCAAGATTCCCATCCTGGTGGCCACCGATGTGGCGTCACGAGGCATCCACGTAGAAGATATTTCCCATGTGATCAATTACGATGTGCCGCAGGATCGGGAGGAGTATGTTCACCGTATCGGTCGGACTGCGCGAGCTGGGAAGAGCGGCAAAGCCATTACCCTGGCGTGTGAACAGTTTGTCTACAACCTGGAACCGATAGAGGAACTCATCGGTCAGAAGATCCCTGTTGCCTGGGCGGATGACAGCTGGTTTCTTTCGGATTCTGGCAAGTTGAGCGGAGACCGGCCGAGTGTTCGGCAGGCACCGCGTCGCCCACCCGGCGGTGGTCGGAGAGACCGTGGCGGTGGACGTGGAGCGAAGCCGCGTGAAGGTCTGGCCAAAGAGGCCGGGAAGTCCGGGGGGGCTGCAGTGGGGCAGAAAACCGCCGATCCAAAGCGCCGTCATCGGCGGCCGTGACGGGCGGGTCCCCCGGCAACATTTCCCACGCTTTCAGGCGACAATCCCGGGAGCGATTTCTAACGCAGTTTCACCTTTTTTTAGGATAAAGAAAAGGCAGTATGAAGATTTTCATCTCGGGTTCACTGGCCTACGACCGCATTATGGATTTCCCCGGGCACTTCGCTGATCACATCCTGCCCCATAAAATCCATGTGCTCAATGTTTGTTTCAACATCAGCGGCCTGGTGGAGAAGTTCGGCGGCACCGCGGCGAATATCTCCTATTCTCTGGCCTTGCTGGGGGAATGTCCGGAAATCGTGGCGACGGCAGGGGATGACTTTGGCCACTATGAGCTATGGCTCCAGCAAAATGGTCTGTCGGTCGGTGGGATCAAGCGGATATCGGGGGTGCTTACTGCCGGCGCCTACATCACTACGGACCTGGATGATAACCAAATCACCGCTTTCAATCCCGGCGCTATGGCTTATGATGCCGACCTGCCGGCGCTCGACGGCAACATCGATCGGACCTTGGTGTTCCTGGCACCGGGCAACAAGAATGACATGCGTGCCTTTGCCGAACTCTCTCGGCAAAACGGGGTACCATTTTTGTTCGATCCCGGTCAAAGTCTGAACAGCTGGCAGGGCGGGGAACTGCGTGAAGCTGTCCATGGAGCGCTTTGCTTTATCTCCAACGAATATGAACTGTCACTATTCCTGCAGATGACCGGGTGGACCATGGAGAAGCTCTATCGTGAGGTCCAGGTGGTGGTCACCACCCAAGGGCCGGAGGGCAGCATTCTCGATCTGTGCGGAGAGAAGACCCTGGTTCCTGTCGGTGCCGGTGCGCCAGGTGTGCGATCCCACCGGGGCCGGGGATGCTTTTCGCGGCGGACTTCTCAAGGGGCTCGCCATGGGGCTTGACTGGCTCACCTGCTGCCAGATGGGGAACGTGGCCGCAGCTTATGCCGTGGAGCATTACGGTACCCAGGAACACCGCTTTGATTGGCACGGTTACCAGGAACGCTTCCAGACCCACTTCGGTCCCATGCAGACCATGCAGGTATAAAACGAGAAGATGAACCTCTGCAATCTCGAACAACCTCTTTAGAAATCGCACAAAAATAACTTCTCCACTTGCGACCGCAAGAAGATCTCAACCGTCCGAAGCTTGTCTTGCAAGCTTTTGATGGGGAGTTGGAATCCAGTCTTTTCAATGGGTCCTAACCCCCCGCCTGCTCAGGTTTGAACGCCCCGGTTCCGAACGCCCAACCGGCCCTCATGTCCTTACTGCAGTCGCAACTGCTGCTGGCGGAGTTGCTTGATCTGGTCCCTCAGGTCGGCCGCTCGCTCAAAGGCAAGTTCCGCCGCCGCTTCCTTCATGGCTTTTTGTAGCTGGCCGATCCTTTGGTCCAGCTCGACGGGACTCTCCACAACGAAACCGGCCTGATCTTGTTCCACCAGCTCGAAGTTCAGCGCAAAGCCTCGATTCTCCTGGAATTCAGTAGGATATCGGAGATTTCCTTGTGGATGGTTTGGGGGATGATGTGATGTTCTTCGTTGTAGGCCAGTTGGGTCTGACGGCGGCGATGGGTCTCATCAATGGCGCGCTGCATGGAATTGGTGATCTGGTTGGCGTACAGCAGTACCGTGCCGTCGATGTTGCGGGCGGCGCGACCGGCGGTCTGGATGATGGAACGTTCCGAGCGCAGGAAACCTTCGTTGTCCGCGTCCAGGATGGCGACCAGGGCGACTTCAGGGATGTCGAGGCCTTCTCGGAGCAGGTTGATCCCCACCAGCACGTCAAATTCGCCTAGACGCAGGTCCCTCACCAGTTCGATGCGTTCCAGGGTCTTGATGTCTGAATGCAGGTAGCGCACGCGAATATGCAGTTCCGCCAAATACTCGGTGAGGTCTTCCGCCATGCGCTTGGTGAGGGTGGTCACCAGGACCCGTTGACCGAAATCCACCCTCTTCCTGATTTCCTTGATCAAATCATCGACCTGGAAATCCGCCGGGCGAACTTCGATCATCGGGTCTACCAATCCGGTTGGGCGAATGATCTGCTCCGCCACCTGTCCTGAAGTCCGAGACAGTTCGTGAGGACCGGGAGTGGCCGAGACGTAAATGACCTGGTTCACCTTTTTCTGGAATTCATCAAAGGAAAGCGGTCGGTTGTCCAACGCTGACGGTAGCCGAAAGCCATAGCGGACGAGGGTTTCTTTGCGTGACCGGTCGCCGCGATACATGCCAATCAACTGCGGCACCGTGATGTGGCTTTCATCGATGAACAGCAGCCAGTCCCGGGGGAAATACTCGATCAGGGTCGGGGGTGGGTCGCCGGGGAGACGACCGGTGAGATGTCTTGAATAGTTCTCGATACCGGAACAATAACCCATTTCCTGGAGCATCTCGATGTCCATGCGGGTACGTTCCTCGATGCGCTGGGCTTCCACCAGTTGGCCCGCGGTATAGAGTTCCGCGAGGCGGGTCTTGAGTTCTGCCTGGATGGCACCGATGGCCCGCTCAAGGGTATCGCGACTGGTGACGTAATGACTCCCCGGGTAGACCGCCACCTTGTCCAGCTGCTGCAGGGTTTTTCCCGTCAGTGGGTCGAACTCCCGGATGGCATCGATAAAATCACCAAAGAACTCGATACGGACCGCACGGTCTTCTTCATATGCCGGAAAAACTTCGAGTACATCGCCGCGGACGCGAAAGGTACCGCGATGGAAGTCGTAGTCGTTGCGTTCGTACTGGATTTCCACCAGCTTGCGCAACACCTCATCACGTGAGACTTCACGGTTCACTTCCAGATGCAGCAGCATGCCCTGGTAGGCTTCCGGCGACCCGAGGCCGTAGATGCAGGAGACACTAGCGACAATGATGACATCATTGCGTTCCAGCAGGGAACGTGTGGCCGAGTGCCGCATCTTGTCGATGGTTTCGTTGATGGCGGCGTCCTTGGCGATGTAGGTATCGGTCTGCGGCAGATAAGCTTCCGGCTGGTAGTAATCGTAGTAGGATACGAAGTACTCGACCGCGTTTTCCGGAAAGAATTCCTTGAATTCCCCATAGAGCTGCGCCGCCAAGGTTTTGTTGGGGGCGATCACCAGTGTTGGTTTCTGCACCTCGGCGATGACATGAGCCATGGTAAAGGTCTTGCCTGATCCGGTCACTCCCAGCAGTGTCTGTTCCCTGACTCCCGCGTGAACACTCTTTGCGAGCTGGGCAATGGCTGTTGGCTGGTCGCCGGTCGGCTCAAAGGGTGAACGCAACGAAAACGGTTTCAACGGGTAGCCTCCCACTGAGAGCTTATCTGAAGATGGTTTCGAGCTTCGCAGAAAACCTGCGGACAGACGGACCTGATCCTGCTAGAGTACGACCACATCTACTGACCGTTGGACACTGCTCGTGGTAATAATAAAGTTGTGTCTCCGACCGCCGGAAATGGAGCAACGGGTTCTGCCCAGGGTCTCAGCGGGGACTTTTGTACACACTATTACGAAAAAAAGTCTGCAGTACACGATGTGCCTTGAGTTCTCTGAATCCAACGCCGGCACCAGTTCCAACCCTACTACCACGAGACTTGACCTGAGTGTTGCACAGCAACATGGACTCGATAACCTTGTCGCCTCATCGATTCAATGATAAATCTTTACAAGGTTTTGATGACACCACATTCTCCAAGTGGCCAGCAACAGGTAGGGATGATCGGACGTAATAGGGTGTTCTTGCAACGGTTCAAAGTGACGCGGGACACCCTTGGCAAGCAGCAGCCTTCCCCCGGTTCGAGCAGGGAACTTACCAAGGGGGATGACGTCGCGGCAATTTCATCTTAACAGGGAGTATCTTGAAAAGGAGGAAAACCATGGCCGGTAGCGTTTACAAAATCATCGAATTGGTGGGTACCAGTGAAGTTTCCTGGGAGGATGCGGCCAAGAGCGCTGTGGAGACAGCCAGCAAGAGCTTGCGCGATCTGCGTGTTGCTGAAATCGGCAAACTCGATCTCAAACTTGAAAACGGCAAGGTAGTGGCCTACCGTGCCCGCGTCAGCATTTCTTTCAAATACGAATCTACTTAAGATCAATCGACTTTCCATGGCAGGGAGGACTGGAAATGCCGGCCCTCCCTGCCGGTGGCCTTGGGGTGATGGATTGCCATCGGCCAACTGGACGCCAAAATGCGATATCCGTTGTCGCCCGATTTTTTCGATCCGTGCGATTAGTACGTTAGCAATACAGGCTTGGATTCTTTTTCCAGGGGAATCATAGATGAACAACGATGGCAAAGCCGACGAGCAGGCAGTGATCCTGGTGGTTGATGATGATGAGGGGATGCGCGGGCTACTGCGGGAAGCCCTGACGCGTTTCGGCTTTACTGTGCTGGAAGCCGATAATGGTGTGCAGGCCTTGTCTCTGTTTGAAACAGCCAACCCGGACCTGGTGCTGTTGGATGTGATGATGCCCGGCATGAATGGTTTTGACGTATGCCTGACGCTTCGCCAGCTGCGTGGCGGGGAGCACGTTCCCATCGTCATGCTGACTGGCATGGATGATGTGTCGGCGATAAGCCGTTCCTACGAGCTAGGGGCTACGGATTTCCTGACCAAGGGTACCAGCCTTCAGACTTTGTGTGAGCGGATCCGTTACGTTTTGCGTTCCAGCCGGGCGACGGCACAACTGCGCAGCAGCGAAGCTCGACTTGCCAAAGCCCAGCAGATAGCCCATCTGGGGAGTTGGGAATGGGACGTTGACCGTAATGAATTCTTCTGCTCGGTTCAGGCTCGGGGTATCTGCGGCCTGGATCAGTCGGGGGACAGCGTCGGTTTTCAGGATATGCTGCAGTGCATCCATCCGGACGATCGGGTGCGACTCAACCTCTTTGTGGGTGAGTTGATGCAGAAACGGGCTTCATGCGAAATGGACCACAGGATTGTCCTGTCGGACGGCATGGAACGGGTGGTTCTCCATCATTTGGATGTGATTGATCAGGAGGATGGGAGAACGTGCCGCATCGCCGGTACCATCCAGGATATTACCGAGCGAAAGCAGGCGGAACTCCTCGAGGTTGACCGCAACCAGGCGCTGGAGATGATCATTCGCGGCGAACCCCTTAAGAACATCCTGCTCCACTTCGTTTCCATGGTTCAACGTCAACGCCCCAAGGGCCTGGCGACGGTCTCCACGGTCAAAGGGGACCAATTGTTTGTGGAAGCGAACCATCACCTGCCCGAGTCATTTATCAAGGCCATTGACGGTGTCGCCATCGATCCAATGAACTGTAGCTGTGCTGCAGCGGCCTTCTTCCGGACCACGGTGATCGTACCGGACATTGAGGAAAGCCCGAATTGGCAGAATCTTCGGGCGATGGCGCTGGTCCACCACGTCCAATCAGTCATATCGGTGCCTATCATTTCCGGCAAGGGGACCATTCTGGGAACCATCGCTCTCTACTTCCAGGAGCCGTCAGGACCAACTGAGGCTGACGTGGAGCTGCTGGAAATGGTGGGCAAACTGGCAGCTGTCGCCATCGAACAGCGGGTTCTGAGTGAGCGCTTGGTGTATCAGGCGCACCACGATGCCCTGACAGGATTTCCCAACCGCCTGCTCCTGGCTGATCGTCTGGAACAATCTCTGGTCTGGGGCAACCGTTTTCAGAAACGAATCGGCTTGATTTGCATCGACCTGGATCGATTCAAACAGATCAACGATTCCCTGGGTCATCACGTCGGCGACAAGTTGCTGCAGGAGGTGGCGGTTCGCCTTCGGGGGTGTACCCGGATGAGCGACACCCTGGCGCGCATGGGCAGCGATGAATTCATGGTGGTCGTCAACGGTCTGGAGGACGATCGTTACGCCTCCAAGTTGGCGGCCCGCTATCTTGAGGAACTGAGAGCGCCGTTCTACATCGATCATCGTCAGCTGTATGTCAGCGCCAGCATCGGTATCACCATCTATCCGGACGATGGTGATGATGCAGCCGCTCTGATGAAAGGTGCCGATCTGGCCATGGAATTCGCCAAAGATCAGGGTGGCAGCCGCTATCAGTACTTCAATGCCGAAATGAACGCCGTGGCCAACGAACGGCTGGAGTTGGAAATCGAGTTGCGTAAGGCGCTCGAGAGAGGCGAGTTTGAACTTAATTATCAGCCCCAATACGTCTTGGGGAGCAAGCGGATGGTGGGGGCTGAGGCGCTGATTCGATGGAACCATCCAGAGAAGGGACGTATCTCACCGGGCAAATTCATCCCCATTGCTGAGGAAACCGGCCTGATTGTGCCGATCGGCAGTTGGGTGCTGCGTGAGGCGTGTTTTAAGAACGCGGCCTGGCAAGCATCGGGTTATGCTCCGTTCAAAATCGCCGTGAACGTGTCGGGGGTGCAACTACGCCACCCGGATTTTGTCGATGAGGTGGCAAAGGTCCTCCAGGAAGCCGGTCTGGGTTCCAAGTGGCTGCAGCTGGATGTGACCGAAAGTGTCGTCATGACCGATTTCAATGCGATCACCAGACGGCTGGCGGAACTTCGCACCCTCGGGTTGAGCATCGCCATCGATGATTTCGGTACCGGCTATTCGACCATGGCGTACCTGCAATGGCTGCCGGTGGACTGTCTGAAAATAGATGGCAGTTTCGTCCATGAAGCGGGTGCCGCAGAACCGGTTTCCCATCGTTCCCGAGGTCTGATCAAGGCGCTTGTAGGTCTGGCGGAAAGCTTCGGCCTGGATCTCCTGGCTGAAGGGGTAGAAAACCAGGAGCAATACGATTTCCTCTGCGAAGTGGGGTGTGAAACGGGCCAGGGCTACCTGCTGGATGTCCCCATGTCGGCCACGGAGTTGGAATCCCTCTGTGAAGACTTCATGAAGTCGATACGGTGACGGTGAGCGCAAACATGTGACATTTCAAGTCGGTGGCAAGCGTTCCTGCGAATTGCGGAAGTACGCGGCGGTCGTTGAGTTTCGGCCACTGGCCGGAAAAGGACCGGGAGGTCCGGAGGGGCGGGCTTTGACACGTGCAGATGCGGAGGTTGGAGGGGCTGCACGAGTACCCGCTGATCCTCAAGATTTCCAGTCCAAACTGTTGCCGCTGCTTCTCCTGGCGGGCACTTTTTTCCTGAATTTTCTGTCCAGAATAGTTCTGGCCCCCTTCCTTTTGGCCGTGGAACGTGACCTGCGGCTGTCCCACGGAGAGGCTGGAAGCCTGTTCCTGTTCATTTCCATGGGCTACTGCGTCAGTCTGCTGTTGTCGGGTTTCCTTTCCGCCCGGGTAAACCATCGCCGGACCATTGTGATTTCGGCTATGAGCCTGGGAGTGGCTCTGTTCGCGGTGTCGGTGAGTCATTCCCTGACGGCTATGCGTGCTGGGCTGGTCTTGGTCGGATTGGCCACCGGCCTCTATCTGCCGTCGGCCATGGCCACCATCACCGAACTGGTGGTGCCGAAGCACTGGGGTAAGGCGGTAGCCATTCACGAATTGGCTCCCAACCTGGGTTTCGTGGTGGCCCCCATCCTGGCTGAAACCATGGCTTCGTCCTGGTCCTGGCGAGGGGCATTGGTGATGCTGGGGGCCGGATCGCTGATCGTGGGAACTGTGTTTGCCCGCTTTGGGGCCGGCGGGGCATTTTCCGGTGAAGCGCCCAACCCAAGGATTCTACGGGAGTTGGCGGGCTTGTCGGGGTTGTGGATCATGACCGCACTGTTCAGCCTCGCCATTGGTGCCAGTATGGGTCTTTATGCCATGATCCCACTCTATCTGGTGACCGAGCGGGGATTGGAACCGAGTTGGGTCAATACTCTGGTTTCGGTTTCACGGGTTGCAGCCATGGTGACAGCCATGATCGGCGGTTGGTCGGTGGATCGCTTCGGGCGGAAAACGGCCATGAGCGCCTTCTTGTTGGCAACCGGACTGGCCACCATATGGATGGGGCTGGCCGCCGATCGCTGGATAACCGCGGCGGCCTGCGTGCAGCCGATGCTGGCAGTTTGTTTCTTCCCCGCCGGATTCGCCGCTATTTCTCAGATTGTTCCGGCCCGCTTGCGGAGCATCTCCATATCACTGGTTATCCCAGCTGGGATTCTGATTGGGGCCGGCCTGATTCCCAGCGCGCTTGGGCTGCTAGGCGAGCACCAGGTGTTTTATCTTGGGTTCGTGGCCCTCGGCTGCCTGCTTCTGACCAGTGCTGCTTTGTTGGCTGGGTTGCGGTTGCCTCCGGGGTAAACCGCGAGGATGCCGATTCGGCCGGATTCCAGCCCTGGCCCATGACTTGGTTGCCGACAACACACGGCTCCAGCCAACTACTTTGTGAAACTTATTTTCTTGACCTCGCTGGCCAATTCATCTTCTTGTAAACCACGTGATATAAATGGGTTCGTGCCGATTCCGGTTGCGATGATTCCCTCCCACCCCACCCAAGCTGATTTTCTGTGGTTTCTTACCTCAGTTTCTATGCGCTCTTGGTTTGGCAACATCCTGTCTCCTCACTGGTTCACACCTGTTGCCTCGGTTGCAGCTATTCGGTATGCCCAGCAGAATCATAATGACAGTGTGATCCCCGAGAGGATGCGCCATGGCGTTGACCAAAGCATCGTGGAAAGCGGAGCAGACCCTAGCGGTCCTGAAGGATGTCATCCTCACGTCCGAGCCGGCGGGGACCGCCTGGCAGGTGCTCGAAGAACAGGCTACGGCTCCATCGATGGCGGGTATCGAGGGTCGCTTCTATCGCCTGGTGACGGTTGAATCCCTCGGTTCCGGTTTTGTGCTGGGCTTGCTGGGAGCTCATTATGAACAGGACTGCCTTCAACGCTCCTGGCCCAGTCCCATTGGTGCTCTGCTCGAAGGCGAACGGACCCGCGGCCGCTTCCATCTGCTGGCGCTGCGAACCGGGGACTCGGCCCAGTCCCTGTATCCCCTCGCTACACTGCTGGAAGACCACCTCGGCGACTACCATGTGATGGCGATACGTTTCCAGGAAAACCTTGGATTCTGGGCGTTGTTAACCATGGCATCCCAGCTCCTGGTGGAATCGACCAAGGATCCATCACGGTGGGATGATCACGGCGATTTCCAGATGTTGGGGGCCCCTTCGGTGGTGCAGCGTCACAGCACCGAGCGGCTCAGCAAGCATATTTCCCAACGGGTGCTCCACGATTCACGACTGTGCAATCATTGTTTGCGGTGCGTCACCGCTTGCAGCGAGATGCGGGCTCTGGTGAGCGAGCAGGGTGCCAGGCTACTCGGCCCCAGCGAGGATTACTGCACCAACTGCCGCCTTTGTCAGAAACGCTGTGCACTCCTGCAGTCGAGGCCCAAAGATGAGCTGGCGCTCGATCCAGGAGCCGCGCTGGCCTATCCACGAAGGCGGACGCGGGGTTCATCTTTACGGCACAGTGGCGGCCTGTTTCAAGACGGCCCTAGAATCCTTGCTGGAGGCTGGTCCGTCATGGTTTCCCTATGATCTTCGAGTGCACTTGGCCGTTCCAGATGCTCAAAGGGTTTCTCATCCGGTTGATCAACAATGGGAATTGAGTGGGCGCTGGGTCCCGGAAGCACCCGAGGCCATCACTGAAACCGGCCTGATCGATCGTCACCCCTTGGCTGGTGTGGGTCCAGAAACTAACTTCCCTCTGGAGAATCTCTCTCCCGCGATTTTGCGGGAAAATGACGTGCACTCGAGATCGGATGCTCCTGTCCAGACCAACATGTCTCAGGCTAACCCCCTCCTGGTGACCCACCGCAACGGCAGAGATCCCGATGCGGTCACGACCGTGATTCGTTCCCGATTGCGGGTGGCGCTGGTGTTGCAGACGGCATCGGGGGCCATCGAGTGTGACCTGATGCACGCGGCTTTGGGGTTAGGCATGGCAGTGACCGCGGTGACGGATTGGGAGTCCAGCGGGGCTGCAGCCGGCCTGCTGGCAGGCAATGAAGCCGGGCGGCGGTTGTACGAAACCGGCCACTTCCGTCAGGAATCCTTGATGGAGCTTTGGGAAGGTGGTGCCGTGGACCTGTTTGTCGCGCCATACGCCCACCGGGTGCCGCTCCGTCTGCAGCAGCGCATCCTGGAAGAAACCGGCCGTCAGGTGCAAGTGCTTGCTCCGCAGATTCGCCAGGCGCTGCCGGTTACTCAGAGTCCCCTTTTGGCGAAGTTCAATGAAAGTCTACTGGCTGTCTTCGGAAAGCATCCAGAGCTGCTTGAGACCGAAGCTCAGTTTGCCCGTGAGTTGCTCCAGGACATTCCCCGCAACCATGCCTTGCTCCATGCCCGCTATCGCAACATGGCGGTGGCAAGTGGTCACACCGCCTGCCCAACCTGCGCCGAAGTCCAAGTGCTGTCAATTCCGGCCTACATGGCCATCGCTATGAGCCTGGCGCGCGGCGAGGTCCCCCAGGTGTGCCTCACCATGGAAACCGGCTGCATGTCGGAAACTCTCAACAAGACCAACGAGGTGGCCCAGAAGATTCCGGGCGGTCGCACGGTTTTCGGTGGCGGGTTCGCCTTCGGTGAGGCCATGAGCATGGCTCAGGACCGTTCCATACGTCTGGGTCATCTCCCGAAGGGGCGGCGCTACGTGGTCAGTCAAGGCGGCGACGGTGGCGCCGTCATCGGCCTCCCCGCCTGGCTCAACGCACTGCGCCAACAGGCTTGCCTGATCCGTGGGCGGCATCCCAACGTCCTCCATTTCATCAACATCACCGACACCCAGGTGTATTCCAATACCGGTGGCGAAAGTTCCGCCACTTCGCTCCTGGGGATGGGCACTCTGACCACGCCCATCGGTAAGTTCCTGATGGGCAACCAGAACGTGCAGTGGAATCTGATCAACCTGGCGGCGGAATTCCCCGGCATCCTGGTGGGGACTGGGCACAGTGCCGACCGCATCGCCATGCAGCAGTTCTGGCACCTGGCCGATCAGCTGGGGCAGTCCGGCATCCGCTGGGATGTCACTCCCTGTCCGGAAACGGGCAAATTTTTTGGTGAAGACCCCGATGATCTGGCTGAAGTGATGGCTCACGCCGGGATGCTTCCCGAAGTGCTGTTTGTGGGGCGTTTTCGCAAGCGGATCGGGCCGTATCATCCGGATGATCGGGGCAAACCCTTTGACCAATGGCGCCGCACCCCCAAACCGGTCCTCTACTGGCTGGAACGGGACCCACGGTATCGGGCCCTGCTGCAGCGCCACCCCCAAACCGGCCAGGCAGGACCGCGAAATTTGGTGGCTACCTTCCTCATGACGCAACTGGAAAGCCACCGGGACCAGATGAACTGGCAGATCGATTTGGAAACCCGCCTGGTGCTCAAGTCCGAGCAACGGGTGCGGGAGTTTCTCGATGAAATCAGGGCATCCTGGCAGCACTATCGGTACCACCTGGAACGCTTCCGCTATGCTGTGCTGTTCAACGGCAAGGGGGAGTGGAAACCGCAGTTGGCGGTCAGCCTCGAACACGAAATGGTACGGCGCATCCTCGGTGGGGATGACCTGCAGCGCTATGCTATGGCTCGCGATCAGCTGCTGAAAGATCAGCAATCCCACTTGACCGGCTATTTCCAGACGGTCGACGATCTGGAGAAGCTGTTCGGACCGGTAGCCACCGAACTGGAGCCTCAAGGTGAAGCCGCCCGTGCGCTTTTGGAAAAGGTCCGGCAGCTTGCATCATGACCTGCAGCAGGAAGCGCTCAAACTGGAAAAGCACTGCTCGACGCTGCTGGAAGCTGACCCGGTCGAAGAGGAGATCTTTCCCGCTGGTGCCTCCACATCACGTGAACCAAGCGAACGGCGCCGCCGGCAACTCCGGGAACTGTTGGACCGCATCCTGGGAGAACGTGCCCTGGCGCAATACAACGAATTGCAGCAACACCGCCTGGCACAACAGCTCAAGGAGGACTTCACCCAGACCGGCGGGATCATCCGCGCACAGCACGCGGTGGCCAGTGTCCAGGGGCGAGCGGCTTTGCGCGCCCGGATCGGCGCCATGGGACCATTCGCCATTGGTGTGGCCAGCCTGGCCGGTGATCGCGGCATTGCCATCAATCGCATTTTCGCCAATTTCTTCACGGCCAAGGGTGCCTGGGCTGGAATGGCCTGGCAGTTTGGTTCATCCAAACGCGGCACGCCGGTGCTTTCCGCCACCTTTGTGGATGCCAGGCCGCTGCAGCGCAAGGACGCCATGTACAGCTTCCCCGTGGCGGTCCTGACCGTGACCAACTTCGAAGAAATGAAACGCCAGCCCGACTTATTCTTTGCGCATCTTCGCCCCAGGGGGATTCTCATCATCAACCAGAACAGGCCCGCTGAAATCCTGTGGCAGGAACTGGTGGCGCAGTATCCGGCGGAGATCGGGCAGGTGGTGGTGGAATTGCGCACCGCATGGCGCGAGACTGCCGGGACTGCGCCGGGGTTGTCTTCCGGGAGTCGATCCCAGGTGGGAACCAGACGCCACCGGTGATGCCCTCGTGGCGGACATCCGGGAAGCGATCGCGCAGCGGCTCTCGGGCCGGGTGGGCGCGCGCTTGAATCTGGAACAGCAGCGCCTGGCGGACAAGATGACGGCCATGGTCTGTGCTCGCGTCATCAGCCTCGACATGGACGGAATCATCGGCGAGGTGAGCGGTTCCAGCACCGTGGTGTCTAACTTGGTGGCCGTGGGACCGATGTTTCAAGCTTTGCAGGCGATGGGCTTCGATTTTGACTGGTCGCGAGACCTCAACCTGCTTTCCCGCGGGTTCCCCGATGCGGTGCTCAAGAATCCCAAGCTGCTGAACTATTACTACCAGGCCATGGCGCGAGCGCGGGAAGTGTCGGGACTGGGACGGACCCAGGATTCTGGACTCAAAACTCAAGACTTGGGACTCGAGATTCAAGACTCAAGTCCCAAGACCCAAGACTCAGGTCACAAGCCAGCAGAGACGGGACTTAAGACCCAGGAACTTGGGGCAGAGGATGAGGATCCCGGGGAATACCTGATGATCATGGGAGGGACACTGGCGGGGATGGTGTTGAGCCAGGTGGCGCTTCCCGAACATCCGCTCTTTTATGTGGGTTTCCCCATCACCCCGGCCGGCAACCCTTTCTACGCCATGGCTGAGGCCTATGCCAACGGGCATCCTTACATTGTGGTGGATGAGGTCAATCCGTCGGAAAAGGTGGCCGCCGAAAAACTCATCGGCATTGCCCGCACTGGTGGTTTCCTGCCGGTTACTTTCACCGCGTCCCAAGGATGGCGGCTGTTTACTGAGATCATTCCGCAGTTTGTCGGGGCGCGTCTCGAAGGGTTGTTCCTGATCACCAAACGCGCCTTGGCAGCCCCCAATCTCAACATCGAGGAAAGCCACACGGACTTTATGAGCTTCCGCGATGACGGCGGCATTATGCTGGCGCCCAAGGGTATTCAGGAATACGTGGCAACGCTTTACCTGGCGCGGCTGCTCACACACTTTGCAAAGCTGCCGGTGATCGTTGGCATCGGTGGGATCACCGACACCCACAAGATCGGTCTGGTCAAGGTCCCCACCGATGTGCGGGTGCGAACCTGGCTGCAGCAAACCCTGGCAGGATTCGATTTCCTCGAACACAAGATCATCAATCGCCAGGGGGATGTGCTGGTCCACGGTCCCAGCGGCACCTCGGCGGTCTACCAGGAAACCCAGTCGGAAACCGAAAAGGCCCACCTGGCCGTGACGCGCGTCTATCGCTACGCGCTTGAGGCCGTCCATGAACTCACTGGGGTCCGGATTGACGAACTTGAGGTGCAGTGCCAGGAAGCGAGTGCAGCGGGGGGGTGCCTGGAGGCCAAGATGCCAAGGGCGGGGACCGCAGAGCAGTGGTCGACAATGCCAGCAGGGTGTGCGGATGAACCACGCTCCCCGGCGGAGACTCTGATGATCCTTCAGGGGTCGCTCTACCCCAACGCCGTCGAAGCCCTGAGAAATCTCGAAGAAGCCGGTTGGCGCGGGATGGGTTGTCTTTCGGTGCGTTGTTTCAATCCCTTCCCGGAAGAACCACTCAGGCCTTGGCTCAACCAGGCTCAACGGTTGGTAGTGCTGGATCGGTCCAATAGTTTCGGTTCGATCCCGCCACTGGCCAGCCGCATCTTCGCCACCTGCGCCCGGCAGCGTGTCGGCACCAGCGGATTCCAGCCCCAGGTTATGCGGACCCTGGTGGGTGGGCTTGGCGGCCGGGAAATCACGGTCGATGAGATGAAAGCCATCCTCTTGTCCACACACCTGTTGTTCCGCGCCGGTCAGTCGTGGGAGGAGACCGCTCATTGCGCAATGGCTGCGCGAAGACCAAGTGCTTCGCACCCTGCTGGCCGAAGCTGCCGCCCTGGATCTGCGCAATACCCGGCGGAACACACGCGTGCCGCAACACTTGCGTCCCGTTACCGCGGAGCAGGAGGAATACCACCGTCACCTGGAATATCTGATGAACCTGCTGATCCAGAAGGGTTATCCAGCGTTCCTGGCTGACTATCACCAGGTGGAATTCATCGCGCCACGGGAAGTGTTGCGGGAGACCGCCCTGCTGCAGCAGATCGTCATCTACCTGGAAGTGCGGCTGGCACGTCACGCGCTAAGTGCCGGGCGGGGCGACTGGCGGCATGCTTTGGTGTTGCTTCACTACGGGCAAGAGGGGCCGGACCATGAAGGGGTCGCGGCCGCTTTGCGGCAAGGGGTGGCCGAAGGATGCATCGGGCCGCAACTTCTGGAACCCTATGGTCTGCTGCCGGCCGAGGTGGGCCGAGGGCTGGCGGCCGCGGAGGAGCGGCCGGAACCTGATGGTGGTGGCGCAGAGGTTTCGCCGGGCCTGGAAACCTCGTCGGCCGTTCAACCAGCTATTGATGGAAGCGAACACGAGGTCGCCTTTGATGAGTTCGAAGCCCGCCGTATTGAAGTCATTGTTCGGGAACTGGTGCGGCTGCAGGGTGAACAGCCTTTGTTCTTCAACCCTGAAGACTACGAACACGAACTGCATCGGAGACTCCAGGCCATGCCCGAGTCGCCTCTGTTTGAAATCCGCGAGCGTTGCCAGGCTGCGGCGGCCGATCAGCTCCTCTGGGCCTACCAACGTTGTTACCGCGATGTTATCGATGGTAGCCTGCACTGGGAGGTGCTGACCCAGCATCATGCGCCGGAACTCAAGGAGTTGTTCGCCGGGGACGGTTTGCGCCGCTTGCAGGCGCTGGCCGGCCGCTGCGTTGCCGCATCTGGCGGAGCCCTCGGGGAAGAGTCCGCGGGGGTAGTCCTGGCGGAGCTGGAACGTTATCTCACGGAACGATGCCTCCCGGCTTTTCCGCAGAATCCGATGTTCTACCTGGAATATTTCCGCACCTGGGTGGCGCCGGAACTGATCCGGGAAGCTGTGGCGCCTCAGGAAGCCGGATAACCGGTCTGATGGTCGCCTTTGATCCTTCGACTCCGGGGAGCTGTTGCCATGATCAACGACAGCATGAGGGAAAGTATTTACCGAGAAGTAGAGACGATGTTTCCATGGCCGGGTTCGAGCCGTGAACCCAGAGCTGGGGACGAACCTGGCGGGGTTGCGAGTGGTTGGGCCGAGCGCAGCAATGACGGCGATTTGAGTGTTCTATGGCAAAGCGAAATGCAGACACTCCTCGGTCAGGTCAAGGACCAGGTGTTGTTTCAGCTCCACGCTATGTTCGAGATCCCGGCCTCGGCCACCGACATCCAGTCAGCGGTGGATGAAGCCCTGGCCGCGCAGTATGCGCTGGAACAGTCCTGTGCCAGCAAGGGTTCCTACGATGCGGCTGGGTACGCACGCTTTCTCCTCCGTCAGTATTGGCAACGAACTTCCGAGAGTTCCCAATCGAGAACTGTGGCTGCGCAGTCTCTCCTAACCGGGCTTCGGCATGTCGAGGCCTCCGGTTTTTTTCAAAAAACACCAATGGAAATCGGTTCCTGGACCAGGTGGTTTCTCCAGGTGGAACGCTATCATCGTCAGGATGCCATCCACAGCGAGCAGCGCTTAGACCGCTATCGTGCCCTCCATCGCGGTCTTGGCTCGGCCGGGCCGCGCTCATTTGACGACTTGCTGATCTGGCTTGAATTCCGGCTGTTGGCCGAACCAGATGGGGTGGAAGCCGATGTCGCCACCTTAAGCCGTCAGGTGGCGCAAGAACCGGGATTTGGGGGGTGGAACCACCTTTTCCCTGGGATTCCGGCATCGGCGGCGATCTACATTCTGTTGCGTTGCCATCAAATGTGCCTTTTGGAGATCGTTGAGCCCCGGGAGCAGCGCCGTTTCCAGCAGATGCTGGCGACCCGTCAACTGGACACCATTCTGGATCTGATGCGTCTGGTCGTGCACCGTACCATGGGTGAGCCGCGGCTTCCCGAAGCTGCCATGTTATTGGATCAGCTCCAGGCCGAAGGTTTCAATATCGATCACCAGCGTTTTCACGACCCCTATGAGGCGAATCTGGTACCGATAGCCGACACGGAACTCTTTGAACTCTCGCGGCTGCCGCTCCTTGTTTCGCTGGAGGAAATGACGGGGGAGTTTGAAACCGATCTGGAATCAAACGAGACGCGTTTTGGAAGCTGGTTCCGGCGCTTGCTGCAGGAGGCCGCGAGCGAACATGAGATATACCGGCAGGCCAGGCGGCAAGCTTTGCCGCGGGCACAACTGCTCCGGCAGTTGGTGCGATTTGCCGCCACCTGGGTGTTGGCCAAATACCCATGGCCCTTGGATCAGCTGCCAACCGACTTGGTTGAGGACGTCCGCGGGCTTCTGCCGGATGCTGCCGTCCGGCATCTGGTGAGGCCACGCAAGGGTTATGAGCTGAAATCAAAACAGGACCTGCAGGCCCTCATTGCCAACGAATGCCGACAGCAGCAGGAGGCGCTCCAGAGGATTGCGACCAGCGCCTGCATTCAGGGACTGCATGATTACGCTTGCTTCATTCGCTATCTGCTCCACCAGCACTGGCGGGAGAAGCTGGGGCTGAACCTGGATGACGAAAGCATGCAAGAGCGGCCACTGGAGCTGTTGTCGGCGGAGTTGCGCGGGCTCGGTTGGGTGATCAGTGCGGCGCGTCGGTGGGGCATCGACCTGCATCAAGCCAATCCCCACAGCCTGGAATCGGTTCAGGACTATCTGCGGGAGATCAGTCCGTCAGAGCGGATCATGGAGCAGCTGGCAGCGGAGTTTGTAGCTTCGGAAAACGAGCGCCGTCATGTCTATCAGGGGTTAGTGGCGGAACTGCTGCCGGCTTTCCATCGGCTGGTGGTGGCTCATGGGCGGGTCCAGGCGCAGTTGCCGCGTCTGTGCCTGACCGCGCAATGGCGTGACGAAGTCCCAGCCTTGATCGCACTTCTGACGCCAACGCAACAGTTCCTGAAAGAGATGGCCAGTGGCTGCGTTCAACAATATCTGAATCATTCGTCCGCGGCCATGTACCGCGAACCCTTGCGACCGCATCTCCACAATGTGGCCGAATGGCATGCCTATCTGGCCTGGGAAACGCACCGTCGGCTTGGAGTGAAGGACAACCTGTGCTCTGAGGATGGAGATCCCGAGCGGTTGTTGCGGGAACTCGAGGAGGCAGCGAGTCGAGTGGTATTGCCGCCCCACGAGCTGTTCACGGAAACCGTTCAGGGTGCGGTGCTGGCGCTGCTCCAACCATCGCCGGCCGTGCCCGACCTTCCTCCGGAGATTCTGGGTGCGGTGCTGGCGCTGCTCCCCAGGGTGGATTGCGGCGCCTGCGGCCAAGCCAATTGCCGGGCTTTTGCGGAGGCGCTATGGTGCGACCGGACACCGGCCAGTGCTTGTGTGCAGCTTCTCCCCACTGGGGTGGAAGCCCTCCGGGAAATGGCGGCGAACCATCGGCCAACGAGCAATGTGGCGGCGGCCGCCGATGGCCTCCTGGAGGTGTTGAAGGATCGTCGGAAATGGCGGCAATCGACCGCGCGGGTTCAATTCCACAACGTGCTTTCGGTGCCGGTCCAGAAGGCCCGGCAGTTGCTGACGGAACGGCTGCAAGGTATCTGGCGGCGACTCACGCCCAAGCCGCAGATCTTCAAATGGCCGAGTTCCGAAGAGTTCTATCAGGGGCTGTGCCGCTACCTGGGCTATGAAGCGGCGGAACGACTACAGCGCGCGGAGCGGCACTTGCTGGTGGAACATGGGGATGTACGGCGGCAGTCCGAGTGGCGCGTTTTTATGGAACGCCGGGATTGGCTTGGGTTGGCGCGGCGCCGTCGACAAAGCCAGCCGCTGCTGCGTCATCAGGACCCGACCTGGGTGGCACGGCAGACCTACGATCAAGTGTTCTTCCTGCATCAACTCGGTCCAAGGGACCGGGAATTGGTGTTGCGGCAGCGACTGGAGCAGCATCAGGATGGTTTCAGCCGGTGGTGGAATGACGACTTGCTCACCATGAATCTGCCTGGATTTTCCATCCGAGACTGGGAGGATTTTTCCAAGATCATCAATAATGCGTATTGGCACCAGGAAATGTCGCTGCCGGGAGGGGACGTGTTGGCCGTGCTGCAACAAGGCGGTGGACAGGAGGGTTTACCACCGGAAGCTGACCCGGTGCACATGCTGCATGCCTATCTGGAACGGCTGATGGGGCAGGAACAGGCAGCCCATGAGCGCCGTCGGGAAATCCTGCAACAACACCGGAGAGGTCAATCGGTTGCGGACGCCGGCCAACTTCGCGAATTGATCGAGGCCTTCGTTGATGGCAGCGGCCGAGAGAGGGAGCCGTGCCGGCCGCCGACCATAGATGCCGGCGCTGCGGCTGTTTCTGGTTGGGCGGTTGACGCCGAGGACCAGTGCGCGTTGGAACTGGAATACCTCTGGGATCACTTTCAGCAGGTCGGTTTTGCCATTTCGCCGGAGTTTGTCTGCCGCTGGGAGGACCTGACCTCTGACGAAGCAGAAGTTCTAGTAGCGGACCTGGCCCGCACCGGCATTGCCTTGGTGCGACCCAGGGAGCGTGCTGTTGTGATCTGTTCCTGGGATCAACCGCTGCCAAAGCGCATCGGATTGGTGCGCAGCTTGCTGCTCGCCGCTATCTTGCGGCGCCGGCGTGAGGAGCTGGAATGCGGTTGGTTGCAGGCCAAGCTGCGGGACCGCTCGCTCGGGCGACCGCCCCTCGGTGCCATTCGCCTGCTGATCCGCCAGCGGCTGCGTTCCGGGATGGAGCGCGAGCAGATCCACCAGGAATTGCTGGCAGCCCTGGCAGGAGCGGGCGCCTATCCTGGATTGATCGATGGCTGGTGTGCGGACCTCCTCCATCACCTGGCCTGCAAACGCCAACACCAGCTTGCCGATGGTTCTTCGGGGTTGGCATTGGGGTTGCCCGGTGAGACCGATGAGGAATCGGTACTGTATCGGTTCCCAATGCTGACTGCGTTTCTGGATCGGCTGCTGGAGCGGCACCTGATCCTGGATCGCGAACGGTTGCTGCGTAACCTGTTCCTGCTGGCCAAGATGGAAGGCAACCTCGATACTCTGACCGGACTCCTGCGGGAAATCCGTGAAACCTCGGACGTCATCGAAGCCGCCTGGCTGCGCTTCACCGAGGAACGCATCCTGGAGGGCCCGGTGTTCAAGAGCCTTGCCCGGCACATCCCTGGGGGTCCCGTTGCTGGTTTCCCATCTCAAAGACAAGGATGCCGTCAACCGCGGATTGCGGGAAGGCATCGGACGTCGGGAAAAGCGTAACGTGGCAGCTGCTTACCATGAGCTGATCAACTTCATCCGTTACCATGTGTTGGTTCGAGCCGACGACCAGGGGCAAAGAGAAGAGGTCATCACTGATATTCAACATGCCGGTTATGACCTGCATGGGATTGATGAGGCCGCCCTGGCGACGGCGGTGGAAAAGGAATGGCAGCGGCGCGAGCAACTCCAGGATCAGAAAATCTGGATCTATACAACCGTTACCGCTCGGCGCCTGGCTGCTCAGCATGGCGAATTGCAGGAAGCCGAAAGAATCTTCTACAAGGCCCGCATGGATCTTCTCAGGGATGTCCCTGGTACCGTCGCTGAAGGAACGGAGACCATCACAACGGAAGCCGCCACGGCGAAAGCGAAGTCGTCTGCATTGTCGCCTGCCGAAGAGACCCTGGATGATGTCGTCAGACGCCGCGGCGTAGCCTTGGGTCAGATCAAGGAAGAACTGTATCGCCAGCTGTCGGATCTGCTCGAGAGCGAACGCCTGGCCACTTTCCAGAAACGCATTGGCCAGATTGTGGCAGAACTGGACCGCAAACGACGGGAGATCCACGAGGGCTGGTATCGCGGCCGCATCGACCGGCGCACGGTGTTCTACCTGCTGCGGCAGTTTCAGAAGAACCAGACCGAACCGTCCTGGGACGACTTCCATCGTTTCCTGGTGGACCATTGGTTCGATCCAGTGGAAACCCTGGCAGCTTCAACACGACCCGACCGCGACCAGCGATTGCAGGACCTGGATGAACGCTTCCGGGCACTGCTCGGCGTGTCCCTGCTCCAGTTGCAGCAGGAAGCCGAAGCGGCAGCGAGGTTCGATTTTCGCCAGTGGTTGGACCGGCAAAATCGGTGGGTCGAAGGAAAGTTGGCGGCAGAGGTGACAACATGAACAGCACGGTCCACTACTGGTTGCCGACCGCAGGTTTGAGCCCGGCTGAGTGGCTTGAACGGCACCGGATAGCCCGGGGGAGCTACTGGGGACCTCGCGACACCCGCGTCCCGACCTATCTGCCCACCCTGGTGAGGGAAATCTGTAGCCTTCGTTCCAGCCTGGAGTTGCTGCGGTGGGGATATGCATCCCAATCGGAAGGGCTGCGTCAATTCTGCCGGGACTTGCGCCAGAGGGAGACGTTAAGCGCTGAGGGGGTGGAGCGCAAGGCGCTGGTGCGGCTCATTGAGAGCTGCCTGGCGCGTGTGGATTGGCGCGAGCAAGATATCCTCGAAATGATCCTGGGCTGCCTCCGCGATGTGGCGGAGGCAGCGCCCAGCACCGCGGGGCCGGAACCAGGGCCAGGTAACGGCATCCTTGCGGGTGAGCTGGCGGCGCTGGCGCAGCTGCGCAACCAAGGCCGTCTCGCCTACGACCGCGCCGTCCGCGGGTTGATTGCGGAAGCCAGGGCGAGTTTCATGGGGTTAAACTGGGCCTTTCAGCACCTGCGCCATGACTCCCAACCGCGAATCCGTCTGGATGAGGGAGCCCTGCAGCAACTCCTCGGGGTTCTCCGAATGATTCTCGGGCTGGAACCGGAAAACGCCGGTTCGGTGCAGTGGCCTCTCGACGATCCGGCTTCTGTCTGGGCCGCGATGCATGGGGAAGCGCAGAAACGTTGGCGTCAACAGGGAATCACGGTGCCGTTCAAACCCTTCGAGAAGGCCTCGCTCTTCCTGCTGGAAGCGCTGCCGCTGCAAAATGCCGGTCATGCCAGCTTTGTCCGCTATCTTTGCGAACACGACGATGCATACCGCCGCCTGCTGGCCGGGTGCTATGCACCACCATCGATCCAGGTCGAGCGCCTGATGGAGGAGATTGATCGCTACAACCGCCTGCCCGAATATGCCACCCGCCGGCTCCGCTACGACGATGACGAACATCACGTGTTTATGGCCGCACTCCTGCTCCGTCCCGATGCGGTGGCTGCCATCGTCGATCGTGAGCGGCACAAGGATATTTACCTGGTGCTATCCGGGCTGGGGCCCAAAGCTTACCTTCCCCGCACTCTTCACGAGGTCCAGAACATTTTTGGTTACGTTACCCCGGAGGCCTTCCAGCAGGTGGTCGCCAGCCTGCAATTGGACCCGGTAGACGTCATTCGGGTGATCGCCAGTTACAAACAGTACAGCGCCGATCCCGGTGGCGACATCATCATTTATCTGTGCAAGGGCACGGCTTGTTTTCTGCGGGGGCAGCCGGATTTGTCCAGGCGGCTGGCGGCCGAGATTCAGGCTGATGAAGGCGAGGTGGGAAGGCACGGCATTCAGTTTATCGAGATGGATTGTTTCGGGGTTTGCCATCTGGCACCGGTGGTCAAAACCCAGGATACCTTTCTGGGCAAACAGGGCGTGGACGATATTCCCAGGCTCCTGGAGCAGCTACAGAAGGGGTCGAACTATGAGAACCGGGTGATGTTCCTGGACCGTATTCGGCGCATGCTGGCGCCTGGCCACAGAAGCGAACGCCTGGAAGACATGCGCATCGTTGAGGTGGTCGAGGATCGGTGCGCGCCGCACCGATCTCCGGATGTGAGCGGGCATGCCTTGGAAATCGATGCCACCGGTCAGGTGTTCGCTGGTGGCAATGGCTTTCGACAGCCACTGGGAAAATTGCTGCCGGGGGCTTTGGTGTTCAGCTACCCTAGCCCTGACGGCTACTCCAGTTGGGGCGGGGTGATCCTGGATGATGCCCGGCAGCTCAAGGCCACTGTCGGCTACCCGTTGCAGCACCTGCGCCGGGACCTATCAGCTACAGTCAAGCCCCAGGCCTTTGTCGATCGCGGCGGGGTGTGGGTGGAACGAAGCGACGGGGCGGTGTGGCTCGGCACTTATAGCGCCAACGCCATCGTGGTCGAAGTCGATGAGAGGGTCTATCGTCTGGTGCGGCTGAGCGGGGCTCCCAGTCAGGCCCTCCCCGAGAAGGAACAGGGCCTGACAACCGGGGTTGCGGTTGGTGACGATGCCGACCACACCCACTTCGTGCGACGGCAGGACCGATCTGCTGCTGGGGTTTGCTGCCGAGGCGGATCCCGACGAGATCCAGTCCTACCTGGACCAAGGCGGCTATGAAGCCGTTTATCGAGTGTTGGGGAAACGCGGTGAGGCGGCCTGGGAGCCACAAGCGATCATCGGAGAAATCAGTCGGGCGCGATTGCGTGGACGCGGCGGGGCAGGCTTTTCCACCGGCCGCAAATGGGAAGGGATGCGGCTTGCTCACTGCGCAGTGGAAGCTGCTGACGACAACCAGGATGTCATCAAACTGATTGTGGCCAACGGCGACGAAGGGGACCCCGGGGCCTTCATGGATCGTACCCTGATCCAGGAACGCCCGCACCAGGTGATCGAAGGCATGATCCTGGCGGCCATCGCTGTGGGGGCGCGTTACGGAGTCATTTATGTCCGCAAGGAGTATGAGGACGCCGTGCGGCGGTTGGAGCATGCCCTGTTTCAAGCACGGCGCAACGGTTTTTTGGGAGACAATATCTTTGGAGAAGCAGGGCTCCATTTTGATCTCGACATCCGCCTCGGGGCCGGAGCGTTTGTGGCCGGGGAAAAGCGCGCTATTATGCGCGCCATTGAAGGCGAACCGGCAGAACCGACTCTGAATGCGGTCTCAAATACGATTCGGGGTCTTTGGGGCAAGCCGACACTGCTCAATAATGTCGAAACCTTTGCCAACGCGCCGCTCATCATCCAGCGCGGTGGGGACTGGTACGCCCAGCAGGGAACCGAGCGTAGCGGCGGCAGCAAAATCTTTTCAGTGGCCGGGATTGTCAATCAGACGGGGTTGGTAGAGGTGCGCTTTGGCCGCACCTTAAATGATATCATCGGCATTTGCGACGGCATCAAGCAGGGCAAAGTACTGGCCGGGGTGCAGATCGGTGGCCCATCGGGGGCAATCCTATCACTGACGGGGGTGAGGTCCTATCTGCTGCACACGCCGCTGGATTTTGACGCCTTCGACCAGGTGGGCGCCATGCTGGGTTCCGGTGGCCTGGTGTTCATCGGTGAGGACGACGACGTGGTGCGGCTGGCTCGGCATTTCACTGATTGGCTCGCCGAGGAATCGTGCGGCCAGTGCCCTCCCTGCTTGCAGGGTACGGTATCACTGGGCCGGACCCTGGATGTGATCCTCCAGGGCGAGGGGTTGAGCGAACACATCCACGCTCTTTGGGCCAAAAGCGACGCCATCAAGGCGGGGAGCCAGTGCGGACTGGGGATGACCGCCGCCAATCCGGTAACCAGTGCGCTACGCTTCTTCCCGCATGCCTTCCTCCACTACCTGCTGGCCAACCCTCGGATGAACCAACTGGAATTGTTTGCCGGTCTGGAGGCGCTGCGGCTCCTCACCAGGGAAAACGTGGAGCGGGTTGTGGCTCGACGCAGGCAGGTGATCGGTTATAATTTTACCTTGAGAAGACATCTTCTGCGTTATCTGGCGGCGGAGTTGGAATGTCTGGACCAATACCGACCTGACCAGGAGCGCCGGGCAGGACGCCTGTTGGAACTGTTGCAAATGCCCATCCATGAGGTCGGGGAGAGGGATGTCCATCTGGAATGCTCCCTGGAACAGATGGCGCAGCATCGCTTGGCACTCCGGGATATGATTTACGATCCCAGCGTTGTGGATCGGTTCTCGGGATGATAAGACAGCCATCACAGGATGCCAACCAATGTTTTGTGACGGCGATATGCGTGAGAGTCTTACAGTCCAGTTGTAGCCTGGATGTTTCATGCGACCGGCTGACAAAGAGGAGGGAAGCGATGACTGACCGGGAAAGAACCTATTTCGAGTCTTTTCGTATTGTGGCCAGAGCGATCACGTCGACCCTCGAGGTCCAGGAGGTCCTTGATATGCTGGTCCGCCACGTGGCCGAGGTTATGGATCTCAAGGCCTGTGCCATCCGTCTCCTGCATCCCAAGAAACGGACACTGGAACTGTTGGCGGCGCATGGTTTAAGCGAGGACTACATCAAGAAAGGACCGGTGGATGCCGATCGCAGCATTGCTGAAGCCATGCAGGGGAAGACCGTGAGCGTCAGCAATATTGCCGAGGACCCGCGTGCTCAATACCCCGAACAAGCCCGCGCCGAGGGGATTGTCGGCATGGTGTCGGTCCCCCTGGCCATCAAGGGTCGAGTCTTTGGAGTCTTGCGGCTTTATACCAGCTCGCCAAGGGACTTTGGTGAGGATGAACTGAATTTTGCCGAAGCTCTGGCTGAGCTGGGCGCCATTGCCATTGAGAATGCCCGCATGTACGAAAGGATCAAGAAGGACTACGAGAGCGTTATGAGCGATGTTTACAGTTTTGTGGGCTATCGGCGAAGTTTTTAGCTCCCCTGTCACCCACCAAGTTTGTCCGTTTTTCTGGCAGGCCGGTCACACAGGCGGGGTGGTTTCCGCCCAGTGGACGGTGTCGCCGCTACCCAGAACAATCCCACAACTATTGCCGAGACTCTGCTGGTGCCCTGGTCGCAGGGTGTCGTCGGAGCGATCAGAGAGGTGCAATCATGGAATGGCTTTATGGAATCCTGGGGTCTTTAGGCTACCACCATCCGCTTCATCCGCCGCTGGTTCACCTGCCCATCGGCATGGTGGCGGGTGCGTTTCTTTTTCAGCTATGGGCGGTTGTCGGCAAGAGGCCGCAAATGGGAATCACGGCTCGACACTGCAGCACCTTGGCCCTGGTGGCAGTGCCGGTGGCAGCCATTGCCGGTTATCTGGATTGGCAGCACTACTATGCAGGTGCGTGGGTCCTGCCGGTCAGGGTCAAGTTGTTCCTGGCAGGTGCGCTTCTGGGACTGCTTTGTTTTCGGCTGCTGCAGCGCCGTTTGGACTCCATGCCACGGTTCCAGGTCCTGTTCTATGGTTTGCCCCTGCTGCTGGCGGGCGGTCTTGGCTATTTCGGCGGCGAACTGGTGTATGCTGATTCGCGGCAGGCCGCCGGCATGGTGATGGCCAGCGATCTGAGCGGTGAGCAGTTGTTTCAGATGAACTGCGGTCGCTGTCATCCCGATGGCGAAAACACCTTGAAACCGACCCTGCCGTTGCGCAGCGCTCCACAACTGGCAAATGAACAAGTCTTTGTTGAATACCTTCGCAATCCCCAGGCGCGAGACGGCTCCACCACTTACATGCCGGCTTTCGCCAAAGACCGGTTGACGGACAGAGAGGCTATGCAGATTCGCAAGTACGTGATAGAAGTGCTGCGGCAACGATCTTGAGAAGAAAGAACTGGGGATGGCTATGAAAACGAAAGTTCATCTGCGAACTATCTTTATGCTGGTCGTATTGCTGGGGCTGGGTTGGACGAGTGCCGGCCAGGCCACGGAGGGCATCCGAAGGGTGCCGGCGTTGTCCAAATCGTTGGAGCCGTTCGTGGATCAGGTACTGGCTTCGAAACCGGGGGATGTTTTTGTGGTGTTGAACAACGGCTTGACGGTGCTTATCCGACAGCAGCAGTCCAGTGAGGCCGTATCCGCCCGGGTGTTTGTGCGCGCGGGGTCCATGTTTGAAGGCAACCACCTGCAGGGAGGTCTGTCGCACTACCTGGAACATGTCGTGGCCGGCGGAACCACCAGTCTGTTCAGTGAGAAGGAAGCTCGGGAGCGCCTGCGACGCATCGGCGGCGCCAGCAATGCTTACACTTCCCATGACCGAACCGTTTTCTATATCGATACGATCAGCGCCCACTGGAAGGAAGCTCTGAAGCTGCTGTTGTCCTACGTGAGTGGATGCCAGTTGGTGCCCGCGGAAGTGGAACGGGAAAAGGGAGTTATTCAGCAGGAATTCAAGCTTGGGGAAAACAACCCGCGCCGCCAGTTGTGGGAACTCTATGTGCAGACCGCCTACCAGAGTCACCCGGTGCGCAATCCGGTGATTGGTGTCGAATCGGTGTTTGTGCGACAGGATCGTGAGGCGCTGATGCAGTACTATGCTGAGCGCTACCAGCCGCAGAATATGGTCTTGGTGGTGGTGGGGGCGGTCCAGCCCGAGGAGCTGATCCAGTATGTCGCCGATGAGACCAAGGATTTCCAGCCTAAATCGGCAACGCCGCCGATAGAGGCCAGCGAGCCGGCACAGCTCACCCCGCGATGGCGGGCGAAGGAGATGCCCGTAGCGCGTTTGACTCAGGCAATTCTGGGTTTCCCTTCGGTTTCGCTCACCCACAAAGACATGTATGCCCTGGATGTGTTGTCCATGATCTTGGGGGATGGCCAAACCAGCCGACTTTATCGGCGTCTCAAGGACCAGGAACAGATGGTGTTGAGCGTCGGCAGTTCCAACTGGACACCGGCGTTCGTCACTGGTCAGTTTATGATCGACCTCGATCTTCCTCCCCAAAACTGGCCTGGAGTGCTCACCTCGGTGCAACAGGAAATCGACCGCTTCAAAACCACCCCGGTCATCCCCAGGGAACTGGAGCAGGCCAAGAAACAGGTGATCGCACGGCACGTTTTCAGCAAGGAAAAGGTGGCTTCGGTGGCCGGTTTGCTCGGGGGGGCGTTCTTCGACACCGGCGATCCTTACTTTGAGGATGCCTATGTGGATGGTGTTCGGCAGGTGACCGCCGCTAAGATCCTGGATGTCGCCAAACGCTACCTGGTGATGGAGCGGGCCAATGTGGCGGTGATCCAGCCATCGGGCAAAGCACCGGAAGCTGCGGCCGCGCCGGCTGCCGCCCCTGAACCGGCCTCCACGGTATCGTTTCAGGTGCAGCAGAATGGACTTCGCGTGTTCCTGAAGCATGACGTTTCCCTGCCGTTGGTGACGATCCAGCTCTATGGACTGGGCGGACTCCTGCTGGAGGATTCCGAGCAGCCCGGGCTGGCCAAATTCACGGCTTCCCTGCTGGCTGCGGGAACCAAGAAGCGCACCAAACTGGCCATTGCTCAAACCATCCAAGGTGTGGGTGGTTCTCTCCACGCCACGGCGGCTAACAGCACCTACAGCGTCACCATCAAGGTCCTCAAGGAAGACCTGGACCTGGCTCTGGATCTGTTGGCTGACATCGTGCAAAACGCACAGTTTCCTCAGGATGAAATCGAAAAGCGGCGCAAGGAGTTCCTCCTGGCTATCCAGCGTCAGGATGAGGACTGGCAGACCGAGGTGGCGCGGCTGTTCAAAAGGACCTACTTCCACCAGCATCCTTATGGCCACGATTCCTACGGGACCACTGAAGTGGTCAGCGTCTTCAGTCGTGACAACGTGCTGAATTGCTACCAGCGTATGGTCCATCCCGCCCATTCGGCATTGGCGGTGTACGGAGACGTGGCCCTCAACGAACTGGTCGGCAAGATTCAGCAGAGATTCGCCACCTGGAAGGGCGGCGCAACCAAATTGCCCGACTGGCCGGTGGAAACCAATCCCATGGGGACCAATCGGGAGGTGGAGGTCAAAAATGACAAGACCTCGGCAGCCATATTTGTGGGCACCTCCGGCCTTACCATCGATGACCCTCAACGCCCGGCCCTCGATGTGCTGGCCGCGGTGATCTCCGGGATTGGTTATCCCAGCGGGCGCTTCCATCAAGCACTGCGCGGTGGTGAGGAAGACCTGGTCTATGTGGTCCACGGTTTCCCCTTTTATGGTCTGAAGGGTGGTTATTTCGGCGTCATCACCCAGACCACCATGGCCAACTTGAGTAAGGTGCAGGAAATTGTACTGAGCAATCTGGATCGGATGGCCAACGAACCAGTGCCGGAAGAGGAGTTCAAGGCTGCCAGGGACCTGGCCATCACCATGCACCAGCTTCGTCTGGAAAGCCTGGATGGCCAGGCGCAGAGCGCCGCGGTCAATGAGGTTCTTGGTTTGGGGTGGAACTACGATGAACGCTATCCGGGCCTGATCAGAGCGGTCCAGGCTGAGGATGTGCAGCGCCTGGCGCAGCGCCTCTTCGCACAGCGCCTGTTGGTGCGAACCATCCCGGAGAAACCGGTGGAAGCCATCATCCCACCCGAGTCACTGAAACGGCAGCATCTGTATTAGTTGACCGCGGGCCAAATAGTCTCCATTGGTTGAATACGGGCAAACAGAGCTTGGCGCGTGGCACCCCGGGTAAGCCCGCCCTAATGGATGTCGGCGTCGTTCTTGGGGGTTACCGGCTAGTCCGGCTTCAGGCGGGTTTGCCCAGGAGGGTTGCCGGCTGAGGACTTTCACCCGATTGTGCGAAGTTCTTTTCATTGAGGAGAATAGGAATCAAGTAATATGAGTGGATATATCTGGTCATTGGCTCAACTAGAGGAATTGGCGGTTCATTCTGATCCCGCGGTACAGGATTGGGCCATCAGGAAATGGTTTCTGCTTTACCCGGACAGCGCATGGTCAAGGCTGCCCCAGTTTCTGGAAGATTCCCGGCAAGCGGTGGTGAATGCGGCGCTGTTTCATTTGGGAGCAATACCCCAACCGCATTTGGTTCCGCTGCTGAGTAACATCTATCTCCATGGCGAACCCGACACTTCGGCGCAGGCTATTGAAGTGCTGGGCGATTGGCAAGTCGAAGAGGCAGTGGGATGGATGAAGCAGCGCATCCTCCAGGGGACTGGTCTGCAGCGGGTGCAGATCGATGGCATGATCCGGGCACTGGGGCAAATCCCCACCGACGAAGCCTGGGAATTGTTGAAGAGCACCGAAAGCTCGGTGAATCGAGGGCGAATCGCGCAACTTCGGGTGAATTCTATGTGGCGCTCCTGAGTCACCATCGGGCTGGGGATGTTGATGCCGTTCTGCAGAACCTGGTACAAACAACCCGGGATCGCCGCCAACTGGAAGCTCTCGGAGTGCTGCTGAGCCTCATCGATCTTCGCCTGAATCCGACCGAAGTGTTCTACGGCGGTGGTGCAGTGGCCCAGAAGCATGTTCAGCGACGTCTGGAAGAGATCGAAGGCGAGCTGACAGCGATCCAGGCCGCTGCTCTTAAGGAAGCCGCAGCTGGGGGTTGGACCGAAGCCACTGCTGAGGAACGGTTAACGGCTTTGGATGCCTTTCGCCGACTCCTGAACGAGTACCGGGAATCCCTGGAGAGTTCCTTTTTCTATCAGGTGGCGACGAAAGCTGCGACGCTGTTGCAGACGGCGGATATCGCCAATGATGACCACCACGCCTTGTTGTTTCTGGCCTGGTATGCGCTGCTGGCTGCGATTGTCCCAGACGTGGCTGCCGAACCGGCTGACAACGGTTCCTGGCAAGACCGGCTAAGGCTCTTTTTGCGCGATCAACCACCGCTGGCCAGAGATGTGGTTTTCGCGGAACGTATCCGGGCCGTAGCTGATCGGACGGATTTAGTTCAGCGGCTGCGGTCGGTCCTCAAGGAGGAACCCGAGAGCTGGCGTGCGGTCAGGGCCGTGCTGCTGTTGGGTGAACTCAAGGCGGTGGAAGTGCTGCCGGAGCTCATCGACTGCATCGGTCGCAGCCAGGACCAATATGGCCAGGAAGAGATTTATCGGGCCTTGTCCAAGATCGGTGAACCTGCGGTGACGGCATTGCTGCCGCTTATGGACGGGTCCGATCGGGCCGCCAGGGCGATGGCGTGGCGCATTCTCAGCGACCTGCCCACGGAGGAGGGGGTCCAGGCCCAGGTGGCCCACCTCGGCGAGGTTTACCAGCAGAATCCCGAGCAGACTCTGGAACAAATCCGCCAGTCCGGCGCCAGGCAGTTCCTGCCGTTCGTCGAGGGCGAGTATCGACCGGGAGAGTTGAATCTGGGGCGGACCCTCATCCATCTGAGCCGACTGCACGGACTCCAAAGTGATTGGCTCATCGATGTGGAGCGGGACATCAAGCGGCTGGAAGGGCAAACAGCCGAGTCGCATGATTGGCCGCGGGTGTTCAATCTGGAACTGGCCTGTACCCAATGCGGTAAACGCTATCACTACGATGTTCGGGAAGTCCACGTGCAACTGCCCACAGGTGAAAAGGAGGAAGTCGGGGCTGACGATTTCGTCCCCTTTCACCATGGCTTCGTCATTCGCGACGACATCCGGTGCAAGCATTGCGCCGCCACCAATGCCATTGAATTGACACCTGCTTCGCGTGACTGTCTGGGGGCGGAATTGATTAGAATCCTTGCTCACGCCAGGGTTGGATCGAGTGCTCCCGCCTGGTACCCCATGACTCCAAGCCAATTATCGGCTGAAAAGGAGAATCCCCCCAGCTTGAGACAAATGGAACGCGACCTCCTACAGGTTGTCGAAGACCATTCCGGCAAGGCGGGAGCTCATCTGGGCCTGGGCAAATTTTATGAATACGTGAAACACGATGGTTCGTCCCGCCAGGCCTACCTGCGTGCTTTGGACCTGGATGGCCGTTGTCTGGAAGCCATGGCCGGGTTGGCCCGGATGGAGCATGCGGCGGGCCGGCTCAAGGAGGCGCTGGAATGGATAGAAAGCTGCTTCGATCAGCTTGATTCTGGCCGTTTCTACATGGTGAAAGACCGGGCCGAATTCAAAAAGGCGACTCGCGATGCGCGGCGGCAATACGCGCGGGAGCTTGGACTCAAGCCCAAGGAGGCGCCAGTGGCGATTCATTACCGCCTGGAAAGCAGCGATCACCCCAAGAACAATCCGTGCCCCTGCGGTAGTGGAAAGAAGTACAAGATGTGTTGCATGACGCGAGCGGAACAGGTTTGAGCCACACCCGCTGCTGGTGATGTCGGGTTGGGGGACTGCAAGGGGCAGGATCATGCAGCCGACATCAGGTCTTGGTTGTCGGGGACGGGTGCCGGGCCTGTCGAGCCAGTTCCTTAAGACGAAGCAGATCGTCATAGCTGAAATCCGGTCGACGGCAGGCGAAGAAGGTGTTGTTGTGGTAGAGGGGTTCGGCTGCAATGTCATAGCGGCAGGAGGCCATGACCTGCGACCACATGGGGGTTCCCGGGAGCGGTGAATACTCGGCCAGATAAGGCTCGCCGCCGGCCTCCCGCACCACCGCGATGGATTCTTCCACTTCGGTCGGGGATTGCCCCGGTAGGCCGCAGAGCAGATAGACACCGATACGGTTGGAGGTAAAACCCGCTGCCGTCAAATTGCGCATGGCACGGAGAAACATCGCGCTTTCCACCTTGCTGCCCCACTCCTTTTGGTGATGTGGCTGAGTGGTTTCAAGGCCCAGCCGCAGCGTGGTGAAACCGCTTTCCTTGAGGAGCGCACACCACTCCGGGGTCAGCGCCCGAATATGGAGCGCGTTGGGCGTGTGAAAACGCAATCGTACGCCTTCCCGGCAGAGCCGTTCCAGGACTGGGCGAAGAGTGGCGTCGGCATCCACCAGCAGGGCATCGTCGTAGAAGGCGAAGTCGGTGATCCCATGGTTTTGATGCCAGTGGATAATTTCCTGGTAAATGGAGTCCGCGGGCCGTTTGTGGCGCGTTGGGGCCAGGGTCCGCGAAGCGCAATAAGGACAGCGATAGGGGCAACCCAGGCTGGTGAGAATGGGGGCGTACTGGAAATCGGGAATGAGGTCCAGCGCTGGGAAGGGGTGGGTTTGGTAGTGTTGCCACTGGTCCTGGTTTCGGAGCGTAAAGCCGGTGGTGGCTCCCACCATGGCCGGGAGTCTGGCCGCGGGAGCGGTCACGATGCGATTCGCGCCGCTGTGTTGGCGCGCATGCTGAGGGCACAGCTGCACATAAATGCCGCCCAGCCAGATGGGGACATCGGGCAGCAGTGCGCGGGTGTCCGCAATAGCCTGTTGCACGCCGGGGTACCAGTAAGTCATCATCGAAGTCACCCAGATCAGGTCCGGTTTGGGTCGGGACCGGATTTGGCGCTGCAGGCTTTCCGGATGAATGCCGTATCGGTAGTAGTAGCGCGGAAAATCGCCGTAGACACTCGGCCTGGGCAGTTGTGTTCGCGGGTATTTGCCGGTACCGTACCGGCGGTCGGCACCTGGCAACAAGTCCGGGTGAGACGGTGTCTCTGCATCGTGGCGATTGAGGCAATCGACGAAAGACACGTCACAACCACCTTGCCGCAGCAGCGCGCCCAGGAGCAGCAACCCCAGGGGTTTGGCCCAAAGGTCGTAGGCGGCAAAATCGGTGATCCAGGGATTGATCAGCAGGATATGGGGTCTTTGGGGCATGGCGATTGGACCTGGCTGTTCTGAAATAGAGGTACTCGCATGGGAATGGTGCTGGGGCGGTCTGTCCCGGCATGATCCCAGACGCTTTGGATCATATGTGCGGGCAGCACATTGTGCCCTTTGGGTGTGGAGGCTTTATATCCTGGTACCTGACCGTGGTCAATGGGATGACCGGCCGGGTTGGTGATTCGATAACGGAAGGCAGAATCCTGCAATGCGCGCAGTGGTGCAACGGGTCAAGGAAGCTGCGGTTTGCGTCGATAGCCGAGAAGTGGGGCGTGTTGGCAGGGGCCTGCTGGTTTTCCTGGGGGTTGGGCAGGGGGATCTGGAATCCGATGTCCAAACCATGGCCGAAAAGGTTGCCAACCTGAGGATCTTTCCGGATGCTGACGACAAGATGAACCATTCATTGCTGGATGTTCACGGGGAGGTTCTGGTCGTATCCCAGTTTACCCTCTGGGGCGATTGCCGCAAGGGCCGGCGGCCGTCCTTTACCCGTGCCGCTGCGCCGGATGAGGCGCGAAACCTCTATGAAGCCTTCGTGGAACAACTGCAGGTGTTTGGGCTCATGGTGCAGACGGGTAAATTCCAAGAGAACATGGAAGTCCACCTGATCAACGACGGTCCTGTGACCTTGCTTCTGGACACACAGAAGCTGTTCTAGGGATTTCCGTGGATGGCGGCTGCTTTGACCATGGCAGCGGCGCCTGAACTGATGTTGGGGACACTTGCGGGATGGTCCTCGATGGGGATCTGAATTGGGAGAAATGAATACCGTGGAGCAGGCCAGCAACATCTGGAAGACGTTTGATTCCGGGGATATCTATGTGGACTGCGAGGGTGACTGGTTTTATCAAGGCAACCGAATCACTCGCGAAGATATCCTGCAGTTTTTCTATGACCGTTTACAAACGAGCGCCGATAATTCCTATGTTATTGTGTGGGAACAGCAACGGTGTGCCTTGAGGGTGGATGACACTCCCTTCGTAATCACCCGTGTGGATCGGCGGTCGATCGGTGGCGCGACTGGGGAGCGGTTCCTGTTGACTCTTAAACACGTAGCTGCACCAGAAGTCCTGAGCCCCGATTCTTTATGGGTGGGCAAGGACCATGTGCTGTATGCTAGAATTAGGTCAGGCCTTTTTGTCGCAAGGTTTTCGCGGCCAGCGTACTATCAGATAGCGGCGTGGATCCAAGACGATCCTGCGACTGGCCAGTTCTTTCTGGAAGCCAATGGCGAGCGTCACCGGATCGCGTCTCAAGAATAAACCTGTTAAAAGCTGAACCAGGCTGTAACGCTGACGAACAAATGCTCCGCGCCCGCTCGCATGACCGCCGGATTGGTTTGGATAATCCCCGGCCCGGTCCTTTGTCGTTCAGCAGTAGGCCATCACCTTCTTGACGTAGCCTTTGGTCTCCTTATATGGCGGGATGCCACGATGACGGTCCACTGCTCCTGGTCCGGCATTGTAAGCAGCCAGCGCCAGGTCGACCCTGCCACCGTAGCGTTCCAGCATCTGTTTCAAATAGCGACTGCCACCGTCAATATTTTGCGCAATGTCG
The DNA here is from genome assembly GCA_963828705.1 of uncultured delta proteobacterium. Taxonomy (GTDB): domain Bacteria; phylum Desulfobacterota; class Syntrophobacteria; order Syntrophobacterales; family Syntrophobacteraceae; genus CAWDJT01. The sequence goes on from CAWHGA010000038.1 coordinate 208,219, forward strand.
AACGCGTTTTTGACACCCAGCTTGCGGGCCGTAGCCGGCATCAGTTGCATCAAACCCTTGGCACCTTCCGAGGACACCGCACGTGGGTTGAAGTTGGATTCCACCTTGATGACGGCGGTGAGGAGTTTCTCTGGAAGTTCGTACTTGCGCGCGGATTCCTCGATAACCTTCTGGAGCTTTTCGGGAACCTGGGTTGCCGTCGCGGAAACCGGGGCGGTTGTGGCCGCGGCTGATTTCTGGCGCTGGGTACGGTAGCGCGAAGGCGCCGCCTCCAATCGATAATCCTGCAGGGTCTTGGCCTTGGTTTTGGTCTTGGTGGCAGGGTTCGCTGTTCCTTGGGACGCTTGTGACCCCTTGGTCTTGCCATAGCCGGAAAGGATCGCAGCAAAGTCCTGAATTGCCGGCTTGCTAGGCACATTTTTCTGCTTGTGCTGCACCGGGGGGCCGTTGGCTGAGATGGGGTTGTGTCGTATGTTCAAGGGTTCTCTCCTTGCGGCTGGCAGTTGACAGCCTGCGGCTATGTATTTGGTTCGGAGTTTCTAAGATCTGCGTGCAAATCGGCTGAAACATCCTGTCAGCTCACTGGCGGGCGGCAAACCTGTCAGACTGCCCCCTGCAACGGCCAGAGACCTCGGGTTATAAGGCCGGGGCTCGTCCGCCACCGCGGAAGCTGGGGCACGCTATCTAAAGTGCATCCACAGAAGGTCATTCTTGGCACCTCCAATGCAATATTAGCACCTCTGCGGCGGCCGCATTACCTCGCCCACAACCCATGGTCCTGGCGGCGACAACCCGCCATGACGGGCCGGCATCTGGCATTTCCGCCATGGCCCGGACGATGCCTTGTTGATGGATTTCAACCTGTGCTGGAATGCAGTTAGGCATTCAGACGCGCAGGAATTATTCAAGCTCATCGATGAGCAATATCCGTACCATTTCAAGCCTGGGGGTCAGACAGGGCAGGGTGCTGGGCGCCAACCGGCCTGAAAAAGTCTCAAAACGATTAAAGTTTGGCGTGTTCCTGGCCGAAAGTAGAATCAGAAGCTATCCGTTAGGGGATTGCTCCATTGGAAGGGAGAAGGGAAATGGACAACAGTGTGCTGGAAATCAAGCCAGTGACTATGGGCCCTTGGATCAGCCCGGAGGTTAAGGATAAGCAGGAACCGCGGACTAGCAAGCCGGTTAAGGCAGGGGGAGGTTTGCTCGGGAGCCCCAAGAATGAATCGGATGCTAAATTAGATGCACCGCCCCAGACCCTTACCCGGGAACAGACCCAGGCGGTGGTAGACAATGTGGAAAGTTTTCTGAAAGACCTGAACACCAACCTAAGCTTCGAGATTCACGAGAAAACCGGCCGAGTGGTGGTGAAGGTGGTTGAACGGAATACCAAAGAAGTCATTCGCGAGATCTCTCCCGAAGACATGCTCAGGCTGCAAGAGAAGCTGCAGGAGTTTCGTGGGGTTCTCTTTGATGGTAAGGCGTGAGCAGCATGTTTGGGTTTAATCCGTTGCATATTCAAAAGAGTGGCGTGCTGCCGTCCGACCTCGGCAGGTCGGAATTGGGCACTGGAACCACCACATGGGATAGGGGATGTGATGTGGAATCGCCTGTAAAAATGCTGATTGTTGATGATGACGAGATTTGTCGAGAAATTCTCCGAGACTCCATCGAACCATCGGGAGTTGAAGTTACACTGGCCAGTGATGGCCAGGAAGGCTTGGAAAGGCTGGCAGTTGAGCCGTTTGACATCCTTATCACCGATATTAATATGCCCCGCATGGACGGTTTGACGCTGTTGCGTGAGGCCAAGCAGCGCTATCCTCACATCCTCACCATCATCATCACCGGTTATGGCAGCCTGGAATCCGCCATCGAAGCCATTCGCCAAGGCACGTACGATTACATGCAGAAGCCCTTCAAGATTGAAGAACTGGCTGTTACCACCAGGAATGCCATCGAAAAGGTCAAAATGCTGAAGGAAAAGCAGCGCATGCTGGAAGAGCTGGAGTCCGCTCATCGCCGCCTGCGCCAGCTGGAGGAAGAGCAGCGTCTGCTGCGTTCGGCTCACCAATCCAGTAGCCACTGAGGGGCCGGTGTTGGCGCTGAATGTCTATGGTATGCTTTCCCGGCGCAATCTGCCCTTGTCTGCTTATGAACGGTCACCGGAAGAACCCGCCCATGTGTTGACCGAGTTGGAACGCTTGAAGGACCTCAGATCGAAGGGCATTATCAACGACAAGGAGTTTGACAACCTCAAGAGAGTGATTCTGGATCGATTGGCTACGACGAAACTTGGTGCGGCATGAGGATACTGATCGTCGAAGACGACGAGACCCTTGGCGAATCTTCTCAGTGATTTTCTCCAGGTTTTGCAGCATGAAAAGGTTCGGGTGTGTTCCAACGGGGAAGGAGGCCTGCGAGGTTGTCGCTTCCGAGTCCTATGATTGTGCCTTTGTGGACCTTATGTTACCCGACGCCCACGGCCTCGACCTCCTCAAGACCATCAAGAGCCATCAGCCCAGTACCCCCATCATTATGATGAGCGGTCACCCCACCATGGAGTATGCCATCCAGGCCATGCGCAGGGGTGCTTCCGATTTTCTCACCAAACCCTTCAAGCTCCAGGATCTCGCCCTAACGGTCGAACGCGTGGCCAAAGAGCGGCGGTTGTTACTCGAAAACCTTACCTTGCAGGTTGAACAAAAGACTCGTAAGCGGGTGGAGAAGCTCAATGAAGAGCTGCAGCTGAAGATCCAGGAACAAGGCAGATTGTTTGACATTTCCCGAGCAATCGATGAAGTTCGCAGCAGCGAGGGGCTCTATCCCTGCATTGTGTCTCTGGCTTCACGCATGACGGCGGTCAGCAAGGTTGGGTTCTTTGTCCTTTCGGACAGTTCCGACCAGTTGTTGCTCATTGCCGGCGCTGGCTCAAGTCCCGAAGGGCATATCATTCAGGTCTTGCCGATTCACCACGATTTTATCGGGCAATTCTGTAATCCTGAAGTAGACCACCTGGTCCTGCGGGTTGCTGACCTGCAGGGTACTCCCTTTCTGCAGGCTTTGGCGGGCGACGGCAACCTGTTGAGCTGTTGGCCGTTCCGGGTTCGCCGGCAGCTGTTCGGGTTTCTGATGGCCAGCCATAATGGTGTGGCCCCGCAGCTGTCGGAAAGCGATGTGCGGGTGCTGGATTTTTTGGTGAAAAAGGCGGCCCTGGCCATTGAAAACATGGCGCTCTACGAGAGTCTGGTGAGCAACTTCTACGGTATTTTGAAATCCTTGGTGAATGCGCTGGAAGCCAGGGACCCCTATACGGGAAAACATTCCGAAAGGGTAACTGGTTATGCCATGGGTACCGCCAGGCAGCTCCTGTGCTCACCAACACAAATTGATTCCTTGCAGACCGCCGGCTATTTGCATGACCTCGGCAAAATCGGCATTGCTGATTCGATTCTGAACAAACCCGGAGCGCTTTCCCTCGATGAGTATGAAGTAATCAAAAGGCATCCGGTTATCGGTGAATCTATAGTGAGTGAACTGGGGTTGAGCGAGGAACAGCGGCAAATCATTCGCCACCATCACGAGCGTTGGGATGGGCGGGGTTATCCCAATGGTTTGGCAGGACGGGAGATTCCTTTGTTGGCGCGAATTGTTGCCGTGGCTGACGCGTTCGATTCCATGACTTCCAAGCGCGCCTATCGGGGGGCTATGACGGAATCTTCGGCAATTCGGGAACTTCTTTCTCATGCCGGCAGACAGTTCGATCCCGAAATAGTGGAAGCTTTTATTGCAACCCGAGATGGTCGGCGCGAGGACTGGGACCGTTGCGATGAACAGACAACTAAACACTGAACCGATGAAGCCCGAGAGCAGAGATCCGTTGGGACTCATGCCCGACCACCTGGAGCTATGCTTCGACGCTTTGTTATATAAAGATCGCCGGGGGTATCTGGGGGAGTTTATCCAGGGGCTAATCCACAACATCAACGGTCCGCTCCAGAATATGTCGATGCTGGCCGAACTCACCACGGCTGGTCAAGACCGGGCTAACCAGTTCGCCACTGCGCATCTTGGCGACCATCTGGACGCATGGAAACAAATCCATGACAAGCAGGGTCAGCGTCTTCGGCAGGGTTCCGATCAGATCGCCAAGGTCATTGAAATGCTTCGAGATATCGTGCTTCTGCTGGAGTTGGAGCGCACCGAAACCGGGCTTGATGTGAACCTAACGGTAACGCGGTTGATGCAGGTTCTGTTGGCTGACCTATTCTTCAAACACCAGGTGGTCACGGAGCAACGTTTGGCTTCGGGGTTGCCCCTCGCAGGAGTTCCGGCCAGCCATTTCATTCTGGCGATGGTACACTTGTTCCGCAACGCCATGGTGGCAATGCGCGAGTCTGCGGACAAGCACCTGACTATCGAGACCCTTTTTCGGGACGATCACGTTTGGTTTATTCTCAAGGACACGGGGTGCGGGTTCACTTCAGAGCAGGCCGACAGGCTCTTTGCTCCCTTTTATAGCGGTTGGGCACCAGATACGGCCAAGCAAGACAAATATGACAAGCATCTCGGTCTGGGACTGTTCATGGTTCGAATGGCGATGCTTCCCTACGGTGTTGTGGTGACCCTGGAAAGAGACCGGAAAGAAACCGTGGCGTGCCTGAAGCTGCCGGAGACCAGGCGCAAGGATTGAGCTGGCTTCTGTCGTGCCGGCTGCTCAAAAACTGTCTTCATTCCCGTTTGCCTGCCGAGGCAGATGCTATCATATCCATTTCACCACCTTAATAACCACCTGGGGAGCCGTCTACCTTGTCGGCAAATTTTGCCTTGGTGGTGGACCATTCTTTCCTCAAACGGTCGCTGTGCAAAGGTTTCCATCTCCGGATCTGGCTCCGAGTTGATGGTAAATTAAATATTAATTACAAGTAGTTAAAGTGGTTATGCGGGTATGTTTGAACGCTGGCAAGAGTCTTGCTCCTGGCAACAATCGAATCGACGATTCCGTAGGTGAAGTCAGCTGAAGTACTGACAGATGTTTTGTCGGCTAAGTCCCTGTGAGGAGGAATTGTTATGAAAGTCACGCGAACATCGGACGTCGGCACACCAGAAGCAGTGGAAGGTGCCAGGCGACCAGCCAAACCGGAAGGGGAGTTCGGTCGCGTGTTTCAAGAGGAACTGAATCAGTTCGCTTCAGGCGCTCAGCAGGTAACACGTCCAGATGCTGGTGCGGCGCCGTTGGAGACAGCCCCGATAGCCCCGTTCGCGCTCGGGCAAATTCGGGTTTCTGAGTCGAGTACCGTGGAACGTGCCATCGATTCCACTATGGATCGGTTGGATCAGGTGGGACGGTTGCTTGGCGATATCACGGTAACCCCCCGGACGGTCAGCCAGGCCATTGACCAGCTAAGCACTCAGGCAGAAGAATTGCGCCAGGCAGTGCAAACGTTGCCGGCAGAACACCCCTTGCAGCAAATCGGCAACGAGGTTTCAGTGTTGGCTACCGTGGAATCGATCAAATGGAAGAGGGGTGATTACCTCTAGATGACGAGACGGTCCGGACTTCTAGCCCAAACCATGCTCAGTGGGGTGCTGATGGGACTGATGCTGCCCATGGGGAATCCATGCTTGGCAGGCAGCGGCTCGTGGGGTACGGTGCGGCAAATGCTGTCGTCTACCGGCGTTCTTGGGGGGCATCCCCGCGACAACTCGCCTGAAATGCAGTGGGTGACGATGCATGAGGAGGGGGATCGGATCGTCCATGGAGCTGGTATTCAGACCAACCATCGCAAGACCTCCCGGCTTGACAGCGAGATGGAACTGCAACTGCGACGATCCTGGGAACAGATGAGAGATTCTGTCCGGCAGCAGCGTTACAAGAAAGAACCCTCCTTGCCTTTTCCTGAGGACGGTAGCTCACAACCTCAGCTATAGCCTCTTACTCCGATGTTGCCCTTGACTCCGCCCTTCGGCAATTACGATGCCGTTTGGCGGACTGTCGCCTTGCTTGCGCTGAGCCATCGCCGCCGCCTGAGTGGACATAAGCCCATTGAAGACCACGGGTCGGCATCCCTACCGAACCCGAGCACACGCTGGGAAATGCTCTGATTCATTTTGAATCTTCAGGGCGAATCCAATTGCCGGATATCGATGCCGTGCTTCTGAATGCGGTGCCAGACGGTCACACGGTTCACGCCGAGAATTCGGGCGGCCTGGGACTGATTACCGCCGGATTCGATCAGGGCTTCGATGAGAGCGTCCTTTTCGCCCGAATGGGCCGTGGTGACCTTTGGAACTGTTTGCTTGCGTCCGTGCGCCGGGCGAGTCATTTGCGCCGGCAAGTGCTCGGGGTGAATGAGGCCCCGTTCCGCAATCACAAAGGCATACTCCAGGGCGCTTTTGAGTTCGCGAACATTGCCCGGCCAGTGGTAGGCCATGAAAGGTCCCATGGCCTCTGGGCTCAACCCGGTTATTTCCTTCTCCCTTCGGTTTCGTTTGATGCCAATGAAATGCTGCACCAGCAAGGGCACGTCCTCGATCCGTTCCCGAAGCGGTGGCAAGTGGATGGGGATGACGTTGATCCGGAAGAAGAAATCCTCCCGAAACCTGCCCTGAGAAACGAGGAGTTCCAGGTTACGGTTTGTGGCCGTAATGATGCGCACATCCACCGACATCGAGCGATGGTCCCCAACTCTTTCAAATTGCTTGGTCTCCAGGACTCTGAGGAGCTTGATCTGGATGGGAATGGGCACATCCCCGATCTCATCCAGAAAGATGTCGCCTCCATGAGCCGCCGCGAATCTCCCTTCCCGATGGTTGTAAGCCCCAGTAAAAGCGCCCTTAATGTGACCAAACAGCTCACTTTCAAGAAGTGCTTGATTGAGCGCTGCACAGTTGAGCTGGATGTAGGGGCCGTCGCGCCGTCTCCCCAGATTGTGGATGGCCCGAGCCACCAGTTCTTTGCCGGTGCCGGTTTCGCCGAAGATGATGACCGGCGCGTCACTCCTGGAGGCCTTTTCGGTGATCTCAAAGACCTTCTCCATGGCCGGAGACGCACCCACCATGCCGTGAAAGCTTGAGTCCGCATCCAACAGCCGGGAGAGCTGTTCGATTTTCTGGTCGCGCTTGTCGATTTCGGTGATGTCGGTAACGGTCTCCACGGCCCCGAGCACGTTGCCGTCGGAATCCCGCAATAGCGATGCGTTCTTGAGAACGTGGAGACAGGAACCATCCTTGCGAAGGAGACTACAGCGCTTCTTGTGGGTCAATCCTATATCGAAGAGTTCACACCACTTGCCTTTCCCCCCGGAGCGAGCCAGTTGACAGGCATCGCAATGAAACACTTGACAAGAGTTGCCGATAAGCTCCTCGCTGGTGTAGCCGGTGATCTCTTCCATCGCTCGATTTGCCATGAGCACCGTACCTTCCGGGCTGATCAACACCATTCCGTCGTGCATGGTGTTGATGATCTCCTTCCAGTAATGGTGAATGTCATGCTCATTCATCTCATCCTCCCCCCCGTTGTTTAAACAAATGGTTTAACGTTTAAATATATTAGAAACCCATCAACTGGCAACCTGAAATCGGGTTTGTCATATAACTTACTAATATTGCAGGTTTTTCTGTTAACGTTCGGGGGTTTTCCAAGTTGGCACTCGATTTGCCATGTGGGTTGCTATGGAGTGGTGCATGCTGCGGATTGCGCCGAGAAGGGGGCATGAGCGATGGTTAGGAGCGAGAAATACGGCTATTGAGACCAACAGATCAGGCTGATGCCAGGTCCCGGTAAGAAGGCCGGGCACCAGCCGATGAAGTAAGGAGAAGCCCATGTCAGACGTAGATCTGAACAGTATCAAGGTGGCAAATGTGGTGGATGCTCGTGGTTGTGCCTGTCCCGGTCCTCTGTTGGAGGCGAAAAAGGGCATCGGCAAGGTCAGGGTGGGCGAGGTCCTGGAAATCCTTTCCAACGAACCCAACACTAAAAACGATATTCCCATCTGGGCCAAGAAGGTTGGCCACGACTTTATGGGGCACTTGCCGGCAGACGGCTACGATCGGATTTTCGTGGTCCGGAAAAAGTAGATCAAGCGTAGAGGAACGTCATGGCGGTCCAGGGCAAGCCAGGAAAGATATTGATTTTAGCGACCGAAAGCTGTGCTTATCCCGGAGCCAATGCGGTCGGGCAGGCACACATGAGTTATCCGGCCAACACCTACATTCTCAGAGTGAGGGCGCCGGTCCTATTTCCCGAGAAGTTCTACCTGGATTGTTACGATAAGGGCATTGCCGGCATCATCATTATGAGCTGCGGGGTGAATGCCCCTACGAAGGGGCTTATGAAGCTCTGGCGAGGAGGATCGACCGAGTCATGGCGATGATGAAAGCCCATGGAATCGATATCCGACGGCTACGGTTGACGTCCATTTGCACCGTATGCACCCGAGCGTTCCTTAATGAGATCAGACAGATGAATGATATCATCGCGGAATTGGGACCGCCGGGAGCGGAGCGGTTAACGATGGCACACGCCGCCGGTAGGTGACGGAATCCACGAGAGGCCTTTGGGGAAGCTGTCGGATGATCGATACCGATGGGTTTTGAGTTTGCAATGAACTGTTCTGTCAGCTGTTCCAGCTTGCCCAATTCTTAGACAGGCTCCAAACGTCTTTCGGTTTTGCGGCAGCATATCGCTGGAACTCCTCCCAGCACCCAGCTATGGGTTGTCAAACGCGCCCCGATGCCGGCCCCGAGGTGGTTACATGGGCACAATTTCCTCTGTTAGCTGCGACACACTGGTGATCGGTGGTGGTATTGCCGGACTCCAGGCGGCACTCGACCTGGCCGACCAAGGCTTCCAGGTGGCCGTCGTCGAACGGGATGCCTCCATCGGCGGAAAGATGATAAGGCTTTCGAAGGTCTTCCCCACGCTGGACTGCTCGAGCTGCATCACCACACCGAAAATGGCCGCGGCAGCGCACCATGAAAACATCACCTTGTACACCTACTGCGACTTGCGGTCCCTGACTCGCAATGGCCAAACCCTGTCGGCTTGCGTGAGGCAGCGTCCGCGCTACGTGGATGAGGCCAAATGCATTGGCTGCCGCCAGTGTGAGTATGCCTGCCCGGTGTTGGTAGCCAATCCTGAACAGGGAGGCTTTTCGGGTCGCAAAGCTATCCATGTTCCATTCTCCAATGCCATCCCCCAGCTTGCGGTCCTTGATGTCGAAAACTGCATGTTTTGTGGGCGGTGCCAAAAGGTTTGTCCTACCCGGGCGGTTGATTACCTGCAGGAACCCAGAGATTTTACCATTGAAGCCCGGACGGCGATCCTTGCCACGGGCTATGAGATGACCTCGGTCGAGAACAAACCGCAGTACGGTGCCGGTAAGATTTCCAATGTGATCACCGGTCTCCAGATGGAGCGGCTGTTGGCTCCGCATGGACCCTACAACCGGGTGTTGAGGCCGGCAGACGGGATGGAGCCGGGTTCCATAGCATTCGTCCAATGTGCCGGTTCCCGCGATATGAGCATGGGTATTTCTTACTGCTCCCGAGTGTGCTGCATGTACGCCATCAAACAGGCCATGCTGCTGTCAGGTGCCCTGCCGCTGGCCGACATCACCGTCTACTACATGGATATCCGCGCTTTTGGGAAGGGCTACGAGCAGTTTTTCCAGAATGCCACGGCCATGGGGATCCAGTTTGAGCGTGCTAAGGTTGCCACCATCAGCCAAGCCGCCAATGACGCGGTGGCGTTGCACTATGAATCCCAGGAGGCGGGAGGAGGTGTGGTTGTCGCAGATTACGACTTGGTGGTGCTTTCGCTGGGGCTGGTGCCAGGCTGGCATCCTGCCGGCCAGTGTGCGGTATCCACAGCCGCCGATCGTTTCATCAAGACCGTGCGGCCGAAGAGCGCTCCGACGCTCACCGACATGGAAGGGGTGTTCACGGCCGGTGCCGCTGCTGGGCCAAAAGACATCGTAGACACCATCATCGAAGCGGGAGCGGCTGCCATGGAAGCGTCCAAGTATCTCGAAACTCAAGGTTGCGGGAGCAGGGCTCGAGGTTGATGTCCTTCCACCGGAGAGGTGCCTTCTGCGATCGGTGCCTCCATGGGGAGATGCAGTAATGCAGGAAAAGCGAAGCAAACCGGCCAACGGGGTGGAACACAAAGTCGGTGTGTATGTATGCCACTGTGGCGGCAACATCTCCGATCACCTCGATGTGGATCAAGTCTGCGAGCGCGTTGGGTCCATTCCGGGGGTCGCGCTGGTCCGTGACAACATGTTTATGTGTTCAGACCCCGGGCAAGAACTGATCATGGACGACCTCCGCACCGGTAGGGTTGATCGCGTCGTGGTGGCCTCCTGTGCGCCCAGCCTCCACGAAATGACGTTCCGCAACGTTCTCTGGCGCGCCGGGGCCAATCCCTACGTCTACGAACACGCCAACATTCGCGAACAGGTGAGCTGGGTGCATCACGGTGATGCGGCTACCGACAAGGCCGCCCGGCTGGTGGCGGCGGCTGTGGCCAAGGCTGCAAGACTGGAGCCCCTCGAACCCATCCGGATGGAAGCCAAACGGCACGCCACGGTGATCGGCGGTGGCATTGCCGGCCTTACCGCGGCGCGGGACCTGGCCCTGCGTGGTATCGATGTGACCCTCCTGGAAAGAACACCGTTTCTGGGTGGATGGGCGGCTCAATTGGATCGCCTGGCACCCAGCGGCGAACCGGTAGCACCGCTGCTTACAGAGTTGGTGGCGGAGGTCTTGAACCATCCCGCCATAACCGTCTGCGCCTGCGCCGAGGTGGTGAGTTTTCGTGGATATATCGGTAACTTCCGCTTGGAAGTTCGGAAACGTCCCCCGGTGGCTGCAGAAGAACTAAAACGTTTGGCAAATGCCAAGGAGCAGGGGAAAAATTCCGGGGAATTCATCCCCTTCGTGGGTATCCCGGCGGGAGAGACTCCCGATCGAACCCACGAGTTCATTATCGACACCGGAGTGGTGGTATTTGCCACGGGTTTCAAACCCTACGTGCCGGGATTCGGTGCTTACGGCTTCGGTCACTTCGAGGAAGTGATCACTCTGCCACAGCTCATCCGTTGCATCGCAGCGAACCGGGATGGAAACGGCAGACTCGAAGTGTACGGACGCAAGATCAGCAATATCGCCTTGATCCATTGCGTCGGCAGCCGCGAGATACCGGGCATCCATGAAGAAGGCGAACGTGGCTACCTCAATGAATACTGTTCTCGCACCTGTTGCACTGCGACTTTGCATGCTGCCAACCTGATCCGCGAGCGCTATTCGGCGACACGTGTCTTCGAATTCTATCGTGATATTCGCACTTATGCTCGAGGTCAGGAAGAACTCTATCTGCAGGCTGCCCGCAATGGGGTGCTGTTCTTTCGCTTTGGTCCCGATGCTCCACCGGAGGTAACCCGGGCACCCCGGCATTGGGCTCACCCACTTCGAATCGTGGTGGCCGATACTCTTACCTTTGGTGAGGAAATCGAAATCCCGGCCGACCTGGTAGTGCTTGCAGTGGGAATGGAACCGGCCGACGTGTCCGATTTGGTGACGCTCATGAAGCTTCCGGTGGGTGCCGACCGTTTTCTGCAGGAAGTGCATCCCAAGTTGCGTCCTGTCGAGTTGTCGGTTAGCGGTGTCTTGCTGGCGGGGACCTGCCAGGCCCCGATGGACATCGGTGAGGCCTGCGCTGCCGCTGCTGCTGCCGCAGTCAAGGCCTCCAGCCTGCTGGCTCGCGGGTTCGTGGAACTCGATCCGTTCGTCGCCGAAGTAGATTTGGAAAAGTGTCGGGGCACCGGCGCCTGTGTTGAAGCCTGCTTGAGGGACGGCGCTCTGGAGATGGTGGAGCTGGTGGTGGCGGGTGAAGTACTCCTGCGAGCACAAGCCAACCCCGCACTGTGCCTGGGATGTGGGGCCTGCGTCGCGGTTTGTCCGGAAAACGCCATCAATGTCAAAGGTTGGGCGCTGAAACAATATGAAGCCATGGTGGACATGATCGTCGCGGACGATCTGGCCGCCTGAAAACCGGTTGACAGCCGGGTAATACCGGAAGTTGGCAAGCAAACGGGCAGGGGGGATCGATGACTCAGGCAAGAACCGAAGAGAGCCGTTCGAAGGAAGTGCTGAAGAGACTTCGCGAGGTTCGCAGGGACACCGTCAAAACCGTTACCTTGAGGGTCAAGGAACAGCAACGGTCGGTCCGTGCCATCAAAGGGCGGCTCGCAGACGGTGCCGCAACCGTACCCGAAATCAGCGAGGCGACGGGTATCGAGGCCGCCGAGGTGCTCTGGTACGTCGCCACCCTCAAGAACTACGGCGAAATCATCGAAGGCCCCAAGGACGGCGATTACTTCCGCTATCAACTGGTCGGCGGTCTGGCCCGGCAGGTGGATGAGGCGAGTGTGGCTGATTGAGAACGTGTCGGAAAATTGTCCAATGCGGCCGGCATCGGACTGTCGCTGTCGGCAAAGTGACACGAATGCACTGGAACAAGGAGAGGACATGACTCTGGTCCATCCCGAGTTCGTTGAAGAGCTGGAGAAATTCGGTGTACCCTCGACACTGGAATGTTTCAACTGCGGAACCTGTGCCGCCATTTGCCCGCTGATCTACGGGCATTTCCCCCGCATGATGATCCGTTACGCCCAGTTGGGCGCAAAGGAGAGAATCCTCGAACAGGCCAACGAGCTGTGGCGCTGTTTGCATTGTGGGTTGTGCACCGCCACCTGCCCCCGGGAAGCCGATCCCGGGGAATTGATCCTGGGGTTGCGGCGTATGGTGGTGTCCCATTGGAGGAAGTTCCCGCATGTTTAATCCCAGGCATATCATCGAGCTCATCGCCAGCAACCTTGACAAGGTGCGCAATCCCTTCGGGGTGCCCCATGGGGCACTCAACACCTGGTGGGGGAACATCCCGCTGCGCCGGGAAGGGGATGCCATGCTTTTCACTGGTTTGATGTACCAGTCCTTGCCCTACATCGAGAAGACCACTAGTCACATGGAACGTCTGGAAGACACCCGACGGGGTGAACTGGTGCGCTATGGCAAATTCGTACCCAAGCCTTTGGTGGGACTAGGTTTCGCTCTGATGGTTAGCGAGCCCGACAAAGCCTTTTCTAACAGCATCCTGCAAAACATCTGGAACATTCTGGTGCGGTCCAACGTCGATTTCTTCTACCGGCCCGAACTGGATGCCTACAGTGGGATTCTGCTCTATGATCTGGGGGATGAGGAAGCCTTTGCCCGGCATGCCAAGTATGTATCTCGACGGCTGAAGGACAAGGGGGTGCGTAAGCTCATCACGGTGGACCCGCATACCACCTACGCCATGAAGGTGCTCTATCCCAGATACACGGACATAAGCTTTGAAGTCAGAACGTATTTCGAGTTGATCAATCTCAGAGCCAAGACGGAAGGTGTCCGCGTCACTCTTCACGATCCCTGCTTCTACGGGAGATATCTTGAACTGTCCGACGTGCCGGGAAAGGTGCTGAATCGCATCGGTATCGAATGTGTGGCAGTGCGCAATTGCGGCAAGTTCACCAACTGCTGCGGCGGTCCGGCCGAATCCATCTCGCCGAAGCTCACTCGTGAAGTGCTGGACCGACGCATCAGCGAACTCAAGGAAACAGGGCAACCCATCATTGCCATGTGCCCGATTTGCCTGAGCAATCTCAAACGCGCCGGTGCCCCGGTTGAAGACTTGTCCACATTGATCGCTCGCCACACCTGAGGTGTGAGGTTTTGGCGAGCGTCAGCCAAGACCGTTGGAAACGACGGCAGATAGAGCCAAATCCATAGGTTTTCAACCCCGGAAAGGAGATGCAGAAAATGGCCGAACCAGAAAAGATCGTTTACATCGTCACCCATGCCGGAGAGGATCCGGATCGAGCAACACTCCCTTTTGTGCTGGCCAACGCCGCGCTGGTCATGGAGGTGGAGGCGGTGGTTGCTTTGCAGGGCACCGCTGTTTATCTCGCCAAGAAGGGCTACCTCGAACACGTGTCGGCACCGGGTTTACCGCCGCTCAAGGATTTGGTGAAAAGCTTTCTGGATGCGGGCGGAAAACTCCTGGTGTGTGTACCCTGCATCAAAGAGCGCAAGATCGTTGAGGCGGATCTGATCGAAGGTGCAGTCACGACTGCCGCTGCAGCCCTGACCCAGGAAATCCTCACCGCCAAAGCCACTCTGGTTTACTGAGCCGGCGACCTGCGGAGTCACGATCTGCCATGTTTTGTGGACTGCATGATGGCAACCCAGGAGTTTAGAGCCACGATTTGATGGAGGAAGGCTTCTCATCGGAACACTCTGAACTCCTGGGTTTTTGTTGCAGAACAAAAGGTTATGTGACCTTTTCTTTGCCCTTTGGGAGGTCAACATATTTCCCCGAGAACGGGTTCCCCCTGCTCCGCGCAAGATGATTCCCGACCGTTTTTTAGAGCGCCTTGACGCGTTTGTTTGCACGCCACGATAACATTTCCTTAAAGAAAAACCAGCGGCTGGCCGATTTTCTAACGGAGGGAGAGGTGCGATCTCTTTGCTCAGGTCAGACTTCAAGGCGGGCAGGGGTTTGGACCATCGGGTGTTGCCGCATCCCGGGGAAGGAATGTGTCACGTGGCAGGACAGGGGATATCCACTCAGCTCTTTCAACAGTTCAGCCAGTTGGTCTACCAGCAATGTGGGATCAATTTGCATGAGGGCAAGCGCGAACTGCTCCAGGCTCGGCTGAACAAGCGTTTGCGTGCCACCGGGCTGCAATCCTATCAGGAATACTATCAATACATCACATCCCCCGACAGTCAGGCAGAGATCGTCCAGTTTTTGGACTGCATCTCTACCAATCTGACCTATTTCTTTCGAGAACCCAAGCACTTTGAGTTCCTGGAGCAGGTGGCTGTCCCAGAACTGCTGGTGACCAAGCGCAAGGCCAGGAACATGCGCATTCGGCTGTGGAGTGCGGGTTGTTCGACTGGGGAGGAACCGTACAGTCTGGCCATGTGCCTTCTCTCCCATTTCGATGACGCGGAAAGACGGGACTTCCGCATCCTTGCCACCGACATTTCGACTCGGGTTTTGGAGATTGCGCGCCGAGGAGCATACACCAAGGACCGGGTAGACAAGGTGCCAGCCGCTCTGCGGCAGAAGTACCTGCAGAGGCGTGATGGTGTTGGTGGCGAGGCTTACTTTGAAGTGGCTCCCCTGCTGAGACAGGTTGTGTCGTTTCGGCGCCTCAATCTGAAGGAACGCTACCCCTTCAGTGGTCCATTCGACTATATTTTTTGTAGAAATGTCATGATATACTTCGATAAGCCAACACAGCAGGACCTCGTTCAGAAAATGGCCACATATCTATCCCCGGGTGGGTATCTCTTTGTGGGGCACTCGGAGAGCCTGACCGGGTTGCAGCATCCATTGCAATATGTGCGTCCATCGGTTTATCGAAAATGAGGCCAATGATCTGTGAGCGAAGAGCGGTAAAGGATTCCTGAACTCGTGACTGACATGGCTGGACTGATCTGTTGCATTGCGGCCAAAATCCAACTGCTGAATGAAGAATAGCGATGACGAGAATCATTGGCGTTGCAGATATGGCCATCAGCAATAAGGCTGATGAAACCCTGATCACTTACTCGCTCGGCTCGTGCATTGCCGTGGTGATCTATGATCCCGTGGTGCGAGTTGGGGGAATGCTTCATCTAATGTTGCCGGAAGCCAGTATGGACATGGAGAAAGCCAAGATCAAGCCGGCCATGTTTGCGGATTCCGGTATACCGGTTTTGTTCAAACAAAGTTACCAACTGGGGGCGAACAAGAGGAACGCTATTGTCAAGATCGCCGGGGGTTCACAGATCATGGACGAAAATGGCGTCTTCAATATTGGCAAACGGAACCATTTATCTGTGCGCAAGGTCTTCTGGAAAAACAATGTGGTCATCGCTGCCGAACACATCGGTGGCAATGTGAACCGCACAGTACGTTTGGAGATAGCGACCGGCCGCGTCTGGGTCAAGGTTTCTGGTTTTGGGGAGATCGAGCTATGACGGTTTGTGAATGGAGAGGCAGCTATGCCCTATAATGTCCTCATAGTGGATGATTCCAGCACCATGCGCAACGTCATCAAAAAAATCCTGCGCCTGACCGGCATAGCCTTCGGCAGTTGTCTTGAAGCCAGCAACGGCCAGGAGGCCATTAATGTCCTTGAGAACAACTGGGTTGATCTTATCCTTTCAGATATCAATATGCCCGTTATGGATGGATTCGGTCTGCTGCAGGCCATCAAGTCGCAGCCGAGCTACCAGGACGTACCGGTGGTGCTGATCACCACGGAATCCAATGAGAAACGGCTGCAGGAGGCCATGCGCCTGGGGGCTAAGGGCTACATACACAAACCGTTCACGCCGGAGACGGTGCGTTCTTTGGTGAGGGAGGTCATGGGGGAAACCGATGAATCCGGAATTCCAGACAGTGATGAGGGGTGCGATTTCTAGAGTCCTGGAGACCATGTTCTTTGCTACGGCGCTCTTCGAGGAAGCTGATGAACCAAAGGCGGGAGAAGATCTTCCGTACCAGTATGAATCACGCATCGAAATCCACGGTGACCCAAAGCGGGTCACGCTGTTTTGCCTGTCCACGGACCGGTTTGCCAGAATGATCACGGCCGATTTCCTGGGAGTGAGTGAAAACGAGCTGTCTGTTCCGGAGATCGAGGATGCCATGAAGGAATTGGCCAACATGGTGGCGGGGGAATTGGTGGGTCGGTTTGGCGAGGGATCATGGCGACTCGGCATTCCAGCTTTTGAAGAAATGAAACCAGCCTTCGGACAGTATCCGGGCAAGAGTATGGCGTCCATTCGGCTCTACGATGATGAGGGTCCTTTGGCGCTGACGCTGTGTCGTTGGGATGAGGCTGCCAAATAGCTTTGATGGGGATTAGCCATTTTCTTCTATGCAGCAAAAAGCCCTGGATTTACCCAAGTATTTTTTACTCCCTGGCTATATTTTCGTGCCAGCGACACCGACCCTCATTTCTGCGGTTCTGGGGTCATGTGTGGCTGTTTCGCTCTGGGACAGAAAGCTGGAATTCGGCGGCATGAACCACTTCCTCTACCCTCGAATCGCCGATCCAGCCGCCGCCACTGCCCAATACGGTAATGTGGCCACCAGCACCTTGATCAGGCTTTTTCTGGAAAATGGCAGCCGCCTGGAAAACCTCGAAGCGCAGATTCTTGGTGGGGCCATTCAGGGAGCCAATGGCGTGGCTTCAGTCGACGTTGGGGAGCAGAACGTCGCTGTGGCCAGGAGCATTGTTCAGGCGAGAGGGATTCACATCGCATCCCAGGATGTGGGAGGTAGCAAAGGTCGGAAGGTTATTTACAACAGCCAGACCAACGAAGTGATAGTTATCCGTGTTGAGCGACTCAGACAGAGCGACTGGTATCCCTTCCAAGGGGAACGCTGAAACCGAGGTGCACATGAACCCCATCAAAGTGCTGGTGGTAGATGATTCCGCAATCGTTCGTAAGATTTTCACGCAGGAGTTGTCCAAGCATAAGGATATCGAAGTCGTGGGGACCGCCCCGGATCCATATGTGGCGCGAGATAAGATCGTCGAGCTGGAACCCGATGTCATCACCCTCGACATCGAAATGCCGCGCATGGATGGACTGAGCTTCCTGCGCAAGCTCATGAAGTACCATCCCATCCCCACGATCATTGTCAGTTCGCTCACTCCGAAGAACAGTGAGATGGCCCTCGAGGCTCTGGAAAGCGGTGCCGTGGAGGTGTTGGCTAAGCCTGGGGGAGCCTATTCGGTAGGCGACATGAGTGTTCAACTGGTGGACAAGATCAGAGCCGCGGCCCAGGTGCGTCTCAAGGCCTGGGTTGCTGATCCGACCTTGTCCACTGCGGTAGCAAAACCGAGCCTTGACTCTGGTGAGCAAGTCTCTGACACAAACGACTCACAAAGTTGTGGCATTAGGGGCATCAACGGGCGGTACGGAAGCGCTGAAAGCAGTCTTGACACAGTTGCCGCCGAGCTGCCCGGGCATCGTCATCGTGCAGCATATGCCGCCTCGTTTTACCACCGCCTTTGCCAATCGGTTGAATACTCTTTGCCAGATCGAAGTGCGGGAAGCAAAAAACGGTGACAGCCTTTACCCGGGTTTGGCCCTGATCGCTCCGGGGAACTACCACATGGTGCTGAAGCGTAGCGGTGCGCGCTACTACGTGGAGGTCAAGACCGGTCCGCTAGTCTGTCACCAGAGACCTTCAGTTGACGTGCTGTTCCATTCTGTTGCCCAGTATGCTGGGGCTAACGCCGTTGGGGTCATCATGACCGGAATGGGGGCTGACGGCGCGCAAGGGATGGCGGAGATGCGCCAGGTTGGAGCTCGAACCATCGCTCAGGATGAAGCCAGTTGTGTGGTGTATGGGATGCCCAAAGAAGCCGTTCGACAAGGGGGCGTGGAGCGAGTTGTTACGCTTAACGACATTCCCGGTGCCATTTACCAGATGCTGGATTCCAAATGAAAGAGCACTATGAGTTTGGAAAGGTTGGAGCGATCGACTGTGGGGGAGCGTGACCAATGCCTACCACTCAGGTCTATGAGCAGTTGCATCATCACAACCAAACGACCAGATGAGCATGCGTGGGGCCGAGCCTAATCCAGGGGGATGCGGCCGTGGCATCACAACGTTGGGAAACAGGGGGGCAAACCGTGGGAGCCGCAGAAAGCCTAGACAAACAAGAGCATGTTCTAAAGGGCAAGGAAGGCAAGTATCTGACCTTCACTTTGGCCGAGGAAGAATACGGGATTGAGATTCTCAAGATCCGTGAGATCATTGGAGTGATGGATGTCACCACCGTTCCGCAGATGCCTCATTTCGTCAAGGGGGTGATCAATCTTCGAGGCAAAGTCATTCCCGTCATCGATTTGCGCTTGCGGTTTGGGCTGGAGTCCAAGCTCTACGACGAACGCACCTGCATCATCGTAACGGAAGTTAGAAGCCACGATGGCAATGTACAGATGGGGTTGGTGGTGGACACGGTATCGGAAGTCGTAAACATCGGTTTGGAAGACATGGAGCACACTCCAGTGTTCGGGGTGGATGTTGATACCCATTACATTCTGGGTATGGCCAAACTGAAGGGCAAGGTCAAAATCCTTCTGGATATCGACAAGGTCCTCACGGAAACACAATGGCAACAGGTCGCACAGACAGCCTGAGTGCTGCGCTGGCCAAAGGCGAGCGGCAGGGCAGATAACTGCAGATCAGCGAGGGGAGATGACACAGTGGCTTACAAAGATATGACCGTATTGGTTGTGGACGATTTTTCAACCATGCGACGAATTGTGCGCAATGTCTTACGCGAGTTGGATTTCAAGAACATTCTGGAGGCCGACGACGGCACCACGGCAGTCGAGATTCTGGCAACTCAGAAGATTGATCTCATTGTCTCGGACTGGAACATGCCCAAGATGACCGGTCTGGAACTGCTGAAATTCGTGCGTGCCAACGACAAGATCAAAGACACCCCATTCTTGATGGTAACGGCGGAAGCGCAGAAGGAAAATATCGTGGAAGCCGTCAAAGCCAAGGTCAGCAACTATATCGTCAAGCCTTTTACCGCGCGTCACCTTGGGCGAGAAGCTGGCCAAGATCTTGCCTCCATGATCACTGCCGGCTGTAGAAGCATGATCTGGGGCAGCCCAGGTAGTAGCTTCATCTGGGAGCAAAGGTGGTCTGTCTGCCTTGAGAATTTGAGGTAGGGTGGTTGCTGGAAGGTCGTCAAACGATTACTCGAACAGGGTTGGTACTTTTGGAGCTGCTTGATGGATGACGAGGCACGGAATGCGACGTCGCGAGATGCGGTTGTCGAACGCCTGACCCACGGGGTGATCGCTGGTCCGGACGATCTGATGGGGATGGGGGAATGCATCAACCTCATCGAACTGTTGGAAGCCTCTCCCGAACCGGCCCCCGGGCATTGGCCGGCAACACTTGGTCAGCTCAAAGCTATTCTGATTTCTGTGATTATGGAGAACTCCAAGGATGTTCAGCACGACTTGCAGGCTATCCGGGAACTCCTGAATCAGTTGAAGGCTAATGCCGGCGCAACGTCCATGGCACCGGCAGCAACGCCTCTGGTTCAGACTGAGGCTGCCACCTGCCACGGTCAAGGTGGAGCCGGCTGCTGCGGTAGAGGCGGCACAAGAGGAAGCCGGGGGTGAAGTCCAGGATCCTGAGCTATTAAAGGATTTCATTGATGAAGCCAGGGAGAATCTGTCCAGTATCGAGCTGAATATGCTGGCACTGGAAACCAATCCGACCGACCTGGATGCTATCAATGACGTCTTCCGACCCTTCCACAGCATCAAGGGCGTGGCTGGGTTCCTCAATCTCCGGAACATCCACGAACTCTCCCATGAAGTTGAAAACCAGCTGGACGCAGCCCGTTCCGGGAAGCTCACCGTCACCGATGCCGTCATCGATCTGGTTCTGCAGGCGGTGGACATCCTCAAGGGGCTCCTTTTGGACCTGGAGAATCCTCCCACGGAGGCGGACGGCCGGGTCAGATCTTCTGCTGTAGTTCAGGTCTTTTTAAACCGCATCCGAAAATTCGATCAGCAGCGAGGCGAATCCGACGCCCCGGTAGCCACCAGAAAGATCGGCGAGCTTATGGTGGAACAGGGCATGCTGGAACCTGACGAGGTTGAGGATGTTATCGCCAACAGCCAGGCAACCGGCCGCAAGTTTGGCGAGGTGGTGATTCAGGAAGGCTTGGCCGAACCCCGCGAGGTTGGCCAGGTGTTGCGTGAACAGCGGCAGGTTAAGGAAAGCTCTGCCGTTGTACGTATCGACACGCTGAAACTGGACAGCCTGGTGGACATGGTCGGGGAATTGGTGATCGCTCAAGCCATGGTATTGCAGAATCCTGACGTGCAGAACATCAGGAACCAGAAGTTCCAACAAGACAGTGTTCAGCTGCGGCGCATTACCACGGAACTTCAGCGCATCAGCATGGCCATGCGGATGGTGCCCATCAAAGCCACTTTTCAAAAGATGACCCGCTTGATCCGAGACCTGGCCAAGAAATCCGGCAAGGAAGTCGTCCTGGAGATGAAAGGGGAGGAGACCGAGATTGACCGGAACATGGTGGAGGAGATCTACGAGCCCTTGGTCCACATGATCCGCAATTCAGTTGATCATGGCATTGAACCCCCGGAGGAAAGAGGCCAGGTCGGCAAGACGGCACAGGGAACGATTTTGCTTTCCGCTGAGCAGCGCGGGCATGACATCGTTATCGAGATCCGGGATGACGGCAAGGGACTTGATGCTGCCAGGATCCGAACCAAGGCCATTGAGCGGGGGCTTGTCCGGGAGGACGTTCACATTGAAGATGATGCCCTCTACCAACTGATTTTCCATCCCGGCTTTTCCACCAAGGAGGTTGTTACCGAAGTCTCCGGCAGAGGTGTTGGGATGGATGTGGTGAAGAAGAGCATCGAAAAGCTCAGGGGAAAAATCGAAGTGTCAAGCGTTTTTGGCCGTGGGAGCCGCTTTCAGCTGCGGCTGCCTCTCACCATGGCCATCATTGATGGTATGGTAACGCAGATCGGCACTGAACGCTATATCGTTCCCACCGTTGCCCTGAAAGAGTCCTTGCGGCCTGGGCGGGAAGCTTATCTGACAGTGCAGGGTCGAGGGGAGCTGATCAAGGTCCGCGACCACCTTATGCCACTCATCCGGTTACATCAACTGTTTGGACGTGGAACCGAAACAGGTTCATCCTTGGGAAGCCTTGGTGCTGGTCGTGGGGGAGAGCGGCGGCCGTTACTGCCTGCTGGTCGACGAAATCCTGGGTCGACAGGAAGTAGTCATCAAGAGCCTGGGCGGCTCAATGCGAAACCTCTTAGGTGTTTCCGGGGGTGCCATACTGGGCGACGGTAAGGTCGCGCTGATCATAGACGTCAAAGGTGTGGTCGATCTGTTTGAAGGGAGCAAGAGATGATGGGGGCCGTTGAGAAGGAAGATCTCGACGAACTGATTAAGGTACTGAAGCAGGCGGTAAAAGAAGCTGAGCACTTGGTCGACAGCACCGGCGGTGATGATCGGGTGGAACGTTGTCGCGAAAACGTGCGCAACTTCCGCACTACTGCCTCCATGCTGGGCATACCCCTCCTGGAACAAGTTGGGCTTGCTTTGGAAGACTACATTGCCCGCGAACTGGCTCCAGCCAACGCCTTGGGGATGGCCGAGGTTTTTCCCTTTGCCCACGCTGCCAGTGCCCTGGTGGACGAATTGAGGCGGGCTGGAGCCGGGGATGGCGAACTTGCCTTTGATGCCTACGAGATCATCGGCATTCTTGCGGTCACTTCAGGTCAAGACTCTGGTGGTGAAATCACCGAACTATCCGCAGACGAATTCCCCGCTGGTTTCTTAAAGAATTCTGATCAGCTGGTTCAGGCCGAATCCGTGGTCCAGTCTGCCGTGGTACCCGTTGAAGACGCTTCAGAACCCGTTGTGGTAACGTTCCCATTGGATTCTGCCGAGGAATCGCTCCCGGTGGAACCTGTGCGCCGATTTCTCGAGGCTGAGCAGGATAATCGAAAACCTTGGAGGTGAGCTGGTCCTGGCAGGTGATGAGGGAGGCGGAGACGGTAGCTTCCAGATTATTTTTCCTTCCTCACCCAAGAACCTGGAAAAGATCGAGACTTTGCTGTCGCCTTTCGACCCGAACCCGGAGTTCGGTCACCGACTGACCAAACAGGATGCCAAAACGGAGAAGATCCTGGGGGCGATCAGGAAGTTCATGCAGGCTCTTTCCACCGGTGAGGTTGCTGGAGCGCAGGATGTTTTGCTCGAACTGGCCGAACAGCAGAGTAGTGGTCTGTACCAGCATATCGGTGTTCTGGCGCGACAGCTTCATGATTCCCTTCGCAACTTTGCCAACACCATCGATCCTGATTTGGTCGAAATGGTTGAGAACAAACTGCCGGATTCGGGCAGCCGTCTCGAACACATCTTGGAGTTGACCGAAAAGGCAGCCAATACCACTCTGGATCACGTGGAGGCGATGAAGGACCGCAACCTGGAGGAGCAGGCCAAGCTTACCCAATTGCGTGAGATATTTGACGGCCTGTGGGCCGTCGGCGATGCAGCCCAAAAGCGGCTTGACGAGACCCACCGGTTGCTGGGAGACCTTCGGGTTTCCTTTGCCGAAACCAGTAGTGACCTGATCACGGTGCTGACCGCTCAGGATTACCAGGACCTCACCGGACAGGTGATTCTCAAAATAATCCAACTTCTCAAGGACCTGGAGAAGAACCTGATAGATATCATTCGCACTTTTGGTCTGAAATCGGATGGGCGTAAGGCGGAGACGACCGATGAGCTTTACGGGCCAGCCCACATGGGGAAGACCGAATCCTTGCATTCCCAGGTCGATGTGGATTCATTGCTGGCGGGATTCGGTTTCTGAGAGACGCTTTGACCGGCACGTAGCAGTCACAGATGCCGTCGCTTCGGTCCCAGTGCTTGTTTATGATCGAAGGGAAGTTCTTGCCCCGGCCTTTACCGGGATGATGGCGACGGAGTCGGGCGGGCTTCCGTCCTCGGTGGCCAAAGGATTTAAGGAACAGTGGTGAGCCAAGACGGACGTAACCTGCCTTCAAGCAATCGCGCTGACCGCGGTACGGTTTGGGTATGGTATTAGCGCATTCCCACCCGATTTCTCCCTGCCCTTTTGGCCTCGTACATCGCCTCATCAGCTCGGGCAAAAATTGATTGTGGATCTGAATCGGATGACTCTACCTGTGTCACGCCCAAGCTGATCGTAACGGGAACCCTCTTGCCCTGGAACAGAAAAGCCGTTCGCTCAATATGCTGCCGGAGTTTCTCCGCCACCACACAGGCATTCTGCCGAGTCGTTCCGGGCAGAATAGCGACGAATTCCTCGCCTCCATAGCGCGCAAGGAAATCCACCTTTCGCAACGAGGACCGAACACGGTTGACGATCTCGCAAAGACACTTATCGCCCGTTCTATGCCCAAACTCGTCGTTCACAGCCTTGAAGTGGTCCACATCGAGCATGACCAGAGAAAAGAGTTGATTGTATCTCTTGAAACGCTGTAACTCTTCATCGATGCGTATTTCATAGGCTCGCCGATTGTGGATGTTGGTCAGACTGTCCAGTAATGCTTCCTGCTCCAGTGATTTGGTCCGTTCCTGAATCTGGTTGATCTCGCTTTTCATATTGCGCAAGTGCTGCTGAAGTTCATCCATCTTGAGATTACTTTTTTGGATGCGGGCTTCATCCTGTTTGCGTTTCTCTACCAGAGCGGATTTCATGGCCTGCAGTTTGGCGGAAACAAGGCCACGGACCTCTTCGATGGTCTTACTGATGCTGACCGTCTCCCTGACCTCATCCACCTGCACATGCAGCGTTTGATTAAATTCCACATCGGCCTGTTGACTGTCCTGCGTGTCTGTCAAAGATGCCAACAACTGCACTTCCATTTCCAAGAAATTACCATGTAGTTCACCGACAAATTGCGAAATTTGCTGCCGTTCCTCGATAGCAGTGTCCAGATAACTGCGAATGAGTCGGGACAGTTCATCACTGACTTGACGCTAGGATGTTGGTGTCTAAGCAACTGCGAATGCGTTGCTGCAACTCCTCGAAAAGATGGTGGTGCTGATCACCGGGGCAAGTCGGAAACTGATCCATGATGCTGGTAAGCGAGTTTTGCAATAAAGACAAGCAGGCAGAGGTTTCCCCTGCCGCAGGTTTCTTGTCCGATTCGGTACGTTTGCGCCAACTACCCCAGAATGACGGCGCCTTGCTGGTTTCATTCTCGGGCCCAGCGGTTTCTTCCATCTGCTCTGTGAGGATAGTGGTTTTAAGATCCTCCAGACACCGCTCTTGTTCGACTACTGGGGCATTGCTGCTCACGAGTGTCCGGAACCGACTGAGGTGTGCGGACGTGCCCCCGCTCTGCGAGTCACTTGCCAATACGATCATCGACAGGGTGGCCCTCTTGTAGAACTCGCTGATCTGGTCTATCTCTTTCTGCAGATCATCAACCTGCCTTCCCAGTTGCCGCTCATTTTGCAATGCCCGTCTGAGTCGTTCTTCGTTATCTTGTTCCTGCGGTGCCGACGACTCTCTTGAACTGCTCAGCGGAATAACAGACTCGGCAGTGCTGCGGGTAAGGCGATGAATGATGTCCCTATTGGGGATTAGCGACTTGCTAAGTGAAGTTGGGGTCAGGGCCTGACGGGTGGTAGAAAGCTCCTTCAAGGCTGCGATGATGATTTCGGCAAGCCGTTCTATGTCGAGTGCTGCCGTTGAGGAGGTATTGGGTGGTTTCTTGGTCATACCGGCGATGGCTCCTTTACCCGCTGGATCCCTGCAAGTGGACTGGAACTCCAAATATCAAGAGCTTGCCTGAGACCTCCGTCTTCCCCGCTTCCTTTCGGCCGGTCGGGGTGAGGGGGCTTCACATCGAACTTCGATACAATGCTAATGTGAAATCGCTTCAACACTGGCGGCGACCGTTAGTGGTTCTTCGGCTACGGGGTGCCCATTTATCCCGTGGGGCCGGCCGTGGAGCCGCCTTATGCTGCCTGTTCTCAAACAGGTTCTTGTGACTCCATTGTCTCGCCCCACAAATATGTATCACTGTAGCACCAATCCTCCCACGTCGTCATCGGGAATGAGAATGCTCAGAAGGGCTCGGAGCGAATTCCACCCCATAATCATACCCAAAGACCCGCCCGGATATCAACACCTCGTCTCACTTAGGCTGGCTCAAGGGAATTTGCACAACAAGCACTTTCCCCTTAAGGAATCCGGGTAAATTGCCGAGATAAATGGCAAGACAGGAAGTGATGGTTATGGAGATCAGCGATATTCAAGTGCAAAGCGTGCTCCGCACCTACAGGAGGCGGCTATTGCGGGCAAAGCAGCCAACAACGGCGGGGGCAGTGAAATCAACATACAGACTATAGAAACAGGTGCAGAGATGGAGATCAAAAAGGTATCCGGCTACTCGGGTCAACAACCTAAAGTCCAGGAACTGGAAACCAAAGCGGACGTGGAGAAACGATCCGAAGAGGCGAAGGAAGCTGGAGGGCAGGGTGCAGCCGATCGGGTGCAGCTATCCAGAGATTACCAGGAGCTTAGCAAGGTTAAGCGGGTTACCATGGAACTGCCTGAAATCCGCGGTGAGCGGGTGGATCAGCTGCGCAACTTGATCGCCAACAATGACTATCAGGTCAATCCGACCAAGATTGCTGACAAAATATTGGAGGAAATGATTGGATAAGGTTCCCACACCAGTCTGCTGTGTAGCCTCAAGGCCACTTCAACGAGAGGCCTTGATGGCTCACATCGGTTTAATAGCTTCTTGGTCTACCCCCGCCTTCTGGTATGCTCCCAAACAACTTCCCATCCTTAATGGTTATAGATGTTCTTCTCACGGCGTTGGTGTCAGGCTGTGCAGGGCTCAAAAATCACAACGCCATGACCGAGGCGATGTTCGGGATCATGCCTTCGAGTCATGGCGTGCGATCAACGATCGCTGGAAGACTGAGCGGTCTACAGAAACTGCGTGAGGTTTAGCTTGGAAAGTGTGGATGTAGCCCTGCAACGCAGCCTCATAGACGGTCTGCGTTTGCTGCAAATGAATGATCGCGGTCGCCGGGTCGGCTTTGGCGACGTCGTCCAACTGGTCTTGCTGAGAAGCTTTGCAGCGATGTCAGTATGCTCATCTTTTGCGCTCCAACCCGTCCTGGCGTGTCCCCGTCAGACCGGTCAGTCGCATCAGGTTCTGGAAGCTGTTTTCGAGCGCCGTCAGTTGCGCCTGGACGGTGGCGGTGTCACCGGCCTGAACCGCATTCTTAAGGGTCAGAAGTTGTTGCAGGACGTCGGTGCCGGCTGTGTCAAAGGCAACTTGGCCGTTGATGTTGACTGTTTCCGTAGTCCCCTTGCTGGTGCGCACATCCAGGTCATAGGCGGGGCCACCCTGGTAGGTGATCGCGGTGACGTCGCCATTGACGACGGTCATTCGCAAACGGCGCGGTGGTATAAGAACTCCCACCGAACAGGTACTGCTCTCCCTGTTGGCTGTTGGCCAGCGACACGGCTTCCTTGATAATTTCGTTGAGCTGTTGCGTCAACTCCTGGCGTTTCTCGGGCGTCTGTGCGTTGATCGAACTGTTCCCGATGCTTTTCGCATTCATTACCAGTTCGTTGACGCCGGTCAGGGCGGACTCTGTGGCTTGGTTCCAACTTGCGGCGAATTTCACATTCTTGGCGAGGGAATCCAATTCGCGAATTCCCTGCCGCAGATCCATGGCTTGCGCCCAACCCAGGGGGTCATCGGCCGGTCTCTGCATCCGCTCGCCGGTGGCAACCATGTTCATGTACCGGTCCAGGTTTTCCTTTTGCCGGTTAATGTTGATATTCATTTTTTCGTAGGTTTGTGAAAATGCGACACGCATGATGGTTCTCCTTGTGTCGTCCTCATTTAGACCATGTTGAGAATGGTCTTCAGCATTTCATCGGTTCGCTGCACGATCTTGGCCGCTGCTGAATAGACCTGCTGGAACTTGAGCATATCAATGGTTTCTTCGTCTATGGAAACTCCCGACAGGGACTGTTGCTGGCCCTGGAGGTCCGTTAGCAAGGCCATCTGGAAATCCGCTCTGGATGTGGCGGTGGCCTGGTCTTGCCCGATCTGATGCTGGAAATAGGACACATATTGACTGAAGGTATTGTTTCCCAGAGTGGCAATTGGCAAGTCCTGCAGGCCGGCCACAGTCACTGCGGCGCTGCCATTGATGGTGGCCGCATTATTAAAACCGGCGGCGACCGCAATGGTGGCTGCCGAGGTGCCGGTGAAGACGGTGGCCCCATAGGCGGTATTCACCTGAGTAATCAGGTTCGACGTGAAGGTGTCCAGGGTGACTTGGTAAGAGTCGGCATCCCCACCCTGGGCGGGTGGGAGCAGTCTTTTCAGGGTATACGAAAGACCACTGAGACTCCCGCCACTGAGACTGTTGCTGGCGGGAGCGATGGTGCCACCGCCGACAGGGGAATAGGAAACCAGATGGGTTGCGGAATCGTACTGGAGTTGCCCATAATTCTGGTCGGTAACCAGATTGACGGTAGTCGCGCCGTCGGTGAGATTCACTGTGACGGCGCCGTTGGGTTGCTCCGCATAGCTGATTCCAAGATACTGGGAGAGGTCGTTCAGCGCCTGGTAGCGAAGATCGCGCAGATCATTGGCCGATTTGCCCGTTCGCCTCATAGCTAATGATGCGCTGGTTAGCGTTGCCGATCTGCTGCAGGAGATCGTTGATCTTGGAGACCTGATCCGTGGCTCTGGGCGTCAATGCCCTGGACTGCCGTAGTCAGGCTGCTTTGAGCGTCTTGGATGGTAGCCACCAGGTTCTTGGTTTTTGCCAAAACCCCGTCCTTCTCGACCAATCCGTTGGGATTTTGGCTGAGGGCCTCCCAGGCATCCCAGAACGCTCCCAGATCACCTGCTAAGCCGGTTGTGCCGTCGTCGCTCAGCTGGGCAGAGATCACTCCTATCTGGTTGGACCGGGTGCGGAAATCAGCTTCCTGAGAGATGCTGCCCAGTAGTTGTTGCTCGATGTATTGATCCCGAATCTGGGTAATCTGATCGGCTCGCGTACCGTTCCCGATCCAGCCTGCAGCGATGAAGGTGGAGGGATTTGTGACGGTATTCACCCTTTGGCGCGCGTAGTTCTTGTTATCCGCATTGGCGATGTTATTGCTCGCTGTTTGAATCTTCAGTTGCTCGTTGAGCAGGGTGTTCCTCGAAATTTCCAATGTGCTGGTGAGCCCGGGCATGTCAAACCTCCTTGTCGAGAGCAAGACCCTTAGTGTTGAGCGTCAGACGCTCCGCCTGGCCCTCCTGACCGATACCGTATGTGCCGGGGACGAATAGCTCTAGCAATTCATCCCCATATGCCAAGGAACCTTGGATGAAGATCCGGTTGATTTCGTTGCCACGCTCGATCTCCGACAGGACCTCTCGCAGCACCAGTCGCTTGTGAGCGGTTTCTGAAGAGGGCCAATCAACGGCAATATCCCTTGTGGCCGCGATGCTGGCCCCATGGCTCGGTCTTAAATCTAATCCCATTTGTGACGTTTCTTAGGACGTTCAGCCTGCCTCCGAGGTCTCTGACCAGAGCTTCCTTCTGGGTGACAAGCTGCAATAGCAGATCAGCGTCGAATGTCTTCAACGCTCTGGTTTCGTCCTGAATCAACCCGAGCAACCGGTTGGCAACCTGCAGGCACTCTTGCAACGATTGCTCGTCCTGTGCCGCTTGGTCCTGCTCACCGATCTTTGGTTCAACCGCGGGGATCAACCCGGTCCCATCTGGTTGCATCGACATGTACGACCATCCTTCCGTGAGGTACGGGCAGACCACAAAAACCCCCACCTTGTTACTGAAACAATCGGAATCCTGCTGAAAAAACTTTAACATAAGTCACCGTCAGCGCTGCGGTTTCAGTTGCGAAGCCAGTTGTTGGTAAAGGAGCTTGCCCAGACCCAGACCGGGGCCGTGGCTGAGTTCCTTGGCCACCGTTTCGTCCAACATGCTTTCGTAGAGTTCCATAGCGTTGTCGTGGGCTTCTATACCTGCCTTGGCGATCGTCTCCCGCATAGACTTGAACAGGATGTTGGTCAGCACGGCTTCGAAGTCTTCGCACGCTCCTTTGAGTTTCGATTTTTCTATCGCCGCTTTCTGCGCTGTCATTGATGGGCTGTAAGGTTGACACTCTCATAGTTTTGACGCTTTCTGGCGGCATTTCACCCACTCGGAGACGCCGGCCGTTTGTCGATTTACGTTGGATTCCAATGGAAGATGAGTTCCACGCGACGATTCACCGACTGCTGCGCTGCGGATGCGTTCGCCAGGATGGGTTGGGTGCTGCCGTATCCAGCGAGCGCAAACAGCTTGGGGTTGACGCCACCATTGATCACCAGGTACTCCATCACCGCCTCGGCTCGCGCCAGTGAAAGCTCTTCGTTGGAGGGGAAGCGCTCGCTGTGGATAGGCACATCGTCGGTGTGGCCATCAATGCAAATCGAATACAGCCCCGACTTCATAAACTGGGCTAGCTTGTCCAAAACCGGATAGGCTTTGGGGTTCAAGGTGACCTGTCCGCTTTCGAAGAGCAGTTGTTCCCCGAGGATAAAAGAGAAACCCGCGTCATTTTCCAGATTTCGATACCAGATGGCTTTGCCCGCAGCCATGCGCTGCGCATCGCGATCCTTGATCTGATCAGCGCTACGGACCTGTTCTGTGCTTACCACTTCCATTTGCTCCAGGTCTGACAGGTTCTTGATGATCTCCCGGACCAACCGATAGGGGTGGATGGCCACTCTATCGTCTGCCTTTAAGTCGAGAATTCCACTGGCTTTGGAGAAATTCTGAAAAGTGCTGCGGAATGCCCGAGCATTAAGCGATGACATCGAGAACAACAGCACGAAGAAGGTGAGAAGGAGTGTGCAAAGATCGGCAAAGGTGACCAGCCAGGCATTGGGATTGGGCACCGGTTCCGCGCTCTTGCGCTCTCGCGGGGGGGGCTGGGCCATTGGTTGAAATCCTCTCCGATGTCCGCTTCTCTTCATGGTTGTCTTGGAATGCCCACTTGTTTTGCTCACCCTTTGGCCAACCATCACCAAGGTCCCGGTGTATTGGCGGTCCTATGGTTTTGCGCCATCTCCCGGACCCCCCAGGGAACTGGCGGGCTTGTCAGATATTGGGTACAGGCGGAAGAAAAAGTTCTTGTAGTTGAAAAAATGACTGGGCGTCAGTGGTTGCTGCAACAGTGATGCAGGCCGGTTTTCATTCTTGCCCAGGAGGATCTCGATGCGCATGTTCTTGAACCGGAATTGGGGAAACTCCGACCCATCGATCAGCGGCTGGTAATAGCTAAAGCCGTGAGCGCTCATGCGCTCGCCGGCAATCCCTTGACTCCGAAAATAATCATAGACTCTGCGAGCTCTTTTTACCGAGCTTGCCCAGGATCGTTGCGACCAGTCAGCCGCCGCCACGTCCTCGTAGGGATCCGAGTGACCTCGGATTTCGATGTTCTCGCCACTCTTGACAAGGTGTGCGGCCACGGTGCTGAGATAGGGGAGGATGCGCGGCTGGAATTCAAAGTTGCCGCCGCGAAAGATGTCGCGGTGACTAATGCGCACGGCGACCTTCTCACTCTCTTTGAAAAGATGGATTTCCGCATCCAGCCCAGCAGCACTAGCGCATTTGTGTCAGACTCTGAAGATCAACCGCGGGGTTCTTGCGCATGGGTGGTTCAGCTTCGCTGGGATCCTTGCCTTGCTCAGCCACAAGGGGAGACCGTCCTCCCGGTTGGATGCCGAATGAACCCACCAGCGAATTGAGCACAGCACGTTCCCGCTTCTGATCCACCATCGACATGCTGATCAGCAACACGAAGAACGAAAGCAACAGGATGCACAGGTCTGTGTAGGTGATCATCCACCGGTTCACATTCTGAGGTTCTTCTTCTTGCTTTCTCACTGCCATGGCTATCTCTCACCGTTGACGATAAGGCCAGCTTGGGGCACCGTCTGATTGAAGCCCATCATTGGCAACTTTCGGGAAAGGTCTGATTCTGCATCTGGCTTAGGGGTAGGTTTGAGGCCGACCCTAATAATATAATGCCTCCAGAAGATTGCGGGGGCAAATCTTTCCCAAAAAATTCATCCGGAGCAGAAAGGTTTCCGGTCGGATATTATTCGGATATTAAATGATCTCCAACTCTGCCTGCAGGGCACCAGCAGCCTTGATGGCCTGTAAAATCGTGATGAGGTCCCGTGGCGTCACGCCGATGGCGTTGAGTCCCCTGACCACTTCAGAGATGCTGACTCCGGACCCAACAATGGCGAGCGAACCCTTCTTCTCCTGAGCCTCAACCGTGGTGCCGGGAACCACCACCGTCTGTCCCCTGGAAAGCGGTTGTGGCTGGGATACCTTGGGTTCTTCGCTGATCTGGACAGTCAGACCGCCATGAGCGATGGCGACCGGCGCGATGCGCACGTTTTCTCCCATCACTACAGTTCCGGTTCGTTCATTGACGATTACTTTAGCAACCACATCGGGTTGGATCTGCAGGTTCTCCATCTTCGAGATCATTTCCACCAATTTGTTAGCGTGCTGTGGTGGCACGTCCATCCGAATGCTGGCGGGATCGACCGCGTTCGCATAGGTCCCCCCCAGGGCGGTGTTGATGCTCTGGACAGTGCGCAAAGCGGTGGAAAAATCAGGATTCCTGAGTACGAAAAGGAGCTGTTGCTGGTCTGCAAAGTGATTGGGGACCTCGCGTTCCACCAAGGCGCCACCGCTGATGAATCCCGCAGTAGGATGGTTCTTGGTAACTCCGCCGCCGGCCCCTCCAGCCGAGAAGCCGCCCAAGGTGAGTGGACCTTGAGCCACGGCATAGACCTGAGAGTCGGGTCCATGCAGGGGGGTCATCAGCAGAGTGCCTCCCTGGAGACTGGTGGCGTCACCCGTTGAGGACACTTGCACATCAATGCGGCTGCCGCTGCGAAGAAACGCTGGAAAATTGGCAGTGACGATCACGGCGGCCACATTCTTAACCTTGATCAGTCTGGGCTCCACATGAATCCCCATGTTGTCCAGCAGGTTTGCCAGAGTGCTGAGCGTGAATTGGGTCTTGTCTTTGTCGCCGCTGCCGTTGAGTCCTACCACCAGCCCGTACCCGATCAGCTGGTTGGGACGATTGCCCACGAAGGAGCCAACGTCCTTAATCCTGGTGGCCTGGGCGGTACTGACATGGCAAATTACCATGGCAACGAGCAAACTCAACAAGACCCTGACTAGTTTCATCCACATGGTGTCACCCTTTACCGATCAAAATGGATTGACAGCATCAAAGACCCGCATCAACCATCCCGGCCTCTCTTGGTTGCTCACCGGACCCTTGCCTACAAAGAAGATCTTCGCGTCGGCGATTTTCTGGGAAAGAATCTCATTTTGCCGCGTAATATCCATGGGGCGAATCACCCCTTCCAGGACAATCTGCTGCAATTCCTCATTGACCTTGGTCCAGCGAGAACCACGAATGACGAAATTGCCATTGGGAAGGACCTCAACGATGGTGGCCGTCATAGTGGTAGTCATGGTGTCCTTGCGGGTAGCAGTCCCGGAGCCGTTGAAGTTGGTGTCGAACTTGCCCTGGTAGCCGTATTTGAGTGAATCCATAATAACTTTATCCGCTGCGCTCAATCCTGAAAACGCGAAATCTGCTGACATATCCTTCGTTCGGCCGGTTTTAGTGGAGCCCGTTTTGGAAGCCTGGGCATTCTCGCTCACGGTGATGGAAACGATGTCGCCCACTTTGCGAGCCCTCACGTCCTCGTAGTAGCTGGCACCGCGTTCCGTCCACAGAGAGCCAGTGCTGATTCCGTGGGCTGGCGGCGGAGCCGGCGGTGGGGTGGCCACTGGACTGATTGCCGGGGTGACCTGGGGGCCAGGCTGCACGTTTGTCTTGTTGGTTGTTGTAGTGCAGGCCGCCAGCAACACAACCATTGCCGCCGAGAACAAACTGAACAGGCAGCCCTTCAGGTGCTGACGGCGCCTAGTAGCGATTCTGAACTGTGTCAGGTGGGTGGCGATGGCTGGGCCGCCCATGACGAACCAGAAATGGCTTCACCAAGCGAACAGGGGCAGTGAGGGCTAATCGAATCATGGTACGCTCCAATGGAGATTTGTCTCTTCCCCCCTCTCGGCTGCGAGGTCAGGGAGATAGTGGCGAGTAAAACCAGATCGGGTCCATCCTTACCGAGAACCGATCAGGGAATCAGCTCCACCGTGTGGGAATCGATGACGCGACAAACCAGGGCTTTCTTGGAATCCAGGTTGACAATCCGGACCTTGTCCCCCAGTCCGCCGTCCTCTTTCGCCTGTCCTTTGGCTATGAGCTTCAAACCTTCCTGATTGTAGACAACAGCCACGGCGCTGCCGCGTTTCACTGCAATGGCTTTGTCCAGGGTCTGTGTGTCGATGGGCTGGTTCACCGCCACATCTGACATCAGGCGTTTGCCGAGGACCTGATCAACACCGGTCAGAAACCGTTCTGGATGCTGGGCGACATTGATGCGGAGCAGCTGGAGGTCGCCGGTTCCAACGGTCTCGTTGCGTTTCAAGCTACGGGCTGCGCAGACCACCATTTGGAAAACCTGTACCCTCGAGACAACCCTGACGCTCTGAGCCTTGCTGCCGTCCACATTGAGCTGGATGGTGAACCCAGTATTGCCGGAAACCGCGTCCTGTAGGGGGTTCAGCACTTCCCAGCTGAGTGCCCCATAGGGAACCACCACCGACTCTTGTAGACCGGCTGTTTGTACGATGACGTCCTCTGGCTTGGTGGGAACACTGCTGAGGATATGCTGGCGTACGATCTCCTCGATTTGACCCTTGGATACGACCTGTTTGCGCCGTTCGATGCTGATCTTGTCAGGAAGCTTGATGGTCACAGAGTCAGGATTCAGTCCCTGGGATTCAATAAGTTGTCGCAAGTAACTCCGGAGATTTCGCAGGTTGATGGTCTTGGTAGCATCCGCTTCCGGGGCGGCACCAATATCAATTCCAGCCAGATAGATCTTCCAGTCTTCCGGCAAGGTCTCAGCTTCACAAAGGTCCAGCAGGTTTACCCGCTGACCGCTGACCATGACGCGGTTGTGCAAGGAAAGGGCAGGCAATTGGGTCATGGCCTGAACACACTGTGGGATCTCCGTTGCGGTTCTTCCGGGGAGCCACCATGGGGGTGCCAGGAAGGCTGCACAAGAAATCGCTGCGCACAACAGGGTTCGAAATTGGACGGCGTGCATGGTTCACCTCGCTACCAACATGACTGTTGCTGGCACCCGGGAACGGGCCAGAAAGACCGATACCCACTCAACTGCAAGAGTGCCAGGCTGCAGGGCCTATGCCCTGACGTTGTTTGCCATTTGCAGCATCTCGTCGGAGGTCTTGATGATCTTGGAATTGGCTTCATAGGCTCGCTGGCCTGCAATCATGTTCACCATCTCCTCCACCACGTTGATATTGGAACTCTCCAGAAACCCCTGCATCAGAGTGCCGAAACCATCCTGCCCCGGGGTTCCTTCCTGGGCTTCACCGGAAGAATCCGAAGGGATGAAAAGGTTCTTGCCCACACTCACCAAACCAGCCACATTGGTGAAGCGGTAAAGGTTGAGCTGGGTAGTGGTGACCACCGTCCCGGTCTGGTCAACAGCACTCACCAGTCCCCCAGGGTCGACCGTAACTTGTATGGCGGTGTTGGGAATGCTGACCTCAGGCTGTAAACGATTGCCCATCGCATCCACAATGAAACCGTCCTTGTCCATCTTGAAGTCACCCGAACGGGTGTACGTTTCGTCGGTGCCTCGTAGCACCTTGAAGAATCCTTGGCCTTCGATGGCCATATCGAGAGGATTGCTGGTGTCCGTGAAGTTTCCCTGGGCAAAGATCTTTTGCACCGCAGCCGTTCGTGACCCCATGCCCACCTGAATGCCGGTGGGGATTTCGGTGCCAGTCTGGGTTTGAGAACCGGGCGCCACGGTGGTCTGATACATGAGGTCTTCGAAGTTGGCGCGGCTGCGCTTGAATCCGGTGGTGTTCGCATTGGCAAGGTTGTGTGCGATGACGTCGATATTCAGTTGCTGCGTCGCCATGCCGGTTGCGGCGGTCCAAAGTGAGCGAATCATGTTTTCCTCCCTGCGATAATCAAAATGCCGGAACTCGACTGTTCCTGTTGCCCATACCTCAACCAACATCCCTCAGATGAACATCCGTTGCATCCGCTGTTGCCTCATGCCGCTGCTGCGGCTCCAATCGGTCTGGCATGTCATTAGATCTTCGATCATTCGGGCCGCAGAACTCGTGAACACCACCTACCACCTTTTGCCAATTCGATGAGGCTTATGGATTCGCGAGTTTGTTGGTCAGTTGTGAATCAATCTGATCAAACGACTGCAAGATCTTCTGGTAAGATTCAAAGTTCCTTAGAGTGTCAATCATCTGCGTCATTTCTTCGACGACGTTGAAATTTGCCTGTTCCAGGGCCCCCTGCTGAACCGTACAGTTAGTGGCCGGCAAAGGTGCCACCTTTGGGTCCGCCGGGGTGAAGTATCCGTTGGCAGCCTTGGTCAGGACGGTTTTGGGAGGAAACCGCACCAAATCCAGTGTGGCAATACTCTCTTTGTCGTCAAATATTTGACCATCTTCGTTGATACGTACCGCTGAGTTGCTGGTTCGAATGGGGCCTTTCTTGCCCAGCACCGGCCAGCCTTCCAGGGTTGTTATGACGCCGTCGCGACGGTGTTTCATGTCGCCATTGCGGGTGTACTGGACGCCTTGGTCGGTTTGCACTCGAAGATATCCATCCCCGATTAGGGCGACGTTCAGAGGGTTATCGGTGGTTCGCACTGAACCTTGTTCCAACCGAGGCGAACTGGTCTCGACCAGGAAGTCCTTGAACTGCACAGTGTCCTTTTTGAAGCCGGCCGTGTTGGTGTTGGCGATGTTGTTGGAAATCACTTCCAGGCGCTTTTGTTGTTCCCTGGTTCCCAAAGCGGCGCAATAGTATCCGATTCTCATGACAGTGACTCCTTCGACCTCAACTTTATGCAATGGCAGTGCCAGCCGCAAGAGTCCCCGGCATCATCTGCAAACCGGCGTCACGCGGGTTTTCCCGGAATGGCTCCTGTTGGGTGAGAGCGCAACCAGGCAAGTATTGCCAGTATCCCCCATCCAGATTTGCCTGACAGGTGTGTTACCCGAAAGAAGTCGACTTCTGGTCTCAAATGGGAGGAGGGGCTTTCTAGCCGGCCATTCAATCGGCAGTCCAGAGAGCCAACCCTCGACGCGAGTTTTTGTCCCCACATTTCTGCGGGATTTGAGGACGTCGGCAGCGTTGACTGGGCAGGTGAAGAAGTTGGCCAAGGAGCTTGTCTGACAGAGTCGTGGCCTCTTGGGAACCCTGCTGGATCCGCATGAAGCCCGCCCCCGCAGGTTCGCGCCACTGGGTTGGACGCGGCGTCATACAGGGTCGAACTTTATTCCTTGGCGGAATCCAGCGGCGCCGCCCGTCATGAGACGGGGGCTGCTTAACCACATCGGTGGCTGAAGGTATTATCTGAGGACAGGCGTCTTATGGTCAAAGGGATAGTGGATGCAGCTCGCAACGAGCAAAGCCGGCTGAAGCAAATCCTCAGGCTGGTTCGGGGCGTTTGGCCAGACGCTGGAGCTTCAGGATCAGTTCCACTTCACCCCGAGGTTTTTTGATGCGCTGCGCAATAGTTTCGGCATCCAGTCCCTGACTTGCCAGGCGCAGGATCTCCTGTTGTTCCTCATGGCGAGTGGAACCTTCGGGTGGGGTGCCAGGCAGCGGGTGGGCCAAGGGCTGATTCTGAAGCTGATCAATAGTATTTTGGGCTTCTTCCAGGCGGGAATCCAGTTGCGTCAATACCTGCTGGATCAACTGCTGGCGTTGCTCCAGGTTTGAGTCAAAGGCGTCAGCGATCTCTTTGGTTTCTCGAATGATCCTCTCAAAGGAAGCCAAGAGCTCTTCGCGCCCCGGTATGACTAATGCTTTGGGTCTTCTCATAAAGAATACCAGCACCACGGTAATCAGGATTACGTCCAATACGATCTGGGCTGCCGTAAGGAAGAAGGGCTGGGTGTGTAGCCATTCCAATAATGTCTGCATGGGGTGCGACTCCTGATAACTCGGCGCAAAAAGTAGCTTGTGGCTCACACGCCGTTTCGAGCGCAGCGGCCATACCCGTCCTTCACACCCCCAACCCGCTGACCTTACAGCCGGGTGAACTCAGTCAGGGTGATGGCTTGGATGTGGATCTTGGGGTAGCTGGCCTGCAGATGGGCAAGCAGGTCCCGCTGCACCAGCCTCGCCCAGCTCTTTTGGGAGCTGTCTACCAGATTGTTCGTTTGCATGAAACGATAACAGCTGTCCTGAATCGAGGTCTGCTTTTCCCTAAATTTTTCAATAGCGCTGTCCGACAAGAAATCGAATTGCAGGTTCATCTCCACAATGTCTTTCTTGGATTCGGACCCCGCAAGCAACATGAACTTGGCTTCGAGCTGATAGTTCGGTACCGGTACTGGACGGCGGATAAACTGAATGACGGGAATTTGACGATCTTGGCCTTGAAGCTTCATCCAGGCCAGGGCAGGGAGGACCACAAACAGCAACAGGGCAGCACCGATGGCAGTCCATCTCTTGATGGCAATCTTTCGGTAAATTGGAGTCTTTTGGGGTTCCTTGCCTTCGCTGTTACTGTCCGGCTTGTCGGCTGGTTGTTCAGTGGTCGCAGAGCTCGGCAGTTCTTCAGCCTTGGGAGCTGCCGGCGGTGGCTTCGGTGCCTTGCCTTCTCTTACTTCGTCCTCAGGCGAGGCGCGCTTGCTTGATCGTTTGCCGCCCGATGCCTGGTCAGCCTCCAAATTCCCGTCAAGGTCGTGCTCTATACGGTCCAGCATGCTTTCGTCGAAGTTGTCGGCGAATGCCAGGGTGTCGTCGATAACTTTTTTCTTAACTGTGCGACTCATGCTGAACCCTCAAAAGGGAGTCAGGTGGAACTCGCCGCGCTGGATGACCTGCGGCTTGGGTGCTCCCCGCCACCATAATCATACAAGATCAGGTAAATCTTCCTTTTTCAAATTTCGGGCCAAACGGGTGCGCAGCCGCAAAACGGCTTTGGTGTGCAGCTGCGAAATGCGGGATTCCGTGTATCCCATGATCGCCCCGATTTCCTTCATGGTCAGTTCGTCGTAGTAATACAGGGAGAGGATGAGCTGTTCGTTTTTGGGTAAGGTCTCGATGGCTTCGGCCAGTTCATTGCGGAGCTGCTCCCGGTAGACCGCCTGGAATGGTCCATCCCCGGAAGTTGCCAATTGGGCTTCCCCCTGTCCATCCTGGGTGGCTTCCTGGATCTCCAACGGCATCAAAGAGATGCCTTTGATTTCATCGAGCATGTGGTGATAGCTACTTAGGGAAAGATTGAGTTCAGCAGCCAGCTCTTCATCAGTGGGGTACCGCCCCAGCTTTTCCAGGAGGGAAGCTGAGGATTTGGTCAGGAGGCTGCTCTTCTGGCGTAACGATCTGGGTACCCAGTCCATAGCCCGAATCTCATCCAACATGGCTCCTTTGATGCGGATCTTGGCATAGGTGCGAAACTGGATCTGTTGTTCCGGATCGAACTTGTCGATGGCGTCCATCAAGCCAATGACGCCGGCATTGAAGAGGTCATCCACCGACACATGGGGTGGGAGACGTGAAGCCAGACGCAGCGCCATATATTTGATGAGGTCACAATGGCGCAGGATCGTCTCTTCCTTGTCTGCGGGAATAGCCGGCTCCTTACTCCCTTGGACCTGCTTGGTGTACGGATTGTTGGGAAAACGGGCGCCGACAACCACTGCGTGGGCCTTCCTGTTTGCATGCCAGCGAATTAGTCTCTTAGTTCCCAGCCCAGGGTATTGCCGATAGATCCCGCGAAGGGGTTTCGGGACACCTCATGAAAGCATGAAAACCCACCAACACCAAGGAAAATCAGAACCCTGGTGTTCATCAGTGGATCACAACCAACACCTTTCGGTGCCCGCCGGTACCAGCCAACGCTCAAACGTTCAGGAGCCGCTTCCAGAAAAACTGTATGTTCCCTTGATTAAATTGGGGTGGAGGGGTTTTGTCAAGTCTGCTGGCCAGGCTGGCGAAGGCTTTGCTGGCTGGAGACTGGGGGAAAGCTTCCAGGAGGGGTTTCTGTTGAATGACGGCACGGGGAACATTGGGGTCGCTGGGAATATTGCCGAGATAGTCGAGAGACAGGCCATCCAGGAAATGGTCGGCGACCTTGCTGATCTGCAGGAAGATGTTCTTGCCGCTGTGGTCATCCTTGACGTTATTGGTCAAAATCTTAAAATGACGTTCGCCGTGGCGGGTATACAAGACCTTGATGAGCGCATAGGCATCGGTGAGCGAGGTGGGTTCAGCGGTGACAACGACGATTTTTTCCTGGGCGGCGACGTTGAAGTAGAGCACCGCGTCAGAAATACCGGCACCCGTGTCGATCAGCAGGATGTCGATCTGGGTTTCCAGCCCATCGAGCATTTCAAGAAGAATCAGCTTCTGCTCATCGGTCAGGCGTGTCAATTGATGTACGCCGGAGCTTGCAGGCATAACCAGGATATTACCGGGTCCCTTGACCAGCACTTCATCGAGTTCCCTGCTGCCGTCCAGTACATGGCCAATGTGATATTTGGGGGCCAGCCCCAGCAGGATGTCGACATTGGCCAGCCCCAGGTCCGCGTCCATGATGAGGACGCGCTTGCCCAGCCGGTCGAAGGCCAGCGCCAGGTTGACCACCACGTTGCTCTTGCCGACGCCTCCCTTGCCGCTGCTGACAGCCATCACGCGCACTGCGGAATCGACCTTGGGCATCACCACGCCGCCGGTGCTGGCCACATCCCATGCCGTTGGCCCGCCATCGGCCACGCGGCGGAGTCCTGAGGCCTGATCCGTGCCATCTTGGCGGGTCCCGCTATTCCTTGTCATGGCCGCCCTTCTCCGGTGGGAAAAGTATCCCCAGCAACAACTTTCGGCTGGCTGGTTCGAGGTCTTCCGGCACTCGCTGTCCCGTCCCCACATAGGAGATAGGATGGGGGAACTGCAACAGCTGGTTGATCATGCTTCCAGGGGTGAGTGTCTCATCGATCTTGGTAAAAATCAAACTGTTGATCTTGAAATCGCGAAAATGCTTGATGGTCTGGCGCAAATCCTCATTCTTGGCCGCGGCGCTGAGCACCAGAAAATGCTGCAGCCTGGAGCATTCGGTGAAAACCTCCTGTAAATCGGCGACCTGCCGTGGCTGCAGACAGTTTTTCCCCACCGTATCAATCAGGATCACATCCATTCGTTGCAGTCGATCGATGGATTCTATCAGTTCAGCGGCGTTTTGCGCCACCAGCAGGGGCAGTTCAAGGATGTCGGCGTAGGTCTGAAGCTGGTCCAAAGCCCCGATCCGATAGGTGTCTACCGAAATGACTCCGACGCGAAAACGGCGCTGAACCTTGAGATAGGCGGCTAGCTTGGCCAGTGTCGTGGTTTTCCCCACGCCGGTGGGACCGATGAAGGAGAAGACATCCGGTTTGCTGGGCACGACCTCGCGGAATGGCGTCGCTATGCTGATTTTTTCTAGTAACTGGCGGCAAAATGCGCTCATGATGCGTTTTTCTCCCGGAGGTGCACCGTTCATCTGGGAAAGAGCTTTTTTCAAGGCGATAAAGGTGTGTTTCTCATCCAGACCGCGCATGAGCAGATGGTGGAAGACTCTCGCAACGGGTTCCTGGAGCTGCAGTTGCGAGAAATAGTTCTTGGAGGAGATGAGCATGGAGAGCAGGCCCTTGATCTCCCGCAGATCTTCCTCCACCTGGAGCTGAGTTTCAGGTGAAGGATTATCCGGAGCGGGCTGTGGGCAGGCAGGTTCCACCGCAGCGGTGATTTCGAACAGCGACCGCGTGGGTGTAACCGTGATCCTTCGATTTCCCAGAATGACCGCATCAGGTCCCAGTTCCTTTTTGACCTGTTGCAGTGCGCCTTGAACCGTTGCTGCCTGGTACGTCCTAATCTGCATGGTAGCCTATCATCCCCACTGAAATGATTTCCAATGGACTGGTGAGTTCGGTGTGAGCCAGTACCACCACTTCGGGCAAGAAGCGTTCCAACAGCTTGCGAAGGTGGCGGCGCAACAGCGGCGTGGTCAGAATCATCGGATGGTAACCCAGGTTGAGGACTTTCTTGACCTCATTGTTGGTATTTTGCACCAGACGCTGGAGGAGACCGGGTTCGAGGGTCAGGAAACTGCCCTGTTCGGTGCGTTGAATCCCCTTGCTGATCCGCTCTTCCAGGTCCTGCTGGAGGGTCAACACGCAGAGCTTGTTGTCTTCGGTTTCGTAAGGTTTGGTGACCGTCCTGGCGAGCGCCTGTCGGGCATATTCGGTTAGGATATCAGCGTCCTTAGTGATCGCGGCATGATCCGCCAGGGTTTCACAAACGGTTTGGAGGTCGCGAATGGAGACCCGTTCCCGAATCAGGTTCTGCAGTACCCGCTGAATACTTCCAAGGGGCAGCAGGTGCGGCACCAGTTCTTCGACCAGCTTGGGCTGGAATTCGGCCAGGCCGTCCATCAATTGCTGCACGGTCTGGCGGCTCATTAGTTCATCGGCATAGCGTTTGAACAGCTCTGTCAGGTGGGTTGCCACTACGGTGGACAGGTCGATGATGGTGTAGCCCGCCCGCGAAGCTTCCTGTTGTTTGCCTTCGCCAACCCAGATGGCCGGCAGGCCGAAAGCAGGATCCTTGGCGGGGATACCTTCGACCTCACGGGTGATTTCACCTGGCGCCAGCGCCAGGTAGTGGCCTAACACCAGTTCCCCGCGGCCCACCGAATTTCCTTTCAGGAGCAGCCGGTATTCCGACGGTTTCAACTGCAGGTTGTCACGCACGTGCAACGCCGGAATGATGATCCCATACTCGAGCGCCAATTGCTGTCGAATAGCCTTGATCCGGCCCAGCAGGTCACCCTTCTGGGCTTCGTCAACCAGCGGAATAAGCCCATAGCCCACTTCCAGTTCGAGGGTGTCCAGAGGCGGGGGAAGCTCGCTGGGTGGCGTCGGCCGCTCAGCTGCTGATGGTGCCACTTCGATGAGTTCCCTCTTTTCACCGGCCTGTCGTTTGCTCAAATAGTAGCCGCCTGCTGCCAACCCAGTGCCGACGAGCATAAATGGTAGGGCCGGGAACCCAGGCAGCAGGCCTAGAAGAAACAGCATGCCGGATACGATCATAAGTGGCCGAGGCTTCGATGCAAACTGCGTGGCGAAGGTCAATCCCATACCCATTTCGGTAGCGGTGCGGCTGACTAGGATGCCCGCCGCCGTCGAAATGACCAGGGCCGGGATTTGCGCCACCAGACCTTCACCCACGGTGAGCAGTGTGTAGTTCTGCAGGGCCTGCACCAGGGGCATGCCGTTCTGAAGAACGCCGATGGCCAACCCCCCCAGGATGTTGATCAGGGTGATGAGGATGCTGGCCATGGCATCGCCTCGCACGAACTTGCTGGCGCCATCCATGGTACCATAAAAGTCGGCTTCTTTGGTGATCTCGCTGCGGCGCCGCACCGCATCCCGCTCATCGATCAAACCTGCGTTCAGATCGGCATCTATGCTCATCTGTTTGCCGGGCATGCCATCCAGGGTGAAGCGCGCAGCCACTTCAGAGATGCGTTCAGTACCCTTGGTGATGACAATGAAGTTGACGATGATCA
Organism: uncultured delta proteobacterium; assembly: GCA_963828705.1. Taxonomy (GTDB): domain Bacteria; phylum Desulfobacterota; class Syntrophobacteria; order Syntrophobacterales; family Syntrophobacteraceae; genus CAWDJT01. Next base: position 251,680 of record CAWHGA010000038.1, read on the forward strand.
GGATGATAAAGATCACCAGCCCCACCACGTAATTGCCACCCACGACGAAATAGCCGAAAGCATGAATGACTCGCCCGGCAGCGGTGGTGCCTTCATGCCCATGGAGCAGGATCAGGCGGGTGCTGGCAACGTTGAGTGAGAGTCGAAACAGGGTGGTGACCAGCAATAGGGTAGGGAAGATGGAGAAATCCAGGGGTTTGAGGCTGTAGATGGCGGTGAGCAGGGTCACCAGACCGAAGGTAATGTTGATCACCAGCAGAAGGTCCATGGCGAAGCTGGGGAGCGGCAGCAGCATGACGGTCATGATGATCACTACGCCGATGCCCATCAGCGCGTCACTGTCGGTAACGGCTTTCAATCGTTGGATGAAGGGGATTGGGACGGTGGGCGCTGCTTCCATTATGTCCTCTTTAATGAATGTCCTGCGCTAGGTTCGTGCTTCCCGTTGCTGGTAGACAAAGGCCAGAACCTTGGCGACTGCTCGGTACAGTGTCAAGGGGATCTGTCCTTCCAGTTCAACCTGCTTATACAAGGCGCGTGCCAGTGGAGGGTTGGAAACCACGGGCACCTGATGTTTGCGAGCCACCTGAATGATGCGCTGGGCAATCAGGTTCTGTCCCTTGGCCAATACCATGGGGGCTTCCAGGTCTTTGTGGTAGCGTAGGGCCACCGCATAGTGGGTCGGGTTGGTTATGACCACCGTGGCCTTCGGGACCTTGGCCATCATCCGGCGCCGAGCCATGGCCCGCTGCAGGGAGCGGATCCTGGCCTTGATTTGCGGGTTGCCTTCGCTCTGTTTGTTTTCTTCCTTGACCTCGTGCTTGGTCATCATCAGGTCCCGAGTGTACTGCCAACGCTGATAGCCGTAATCGACGATACTCAGTGCCAGCATGGCCAGTCCGGCCTGGAGCAGGATCTTCAGTGCCAGGTCGCCCAGGATCGCAATCGTGTCCACGATGGGGGTCTCGATCAGCGGCAGAAATCGAGCCTGTTCGTCTCTGATGATCAAATAGACAATGTAAAGGATGATGAACATCTTCAGGAGCGACTTGACGAGTTCGACCAGGGACCGCGGTGAGAATAGGTTCTTGATCCCCTTCAATGGGTTCAGATTGGTCAGTTTGGGGGTGATGGCCTCCCAAGCGAGCATGAAGCCCCCAATTTGAATGATCTCGGTGGTGAGCGCCAAAGCCATAATGACCAAGGCCACTGGAGCGATCATCACGAAGAAATGTGCGGCCAATTGCATGAACAAGGTCTGCGAGAGGGCGCCATCCTGTGCTAGAGAAAAGCCGTGACCCCAAAGTTCCTGGGTGAGCGACTCCATATGGCGATAGATCAATCGCGACGCGGAATGGAGCGCCAAGGATCCGCCAATACAGGTCACCGCCACGCCCAATTCACGGCTCTTGGCAACCTTGCCCTTTCGGCGGGTGTCCCTGATCCGTTTTCCGGTCGGTTTTTCGGACTTGTCGCCCGCAGCAGCCATAGCGATTCTCAGCTCTGTTGCATGTCAGTAATCACGACGATCGTCAAAGTTTTGTCTCAGCCAGTACGACTCCATCTGAGGATATGCCTGGGTAATCGTTTCGACATTCCTTCAAATAGACCCTCATGGGGTCGGCGTGATCCCGGCAAGGGTTTGGATGAGCCCACAGGCCTGAATGAAAAGCCGCTTCATTATGGTTCCCCAAAAGGGCATGCAGAGCATGGCAAAAAACAGCCCCAGGGCAATGGTGAGAGGGAAACTGGTAACCAGGACATTGATCCGAGGAGCGAATTTGGCGAGCACGCCGAAACCGACCTGGGTGAGCAACAGGACCACCGTCACCGGGGCCGCTAGCTTGAGGGCGACGACAAATATTTGGCCGGAAACCAACACCAACTTGCCTATGGTCGTGGGTTCCAGGGTGAAAGTGCCCACTGGCAGTGTGAGAAAGCTGTCCACGATAGTCTTCAACAACAGATGGTGAAGGTTGAGTTGAAACAGGAGAAGAACCGCCATCATTTGCAGCAGGTTGTTGAGGATGGTGTTTTGGCCGCTGCCCTGCGGGTCAACCACCTGGGCGAAGGACAGGCCGGTCATGTAGCTCATCATCTGCGCAGCCAGGTCAAAGGCGGCTAGAACCACCACCAGAGCAAATGCCAGCACCATACCCAGCAGGACTTCAGTGGCCACTGTCCAGAGTAATGTGCCGGGATACAAATCCATCGGCGGCAACCGATCCATAAGCAAAGGGTGGATCATGGCTGCCATGGCCAGCGCCACGCAGGTCTTGATGCCAAAAGGGACACGATTGTTGCTCAGAGGGGGAAACATGAACAGCACTACACTTAGACGCAACAGGACCGCCATGAAGGTGGCGATCTGCCCGGTGTGAAGGTGGAGACTCAAGGTGGTAGCAGGATTCAAGGCTCTCTCAATGCGTTCTGAAACCGCCCCAAGATTCAAACTCAGCGAATCCAGAAGGGAATGTTTACCAGGACTTCCCGAGTGAAACCTACCAGTCGCTCCATCATCCAGGGGCCGAAAAGCAGAAGCGAAAGGAAGGTCACCACGATCTTGGGAACAAAAGTGATGGTCATTTCCTGAATCTGAGTGACGGATTGGAAGATGCTGATCATCACCCCAACGATCAGGCTGACCAATAGCGTGGGGAGGCTCACCATAAGCATGGTCTCCAGCGCCTGACGAGCAAAACCGATAATAAATTCTTCAGTCATAGAAGCCTCACCGGAAACTCTTCACGAGCGAGTCAATCAGCAGATTCCAGCCGTCCACCAGCACGAACAGCATGAGTTTGAATGGCAACGATATCACCACGGGTGGGAGCATCATCATGCCCATGGACAGCAGAATGCTGGACACCACCATATCGAGAATGATGAAGGGGATGTAGAGTACGAACCCGATCTGAAAAGCGGTCTTGAGTTCACTGATGGCAAAGGCCGGGATAATGCTGGTCAAGGCCAGAGCGTCAGCGTTCTGAGGTTTCTGTTCCTGGCCCATGGCCACAAACAGTGCCAGGTCCTTCTTGCGGGTGTGTTTCAGCATAAAATCTCGCATCGGCTTAGTGGCCCGCGTCAGAAACTCGTCGCCGCCAATCTCATGACGCTGATAAGGAACCAGCGCTTCCGTCTGAATCCTCTGCCAGACCGGCTGCATGATAAAGAACGTGAGAAAAAGGGCGAGGCCGACGATAACCTGGTTGGGCGGTGATTGTTGTACCCCCATCGCATGCCTGAGGAATGAGAGCACTATGGCCAGGCGTGTGAAACTGGTGGTGAGGATCAAAATGCTGGGCACCAGGGCGAGGACCGTGAGTACGAACACGATCTGCAGGACTCCGGCGACCTGTTGAGGCGCCTGGGGGTCATCGAGGTGAAACTGCACCCCAGGAAGCGTCACTTCGGCGGCATGACCGATCACCGGCAGAAGAAGCAAGGCGCCGGCTACCAGGAAGGCCGTCCTATTGGTTTTTAACTTGACCAGGTCTCGCATGAGCTACTCCGATAATCGGTTTTTCCTTGCAGTTTGTTGCTCCATAATTCCCAGCTGGATAGCCCCCCAATGTGGCCAAAACAATGCTGTTCAGACTGAAGTTGATCGTCATTCCCGCGCCGAAATGCCTCGCTTCCGTGAGCGTGTCGAGCGCGGGTTCATGAGGTGGGAGTTGTTTCGATCCAGGTAATAGCAAAAGGGGGGCCAGGGGAAAAACCGGTGGGAGGCGCAAGACCTAAGTGCATCTCTGGCCGTGGGTGGCCTGGCTGCAACCAGTGTGAGAAACCCGTCTGATTGAGGCCAATCGTGTCAGCCACCGCCGCGAGACTTACAAGGTCATATAAGCAACGTTCTCTTAGGGTCTTGGTGAGGGGGCTATCTTTGATACGTTCTAAGAGCGGGGACCAATGAACTTGTTTAGGACTGACTGAAAGCGGGGACGCAGTTGATTTTCGGCCGGTGTGGCCGCTTCAAGCGCCTGAGATTCGACCGGTTTGTCCACTGAGGTCAGCAACCGGACGCCATCGGGGGAAACCCCGATCAGCCATTGTTGTTCCTGGATCTGAATCAATACCAGGTGATGTTTGGGACCCAATGGCAACCTGGTCAGGATCTGAATCCGGTCGTTGGGGTTGGATTGACTGAAGAACCGACTCCAGCGCTTCAAACCATAGGCGATGACCACGAGGACCGCGAGCACCAGCAGCAGACTTCCCAGCACCTTGTAATAAATCATGAAACCCACATCGGGAGTGGTTCCCATGGCCCTTCTTCCCTCGCTACGTTATTTATCCAGGTGGTGATTGCTCACCAGCCTCGCCTCGAACCCCAGGGGTGTCGATTGTTGCTGGACGGTTGCCGGTCGATTCCTTTTTCGTGCGAGTCAACGCCTGTCATCCAGGCAGTTGAACGCCGGAACTTCAGCCTGCCCGGCGGGCTCGCGGTTTGCCGCTGCTGTGGTCGTTGGGTATCATGCCAATTGTTTGACGCGCTCCATCGGGCTGATGATATCAGTTAGGCGTACGCCAAACTTCTCGTTGACCACCACCGCTTCGCCTCGAGCCACCAACTTGCGGTTGATAAAGATCTCCAACGGTTCGCCGGCGAGCTTATTGAGTTCAATCACTGAACCTTGCCCGAGTTGCAGCAGTTCATTGATCAACATCTTGGTGCGACCCAGTTCCACAGAGACTTCCAGCGGGATGTCGAGGATGAAGTCCATGTCCTTCAGGGTTTCCCTCTTCTTCGTCTGCTGGTTATCATCCATGTCCGGAAATGGGGAATTCCCCAGATCCTCTGCTTCAGCCGCTTGCGTTGCCAAGTCTTGTTGCATTGCCGTCATGACCAAAGTCCTCTATCCTGTGCTTGCTTGGTGTCGAAGTTCAAGCTGAAGACGGTTCGATCTCCTCAGCGAGGCGGATCACATGATTGCCTCTGGAAACCCCGGCAAAAGCTCGGTATTTTGGAATGCCTTCTACATTAACCAGGAGCGGCTCATGCACATCCTGGTTCAAAATGATCGTGTCGCCGATTGCGATCTGCAACAGGTCCTGGCCTTTGATTATGCTCTTCCCCAGCTGGACCACCAATTCCACCTCCACATCGGTCAACTGTCTCTTGACTCGATTGATCCATTCGACGTCCACTTCCAATTGATCACTTTGATAGCGGGCATATAGCTTCGAACGAATGGGTTCAATGGTGGAGTAGGGAAGACAGAGCGTGATCTTGCCGATCAGTTGGTCAAGCTCAAGATCGAAGTGGATCGCAATGACCACTTCGGTCGGGGGGACAATGGTGGCGAACTGGGGGTTGATTTCCGAACGTGCGAATTGAAAGCTGATGGGGGTAACCGGCTTCCACGATGCTTCCAGGTCCTTAAGCACCATCTCCACCACCTTCGCGATCACCCGATGCTCAATCGCCGTAAAATCGCGCCCTTCGATCTTAACGTTGCTCTTTCCCGTGCCGCCAAAGAAACAGTCCACCAGGTTGAAGATGAGCCGGCTTTCAAGGACCAGCAGAACATGACCGCGCAATGGTTCCATGCGTAGAATATGCAGGCTGGTGGGGACCGGCAAGGTCCGGATGAACTCTCCGAACTTGATCATTTCGGTTTGAGTCACCGTGACGTCGATCACTTTACGCAGCGAACCCGACATGGTGGTGCGATAGAGGCGCGCAAATCGATCGTTGATGATCTCCAAGGTCGGCATGCGCCCGCGGATGATCCGGTCCTGGCTGGTCAGGTCATAGGAGCGAATCCCTTCAACTTCTTCCGACTTCTCCTGCTCGGTTTCGATCTCACCGTCGGAGATGCCACGAAGTAGGGCATCCACTTCATCTTGCGAGAGGATCTTTTCCATCTAGTTGCGTTTCCCCGTCACTCATTGAACCAGAAATTCAGTGAAATATATCTCCTTAACCTGACCGTCCTGAAGAATCCTGTTCAACTGGCTTATCAGTTCCTTCTTGAGGGTCATCTTGCCGGTGGGGTTGCCGATTTCTTCATATTCTTTGCTGGACAGGAGCATGATGATCTTGTCACGGACCTCCACCGTGCGTCGGGCCAATTCCTGAGACACCTTGGCATTGGTCAGCTCAAACTGCATGGTGATCTTTAGGTAGCGTTTGCCTCCGGGGTCGGCCAGATTGACCAGGTATGTGCCCATTTCCTGGATGACGGCTTGTTCCACCACCGGCTTTTTGGGTTCATTGTGAGGTTTCTTGAAAAATTTTAGATAGGCGAAAAACCCGCCGCCGGCTAACGCCGCGACGGCCACCACCATAATGATGATCTTCACCAGCGAGGATTTCTTCTTTTCTTCGCCGCCTTCAACCGCTGGTTCCTCTTTCGCCATAAGCTAGAGCCTCCCGTGTGCATGAACCTGGTTGTGATTGTTGAGTTCAGCGAAATCGGCTTTCCCGCTGCCCCGGTGAAATGTAAGAATGCAGTTTCTGCTCAACGATGCGCGGGTTTTCCCCGTTGGTGATGGATATGATCCCGTTAACCATCATTTCCTTGATCAAAGTCTCTTCCTTGCTGCGCTTACGCAGCTTGCCGGCCATCGGTAGACAAATCAGATTGGCCGCAACAGCTCCATAAAAGGTAGTGAGCAGCGCCACCGCCATGGCAGGGCCAATGGTGCTGGGGTCTTCCATGGTGCGCAGCATCTGCACCAGCCCGATCAAGGTCCCAATCATTCCCATGGCCGGGAAAAAGCTGGCCATGGTGGTGAGGATTTCCGCGCCCGCTCGATGCCGCTCCTGCAGGTACTCAATCTCGGTCTCCATGATTTCTTGGATAGCCTCGGGCTCCACGCCATCTATCGCTAATTGTAACCCCTTTATCAGGAAAGGGTCATTCAATTTGAGCAGTTCCGGTTCCAGGCCCAGAAGCCCATCGCGCCGCGCTTTTTTGGAGAATTCAAGAAACCGGGAGATCAGTTGCTGGCTGCTCCAGACCCGGGAAAAAAAGACGTTCTTAACAACCTTGAAAACCCCCAAAACATCGCGAATCGGGTAATTTATCATGGTGGCGCCGAAGGTGCCACCCAGGACAATCATCAAAGAGGCAACATCGAAAAACACCCTAAGACCGCTTCCCATCAAGATTGCGGTGAGTACCAGAGCAAAGGCGGAAACGATCCCAATGAGTGTGGCTGCATCCATAGAGGCTTCTCTCTTTTGATTGCCCGTGTCTTGCGACGTCCTTGCCACCAGCCGAACGGGAATGGTGGCCGACATAACCTTCCAGATGACCACTGCTTGGCATTATACCCAAAATTATGAAGCCTTGCAGCCTGATCGTCTACCAAAAAAGCAATGGATGTGCCAACGGTGAATGGCGGTTCGGTTTTTGCGGGAGTATAACCAGCCCGCGCTAGCACCAGCTGCAGCAAAGGGTGGTGAAATCGGCACGGTGGTGATGAGTCGTGGCGCGGTGGTGGGGAGGAAAAGTCAAATTATTGACGTATTGGAGGCGAGGTGCTGGTCGAGGATGAACCATCGGACCAGATAGACCCTCCTGGGTAGGCTGGAGCCATCTTTCCCCGGGGGTAGGGGAGAAAGGGAGAAACCAGTTCGGGGGCAGGTGGCGGACGGGTACGTTGTTGACGCTACCCGTCCGCGTCGGATTGGAGACGGCTTAGCGGATCAAGTTGATCACCATGTTCAACATGTTATCCCCCACCGTGATGGACTTGGAATTGGCGTTGTAGTCCGCCTGGTAGATAATCATGGTGACCAATTCATTGGCGATATCGACATTGGAGCCTTCGATGGCGCGGCTAAGGATCGATGCCGGTGGAGGCCGTGTTGGCCACGCTATTGACCGGTGCTCCGGCTTCAGGACCCAACTCGAACAGGTTGTTGCCATGGCGGATTAGGCCGTCCTGGTTGGGGAAGGTCGTGATCCGCAGGGGATCGCCGATGGTCACTGCATCGCCACCGACGATGGGAGTTCCCCACACCTGACCATTAGTGTCAATGGTGTAGTTGGTGTAGACCGGTGCGGCCGGAGTGGCTTCCACCCGAATGGGGGCGCCAGCGCTGTCCAGTACACCATATCCCTGGCTGTTGACCAGAAAGCCGAGCTGGTTCATATGGAAGCTGCCGTCGCGGGTGTAGTAGGTCGCACCGGTAGCAGCTCCGGTGGAATCCAGGAGCCGCACGTTCATGAAGCCCGAACCGTTGATGGCCACATCACTCCACACCCCCGTGGTCTGGATGGGGCCTTCGCTGAAGTCCGAGGATATGCCAAGGATCGAGCTTCCAGCGCCTTGACGGTCATTGTCGATACCCTGGGTGACATAGAAACTGCTGACCAGGTCACCGAACCGCACGTGGCTCGACTTGAAGCCGGTGGTGTTAGCGTTGGCGACGTTATCGCTCAATACGGTCATTGCTGAACCAAATGAGTTCAACCCGGCTACTCCGATATACATGGCAGTGCTGATACCCATGATGTTCCTCCTGTGGTTGTTCAGTTGCTTCAGGCCACTCACCTGTGAAGGTCAGCCTGCCTGGTCCTGAACTATAATGAAACCGATGCCGAGGTCTTTTCTCCCGCTGTCCTGTTGGGAGGCCTATGCTGCTGGCCGGGTGATGTCAGTGACTTCGCTTGCGGGAAGTCTGATGCCATCCGGTCCGCCCAAGACCAGCTGGGTGGCACCATTTTCCAGCTTCAGTGAGTAGACAGTTCCTCGAATCCTGGGTGTGACCGTCAGCGATTTGCCGTCCGCACCGACCGCTTCGACCTTGAAGGTGTAGTTGCCGTTGGCCAGCTTGTCCCCCTTATCGTTACGGCCATCCCAACTAATCGCATGGTTGCCCGCGGTTTGTTGCCCGCTGGCTATGGTGCGCACCAAAGCACCGTCCTCGTTGTAGATGCGAACCGTGACATTGGCTGGACTGCCCACATCGAAGGACGCATTAGAGGTCTGGCCGTCGGTGAGTCGGATGGTGCTGTTGACCCCAGAAACCTCCTTGCCGATAAGATTGACCATCTCACTGTTGGTGAGGGAAATCAGGTAATTCTCAATCTCTTTCATGGTGGAGTTCAGTTTGGTCAATTCCTCCACTGACGAGAACTGTGCCAGTTGGGCAGCCAGCTCGTAAGACTGCATCGGATTGGTTGGATCCTGATTCTTGAGCTGGGTGGTAAACAGCGTCATGAAATTGCCCACTCCCAGCTGTTTGCTCGATGCCGACGAACTACTGCTCTGAGTACTGTCCGCCTGAGTTGCGGCTTTGGCCAAGATTGAGCTGGTGTCCGTGGCAAGCAGACCAGTAAGACCCTGTAAGGATTGAGTTGCGGTGGTGCTCATGGGGTGCTCCTTTTAGCGTCGATGTTTTGACTTAAGCTCTGGTGCATGGCCTTTCGGTTAAGCAAACACATTGATAATGGTATTGGGACCATTCAGATCGGCAAGGGTACGCGACCCTAGCCACTGACTGGGGCTGGTAACGGATTGGCTGTGGTCCGTTTCATCCCGGCTGGTAACGTTTTGCGGGACTGGATCGCGGTCACTCTTTCGGCTCTGAACGTCAACAGACAGTTGCCCAAGTTCCAGTCCCTGTGACGCCAACTGCAGGCGAAGCTGAGGGGCGCTGCGGTTAAGTATGTCCCGAGCCTGTTCCGATTCGGTTGAAATCATTGCTCTAACTTGATTGCTTTCGGTCTCGACCCGCAGCGTCACCCGGCCGAGGTCTTTGGAATCCACTTCCAGGGTGAGCTGGTGCTGCCTAGTTTGCTGCATCTCGCGCACCCTTTCCGCGAGCGCTTGCGACCAGAGGCTCAAATTGCTGGCTTGGGTCCCCGGAGTATGTCCAGCAGCTGCTGCATTTCCTGCGGTGGCAACCGTGGCGCCTTGCCGTAGGAAGGCAGATAGCTGGTCTTGATCGTCGTGGTTGTCGGTGGTTTCAGCGCTGGTCTGTTGGGCAGCGGAAATTCTTTCCGCAAGCCCCCCGGCAATGGCCTGTTTAGCTGCGGAATCGGCTGTTAGTCCCTGTTGATTGGCGCCGCTCCGGAGGTTTTCCGGTTCGAGATGAAGACTGCGGATGACGGCTTCACCGTTACCTTCCGCATTCTTGAGAAGGCTCATGGCGGTTGGCAATGGCATCCCGGCACTGGCAGGCGTGGCACTGCCCGCAGCTGCAGCAGAGCCAGCCGGGTTGTTCGCCGAGCCGGTAGCAGCTGGTGCAGATATCCCTTGGCTGCCGGTGCTTGTCCCCAGGGTTGGCGATTGGGTTATGCCGGTTGGTCCAGTGGAGGCAATGCCCACTGCCAGGTCAGTCTGATTTTGAGCCGGACCATTGATGGCCGACGGTTCGATGCCGGCAACTGCTCCTGGATTAAGAGGAGTCAACAAACCGGTTGCTCCGGTGCCCGGTGGCACACCCAGGGGCCCTGCAGCTGGATTGGTGGTTCCCGACTTACCGCCGGTATTGGCGAACAAAGATTCCTGACGAGCAACACCGCCATTATCCCCTGTGTTGTCGTCCAGAAGGGAACGTGCCAACAGGATTCCTGCCGTGTCGGGTTGGCTGGTCAGTTTGCCGGTGACAACGCCTGAGAGGCTGATTGCAGAAGCTCTCGCCGCAGAGCCGGTTCCCCCGAGATCACCACCAATGTCCGCCGCATTCTGCGGCATCCGTTGCTGGGCACTCAGTTGTGTAACCTGTTGGAGCAGTTGGCGGAATTCCAAGAGATTGTAGGAGCCGCCCGCCTTCAACTGGAGTTGGTTGCTGTCGGTCAGTAAGCCATTCTGCGAGCTTTGCAGGGATTGCATCAACTGACCGACGTCTGCCGCCGAAACCTTGGAATCGGTGGAGAGCATCTCGTCAGCCTGAAGGGCCTGGTCCAGGATGGCTGCCAATTGCTGCAGCGAGACGGTCCCATCTAGGAGAGTGTCTCCCTTGAGGGAGTCCCTCAAATCCGGAGAAAGCTGCAGCTCATTAAGAACCTTGTTCAGGGTGGCTTGATCGGAGAAAGTGAGCTGCTGGGCAGTTTTCCACACTTGGGTGGGACTGCTCCGGGATGACTGGGATTGGTTTGCCTGCAGTTTCGACGGCCGATCATCAGTGTCGTGGCCATTGCGCGTCCCGTTTTTGTTCGACACGCGATTCCTACGGGATACCTGCTGGACCCGATTAACCGAATCCCCATGCTGCTGGGGGCGGATGAGCAGGTCGGCAACTGAACTCTGCTGCCGGGTCATCACCTGCTAGGTGTTGCTCCTCAAGCTGCTTCGAGAACTGTGAGGAGGCAATCCCCTGACCTATTTTTTCCTGCGCTCCGGCCACGTATTCCATCATGACTTGGGCTGGCATTATCGTCGCTGGCTGCATGGCGTTTCCTCACCGGGGTGTTGGTCCATTTCTGCTGTCGCCATGGGGATGAGCAAAATCAATACCATTTTGGGTGACCTTGATAAGAGTAGTTAATTCAAATAGTTATCGATACGATGACAGGATTCTGCCAGGGGACTTAAGGAAAGTTCTGCTGAGGAGCAGAGAAAAAATTGCCGCCTGACGGCGGCATATTGGATGGGAGGCTTTTGGAACAGAGGCGAAAAGACCTGTTAAGTCGGTCAGAATCGTCAACGCTTGGTGAGGGCTTCGCTGATCTTTGCAGCCTTTTTGGAGTCCATGGCAGCTAGGATTAGTGCGGCTTCTTCGGATTTCATGGTGGAGATGACGCTGACCACTAGCTTTTCGTCCATGTTGTCGAACAACTTGGCGGCTTCCTTGGGCTTCATACTGCCATAGATTTGGGCCAGGCTCTTGATGCTGGCACTGCGGCTTGCTGCCCTTTCGTCGCGGTACGCCTGGATTTCCTTCTGAATGGCGATGAGTTCCTGGAGCTTCTTTTCGAGGTCCTTTTGCATTTGCTGAAGGTACTGTTCCCGTTCCTGGAGTTGCTGTTCCTTGCGTTTCAGCTCAGCGTCTTTTTGCTCCAGAGATGAAGTCAGCTCCGCGGGATTGGCGGGAGTTGCAGGAGGGGGTGGGGTGGCCTTGGCCGGTTCAACTTGAGGTAAGGGTTTCTCTGCCGGGGCCTTTTCAGCCGACGGCGGGGTGTTTTTTTTCAGGTCCTTGGCTGACACCTCAGGTACGTCAAACGGAGCCGAAAAATCGCTGTGTGTGATGAGATGCTGGGCAGCGAGAAGTAGCTTCATAACCAGCACGGACAACACCAGAGCGGCGAAGAAGGGGCTTCTGATTCGATGACCTGAGCGTCCCATACTGTTTGTCCTCAATCCTGTGTCTGTGTTTCCCGCCTGGCGCGCGCATCCCGCACAATGGCGTTCTCGTCGTGTTGAGCTCGCTCGCGCCGGTTCTGAATTTTGCGGTAATCGGCACGATCGTTGACCTCAAGGCATTCCAGCATTCTCACCTCCGTTTGCCGTTGCAAGACGCGTTCCTTGGCGGCCAGCACCTCCTGGGCAAACTGCTGGACTTCGATTTCCATCAGGAGTAATTGCCGTTCCATCAGCGCCAGATATTCGGCCGACGTCACATAATCGTTTACCGATATTCCGGTGCGCTGCCTTTGTTCCATGCTCTCCTGTTGCTTGCGACGTTCCCGCTTGGCGGCTTCCAGGAGTTGAACCGTCCGATCATGTCGCCTGATGGCGTCGGCCAGTTCGGTTTGGGCCTCGGCACGAAGGTGCTCACGATAGCGCAATAGGCTTTGGAAACGGAAGCGAAAAGCCATGTCACAGATCCATCAGCGATGCGTACTGGTTCGTGCCTTGGCGTTCAGGCAAACGATGAAGGAGTGTTTGAGACGCCATCTCAGGGGTTCGCGACCAGCGCCAGTAGTGCTTGCCGAGCTTCGTCGATGGAGCAACGTTCCTCCACCGGCTGCTGCAAGTATTCATCGAGTCGATCAATCATAGCGATGGCATAATCGGTATCCGGGTTGGTGCCTCGAACGTAAGCACCAATGTTGATCATGTCTTCCGAACTGGAATAACGGGAAAGCACCTGCACGAAGCGAGAGGCCGCTATTTTCTGTTCGGTGTCCAGCAACTGTTCCGTCAAACGACTGACGCTTTTTAAAACCTCGATAGCAGGGTAGTGACGCTTGTTGGCCAGCCGCCGTTCTAATACGATGTGTCCGTCCAGGATGGAACGGGCGGTGTCGGCAATGGGATCATCTAAATCGTCGCCTTCCACCAGGACCGTGTAGATGCCGGTAATACTGCCTCGTTCAAAGGTCCCGGCACGTTCGAGCAGTTGCGGCATGTGACTGAACACGCTGGGGGTGTAGCCCTTGGTGGTGGGTGGCTCACCCGCGGCCAGGCCGATTTCGCGGGCAGCCATGGCAAAACGAGTGATGGAGTCCATCATAAACAGCACATCCTGTCCCTGATCGCGGAAGTATTCGGCGATGGCGCATGCCACGAAGGCGCCACGGAGGCGCAGGGTGGCCGGTTGATTGGAGGTGGCCACCACCACCACGGAATGGGCCAGCCCCTCAGTTCCCAGCTCGCGTTCGAGGAATTCATTCACCTCGCGGCCACGCTCCCCAATGAGTGCGATCACGTTGACCGGGGCTGTGGTGTGACGTGCCATCATCCCCAACAAGGTGCTCTTGCCCACGCCCGAACCGGCAAAAATGCCCATGCGCTGTCCCTTGCCGATGGGCAACAGCCCATTGATGCACCGTACCCCCACGTCCAGTTGTTCGACGATCAAAGGTCGGGTCAGCGGATTGGTGACTTTGCCGGTAAGAGGGTAGGGCGTTCCGGGGGGAATGGGGCCGAGATCGTCGATGGGCTGGCCTAATCCGTCCAGGACACGTCCTAGCAGGCCGGTGCTCGCATCGACCACATGGGCATGCGGGTGATGCATCACCAAGCTGCCCGGTTGAATTCCATCGAGAGCCGTCAGCGGGCTCAATTTGAGGCGTTTGTGATCAAAGCCCACCACTTCGGCGAAGATGGCCGATCGCCGGGAGGGGATCACGATTTGACAGATGTCTCCCAATGCTCCGTGGAGGCCTTCCGCCTCAATCATATTCCCCACCAGTTGGACCACCTTGCCGTATTCCAGCGAGTGAGGACAACCTCTGAGGACGGCGCTGATGTTTCGCAGCGACGTCAGGTCCTTAGGTAGGACTATTGTTGGCGAGTATTTGTTGGGTTCTGATGGCATCTTCTATCAGTGCAAATTGTTGTTCCAGGGAAGCATCCAGCAGCTGAATATCGCTCTCCATCCGGCAGCCACCTCGTTCGATCTGTGGATCAGCCTTGAGATGCAGTGTCCGGCCACCGCTGATGACGAATTCCTGGAAGTCCAGGTGTTTCTCCAGCAAATCCAGGTCGTGGGGGTGTAAGTGGATGGTCAGAGAATGTCCCTCTTCAGCCTGATGCAACAGGGAGTCTATAAGCTGAATCAACTGTTGCTCGTCGCCTCTTAACTCTCTTCGCACCACATGGCGAGCTATCTCCAGGCATGAATGAATGATCCACTCGCGGTATTCGGCAAAAAGCTGTTCGGGAAAACGCACCAGGCCATACAATAGTTTTTCGAGGTGATCCCTGACTATAGCCATGCTCTTCTGACCGATTTCATAGCCATCCTTCTGACCTTGAGCGTACCCCTGGCGATACGCATCTTCCTCCATCTCCTGAGCTTTGCGTTCGGCATCCAGCAAACGGTTCTGTATGGTGGTTTCAATCTCGGCGAGTGGATCGGTCTCGGCTGATCTTGCAGTCGCATCGGTCACGCCAGCAGATCTGCGCGGCTTCGGACTGCCCTTGCCCAGGTCCATTTGACCGAAATCAAAAAGCGTAACATCGGAAGGACTGCTTCTGTTGGCCTTAATCACCTTAGACAAGGACGTCTCCACCTTCGCCGGAAACCAGGAAGATCTTGCCTTCCTTTTCCAGGCGTCTGGCGACATTGATGATATTTTGCTGCGCTGCTTCAACGTCGCTCAAACGGACCGGTCCCATGATGCTGATGTCCTCTTCCAGCATCTGTGCGGCGCGACTTGACAGGTTCTTGAAGACCTTCTTCTTGAGTTCTTCCGATGCGGTCTTCAAAGCGAGCGTCAGTTCTTCGTTACGCACCTCCTTCAAGATCTCGCGAATACCGGTATCGGGCACTGCCACCAGATCTTCGAAGACGAACATCAGCTTGCGGACTTTCTCGGCCATCTCGGGGTCGTGGTCTTCCATGGCCTGCAAGATGTTGTCCTCTGTGCGTTTGTCGCAGTTGTTGAGGATTTCCGCGGCCATAAGAATGCCGCCCAGCATTTGGCTGGTGCCCTTGCCCACGGTCAGCAGTTCTTCTTCGAGCACCTTGTCCACTTCGCGGATAAGTTCCTGAGGTACGGTTTCCATCCGGGCAATGCGGTTGAGAACTTCGAACTGCATGGGTTCGGATAGGATTGCCAGTACCTGGCTGGACTTATCCTGGCTCAAGTGAGCCAAGATGATGGCAATGGTTTGTGGGTGCTCATTTTTGATAAAGCCTGCCAGCACCTTAGCATCCAGGGTCTGGACGTTCTTAAAGGGGATTTCCTCGCGTTCCCTGTCGAGCCGCGTGATAACATCCTGGGCCTTATCGTCACCGAGCACATTGGGCAGGAGGTTTCGGAAAAAGCTGTCCCCCGGGGTATAGATGTCGCCGCCGGAGGAATAGCGGAAGTTGAACTCCTCGATCAGCTCAACGGCGTCTTCCATCTTTACCTCGCTCATGGCGAACATGTAGGACCCCAACTGGCGGATCTCCGGGGTATCAAGGTCTTTGAGCAACAAGGCCGAGGCTTCTTCGCCAATGGCCATCAGAAATGCGGCCGCCTTCTGGGGGCCAGCTAGTTTGCTCATATTCTACACCTCTCTGAGCCATGCCCGGAGTATATCCCTGGCTTTATTGGGGTCCTGCTTGATCAGCTTGAGCGCCCGTTCACGCAACCCCGGGAGCGAATCCACCTGGATCGCCATACGTTCGGGTAGGAGTTCGGGCATTCGTTCATCTCCCAATGGGAAGACGCCTGCGGCGTCTCTGGCCGGCAGCATCGGCATCTCTTTGGCCAACTGCTGCAGCTTTCTCAACAACGGTTTGACCACCAAGAAGAATACCAAGGCGATTATAACCACATTCAAAAACATTTTCTGGTAGCCTTTGGCGATTTGCAGCCATCGCGCCACCGTGCTCGCTTCTTCCGCAGCAGCCAGTTCCGCAGCAAACGGGACATTGGAGACGGTGACCTGGTCGTTGCGGGCTTCGTCATAGCCGAAGGCTTTTTTTACCAGATCTTCCAGCCCCTTCATTTCATCAGCCGGTCGCGGAGTAAACACCAGGGTTTGCTTTTTCCCTTCGGTCTTGGTTTCATAGGGGCCATCCACAATCACCGCCACCGACAGTTTCTTGATCGTACCCGGAGCGTTAACCACCTTGCGACTGACGTGATTGATCTCATAGTTGATGGTTTCGCGCTGTCGGTTGAATTTCTTTTGTTCCTTTTCCTTGGCAGAGGTTTCCATCAACTTGCTCTCGATGTTGATGGGAACGTCGGGGTTGCCTTTGGGAGTGGGTTCGGCGCCTTCGGTGTTCTCGATACTGCGTTGCTGGCTGCGTACGACGGTGCTGTCAGGATCGTAAGTGTCTTGTTCGGTGCGAATCTGGTTGAAGTCCAAATCCGCACTGACTCGGGCGATCACGCGATTGGCGCCGACCACCTGTTCCAACATGGATTGTACCTTTTGCCGAAGGTTTTCCTCCAGTTGGTTTTTGACCTCGAGTTGTGATCCGGTAACCTGCAGACTGCTTTCCTGTGCGGATTTCTTGTAGATCACCTGGCCGTCGGTGCTCAAAATTGTGATATGGTCCTCGTCCAATCCTTTGACGGCGTTGGCCACCAGGTGGACAATTCCCTGGGTTTGGCGCTGATTGAGCCGACCACCGGGATTGAGCTTCAAAACCACGGCTGCGCTGGGTGGTTTGCGGTCTTCAAGGAACAGCGAATCCTCCGGAAGTGCCAGGTGAACCCGGCTTTCCATCACTTCGTTGATCTGATTGATGGTGCGCGCCAGTTCCCCCTGAAGGGCTCGCTGGTAGTTGACCTTCTGAACAAACTCGGTGCTGCCGAGCTTCTGCTGGTCAAAGAGTTCGAATCCGGCCCCTCCACCTCGGGGTACCCCCTCCGCCGCCAGACTCAAGCGCACATCATAGAGCTGATCCCGCGGGACCATGACCGTGCCGGTGTCCGAGAGGCGGTATGGGATTTTGCTCTTCTTGAGTCCTTCGACCACGGCGGCGGTGTCGCCTTCCGACAGCCGACCGAACAGCGAGATATAATCCACCTGATTGATGAAATAGATCAGATAGGCCAGGCTGGCGGCAAGCATGATGACGGTTCCGGCGGCCAGAAATCTTCTGTGGCCCGGAAAAACGCAGGAAGGTGTCCCTGATCTGCTGCAATAAGCGGAGAAATGCATTCATGTGGAACCCCTGTTGTTAAGAACGATACTGGTATCGCCGAAAAGCATTTCGAACCTCAGCAACTAATGTCCATCCGGAAACCCCTGGTTTATCGACCTGAACCGTCGGTAGGGGTTTATTCCCTCCCGAAAAGCTCTTGAATCATTGCCAGTTGCTAGCGGGCCTGAAGCCCGCCCCTCCCACTAGCGGCGGGGTGTTTTTAGATAGTCTCTTAGAACTGCATCCGCATGATCTCCTGGTAAGCATCCAGGGCCTTGCTGCGGACCTTGAGCAGTAAGCGGGTGCTGAGATCCGCCTCCTCCAGCTGAATCATAGTTTCGTGGATCTTGTTTGGCCCCTCTGCGGCGCCCGTGACCATCGCTTGATCCACCTGCAACTGCCTTTCATTAACAGCCTTGAGGGTGGAGCTGAGCTCCTTGCTAAACGGTTGTGTTGGAATATCCGTGCCTGGTCGCAGATTGGGCGGCATCACGGTACGGTCACCGGTGGTGGGTCGGATGGTGTCGATGCGCATGGACAAGTCCCTCGGTTAACTATTTGCCGATTTCGATGGCCTTCAAGGCCATGAGTTTGGCATTGTTCAGTGCAGCAAGGTTGGCTTCGTAGCTGCGGGTGGCAATGACCATGTTGGTCATCTCCTCGACAGCACTAATGTTGGGCATCTGGACCACGCCGTTGGCATCGGCATCCGGATGCCCAGGGTCATAAACTTGACGGAAATCCCGCTTGTCCGACACGATATTGACAACCTTGACGCCTTGAAGCTCTTCCTGGATGGAATCACTAAGCACCTGGCCGAAGTTGTCCTCGGGTGGCGTGGCTTCATACACCACCATGCGGCGTTCGTAGGGCTTGCCTGAAGCGGTGCGGGTAGTATTGACATTCGCCAGGTTGGCTGAGAGCACGTTCATCCAGGTCCGCTGGGCGCTCAGTCCGGATCCGCTCAATTTTAGGGAAGTCTCAAAATCCATCAGACGGCTCCTTCGCTCACTGCGCTTTTGAGCATGGCGAATTTCTTATTGAGCATCGCCACCATGAACTGATAATCGACATTGTTTCTAACCAGCTTCATCATTTCCCGTTCCACACTCACTGGGCCTTCATCGCGGATTTCGGCAGTGCCGAGAGTTCCGGCGGAACCGTCCGGGCCAACATGTCTGGGGCTGGAGGTGGCCAGCTTCAAACGCTCCTGGCCCATGGATTCCTGCAAGGCCTTTTGAAACGACAGTTCCTTGGCAACGTAGCCGGGAGTTGTGGCGTTGGCCAGATTGCTCGATGTCAGCCGGTGGCTTTCGGAGATCAGGTTCAGCCGATCCTGAATCCTCTGCACCGTTCGATCAAAAATGGGACTGCTGTCCATGACTCTTCTCCTTGTTTTCGAGACGTATCCCTAGACCATAGCAAACAGCGTACCATTCACCGTGCTCCAACTGACCACTGATGGACATTTGAGTAATCCTCCGGTTTCATCCCGGCGAAGCCGCGCAGGGGCTGGGCATCGGCATCGTCAAAGAGGCATGGCCAACAGTCTGGGCGGGCGTTTTGGCTTTTTCCGTGAGGTTGGGTAGTGGGTGGGAGGTTGCTGGTGACGGTAGAGCCGAATGTGAAGACCGATATCACGGTGTGTGCGGGGAAATCGCCAGGCAAAGCGGGGGAGATCTGGCGACGATAGCGGTCCTGGATCCAGCAATGGCTATAGCTGCTGGTCCTGGCGGTATTCGTGGAGTTTGTTGCGCAGGGTGCGCACACTGATGCCGAGAATCTCGGCCGCCCTGGTTCGATTGCCCTGAACGGAATCCAGCGCTTTGCCGATCATCAGCTTTTCCATTTCGCTTAACAACATCAATTCCATGGGGGGCTGGGGCTGGGAGGTTTCGCTATCGAAAAGCAGGCATTCGGGCATCAATTCAGGACCGGCGGCGATGAGCACGGCACGCTGAATCACATTTTCCAGTTCGCGCACGTTTCCCGGCCATGAATAAGCCTGAAGCCGGCGTTGAGCCTCGGGGGTGGCGCGGCTGATGGCACGCCGGTGGATCTGGTTGTACTTGTCGATAAAGTGTTGGGTCAGGAGCAACGTGTCTTCGGTCCGGTCCCGCAACGGTGGAATCTTTATGGGGATGACATTGAGCCGGTAGTATAGGTCTTTGCGGAATTGACCCGCAGCGACGGCTTGGTTCACTTCGGTGTTGGTGGTGGCAATGACGCGCACGTCCACCCGGATGGGAAAGCGCCCGCCTACGCGATCGATTTCGCTCTCCTGCAGCACTCGCAGCAGCTTGGCCTGAAGATGGACCGGCATCTCGGTGATTTCATCGAGCAGCAAAGTGCCGCCGTTGGCCAGTTCGAACTTGCCTTCTTTGGTTCGGATGGCACCGGTAAAGGCGCCCTTCTCGTAACCGAATAGCTCGCTTTCCAGGAGTCCTTCCGGGAGGGCTGCGCAGTTGACCGCAACGAAGGGGTGGTGACTGCGGTCGCTGTGCTCATGGATAAAACGGGCAAACAATTCCTTGCCGGTGCCGCTCTCGCCCTGGATGAACACGGTGGCGGTGGTGGCGGCGATCCTTTCGGCGAGTACTTTGGTTTGGAGCATCTGTGGGTTTTGAGTGATGATTGTGCGGACTGGTGTCAGGCCAGGGGCAGTGGCTGTTTGCTGGACCTTGCAGTCGAGTAAGTCGATGGTCTTGCTGAGCCGCTCGGCAGCAATCGGTTTGACCCAGTAATCATAAGCTCCCAGCTTCATCAGGCGAGTGGCGTCGTCTAGATCCGCCTTCTCTGTCATGAGAATAACGGGTGGCGCGGAGTCCAGGTCCTGACTGGCTTCCAGGAACTCAACGGCGCGCTGTCTGTGGCCGTTGAGGCTCAAGAGCACCAGTTCCAGGCGCTCCTTGCGTAGGATGGCCAAGGCTGACTTGTGGCTATCAGTAGTCAGGGGCACGCGTCCAGTGCCTCGGACTGCTTCGGCTAGGGCCTGAGCGTCTTTCATGCTGGGGTCAATGATCATGACGGACATGGTCTTGAGCAACCTTGTGACCTACTTGGCGGCCTTCGCGGCCTGCTGCAGCCGCAGGTAGTCCAACTCCTGTCTGGCGGCGGTCTGCCACAGGCTGATTGGCGACTCCAGCAATTTGGTCAAAACTCGGGTGGCCTTCTCAGTCTGGCCGGCTTCCTGGTACAACTTGGCCAATTCATACTGGAACTGGCAGCGCAGCTCTTCAGAAGAGGCCAGACTGCTCGCTGCCTCGAGGCTGGCGACGGCCTTCTCGATGTTATTCAGTTTCCTATAACAAATCTGCTGATTCATGAAAATGCGCATTCGATCCCCCGACCTGCCGGGATCATTGCCCAACACTTCCAAGGCTTTGTCAAACCAGGCCACGGCCTTTTCGCAGTCGCCCATCTGCAGGTAGGTTTCGGCGTAGAGACCATACCAGTTAACCGGGTTGGCCGAGGCTTTATCCTTGTCCGGAAGCCGGTTCAACAGTTCAATGACCTTGGGGTACTGCCGCTGGGCGAAGAGGATTCGTGCCAGCAATTTGTTCTTCTCGACAAGCAGACCGGGTGCCAGCACCTGATCGCACCACTGCAAGGCACTGGTGATGTCGCCTGCCTGGAAGGTAAAGTCAGCGATCTTCAAAACCAGCTCTTCGTCCTTGGGTGTGCCCTTTCTGGCGAGGATGTTCTGGGCAAGCCTGATGGCGTTGGTGAAAAGCTTCAGGTTAGCGTAGCTCTCCGCCACCATGGTGTCGAGTTCAATGGAGTTGGCGGTGGAGAATACCTTGGAGTTGTTTTCATAGAGCTGCACCAGTTGGGCGTAGTCCTTCTGCTGATAGGCCTGTCTGACCCAACCCAGAATCGCTTTGGATCTTAAGGCGATGAAGTCGTCCGAGGGGGCCTTGCCGAGGTTATCCTGAAGGCTTTCATCAAGGATTTTCACGCAGTCGGCAAAGTTGCCCCGTTCGAATTGTCGCAGAGCGAATTTGAAGTGCACCAAACGCGACAGCGGGGCAGCCAGCGGCTTTTGCAACAGGTCGCTGATAGATTGCGGCAGCTTCATCGACGGTGATTTTGTCCTTGCCCTCAAGATATTCCGCCCTTCGGATCTTGGCGATCACATCCCCTTCAGAGTTAGGATAGGTGTTTTGAATGTAGGCATACAGCTTGTTGGCCAGGTCCTTCTCGTCCTGGATCGTGAAGATCTCGGCAATCCGAGCCAATACCAGGTCGCGGTCCGCGGATTCCGAGATGAGATTGAGGTACCGGAACAACAGGTCGCGGCTCTTGTCATACTGTTGTTCAACGAAATATGCCTCCCCCAGATACCTGAGCACCGTGGGTTCTTTGAGAAACAAGTCGGGATCCGTATCCATGGCTGCGGTGAAGGCTTCGATGGATCGAGCCTGTTCGCCGGCAGAATAGAGCGCTTCACCGAGCTGGCGGTAAGTATTGGTCCTTAGGGGTTTCTCCAGTGGGTAAGCGAGCACCTTGCGCAGGACCTGGATAGCCTCACCATAGGACTTCCGCTGGATGTGCTGGCGGCTAAGTTCCAGCAACGACAGCGGAGCAGCCGGGTGTTTGGGGAATTGGGTGGCCACCTGTTCGAAGTATTCCTTCGCTTTCTTGAAGTTCTCGAGGATCTCGAGGGCCAGGCCTGAGCGATACATGGCCCAGGGGGCCGAGAAAGCTGCAGGATCAGCCTTGAGCGCAGCAGCGTAGTTGGCGATGATATCCACGGCCGCATCGGCCAGTCGCTTTTCATTCAGCGCGAAATGACTGTCGGCCAGCCCATACCAAGCCGCCGCCCGCTCCTCTTTCCGTGATGGCGATGTGCCGATGAACTGATCATAGAGTTCGAAGGCCTTCTGGTAGTCACCCTGGTCATAGGCCCGATTCGCTTGCTGCAAGGCTTCCCCAAGACCAGCTTGTAACCCCTCTTCTTCCTTAGAAATCTGAACAAGGTATTCGATCTGGGGTGCTTCCTCGACCTTGATACCAAGGCTGGGAGACAAAGGGACGGTTGACCCTGGTGCGGGAGCAGGTGGCGCGAGAACTGACCGGGGGTTCGGGGGGAACTGGCATCGGTGCGCCGGGACTTGGCGCGGCAGCGGCAGGAGGTGGCGTGGAGGTAGCGGGCTGCGATGGTGGCGCGATAGGGGGGAACACGTTCACGGCCAAGCGGTAGAATCCTTGCCGAGGTGGGGTAGCGGGGAGGATCATGGTCTTGACCACACTGTGCGGCTGGCGGTATTGGATGTGCAGCCTGGAAGGACTGCCGTGTTCTTTGGAAATGGTGATGGCGCGAACTGTTGAGGCAGGTCCCAGGGTGGTCTGCTCCAGTTTCAATTTGGTGGTCAAGTGTTGGAAGTCGATCAGGTACTCGTCGGCACTGGTGGAAGCACTGAGTTTGCGGGGTCGGGCTCCCTTAAAGAAAAAGACCACCTGTGTGAAGGAGGGTTTGCGGCGATATTGCGTGTGGACCTTCTGAAGGTCCGTAGGGACAGCCCAGGCGGCTCCAACAGCGAACAGCACACCCAAGAAAATAATGGCGGCTGCAAGGGCCGGACATAGATTGCGGAACCATCGAAGCGTTGGCATTCGCTGTTTCATGACTCAAAATAACCTGTTTGGCTGGGTGGTGTGTCGGCCGCATTCCAGCAAGCCGGCAAACGGTACCCCGGAAAGAAACCGAACGGAGCTTCCGGGTTAAACTGCGGGAGTCATAGCATCGTAGTCAGACTCCCCGAAAATTCAGAGCAAGGAACATGCCACGGCGTCATTAGGGCTTCCAGTGTGCCGCCAGCGGAATGTTGATGCTACCTCGGCGAGCGAGCAGTATGACCAGAGGTTTCTCTCTGTCAAATCATTGACGTGCAGGACAGTGAGCGGTTTCAGGGTGCCGCACGCTTCAGCGAGGTGGATAGGTGATCCTGCGTTTCTTCATCTTTTCAATCAGGGTAGTGCGGTTGAGTCCCAGGTACTTGGCGGCCTGATTCTTCACTCCCTGGGCTTTCTTGAGGGCTTCCAGGATGAGTTGATGTTCCAGATCATCCAGGGTCTTCTTCAAATCAATACCGTTGTGGCCAAGGGTTAGAATCGACGGCGGCTCGCTCGGTTTCATTTCGCGCATGCGTGGGGGTAAGTCATCGATTTGGATCTCGTCTCCGTCGGTCAGGATCACCAGACGTTCAATGACGTTTTCCAGTTCCCTCACGTTACCTGGCCAGTCATAGCCATGTAAGGAAGCCAGAGCAGCCTTGCTGATTTTCTTGAGAGGATATTCTTTCTTGTGACAGTGCTGCCGAAGGAAGTAGTGAACCAGAAGCGGTACATCGCCGGCACGCTGGCGCAAGGGTGGGACCACAAAAGGGATGACATTGAGGCGGTAGAACAGGTCTTCACGGAACCTGCCGGTGGCCACCGACTGTTCCAGGTCCTTGTTGGTGGCGGCGACAACCCGGACATCCACTTCGATGGTTCGGGAACTTCCCACGCGCTCGAATTTGCGCTCCTGCAGGACCCGGAGCAATTTAATCTGGAGTTTGGGGCTCATTTCTCCAATCTCATCCAGCAATACCGTCCCAGTGTGGGCGATTTCAAAACGTCCCTTGCGCTCCCGGAGGGCGCCCGTGAAAGCGCCGCGCTCATGTCCAAACAGCTCGCTTTCCATAAGCTCTTCAGGGATGGCCCCGCAGTTGATGGGGACGAAGGGCCGTTGACGGCGTGTGGAATGGAAGTGAATGGCGTTGGCAATGAGTTCCTTGCCGGTGCCGCTCTCACCCATGATCAGGACGGTGGAATCGGTCCTCGCCACTCGCTGGATCATTCGATACAGTTCCTGCATGGGCTGGCTCTGGCCGATGATGTTATCAAAACGATAACGCTCTTGAAGCTGACTTCGTAGAAGCACATTGTCGGCCTTGAGGGCCATGACTTCCTGGGCGCGCCGCGCCGTCACCACAATTTCCTCGAGGTTGGCGGGCTTGGTCAGGTAGTCGAAGGCGCCCTTCTTCATGGCTTCAACAGCGGTTTCGATGGAGCCGTGGCCAGTCAGAACTATGACTGCAGTGTCTGGGGAGTGTTCAGCAAAATGCGTCAGCAGAGCGACCCCATCAATTTCCGCCATGACCAGATCGGTGACGACAACGTCGTAGAAGACTTCTGCGGCTTTGACCAAGGCTTCCCGGCCGCATGTCACGCGATCCACGACAAATCCAGCGCCTGCCAGCCC
The DNA here is from genome assembly GCA_963828705.1 of uncultured delta proteobacterium. Classification (GTDB taxonomy): domain Bacteria; phylum Desulfobacterota; class Syntrophobacteria; order Syntrophobacterales; family Syntrophobacteraceae; genus CAWDJT01. The sequence goes on from CAWHGA010000038.1 coordinate 276,369, forward strand.
ATCGCTCACTGCTTGCAGATCAACGGCAGACCCATCCACCACCAGGATGCGATTCGAGCCTGAATTCGCCACGATAACTCTAGGCCTCCATCAAACCGGAGTTCGTGCGGTACGCGCACCAAATGCCGGGGATACCAGGCAAAGACCAAAGTCAAATGGACTGGGTGCGGTTCTTTCAGAACAACGACCGCGAGATGCTGCCACCTGGTTTTGCGTAGGGGCGACCGGCGGTTGCCCCTACCGGGTGTCGCTGTTTCGTAACAGCTGCACCCAAACGGATTACGGTCGATTATTTATACTTCGAAGAACATGCAGAATCGGCAAAAACGAATGATACCCTCCAAGGGCTCTTGTTCTTGAACAAACTCAAAACCGACCTCAGTTGAGTTGCTGCGCTTATCAATCTTCAAGTTTCTAATCAGACACTTAATTTCATCGATATGGGTATTGTCCGGGAGTGTGAAGCCTAATAAACATTCAGAGTTTTTCGCCAATAAAAGGATAGTGGGTACAGTGAGCTGACAACCACCAGAACTAATATCTATCATAGTACCTGTGTAAATATCGCGTTCTCTTGGGACCTTGATTCTGGTTTCAATGTTGACGTGTATCCTGTGGGATTTTCGCAATTGCGTAATCCGATATTGTTCCGGATAATCAATTACAGCAAAGCCTTCCTTGCCAAAATAACGTATCTTGCTGGTGAACTCATATAGTTCCCCTTCATGAAGATATTGACAGAGTATCTCACCAGTCATCTTGGAAAAAAGTCGATCCGATAAATGGACCACAGGATCTTCAATAATAAGGAAATCTCCATGCCGAGCCCCGATCACTGCAGACCTGGCCTTGACAGACTTGTTCTCCATCAATTGAATAAAAACTGGTGAACCAATTTCTAGCGGCAATTTTTCCATGGCACAAAGAGAGCCTTTCATGCATGGATGCAAGGTGGTGAAGACGCTAACGGTGCTTTTGACTGGTGCCACGACAAGCCGGCGGACTGGTGCCGGTAAGTCCCCATAAAATAATACGCGGCAAAACCCCGACTGTCAAAATATTTTACAGCATGTAATGTCAAAAAAATAACGTAATGGACTGTGGTCCGTGGTCAGGCAGATGTGTGAGGTCAGCTCGATTGCTGACACCAGAGCAAGCAGTTCGGTTTTGCAGTAGCCTGTCTCGGCTGGCAGTGGCAACTGCCGGGAGTGGTTTCTGACCACCGGCCCACAAGCCAGGAATTGACCAATTCGTTCGCTGGCAATTGCCCCTCGAAACTGCCGAAGATCCCTTCGGTGTGCAGGATCATGCCGCCAGGCGGGGAGGCACGGAAATGGGACTGGAGGTCAAGGTGGCGAATCCGGGGCTTGGAACTTTAGGACGTGAGAGAAGTCATTCACTGCACGTACCCTACCGTCATGAAACCAGACATCGGATAGCTCATAGGACCAGAGATTGGCCTGAACGCCGGTAGGAGTCCCCTGACTGGCCAGCACTTCATCCTGAGTTGAGCCGATGGAGAACCCATGGGAGGAAATCTTCGGGCGAGATGCCTCGGCCGGTTGCATGTTGACCTTCAAGGAATTGAAGAAGTTGTTGAAGGCAAAGACCTTCCCATCTTTGAAGGTGATCTCACTCAAGCCGTAATACCATTTGTTGCCCTCAACCCGAGTTGGGGTCCCTTGAGCGTAGAGCACTTCGTCTTTGTGGGCGCCAATGGTAAACGCGGTTGGGCGTTGGCCGGCGGGCATCGGCATCAATGGCAATAGCCTGACGTTGAGGGATCCGTCGAAATTGTTGTAGCCCGAGACACGTCCCTCCCTAAAAGCCACATCCGACAGACCATAGACCCATGTCTGGCCATTGACCCGGTGCGGTTGCCCCTGGATTTTGAGCACTTCGTGCCTGGGGGAACCGAGGGTGAAGTGCGGCTTCGCTTCAGCCAACCCCCCGGGTGGTCGGCGTGGTCCTTGTCGAGGAGGTTGGATGGGCGGCCGCTCCGTCAGTGGCGATGCTGCTGGATGAATGACTTCTGAGGAGAGCTCTTGAGCTGGCTTTTTAGCTTTTGTCTCTGCTGTGATCATCGGTGGGGGTGCTTTCTTGTGGTCAGTGGAGACAAACAGCGACCAATCCTCCAGCAAGGAAAGGTGACGGGCATCCACCCACAGCAGCAGCAAGAGTGTCAGGGCGCAGAGAACGGCTGCCGCGCGCGCCCAGGAGTGGCGAAAAGGTCTTAAGGTCAACCGGTCCGAAAGGAAGCGGTGAAATGCGGCAGCCAAATTCACCCGCAAATGGCTGGACCAGGACATGTCTTTGCTTGGGTTGCGGTGTCGTTGCCTGGGGGGAGCCGCTTGCGACGGTTGTCTCTTGGGTTGAGCCGGCTCGGGATCTCCCTGGACAGGTTGCCCGGAAGCGTTCTTGCGAAGACGGGAATATGCCGCGTTGATGGCCTTGAGTTTTTCTTCGGCGGCAAATTTTGCCGCAGGTTCATTGAGAATGCGGTCAGGATGCCATTTTTTTACCAGTGACATGTAGGCTGTTCGCAGTTCTTGCGCACTGCAGCCTGGCTTGAGTCCCAGAATCTGATAGTCGGTTTTGGCGGCTGGAGGCGTGGGATTGTTCATGGTCATACTGATTCCGAATAGTCTTGTGGGCGTTGGGTTGTGACCATTCCTGCGCCGGCATTGGTGCACATGTCTGGCGGAGAGAGTCAGGACCAAAGCCATCCTAGCACAATTCTTGCCAACCGTTATCCGGACTACGGCGACAGGAGACCTGCGAGCGTCCTCCGCGGTTTCCTGCGGTTTCTGCCAGGATTGGCATGTCGATCGGTTCGTGGTGAAGGTCCAGCTATTTTGTTAACCTGCCTGGGCCTTGCGGGGAAGGTCTAAACCTTTGACTGTATACAATTTGTTGCAATCCCGGATGGCGGTGATGGCCACTGTTGGTCTTGACGAGAAGAGTTGGTGTTTCGATTCGATAAGATGATTCGCAATTCTCTAGCCAGATGCTTTCTTGCCCACCTTTTCGATCTTCACCGCCGCCGCTTTGAATTCCGGCACATGACAGATGGGATCGTGCACCGGATTGACCAGGAAGTTCACGGGGGAATCGGCAAAGTGGAAATCCATGTAGACCATCCCCTGGCGACAGTTCTCGGTAATTCTGGCAAAAGCTTCGACGGAACCGCGTCGGGAAGTGACCCGCACCTTGTCCCCAGTGGCAACGCCTGACTGTTCCGCATCAACCGGATGAATATCCATCCAATTGCGGTCCATGAGCTGATTGAGCCCAGGCACCCGGCCGGTCATGGTACGGGTGTGATAATGGAACAACCGTCGGACGGTGGACAAATGATAGGGGTATTCTTCATCGGGAAGCTCGGCCGGTGGTCGGTATTGGGTGAGCATGAACTGGCCCTTGCCGATGGTGAAATGGTCCTTGTGCAGGATAGGTGTCCCCGGATGGTTGGTGTCCGGACAAGGCCATTGTAGCCCACCTTGTTGTAGACGTTCCGGGGTGAGCCCGCCAAAACTCGGGGTCAGTGCGTTAATTTCCCGCAGAACATCCTTTGCTGAAGCATAGTCAAAACCAGCAGCCCCCATACCGTCTCGCCACCTCCCCGACAATCCACCAGTTGGGGCGAGCGTCGCCGGGCGGTGTCACCACCTGGTTAAGCCACTGCACCCGGCGTTCGGTGTTGCTGAAGGTTCCCTCCCCCTCCATGGCCGCCGCCGCCGGAAACACCACATCGGCATAGATGGTGGATTCCGTCGGGAAGATGTCATGCATGACCAGGAATTCGACTTTCTCCAGGCAGCGTCGCACCTTGGCCAGATCCGGTTCCGTAAGCGCCGGGTTTTCGCCCACGATGTAAAGCGCTTTGATTTCGCCGCGGTCAATCGCATCATACATCTGTGGAATGGTCAGCCCCACGGTAGCGGGAAGATCGCTCACCTTCCAGGCCGCTTCGAATTTTTCCCGTACTGCCGCATCGGTCACCGGCTGATAGCCGGGAAACACATTGGGAAGCCCGCCCATATCGCAGGCCCCCTGGACATTGTTCTGACCACGCAAGGGGTTCACGCCGCTACCCGGTTTCCCGATATTGCCGGTGAGCATCGCCAGATTGCCGACCGTCATGACATTTTCAGTACCACAGGCGAAATGGGTAATCCCCATACCGTAAAGGATCGCCGCCGGCTTGTGGGAGGCATACATGCAGGCCGCCTGAACGATCAGTTCGGGCTCGAGCCCGGTCACTTCGGATACGTAGTCCAGATGGTAGGGTTCCAGGGAGGCCCGGAATGCCTCGAAATTCTCGCAACGCTCCTGGATGAAAGCCTGATCGTGGAGCTTTTCAGCAATTATCACTCGGGCCATCCCCAGCAGCAGCGGGATATTGGTGCCGGGTTTGGGCTGAAGGTACAGGTGCGCATAACGAGCCAGAGGGATTTTGAAAGGGTCCACCACAATGAGTTTGGCCCCGGCCGTCACTGCCCGGCGCACCTGAGTACCGATCACCGGATGGTTGGACGAGGTATTGGTGCCGTAGGCCAGGATACACTGCGACTGAGCGATGTCCGCAATGGAATTGGTCATGGCGCCACTGCCGAAGGAACGTAGCAAACCTGCTACGGATGGCGAGTGTCAGATACGGGCACAGCAGTCAATGGAGTTGGTCTTCAGCACCCCCCGGGCGAACTTCTGCAGCACGTAGTTGTCTTCGTTGGTGGCGCGGGCGCAGGCCACCACCGCGATTTCATGGGGCTGATAAGACGATAGCCTGCGGGCCACCAGTTCCGTCGACTCCTCCCAGGAGGCGGCTCGAAACCCACCGTTTTGCTTGATGAGCGGCTGGGTCAGACGATCGGGATGGTGAATGAACCCGGCGATCCCGAAGCGTCCCTTGACGCAGGCCTGGCCGCGATTGGCCGGTCCGTTGGGATCGGGCCGTTCGCGCAGGATGCGCCCGTCTTGGACCTCAAAGATGAAGCGGCAACCAACGCCACAGTACGGGCAGATGCTGGTGACTTCCTTGATCTCTCCGCCCTGCCGCCAGGCCCCATCCGCCATCTTTTCGCTGAGTGCCCCGCTGGGGCACACATCCACGCACGCCCCGCAGAACTGGCATCCCACTTCTTCCAGGGGACGGTTGAAAGGAGTCCCCACTTCCTGCTGGCCGTTGACTTCCCGGAAGACAATGGCCTGCGCACCCCGCACTTCGTGACAGATGCGCACGCAGCGGCCGCAGCGGATGCAGAAGTTGTAGTCACGGTCAAAAAACGGTCCACCGGGGAGTTTTGGCCGCGGGTTTTCCACCATCTTGCCCGACGGCAAATCAAGGCCCACCTGCCGAACCACATCCTGTAGTTCACATTTCGAGTCTCGCGGGCACTCCCGGCAGTCCCCGGGATAGTCCTGCAGGATGAGCCGCAGCATTTCGCGGCGATACTCCAGGACTCGGGGCGTTTGGGTATGGATCACCATGCCGTCCTCGGCCGGAGTCGTGCACGACGCTGCCAGCCCCCGCTGTCCTTCGATATCTACCGCGCATACTCGACAGGAACCCACTGGTTTGAGAAAAGGATGATAGCACAGGTTGGGGATCGCAATTCCCGCATTCAGTGCCGCTTCCAGGACGGTCTTGCCGTCATCCACCGCCATCTCGCGCCCATCTATGGTGATCTTAACTCCCATGGGTCCTCCTCGTTTTGCTCTGGTCAATCACTGCAACCACCAAATGGCTTTTTCCAACTTGGCCATGCACCTGTTCTATTCAGATTCTACTGCAGAGCTCCCGATCACCGAACTCACCGCGGCATTCGTGAATACTTTGTTTTCACCTGTCATCTGCCAAACGGACATTTGGGAAAGGTGCAGGATTTACAGGCCAGGCAGTACCCACCGTGTCCCATCCTGGCCAAGTCGCGTCGCGTGATGGGCAGTCGTGCCAGCAACCGTGGGAGCAGCAGATCAAAACTAGTGGACTTGAAATAGAGAGCACAGGCCGGCACTCCGATGATTGGAATCGACCTGATTCGTGCCAACAAAGTCATGGCGCCCGGCAAAATGGGGGCACCATAGAGCAGATCGGTGGCCCCGGCATCGATGAGCCCTTGGCGGGTAACGTCATCAGGGTCCACGGAGAGACCGGCGGTGGTCACCAGCAGGTCGGCGCCGGCGGCGAGGAGCTCCCGAATCCCGTCGCGGATGGCACGGCGGTCATCGGGTACAATCAGGGCCTGTACCACTTCACACGGAAACTGCTCCACTTTGGTCTTGATAATGGGTATGAACTTGTCTTCGACCAGCCCCTGGAAAATCTCGCTCCCCGTCACCAGGATACCGACCCAGGCCGGCTGCATGGCCATGACCTGGAAGAGCGGGCCATCGCTAGAACCGCCATCGCTTTGTGGAATTCGTTACGGGGAAGAAACAGGGGTATGGCCCGGGTGCCGGCCAACCCGCGGCCGTGGCTCACCACCGTATAGCTCCGGCGGCTGGCGCACATGACCCCGGGGATCAGATTGAATCGTTCCAGGCGCTCCTCATCCACCACCAGCACACCGTCACGGTCTGCCACCAGATCGATTTTGCCCTCCCGGGGCGGTCCCTGAAAGCTCACCCCTTCACCGGCCATGGCTTGGGCAAAAGCCAGGGCCGCCTCGTTTTCATGGACCCATTGGGGATCTTGGCTGCTATCGGATACCACGTAGATCCGCTCACGTCCCATCTGCTGCAGCCGACACAGGTCTCCGACGGTGATCTCATGACCGGCAAGAAAGGCGGGGCCCTTGCTTTGCCCAGGGATGATCTCGGTCATGTCATGGAGAGTACGCCGCCCTACCGCATCTTTCGCAGACACAACCCGCAGATGCGGCACCTGAGTGGTATCGCCACCAACCGTCATCCCATCGTGCATGCCGTGAGGTTCAGGCTGCACGCTATGAGCGTCGCACTGGACCGGTACGCAACTCGCGGCTCCACCCGGTTCATAGGGCAGCTCCCCCTGACACGCGCGGCAAATGCCGCCATCGTGAGCCGGGTAAGGTTCATCGCAGAGCGGACAAACCGATATAGGGCCGCGACTGTGTTTCCCAATGTATCGCGAACGGACTTGAACGGCATGGGTGCTGAGAATCTCTGGACCGGCTTCCCTGATCTCTTCCAGAAGCCTTTCCTTGTCCTGCTCCTTCTTGGGTTTGGATTTGTACAGCCAGCTTGTGATTTCCGGCCAGGCTTCGATCTTTCTTGCATCCACAGAGACGCGCACGCCGCTGCCCTGGTACTTGTCATACAGGCTCAGGGCGTAACGGCCCAGGTTGATGATCCGCAACCAACCGTTGCCCACCGTGCAGGGGGTCAGGAGCTGAATTGCATCGGGCAGGCAGGCACTGGTTTCACAAATGGCGTCGTAGAGCACTCCTTCCGGCAGGGATTGCCTGGCCAGTTCCACCATGAAGCCGCCCACGACCACTCCGGGTGCCACGTTGCCATGAAAGGAAGCAACCAACCGGAGGAATTCGTCGTAACTGTATTCACCGATATGCATCGTATATCGTGCCACCTCCATGGAATCGATTTATACCCACGCAATTGCATTATGTCATGATTCCCATATCGCCAGATACACCAAACCAATGGGTTCTGCAAGCCAGAATTGCACAATACTTCACAAGGTTAACGCAGCGAGTCAGCCCGGTTCACCTGTCCTTGAGCCGCAGGATTCCTTCGCCTGAGACTCAGGCTTGGACGCGACCGTGGGAACACCTCACCTTACCGTTGACATTCAACAGGGCAGGTGGTATTCGATATGCCAATTCTGGCATAATGCGAAGCCCAAAGAAATCATGGCAAGGGAGAAACCATAATGGCAATGGTTAAGTTGACGATCGACGGCAGGGAGGTTTCGGCACCCGAGGAGAGCACCATCCTCCAGGCGGCGAAAAGCGCAGGAATCAGGATTCCAACGCTTTGCTTTCATGAAAGATTAAAACCTATAGGGTCCTGCGGGATCTGCGTTGTTGAAGTCGAGGGGAATGCAACGCCCGTGTCTTCCTGCGAGACGCCCGTATCGGATGGCATGTCGGTGACTACCCAATCGGACCGTCTCCTTTCCATTCGCCAGGAGGTGCTAAAGTCCATTCTGGTCCATCATCCGCTGGATTGCCCAATCTGTGACAAAGCGGGTGAGTGCCTGTTGCAGGACCTGGTTTATGAACATGGCATTACCGGAGTTGAAGCGCCAGCACCGACCTCAAAATTCACCGCTCCATACACCACGACCTTCCTTAAATCTTGGCCGGAGCGTTGCGTGTCATGCCTTCGCTGCGTAGGCGCCTGCACGGAAATTCAGGGGCATTTCGCTCTTTCGGTATCTGAAGAACCGGATGGGAAACGGATTTCATACGACAGCGACAAATGCGTCTCGTGCGGCGAGTGCATCCAACTATGCCCCACAGGCGCTCTGGTCGAGAAGAAATCGGGTTTGCGCTGGCGCAACTGGGAAGTGGAGGAAAAGATTCGAACCACTTGCCCTTACTGTGGCGTCGGATGCCAGCAGTTGCTTCATGTCAAGAACGGCAGGATCGTCAAAGTGACCGGCGTCGAGGATGCCGAGCCCAACAAAGGCCGGCTGTGCGTCAAAGGAAGGTATGGGTTTGATTTCATCTATTCTGAAGAGCGGCTGAAGACACCGCTGATCAAAGAAAACGGTCGTTTCCGGGAAGCCTCATTTGACGAGGCGACTAGACTGGTCGCAAAACGATTTAAGGAAATTATTGCGCAAAGTGGCCCTGATGCCCTTGCCGGGGTTAGTTCCTCCCGCAGCATCAATGAAGACTCCTACCAGATGCAGAAGTTGTTTCGCGCGGTTATCGGTACGAACAATATCGATAACTGCGCCCGTACCTGACACGCGCCAACGGTCGTCGGACTGGCGACCTCGTTCGGTTCAGGTGCTATGACCAATTCATTCGGCGAATTTGCCAAAGCGAAAATGTTTATGGTGATCGGGTCCAATATGACAGAGGCCCATCCCGTGGCATCCACGTTTATCAAAAACGCGGTTCATAATGGCGCGCAGTTGATTGTCGTTGATCCGCGCAAGCATAAGCTCTGCGATTTCGCCACGCTCCATCTGCCGTTGAAGGTCGGCAGCGATATTGCCTTGCTCAATGCCATCATGCACGTGCTCATCACGGAAGACCTCTATGATCGGCGATTTGTGGAATCATGCACAACCGGTTTCGATGAGCTGAAGGAAAAGGTCATGGACTACCCGCCGGAACGTGCGGCCGGTATCTGCGGCATCGACGCCGAAGCCATCCGCGACACTGCGAGACGTCTTGCAGCGGTAAAACCGGCGATGGTCTGTTATACGCTGGGGATTACCGAGCATACGTGCGGCGTGAACAATGTATTGAGCGTGGCCAATCTCCAGATGCTGCTGGGGAACATGGGGATGGAGTGCGGCGGTGTGAACCCGTTGCGGGGGCAAAACAACGTCCAGGGTGCATGCGACATGGGAGCCCTGCCGAATGTATTTCCCGGATATCAGGCTGTCGTAAACCCGGAGGCCCGTGAAAAATTTGAAAAAGCTTGGGGGGTCAAAGGGCTTTCAGGACAGATTGGGTTGACAATGCCGCAGATGATGGAAGGTCTTGTCAGCAAAAAGATCAGGGGGTTCTATGTTTTCGGTGAGAATCTGGCCAATTCCGAGCCCGATATCCGAAAAGTTGAGCACGAACTTTCTTCCGCGGAATTCCTCGTTTGCCAGGATATTTTTCCAACGGAAACCACCCGGTTTGCGCACGTGATTTTCCCTGCCGCGGCCTGGAGTGAAAACGACGGCACCTTCGCCAACAGTGAACGCCGGGTTAACCGGGTACGGACCGCCAGCCCACCACCTGGATTGGCACGGCCGAACTGGTGGATCTTCAAACAGATTGCCAAGCGGATGGGGCATGACTGGTCATCCGACAGCGCTCAGGAACTCTGGGATAACGAGATTTCCGTTTTGGCTCCTGGCCTTATGGGAATCAAATACGCCCGGCTCGAAAATGACGGGCTTCAATGGCCGTGCACTCACGAAGAACACCCGGGAACCTGCTTTTTGCATAAGGGCGGGGATTTCACCTGCGGTCGGGGCAGATTTAAGCCGGCGGACTGGACCCCTCCGGCAGAAGTACCGGATATGGAATATCCGTTCACGCTCTCAACTGGGAGACGGCTCTATCATTATCATACCCGAACCCAGACCGGGCGCTGCGAGGGCTTGAATGATCTGCTTGGAGAAGAGACCGCCGACATCTCCTTGCAGGATGCGAGCACCATGGGAATTCAACCCAATGAGAAGATACGGGTTAAATCGCGGCGCGGCGCGGTGATCGTCAAGGCTCGGGTGACACCTGAGGTCCCGCCGGGGATGGTCTGGATGGCGTTTCATTTCCGAGAGACCTGCGCCAATTGGCTGACCAACGCAGTGTTTGACCCAGTGTCATGGACGGCAGAGTATAAAGCCTGCGCTGTCCAGATCGAAAAGCTGTGAAATCGATGGAGCCCGACCCTATTGGCCCGGTCAGACAAATGTGCTGCTGGAGCGAATTTGTCTGACCGGGCTTCCTGCACTCGGTGTGTTGGTGTTAAAGTTGAGTGTCCGTTGACTTTTGACGATGTCGCTTGAAGCGAACACCGCACACCCGTCCCGCTTCGTAGGTTACCAGAGTGCCCGCAAAGCACCCTGGGACCTTCAATGGCCTGCAAGACAGCCAGCTTGTGGTCGAGTCATGCCACCTTTTCCAATTTTACCGCACACACCTTGTATTCTCGGAGTCTTGCTGATGGGGTCCATGGCCGGATTGGTAAGCAGATTGGCCATGGCCTCCTCAAAATGGAGCGGCATAAAGATCATTCCCGGTTTTACCCTATCGGTCAGCTGCACCTTGGAGACGAGGGTCCCTCGACGACTGCTGACCCGAATGTATTCGCCATGCGCAATCCGCAAGCGCTCTCCGTCTTCCGGATTGAGATCGGTTAGCAGTTCCGGCATTTCGCGGTCCAGGGTCTTGCAGCGTCTGGTCATGGTCCCCGTGAGGTAGTGGGCATATTCCGTTCCGGTGGTCATCCAGAACGGGTATTCGTCATCCGGCACTTCCGCGGGAGGCTTGTATTCGACGGCATGAAACAGGCCGCGTCCTCTACTAAACTTGCCTATGTGCAGGATGGGCGTTCCCGGATGATCTTCGGTCGGGCAAGGCCAGTTGAGGCCGTTGCCGTCCAGACGAGGATAACGTATGCCGGCGTACGAAGGGGTAAGACCAGCCATCTCGTTAAAGATCTCCTCTGCAGAACCATAGTGCAATGGATAATCCAGAAGCGTTGCCAGCTCCTGGATTATCTGCCAGTTGGTCTTGCCAGCAATCGGATCGATGGCTTTCCGCACCCGCTGCACGCGGCGCTCGGAGTTGCTGAAGGTGCCGTCGACCTCGGCAAACGATGCGGCCGGCAGGACCAGGTGAGCGAGCGCGGTGGTCGGTGTCGGGAAGATGTCGATAGCCATGAAGAATTCGGCAGATTCCAGCGCATGCCTGACGTGATTGGAATCCGGGTCGCTCACCACCGGGTTTTCTCCGAGAACGACCATTCCTTTGATCTTGCCATCGCAGCACCCCTGCATCATTTCCAGAATGGTGAGTCCGATGTTGGAAGGCATCGGTTTTCCCCAAGCGGCTTCAAACTTCTGTTGATTCTCGGGGACCGTAACCGCCTGATAGCCGGGATAGACGTTGGGAAGACCTCCCATGTCACACGCCCCTTGCACGTTGTTCTGGCCGCGAAACGGATTGACTCCCGTGGATGGCCTTCCAATCTGGCCGCACAGCATGGCCAGGTTGGCGAGGCTCTTGACGTTGTCCACCGCCGTCCAGTGCTGGGTGATGCCCAGACAGTAGACGATGGAACTGGTCTCCGCTTTGGCATAGTGCTCGGCCACCTTGATGATAGTCGAGGCGTCCACACCGGTGATCTCAGCGGCTCGTTCGGGCGGATACTTCTCGATCATTTCGATGAGCGCCGCCAGGTTTTCGGTACGCTCCTCGACGAATGCCTGATCGTGCCAGCCGTTCTTGTAGATCACGTGCATCATGCCGTTGAGAAGGGCCACATCCGATCCCAGTTGGTGTTGCACATGGATGCTCGCTAATCTGGCGAGATGGGTTTTCCTTGGATCGACTACGATCAGCATATTGCCTTTGGCCTTGGCTCGCATCAGTCGTGTCGACGCTACCGGATGGGCGACCGTAGTGTTGGAGCCGATTACAAAGATGCACTTGGCATCCTCCAACTCATCGAAAGAATTCGTCATCGCACCGCTTCCAAAAGCGACGGCAAGACCTGCCACCGTAGGGCCATGTCAGAGGCGTGCGCAATGATCGACGTTGTTGGTGCCGATGACGGTCCTGGCGAATTTCTGCAGAATATAATTCTCTTCGTTGGTGCAGCGGGCTGATGTCAGAAAACCGATGCTGCCCGGACCGTGAGTTTCCCTGATCCGGCGCAGCTCTCTTGCGGCATAGCCTAGGGCTTCATCCCAGGAGGCTTCTCGGAATCTTCCATTTTCCCGGATGAGCGGCGTTTTCAGCCGGTCAGGATGCTGAATGAACTCATGGACGTTCCAGCCCTTGATACAAAGTCTTCCTTTATTGGTGGGACTGGTCTTCGAGGGCAGAGTCTGGACAATACGACCTTTCAGGACTTCAAGTACCATCCCACAGCCGACTGCACAGTAGGGGCAAGTCGTAACCACCGTTTTGAAATCCATTTCTTGTTCTCCTTGTTCTGAACACGAGCTGCATCAGGGAAGAAGTGCCACCATGCTCAAGAAGACACCGCTGACAGCCGTGCAGGACTGCAAAGAAGCAGCTTCAGCACTCATGTTATGTCAGCTATGACATAATGAAGTCTACATTATTCTTAATGGAGATTTCCTCCAACCCTTGTTCTACCGATGCAGTGTGTCTTGGTTGATCAGGGAAAAACAGGTGGGAAAACAGATTGAGACACGCAAGTCAGGGACTGGCTCTATACACGAACCCCTTCGATACCTTGCTCAGGACGAACGGCCTTCTGCATCCGTAACATGCTGTATTTGGGTTCGTGGTGAGGTATCGAACCAGGAACCGAATGGTTTTGCAAGAGGCTCGCACCGATGATATTCTGGTTGTTTCCGGTTTAGCTGGCCAATTTCTTTGATTGGACTTCTGCCAGGGAGGAGGTGATGTCTTCCCCTGAGACGATATTCCAGGCGCATACGGCTACGGGAAGCGAACCCTTTTTGCTGGCTAATTACATCCAGGTGCACCATACCCAAGGCGGCCACTTCAAGCACAGCCTCATCAAGGCGTCCGCGAAGGTCGATGCTGACGACATATCTGTCACACTTCCGGCAGGCCTCCACGCGTTCCTGCTCCCTGCCCACGATGTAGTAGATGAGCAGAGACTCTTGGTCCTTATTTTCTCGCAGAAAGGGCAGGCAAGCCTCAAATAGCGCCAGTCGTATCCGCAAAAAGAACACCTCAACCACCGTTGCCCCTCTTCTCCCTTGAGGTACGCCAGTTCCGGCATGGATCCACAGATGGGGCAGTACCCCTTCTGCCATCGAAGGTCAGCGATAAGTGAGCGTAGCGAATCGGTCAGATTCTCAACCAACGGTTTCATGATCTGTCCCAGGATGAAACCCAGAGATCGCGGATCAATTCCTAACTCTGCAGCCAGCGCTTGGGTCACCTCACTTTGTCCCCCGGCTGCGGCTTTGAGATAGTGCTGTGGATTGAGTTGACCTTTTGCCAATGCACGTCCGGTAACTTGCAGTGCTTCCTTGAGTTTGGGGAACCCTTTTTCCATGGCCGGGATGAGTCGGTCAGCGGCCTGCCGCCAAAGATCGTGAGGAAAGTCGATGAGCAACCCGGGGAGGCGAGAGGCACCCCCTTCTCAAAACGATTCGGGTCGGGTGGGCTCGATGCGATCATCCGTGGAGGGTGCCAACTCGGTCCTGATGCGTGCTTTCTCGATAAGAACTGGTTCGAAGGCCTGTAGGACGCTCTCGATGGGATGGATCTCTTCACGCAGGTGCTCAAGAGCTTTAGAAATTCTTGCTACTGCAACTTCGGAAGTTTGCTCGCTGGTGGCCGGATTCATCGATTCTCTCCAACGGATTGGTCGGCGGGCCTACGGCATGTTGTGAACGGACGTCAGCAGAGGGCTGCCCCCGCTTGCACACTGGGGGCAGCCGACGGTTTAGCTTTGTTGCAGAGAAAAATCATCCCGCAGCATGGGCGTGGTACTTTTTCGGATCGTCGGTAACGATGTAAATCACTCGAACTTCCTCGGGGTTGAGGGCCTTGGCCTTGGGATAGGCAACCTTCAGTTCATCGACCCTCTTTTTCGCCATTTCGACAATCTCTTTGCGCTCACCGAACACCAGGGCACCCGTAGGGCAGGACTTGACGCAGGCGGGTGGCATGTTGTTGGTGATGCGGTCGAAACACAGGGTACATTTGGCCAAGGCCTTTGACTTGAGATCCTGTCTGGGAATG